>NZ_CP193757.1:0-51432 GCF_050847355.1 Limimaricola sp. AA108-03
GAGGTTGAGCTTGGTGCTCGATGGTGAGACCTACCAAGCACTGCGGCGTCTGTCTTTCGAGACCGGCCGGACGCACCAAGACATCCTTGATGAAGCTACGCGTGCGTATCTACGCAAGCACGCATCTACGCAGGATTCGGACGAGTGAGCACTGCTAAAGAGCAACTCGACCTCTTTGTGGCGCTCATCGGCGACGTTCCCTTGCGAGACGACAAGGAGATGATGAGCGCGCCCATGGTGTCGATCGCGAAGAGAGGCCAGCGCCGTATCGAATGGGAAGGCCCGAGCGGCCAGCAGGTAGTCATCACCTCAACCGAGGGCGACGACATCGCCACAATATGGGATTTCGATCTGGTGATATGGGCCATTTCGCAGCTCAACGCCGCGGTGGAGCGAGGCGAAACGCCGGCGCAAACGATCTCCTTTCGGCCATATGACCTTATGAAGAGCATTCGCTGGTGCGACAGCATGGGCAGGGTAGGTGGCCGAGAATACGAGCGGTTTAAGGCAGCCATGAACCGCCTGCGGGCAACCCGCATCCGAACGACGATCCGTCGCCATGATCGGAAAGACAGACACGAAGATTTCAACCTGATCTCGGATTTCACCCTCGATGAGATCAAAGATGCTGATGGCCACGCCAAGCCGCTTGGCGCTCAGATGACCATTCCGACATGGATCTACCGGGCCGTAACCGGTAGTCGCAAAGAGGTGTTGAGCATTACACCGCTCTACTTCGACCTCACTTCTGGGCTCGACCGGTTCTTGTATCGGCTTGCCAGGAGGCACGCCGGAAATGGACTCGACAACTCGGATGGATGGGCGTTCTCGTTCCGCGATCTGCATCGACGCTCAGGCTCTCAGATGCGGTATGCCGATTTCGCCAAGGCTCTGCGCAAAGCCATTGCCGCAGAGAAGATCCCCACCTACGAGCTGATCGAGGAGAAAGGTGCAAACGGCGATCCCTTGCTGCGTATGCGCTACCGCCAGCTACTACTATGAGACACGGGTTTTTACTCCCCGGCGCCCCACACGGGTTTTTACTCCCCCATGCCACGGGTTTCTACTCCCCTACTCACGGGTTTCTACTCCCTTAGGGCAGTCATAAGGCTTTGATTTGCTGGAAGTAATTCCGCTTTTGATTCGGCTTAACTTCTTTAACCTATATATTTAACGGAAAGAGTGGAGAGCAGGACCTGTGGACAACTATGCGCCGAGATATGTGGGCATCACTGAGGAACAGGAAATCATTGCAACAGGTCATGATCAGGACAAACTTTACAGGATCGAGAGAGTAGAGGCAGTGCTTCCGGCCAGTTACAAATTCCTGAGAGAATGCGACATGGGCGATGTGTCATGGGAGGCACGAGAGGTTGGCGGAACCCTGATAGCCTGCTTGGAAGACGAGTAAAGAGTCGTCACTTGTTTCAACCCAGCAGAGTTATCACCCGCTCCGCCTGTCGCTGTAGGTAACTTCAAACTTTCAAGAAGCGCGCCGACAGACAGCAGCCAAAGGAGAAGATGTCGGCGCGCTGGCCATCGGTGATCCAGCAGATGACGTGGGAGAATGATCCCCTCAAGAACGGCGCCCCATTGAGGCGCCGTCAGTTCAGCGAAGAAGCTGCCGGGCAAGACGCTCGGCAGTGGCTTGATCGAGGAGCTGCTGTCGAAGCTCGAGAAAGCGTTCGAGACGGTCGTGGACAGCTCGGGCCTCATCGCCCCAGTCAGAATAGGCGGTCACCTCTACCGGAGCCCAGAGCTCGCCATCCTCATCATATCCAACGCGCCGGAGCTCCGTCCTGCTGCCAACGATCTCGAGCGACATGCGTGCTGCAAGACCGTTCTGGAGGGCCTCGAACACGACCATGTCCCGTTCGTCGGTGACTTCGCCGGCCGCAAGCCGCCGCAGCGTTGCGGACAGACTTGTCCGGGGAAGATCTCCTGTCGGGGCGTCGCGCATAGCGGCAACCTGTTCCCCGAGCTCTCGCCCGTGCCGCACCGCGAGGAGCGCTCGGGCTTGAACCTGGAAGTCGTTACATTTCTGATGGGCCATCCTTATCATCTCCTTCTTGGCCGGCGCGCGATCATGCGCGTCAAGACAGCCCCGCTGTGGCGGGGCTGAGGGAGGTGGTCAGGCCGCCGAGAGAATTTCCTCCCAGGCAGGATCGCCCTCCTCGGATGTTGCGAGTGCGATGAGATGTGCACGCAGCATGTCCGTCAGTTCGCAAATCTCCTCGACTGCCGGAGACGCAGGGTCGATCTTTGCGAAGCAGGCAGCTTCGAGGCTTTCCGGCTCGTCGACGCGGTCGAGCGCCAGCAAGCGGTGCAGTTCCACCAGCTCGAGACGCAGGCGACGGGTGAGGCGCGGCGCATCGACCAGCTCCTCGAGCAGGCGGGCGGTGCGCCGGACGGCGGGCTGCTCTCCGAGAAGGCCGGCGGCGCTCACCAGTGCCTCGGCGTGGCCGAGGAGAAACCGCCTGAGCGCGGTCTCCGCTGCCCTGAAAGGGCAGGGGGCGATGGTCGTGATCAGGGACATGGAAACCTCCGTTTCCGAAGCGACGGCGTTCTGTGCCGGTCAATAGAGCCGCTTGGATGGTGCCTTGATTTTCCGGTCTTCCCTTTCTCCAGGGGCCCCGGTCCGGCGCGGTCTCAACCAGAGGACCGCGCCCTACCCGGGTCCCCCCCCTTCGCACTCCATCTTTATCGCTGGCTAACCAGGTTCCTTGATGCGGCAACGCCTCTCGGGAACCCGACGGGTTATGTCTAAGCAGCTTCGCCAGCCGTTATCTCGGCAAGAGAGAACGTCCTTGGAGGTGTTCAAAGGCTTATTGAGGAGGCGATGCAAGGAGATGCTCGGCACGGTCCAGTATCGTCCGGCCCCGGACGTCGAAGCCCGGTGGACCGAACCGTCTCATGAGGGGCACCGGCGACCGCCCAACTGGCTGTCCAAGGCACGGCTGGACACCCCGTTCGAGTTCTCGACCTCTTCCAGCCGCCGATCCATCGCCTGCACGGCGGCGGTTTCGGCGAAGGCGGTGCGGTAGGTTTCCTGCATCGTCCGCTCGGCATGGCCCAGCATGTGCTGCGCGGCCCAGAGCGCGTCGGGACGGCTGCGCCGAATGGCGTCAACGATCAGCGTGCGGATCAGATGCCCGGTCAGCTTCGCCCGAGGCGCATTCTCCGCAACTGGCTCGTCGTAGAGCTGGAAGTCCGCCTCGAGTCTGCGGTTGAGGAAGTTCCTGTGCAGCACGGCGTCCGACAGCGTCAGCAGGTTCATATCCTCGAGCTCGGCTATGCGATCCTCGATCCGCCAGGCGGGCCGGTCGGCCAGAACATGGGCATCGAGCAACGCACAGGTTCCCGGCCAGAGCGCCTCCATCTCCTTGCGGCCTCCGGTCTTCCCCTGCCGCAGGTCGTGGCGCCAGATGCCGTCGGTATCCCTGACAAGCTCGTGCCCGATCCGGGCGTGCCGGAGATCGCCCTGGCGATCGCCCGTATTGACGAGCAGCGCGTAGGCGACCGCCGTCTGGCGCAGGCGCAACGCCGCGGTCGTGTGGGCCGGGAGGAGGGAGGCCTCGGCCTCGGCGTCCATCGCGCGGTGGAGCACATCGCCGAGGCGAAACCGGCGGCGGAACGCGTGCAGCGTCGCGCGCTTGCCGGGTTCCTCGTCGCCTGCCGCTTCCGTGAGCGCGCCCGTAATCTCCTCGAGTGCGGCGAGGCTGTCCCGGTCGAGCAGGCCCGCGCGCAGGAAAAACATGCGCAGACGCTCGAAGTAGTCCGACCCCGTCCGGTAGCTCACCTCCCGCTCGAGGAGCAGATAGCGCTCGAAGACCTCGAAGAGGTCGGGCGAGGGGGTGTCAGGGCACGAGACCCCCTGCCCTTCGGCCCAGGTCCGGCTGACCGCCAGCAGTCCCACGGCACTGACGACCGCGGCACGGGTCTTGGGCTCCAGCGGCCGCAAGGGATTGCCGTAGGGCCGGACCGTCCGGTCGAGCGCTGGCAGCGCCGCCTGCCAGGCTTCCGGCCACTCCGCGGCCGGCAGGCCATTGAGCTGGCTGGCGCGGGGCTTGCGAGGTTTCGCATTGTAACGCGCGTTAAGCCAGGCGTCCCAGCGGCGCGTGACCTCCGCAGCCGGCGCCAGCGGCACCTCGGGAGCGAAGGCCCGGAGTCCGGCCAGCAGCGCCCGGAGACGCGAGCGGGAGGTGCCGACGGCGTCGTAGATCTCGGGCGTCACCAGCTCCGGCGGCAGACCGGCGGCCCGGAGCCGCGCGTAGAAATCCTGCATCGCCGCGGCCATGCCACGGGCAGGGAAGTCCTGCGCCCGCAGGTGGTCCTGCATCCCCGTGACAACCACGGGCGGCACGTCCGGCAGGCGTTCGGGAAGGGCGTCCGCCCGGCGGGTTCGGGAAGAGAGGGTCATGCTGCACTCCGCTTGAGGAAGGCCTCGAGGGTGGGATCGAGGCTTTCGAGAACCTCGCCGAAAAGTTTCGCGGCCGCGGCGCCTTCGCCGCGGGCGTAGAACTTCTCCACGGTCTTCGGGCTGTCGCCGAGAAACGCGGCGACGGTGGCGTAGTCCCCCGGATGGGCGGCGAGCCACAGTGTGGCCGCCACGTGGCGCATCATGTGCGGTTGCAACCCGGGAATGCCGAGCCGGGCCATGCAGCGGTTCCAAATGCGATTGAAGCTCTGGCGCGAAAGCAGGCCGTTCGGGCCTGGCACGAGATGCACATTCGCCTCGGTGTCGATCCCCTTCGCCGCGCACCAGCGCGGCAGGCCCTCGTCGAGCCAGCTCGCGATGACCTCCCATTGCCGCTGCGGGATCTCGCCCTCGATGGGACGGCGGTTCTTGACCCGGCCGCGAGCGATGTCGAGCCATGGGCGGCTCTCGCGGAGCGGCCGCAAGAGTTCGGCACCCGGACCGTCGATGATCAGCCCGTTGAGGTTCTTCGAGCGCACCGACCGTGCCAGTTGCAGCGCCATCAGCGCCGCACCCATCGCAACATGCAACGCTTCGCTACGGGCACGGGCGCCAAGGCTCTCCCAGTTCTCGAAGGCATCCTGTGCTTCGGCGGCGAGCCGGCGGGGGCCGGAGACGATTGCCCGCGCGACTGCCGGGTCGCGCTCCACCAGCTTGATGAATTGCTCGCGCTCGACCGACATCTCGCGCGCCTGGTAGCTGTCGACTTTTTCGTAGCGGGCGTCGTCGATCGCCCAGAGCACCTCCTCGTCATAGCCGTTGCGCCGCGCCAGCGTCTCGAGGGTCGACAGGATGGTGGTGCCGCTGGAGGTGGTCTCCGGATCGAGCAGCACCGCGGAGGCCTGCGCGCGTGCCACGTAAGTGGCCACCGCCCGCTCGATCGTCTCGGCGGTGAAGAGGTCTTCTATCCGCGTAAGCCGGTAGGCGTCCTCGCGATCCTCGCAGGCATGGCGGACAAGCCAGCTCAGCGCGTTGAGATGGCCCTTGCGGCGCGCGTCCACGTTGCGGACCGGCCGTCTTCGCCCCTTGCGTGCCGCGCGCCGGTCGGCGAGCGGGTCCTGCCCGAGCTTGCCGCCGAAGCGATCGCGCTGCTGTCCTTC
The DNA here is from genome assembly GCF_050847355.1 of Limimaricola sp. AA108-03. Taxonomy (NCBI): domain Bacteria; kingdom Pseudomonadati; phylum Pseudomonadota; class Alphaproteobacteria; order Rhodobacterales; family Paracoccaceae; genus Limimaricola; species Limimaricola sp. AA108-03. The sequence goes on from NZ_CP193757.1 coordinate 5,578, forward strand.
GCCGCGGATCGCGAGGCGGATGGCGCGGTCACGGCTTTTCAGGAACTCCGGCCCGAACCGGCTCCAGTCGAGCGGTGTGTCGCGGATGCGCGGCAGCGGCCCGATCGGCCCGGTCGGCAGCAGGTCCGCGATCGCCGGATGCCGCGCCCGGTCGGCGATCAGCCGGTTCAGGGCCGCGATCGAGTTGCGAAGCGTTGACGCCTTGTCTGGCGGCGCCGTCTCCAGCGCCTGCGTCACGGTTGCGGTGTCAAGCCGCGCCGGGTGGGTATTACGGCACCGGGCCCGAAGGTTCGCAACCGACTTGGAGAACATGTTCGGCAGCAGGCGAACGCCCTGCTCGTCGAAGGTGTTCTCGACCTCGCACGCATAAGCCTCGAACCGCGCCCACGCGGCGTCCTCGTTCACGGCGGCAACCGGCTGGGCAAGGTGCGCCTTGGCGCTGGAGATGGCGTTGCCGACCCTCTTGACCCAGGCATCGAACGCGCGCTCCTGGTCGCCCGGCGTCGCACCGCGGAACTCCCCGGCCCAGACTATGGTGGCCGCCAGGATGGCCCAAGCCCGCTCGTCGGCCGGAAGCTGCGTCAGCTTCCGGCCGGTCAGTCGGGCCGCCTTCTTCAGCGCCGCATCGTAGACCTTTGCCGAGGCCTCCGAGTAGATCGCCGGAAGCAGCAGGCGCACATCGCTGAGGTTCGAGAGATTGGGAGATTGGGAGAGATTCATCGTTCATTACCTTTGTTGAGTTGTCATTCGGCTCCGGGGCCGTTCATCCGCGACCAGATGAACGGAACGGGGGGCGAAGTTTGGGCCATAAACTTCACCCCCCGTTCGATTCATCGGGCTGTAACCGGCCAGAATTGCAGGATTTGGTGTTCACGCCGGGGCCCGAAGCTCGGGGCGCGGCCGGGTCCTCCCGCGCTGCCTGCCGGCTCCCGTTCGTTTGCCCTGGTCCATGCCGCAGGCGCGGCCTTCACTGCGCCGACCCCTGGTCCCGGCGCGACCGGGGGCGCCAGCGGCGCGCCTGCCAGCGCTCGACTTCCGCCGGGACGAAGCGATAGGCGCGCCCGATCCTGCGACAGGGAAGCAGGCCGGATCTGGCTTGGTCGATGATGCTGCCCGTGGAGCAGGCGCAGAACGCGGCGACCTGATCCTCGGTCAGCAGGTTCCGGCGATAGGCCGCTTCCAGCCCGGCCGGCGGGGGACCGCCCTCGAAGGCAAGGACGTCAGCCCAGACGTAGCGCAGTAGGCCGCCCGCCTGCCGCGGCACGAGCCGGCGGGATTCCTGGGCACGCCAGAAGAAGCTGTCGCTGCCGTGCTGCCAGCGCGCGATCAGACGATCCCGTGTAAGGAGTTCCAGATCGGACGCCTCGGCGTCGAGGTGCCAGGTGAGGGGGTTGTCGAGGTTCATTGTCACTCTCCGTTGCTGTGAACGGAGTGGACAAAGGTAAAAATTGGCCGCTTTCAAAACGGCCCACGCAGATGGCCGGGGGCTGGCATGGCGATGCGGCGTTCGCGCTGCTCAGCCCGCATCGGCGAGGGGAGGCGACGGCGGCCATAGAGCGTTCGGCACCGGTGCCCCCGTCTCAAAGGGCTGCTGCCCAGCCGCGGTTTTCTTGCTGCGAGCCTCAGGCCTCTTTGCGGGTTTCTGCCGTTTGGGGCAGGTTCGGATCGCTTTCTTTCGCGGAAAGATAGGGCTCGAGCCGTGCGGTGAGTTTCTCGATGATCCGGTCCTGCTGTTCCGAGGCGGTTTCAGCACGCGCGATGGCCAGCGCCCGCTCATTTTCCGCAGCCGCGAGTGCCTCACGGGCCTCCTCGACCTGTCGGTTCATGGTTTCGAACTCGGCTTGGATCTTGGAAACCTCATCCTCAAGCCGTGCGATCTCGGTGTCCCGCTCTTCGATATCTCTCGTGAGACCCTTCTTTTCCTGCGCCCAAGCATCCCGGACCTCGTGATGCTGGGCGTCCGCGATCTGCCAGACCCTCTCCCAGAGCCCGCGGACCTCGTCCGGCATATCGGGGATTGCACTGCGGAAAAGGGCTTTCTCTTCACGCTCGGCCCGCCACTCTGCGAGCCTCTTGTTGATCGTGCTGAATGACCCGCCCTTGATGACCTCGCGGACCTCTGCTGCCTTTACTTCGGAAGCAGACTTCTTCGTTGTCTGCATGATCTTCTCGGCAGCCTCACGGACCGCCTCGCGCGTTGCAATTTCCATCTACACCACCTGTATGTATTACGCGTATGTAAAGTGTAATACGCGTAATACATACAGTAAAGTGTAAGAGACTTGCTCGAAGCTGGAAGGTGCTCCTACGCCCTCTTTAACCCGGCAGTAATGAATAACCCCGGGATACATAAGGTTCTTTTTCAGTGAATGAGGATATGACAGGTGCATCCGCACTGATGTCTGGCAAAGTCGAAGCTCGGTAGCATGGGGTAAGGCACTGAAGATTGGGTTCCTGCTTCAGCTGCGCTCCAACCGCGCCAGTAGCTCCCTTCCTAAGTCCTTTGATATTTGGCTATCTCGGCCAAGAAGTCTGATAAGCTCCACAGCCACGTTCTTTGAGCTTGGGTGTAGCTACCATGGAGGAGAGAAGGAACAACGAGCTGTAAAGCAGATGCCTCCATCTGTTCAGTCTGTGGCTCAGATATACCTGGTTCGAGGGTAAGTAGATGCTTGCGACTGATCTTGGCGGCTTCAGCCAGAACCTGCCGCCAGCGATCTTTGCATGAGGACTTTGCCCCCAGCATCATTAGCCCGGGCCGACCTTCTGCCGGAGCTGCATGATACGCTTCAGCCCCGGGAAACAAGAAGTCCGGTTTGTGGCGGTGCTCCGTGATGACCCCTCGCTCATGCAGGATATCAAATGCTCTGAATACCGCTGCCAGGTGGTGCTCAAGGGAGTGCCCCATCCGGGATTTCCGGCGGTTCTGAACGGAGAGCGAAAACTGTAGGAAACCATCTACATCCGTTTCCTCACCGTTCATGAAGCCTTCGCGGAGACGCTCGGAGACGATGCGGCGCTCCAAACGCCGGAACATCGCTTCTTCTTGGTCAAGCCATGCCATCAGGGCCGCATCAGGATCATCTTCCGCCCTCACCTCTGGCATGGTGAGCCGCGCAAGATCTGACATCACGACTGTCGTAGGGAAAGTTAGCCCGAAACGATCGATGATCGTGTCCAGTTTATCAGCCTCGGGTTCTTCAAATTCGATGCCAAGTTCTTCAAGGATGAACCGTGCTGCAAAATCGAGGCGGGGCTCATCCTCAGCGACCTCGCGGGATACGAAGGATCGCCCTTCAGGCCGAATTCCGAACAACCAGAAAAGCTGCTGCTCGCTGGTAGATCCCTCCGGAGCGACAATGAACCACAAGGTTCCGTTCTGATGCTTGGCAAGGAATAGGGTGTCCCCTTCGGTCATTGCCTCTGTGACCGAGTTGGCAGGATAGTAGAGGCGCCATTCAGGAGCGCGAGTAGGATGGTTTTCACGTGCATCGTAATGTGTGGCCCATCCCTCTTCCGAGAACCCCTCCTGATCCTCTCCAAGCCAGACATAAACCGCACCAAAACGGTTGTGTGCCTCACCAAGGAAGTCGGTTCGCATCTTGGCCGTAGTGCCGACTTCGTGCTGGTTCGATCTCCTTGGGTTGGCATCAACGGCAGACAAACGCTTTACGCCGACGCCTTCGAAATAATCACCCAAGTGCCCCCGTTTAATCACCATGTATTTCCATCTCCTGTGCGCTCGATACTAACCAAGACGCACACTGGCTCATCACTATATTCAAAGGCAACCTGGTGCGCCCTTTCATCGCGCACTCCCAGACTATGCCGACCCGCCAGCCAGCTTCTTTTAAGGCCGCTATTTGGCGCTGGTCTCGGGCAACATTCCCGGCAATCTTCTCTTTCCAAAACTCTGTCCGAGATTTCGGAAGCCGGAAGAGGTGGCAGTCGTGTCCGTGCCAGAAGCACCCATGCACGAAGATCGCAGCCCCCCGTTTTGGGAATACCAAGTCGGGACGTCCAGGTAGGTCTTGTCTATGAAGACGGAAACGAAACCCCAGCCGATGCAGCTCTGATCGCAGCAGCAGCTCAGGCTTCGTGTTTTTTCCCCTGATCCCGGCCATCATGCGCGATCGCACTGCCGGCGAGACAATATCCGCCGGCATCAGCCGGTAGCAACCTCTGACAACGGAAGGATTTCTTGGCGGGGCGGCATTTTTTGACCAGCCCTTTCCAAGGCTGTCTCGAGATGGGGCTGCATCAGCCGGGCGACCGCGGAGACAACGGGAACCACGACCGCGTTTCCGAACTGACGGTAGGCCTGTGTGTCGGATACCGGAATGCGGAATGAAGTCTGTCCCGGCTTCTCGAACCCCATCAGCCGGGCACATTCTCGGGGGGTCAATCGCCGGGGGCGATCCCCCTCCTGTGCGATCAGGATCTCCGACCCGTCCTTGTAGTAGCGGGCAGATAGGGTTCGCGCGACATCATTGGGGCCGAAGAGGGAAAACCCGAAACCGTTTCCAGCTTTGGAATGCTTAGCCTTGTAGTCTTGCAGGTAGCGCCACAGGCGCGGCGTCAGAGTATATTTTGGATCGACTTCGGCATCGAGGATTGAGCCGAGTGTTGGCCCATCCCCCTCCGGGACCACCAGATCATCGAAATTGAAAGCAGTCTTTTCTCGGAACCCGACAATAAAGATGCGCTCCCGTTTTTGAGGCACCCAAGGAGCAGAGCTGATAACGCGCTTGCTGACGTTGTAGCCCAGTTCCTTGGTCAGAACATGCATAATAGTGGCGAAAGTCTTGCCACCGTCATGCCGCTCGAGGTTCTTCACGTTTTCCAGCAGGAACGCGGGCGGGCGGTGATGAGCAATGATCTTGGCGAGATCGTAGAAGAGCGTCCCTTGGGTATCGCATAGAAAGCCATGAGGGCGGCCAAGAGCGTTTTTCTTGGAAACACCGGCAATCGAGAAGGGCTGGCATGGGAAACCTGCCAGCAGAACATCGTGTTCCGGGATGGTGGAAGGATCTGCCGCAAAGGGACGAATATCGCCTTCCAACCTATGCTCGCTGTCGGCAGGCTCCGGGAAGTTGGCTGCATAGGTTTCCCGGCTGAAGCGATCCCATTCGGAGGTAAATACGCAACGGCCTCCGATGTCCTCGAACGGCCGCCGGAGTCCCCCGATACCCGCGAACAGATCCACAAATGAGAAACTGGAAGCTGGCCGCTCGCCGCAAGCTGCATCGGCTGCTTCCCTGAGCTTCTCCAACTTGAGCCGGTCGAGGCGTTTGGCTTCCCCTCCCAGATACCTGCGCACACTGCGCTCGCTCATGTCCAGCAGCTCGGCTGTGGCCTCGATATCGAGACCTGCACGATGCATAAGCTCCTCGAAGTTCGCGGGGTTCTCGGCGTTCACTGGAGCTTCCTCTGTGTCATTTTTGGCCAAGTTGTCACGATTGTTCCCGGGCATCAATCGAAAAAGAACATTACGTGAATGGAATTCCGCGAGCTGGCACCTCGGCTATGCCATCCAAGTAGCCCAGCCGCACCGCATGCGAGACCACAAATCCATGAGAGACGCTCCTACCGACCGTAGGCGAACTTCGGTGTCCAGCTCTCGACAAGCTTCTGCTCCTCGTCCTCTTCTTCGCCAAGGTCCTCGGTGAGGTTCTCGGCGGTCAGGACGGTAAGGGTAAACCCGTAGCGGCCAAGGCCGACGATTTCCTCGTCGAGCGCCACCTGAGGGCCTGCAAACCACCTTTCAGCAGTAGTCTCCTCACATGTTTCGCGGCGATCCCGCACGTTGGCGGGACTCCGGTTGAAGGTTCGTGTTGCCGTCTCCGGCAGCAGATCACCCTTTCGAAGAAATCGCAGACGGCCGAGCTTCTTGAAGCTCTCGGAGAGGAACCCGTAGGCGACGTGTTCGCCGCGGCTCACGATCACTGCCATGGGATATGGAGCGCATTCCGCTGCACGGATCGCCGAGGCGGTCAGCGAACATTCCGCATCCTGGGCCAGGCATCGAATACCCGACAAGCCGACGGAAGCAGTGTATAGGCTTTCGCGAACCAGCCTCGACGGCATCAGCAGTCCCGAGGCGAAGTGGTCGGCCTCCACCTCGATAGAGCTGTCGCCTTGCGTGAAACCAGCCCGGGAGAAGTGCACGGGCGCTGTTTTCAAAATCTCTTCCGGATGGCCGTCGAGGAAGTAGTGCCCCAGCTCATGCGCCACTGTGAAACGCCGGAAACCTTCGCTCCGGATGTCAGTGGCATAGATAATCCCGACGCCGTCGTCGTTGAATACGATGCAGCCGCTGACGCCTTCGACGCCCGGCTCCTTTGCCTCTACAAGGATGTCCTCGTTCTCGGCGATGCTGAACGGATTTACGGGGAAGCGGTCAAAGCCATGCTGGAAGGCGATCTGCTCGCCTCTCCTGCGTGCCAACGTCAGCCTGAACTTGCTCACTCCGTGTCCCCGCGCCGCCGCTTCGCCAGCGTATCGATCATCATCTGGATACTCTCGCGATCAGCTTGGCTCAGGTTCTCTTCGTTTCGAAACGCTGTAGTGGCGCCCTTCATATCCGCAGCGCGTCCGAGCAGGTAGTCCGACGAGACTTCGAGAGCTTTGGCGAGAGCTCGAATGTTTGCAAAGGAAGGTTTGCGGCGGCCAGCTTCAAAGTGGCCTATTGCCGCCGGCTGGAGCCCGGCGTGCCGGGCAAGTTCGGCCTGAGTAAGGGCTCGGTTCTCACGAGCGGTGCGCAGTCTCTGTCCGAAAACGGCACCATCTTCCGTAGAGCTTGACACTACGACTCCGTATATGATATCATGTGTAGATAGTAGGATTTTCGCAAGGCCGTCAGGCCCTCTTCTTTAGGGAAGTTTCCTACGGAAACGTCGGGTTTTATACTACTAAACCGACATGCCGTCAAGCAGAACGACTGACGGCCCTTACGGAAGTGCAGAAAAGGCTACAGAATGACTATCCGAAAAAAACGCATTCGAAATATCGAGCAGCATCTTGTGGAGATCGAGCACGGCGCCGATCTACGTCTGGCCGTCGAATTGAGCCCCTCTCAGAAGGAGAAGTTACATCGCCTCGGGTTTCCGGAGCATCCGATCAGTGGCGACACTGTTCTGCCGACAGCGCTTGGACCGGTCAGCCGTCTTAATGCGGACGGAAAATGGATCGCCTGTCGGGATCAAGAGAAAGAGGACCGATACATCCGGACCGTCCGCTGGCGCTGGAAGACATGGGATGGGCAGGAGCATGAGGAGTTCAGGGATATCTACCGCGCGTGCTATCCGCGGATTTTCGAGAACCCGGCTGGTATCGAGCTGAATTACGTTGAGGTAAACGGTGTGGCCTATGCGACCACGTCGCCTTTCAAGAACATGCCAGAAAATCACGATACGATCCGGCATGCTGTGAATCTGCTGCTCGAGCTTTTCGGGGAATGCGACATCCTCACGGTGGATCTTGGCCGCTTTGACCGCCTCCAGGTCCGTCGCCTGTCTTGGAGAATGCTGCCGCCCGGCCAATACCCTTGGTCCCGGATGAAATCCCACCTCGATGAGACCCTGAAGCGCTGCTCTGACAGCACGAGAAGTGTAATTCTCGATCGTCAGAAAACGATCCTCGACCATGGCCCAGATGAGCAATTCGTCGGGACCGGCGGGTTCTCGGATTATATCGCCTACGTCTTTGTTGACCGGGGAATCGTAGTTCTCGAAAGTATCCGCAAAGGGAACGCGATCTACGTCTTCGGGAAAGGCTGGAGCGGCTTCTCGAAGCTGAGTAAGGCGGAGATTCTCGACCAAAACCTGCATCTCGCCCGTATCGTGCACACCGAGGGGTGGAAAGAGCGCCTCGCAGGCCTTCTGAACACCCGGGCTGCGGCCTGACTGATCATCAGCAGAAACACAGAAAGGAGGTGATAGAGATGGCAAGAAATACGGAAGTGACCAGCAAAAAGGCGGCAAGCGCCGCATCCAAGGTGCTGCGCGATCCCAAGTCCAGCAAGGCGGCCAAGTCCGCAGCGGCTTCGGCGCTGACGCAGAGGCCGAACAAGGGCAAGCGATAGACACATGATCCGATCGATCTCGTAAAGGCCAATCTTGGCCGGCCTGTGGATCGCCAAACAGTGCCCATGCTCGCTGGTGAATCCACAGGCACGGTCAGCGGTGGTAAACGACCTTATGCTCGTCTGATGGTATTCGGAGAAACCTGAAACAACCGGGCCAATTCCGAAATCGAGCGGCCCTCTTGGTCTCGCATCCGCTGAACCTCAGCACGACGCTCATTGGACAGGGCGGGAGGCCTACCGCCCACCCGTCCACGTTTACGAGCGGCAGCCAGCCCCTCCTTGGTCCTTTCGGCGATGCGCTCGAGCTCGAACTGAGCGATCGAAGACATGACATGAAAAACCAAGCGTCCGGCTGGTGTCGTAGTGTCGATGTCCTCGGCCAAAGACCGAAAGCCCGCCCCTCTGTTTCGGATCGTCTCGACGATTATCAGAAGGTCTTGGAGCGATCGGCTCAGGCGATCGTATTTCGCGACAACTACAACGTCACCGGGCCGCAGCTGGTCAAGGAGACGGTCGAGTTCCGGCCTATCCAGCTGCGAGCCGGAGATCTTCTCACTGTAGATCCGTTCAGCCCCGGCCGCCTTGAGCGCTTCCACTTGGGCCTCAAGGTTCTGGCCTCCGGTCGAGACCCGTGCGTAGCCCAGGATCATGACGGCCCTCTGTGACCTTCACCGCTATCTGACGCGATTTCTTCAGCGTTATGTGGCACCGACGACGAGGGTGGAACGGGCGGCTTCGATCACATCGTCGGTGACAAGCGACAGTTCGTTGATCCTGAGAATGCGCTCGATCTGAACGAACAGCCGGTGCAGTAGGCGGAAGTTGCCGCCAGTGATCCGGAAAATGGATGCGATGGCCTGCTGGTCGGTGAAGTCGGTATCGTTCAGTTGCAGACCGAGCTTGCGCCAGTGACGGGTGAGCACAAAGGTCAACTCGTCGCCTTTCAAGGGGCGATAATGGTGAGCAAAGCCGATCCGGCTGTAGAGCTGTGGGTAGCGTTCCAGCTTGCGTTCCAAACCAGGCATGCCGATCAGGATGACGCCGATACCGGTGCGGTCGAAGAGGTCGCGGACATGTTCGAGGCTCTGGGTGGAAAGCCGCTCGGCCTCGTCGATGACCAACAATTCGATCCGGTCACGGCGTTGAGGAAGAACTTCTTCGGGGTAAAGCGCCAGATCGATGCAGCCTTCAATGCGGCACATGAGCTGGCGCAGATCATTGCGGACCTCCCGGACGGGACCGCCGACGGTCGGCGTGTAGAAGGCGATGCGCGCCTTGGCGAACGCATCGTAGGCGATTGCATCCGAAGGGTCGCGCGGCCCCCATGTCAGCAACAGCGGCTCGGCCTTGTCCCACTGGGCGAAACGCCTTGCTGACATCGTTTTCCCAACGCCGGCCGGGCCGAAGCAGATGCCGATGTAGCGATGGGTCCGCACGGCGCTGGCGAACTCGGCAAACCGGCGATGCTCTTTCGTGGCAATGAACGTGCCGCTGCGATGCCCTGTCATGCTCATGCTCAGTCATCCGCCCGATAGGTGCGGAGCTTTGGCGCACGACGCTGGCGTGGGGGAGGTCCGGTTTTCTCGCGAGACGACTTTTCGGACAAATACTCGCCCACCACGCTGACCCGCTCATTGATTTGCTGGCGCAAGACACGCCGATGGGCGGCGCGGGCTGTCTGGATATCTTTCAGCGTGACTATCTCGTGGGCATGTTCCGGGCTGATGGCCCGGCACAGGAAGCGGTTCTTGTGAAACACCCGCAGCTCGCCCAGGTCGCGAGGATCATATCGGATGGTCACGCTCTCCCCGACATACGGAGCGAGGATCGGGCTCGTGAAACGTAGCCCCTGGAAATGCACACCGTCGCGCCGCACGAGCCGGGGCTTCGCGGCCATTACCAACAGTAGATCAAGCTCTTCAAGGCTGTCCGGAATCTGCGGCAACCAGCCATCTCCACACCAGGACGCCACCGGTGACAGCCCGGTTTCGCTATGCGGAAGGACGTTGTAGGTGCCGGTGATCCAAGCGCCAATGACAGCGTCCACTTCAGGCAGCGACAGCTTTGGCGGCGTTACCGGCTTCCCGTTCACCACATTGCCAGGCAGTTCGGGTAGAAGCTCGGTGTTCAGGGTGCCGAAGAAACGTTCGATCTTTCCGCGGCCCTGTGGCCTTGCAACGGCGGAATGGACAAGCCGGATGCGCAGGGCAGCCGCCGCCTGGTCGAGATGCTCCGATGTGAAATCGTTGCCGTGATCTACATAGAGGACGTCCGGGATGCCGCAGACCGGCCAGTCCGGGTTCCGCTTGCGCCAGATGGCCTGTCGCAAGGCCAGAGAGGTTTGCAGCGCCGATGGCGCGCCGAGAAACACAGAATATCCGGCGATGGCGCGGGAATGATCATCCATTATCGCGGTGAGCCAGGGGCGTGCCACCTTCCCGTTCGCATCGAGGATCAGGGTGTCCAGCATCGTGTGATCAGCCTGCCAGATCGCGTTCGGCGCGCTGGCCCTGTGCCGGTAGATCAGCTCGAACCGATCCCGATAGGCTGCCGGGCCGTCCTGTGCCAGCGTGACCATCGCTGGATCGAGGGCCCTTATGATGGAATGCACCGTGCCGTAGGACGGAACCGGCCAATCCCTGCTTTCGGCGGCGTGTGCAACGCGCCGGTGGATTGCAGCACAGGACCGTCGGGGTTTGCGTAGCGCCAGCCCTTCGATCAGGGCAATCAGATCGTCGGGTAGCCTGCGTGTGTTTTGGTCCGACCTTTCTTTGCGCTTCAACCCATCCAGGCCCTTCGCCCGATAGCGCGACAGCCATCGTTGTGCCGTCCGGGTCGGGACGCCGGCCGCGCGGGCGGCGGCGGTCAGCGGAACACCTTCGTCAAGATGAGGTCGAAGGACAGCGAACTTGCGCATCGCTTCCTTCACGATCCTCTCCTTTTTTGTCCGATAGGGGATCGTTCACCGGACGCCGGATCATTGATGATCCTCGGTCCAGCGTTTGCGGCAGAAAACGATTCTCATTTGACTGGTCCGGTTATGGTATCATTGGAGGGGCGTCTTGCGTTACACACGACGGCGGCCAGCAGGAAACTCGGCCGATTTCGGCGCAAGGATCACCCATGTCAAAAACCCGCATTGGCTATGCCCGCTGCTCGACCGATAAACAGGACCTCGCCGTGCAGCGGGTAGCGCTACTCGATCTCGATGTGGCGGAAGATCGGATCTATACCGATCATGGGTTGACCGGCACGAACCGGGAGCGGCCAGGTCTGGCCCAAGCACTGGCAGCTGTCCGTGAAGGGGACACGCTTGTCGTGCCGAAGCTGGATCGGCTGGCACGGTCGGTCCCGGACGCCCGGGCCATCGCAGATGAACTGGAAAGGCGCGGCGTCAAGCTGGCACTGGGCGCATCGGTCCATGACCCGACCGATCCGATGGGCAAGATGTTCTTCAACATTCTCGCCACCTTCGCTGAATTCGAGGCTGATCTGGTCAGAATGCGCACCAGGGAAGGCATGGCTATCGCCCGGGCCAAGGGAAGGCTGAAGGGCAAAAAACCAAAGCTATCGGATCGCCGTCAGACGGAATTGCGCCGCATGTATGACACGGGCGATTACTCGATCACCGATCTGGCAGAGCTGTTCGACGTATCGCGGCCGACCGTCTATCGTGTTTTGCAGCGGACACCAGGCGCGAATCCGTCTTCGGCTGCGATATAGCCGCCGTTCGCTGCGCGGCGCATGAACTCACACTCAGCGGACTAACCTGCCGCTCGCTGCGGGCGCTCAGGCAGTGCTGCATCTGCAAAGCCACTGGTAGTTCAGATGAGTAGAAGTCGCTCGCTGTGCCTCGCTTGGACCGCCTGCATTGCGAACTGACGCCGAGGTTCGCGGCACTTCCCTGAACTTCGGATTTTGGCCCATTTCTTTGTAAGCGTGAATTATTACCCGGGGCGTCAAGGCCACTGGCGACGCATCGGGTGCCGCCAGTGGCCGTAGCTCATGGAACTTGTAGTTCGGCGTAGTCCCCCCGGACCCGGAGGGTAACCGTCACGGGCTCTTCGGTCCGGTTCCGCCAGAACCAACCGTGGCTGCCATCGAAGGCGGCGGTCAGGCGTCCGGCCTGACTGGGTGTGGCGCGGCCTTTTTCGTAGCTGACCGTCTCGCCGGCACCCTCGCCATGCGTGTCGAAGTTCAGGACCGATCCATTTGCAGTCCACTCGAACTCCGCTGTCGCGCCTTCGTTCATCGAAAGCTTGAGTTCGATCCCTTCATCCGGTGCGAGCGTATAGGAGGCTTCGTCCGTCCAGGCGATAGACGGGGGTTCGGGGCGCGCGGTGGGCGTGATGGTGGGCGGAGGCGTCGCATCGCTGTCCCAAGCAGTGTCGTCGATGATCTGACCCGGTTGTGGAGTTGCGTCACTGGACGGGCCCTGGAGGGTCGACACGAGGCTGGCGAGCTGCGCTTCGATGGCATCCAGCCGCATGGCGAGATCCGGGCTCGTGGCCTCTGGCTGGCCGGTTGGGATTGCGGCCGAAAGCGCCGCGTCTTCGGCCTCGGCTTCTGCGTAGAGCTGTTGCTTGATCTCGCCCATTTCCGTCAGTCCGAGCAGACGGCCAACTCGGGTGGGGTCGATCCCGTGTTCGGCCGGAAGCCAGAACAGGAGCAGGATCGCACCCGCCGCGGCCGCGGCCCCCAGTGTGGTTCTCAGCAGGCCCGAAGAGCCGGCGTGCAAACCCTCGACAGGAGCGGCGGTCTGGCCGGGCATGGAGTTGGCCTCGTAGCGCAGTGTCGCGCGCAGGGGCGAGACCGCGCTGTCCCGGTCGTCGAAACGATGTTGCATGAAGTATTCCCGTAAATCAGGCGACGAGGAAGCCGGCGATCTGGAACCCCATCAGGGCAAATCCGGCGGTCATCATGAGAGCGTTCGCGGCATAGGCCTGCCGCGCGAAGGAGGGGCTGGCACGCCAGCGCGTCATCACGACCAGGATCGCTGCAAGAGCCAGTAATTGGCCAATCTCGACGCCGAGATTGAAGGCCAGAAGATTGGGCACCAGCCCATCGGGCGACATGTCGTAATCGATGATCTTCGAGGCGAGGCCGAAGCCGTGCAGGAACCCGAAGATCAGCGTCGCGGCCTTTGTGCTCGGCTGGACACCAAACCACACCCGGAAGGCTCCGAGATTGTCGAGCGCCTTGTAGGCGACCGAGAAGCCGATGATCGCGTCGACGATGTAGCTGTTGATGCCGATGTCGAAATAGACGCCCGCCAGCATCGTCGTCGAATGCCCGATGGCGAAGAGGCTCACATAGGTCGAGATCTGCTTCATCCCGTAAAGGAAGAAGATCACACCCAGAAGAAACAGGATGTGATCGTAGCCGGTCACCATGTGCTTGGCGCCCAGATAGAGGAACGGGATGAGATGTGTTCCGGTGGTTTCCTGAATATAGCCCTTGTCGCCAAGGGTGACGGCATGTGCCTGTGCGGCCTGCGAAGAAAGCAACATCAAGGCAGCGGCACAACCGAACAGGCTCAGGGCCTGACTGGTGCCGCTGCGCCGCGACGGGGGGCGCATTGGGGTTTGTCTCATTGAATGTCCTGTTGAGAGGAACTGCCGATTGCGATGGGTCAGACGGCCAAGTCTCTCGGAGGGCGGCGTGGCCTCTCAGGTGTTCGCGCCATCGCAGGCTGCCCGGCACGTGGCAAAGGCAGGGGCATTGGCAGTCGAAGCGACGCCTGCCTATCGGCCAGGATCGCCAGAAGAGGATGATCATGATCCGACGCATCGTGCAGCACCGGCGCGGGGGCCTCGGCATGGGGTGCGGCCGCGACAGTATGATCATCGTTCGTGAGCGACGCGATGATCTGTGCCGCGCCATGAGACGCCGCCACGCCCAAGGGCGCGATCAGCCAAGCCACAAGGCCGATGGTAAGAATGATCCTGCCGAACACCTCGTCTCTGCTCCCCTCGGCCATTCAGGCATCGCGCGCGGTCACGACACTTGCCACATCCCCCCGGGGGGGATACTGAGCTGATATGACAGACCCCCATATCCATGCAACCCATCCCGCCCTGATTACCCGGCTGAAACGTGCCGAAGGCCATCTGCGCCACGTCATAGGCATGCTGGAAACAGGGCGCTCCTGCACCGAGATCGCAACGCAGATGCAAGCTGTCGAACGGGCCATCACGGCGGCGAAGCGCACCTTGATCCACGATCACATCGATCATTGTCTGGGCAATGGAGAAGGTGACCTCGACGAGCTGCGGGCATTGGCGAAGCTGCTGTAGGCCGCCATGCTGAGCGTTCTCGCGAACCGCACCTACCGCCACCTCTTCGCGGCCCAGGTGATCGCGCTCGTGGGCACGGGACTTGCCACAGTCGCCCTTGGCCTGCTGGCTTGGGATATCGCAGGCGACCGGGCCGGCATCGTGCTGGGCACGGCGCTGGCGATCAAGATGATCGCCTATGTGACGCTTGCCCCCATTGCCTCGGCCTTGGCCGACCGCGTGCCGCGCCGGGCCATGCTGATCGCACTCGACCTGTGCCGGGCCATCGTTGCCTTGGCACTGCCCTTCGTGACGGAGGCGTGGCAGGTCTATCTGCTGATTTTCCTGCTTCAGGCCGCTTCGGCTGGCTTCACTCCGACCTTCCAGGCGACCATTCCCGACGTCCTGCCCGGCGAGGCGGACTATACCCGGGCGCTGTCGCTTTCACGCCTCGCCTATGATCTGGAAAATCTGGCCAGCCCGATGCTCGCGGCCGCGCTCCTGACGGTGGTGAGCTTTCCGGTCCTGTTCGGTGGAACCGTCATCGGCTTTCTGGCCTCTGCGGCGCTGGTCATGACAGTGACGCTGCCCACCGCCGTGCCGGGCCCGCCCAGAAGCATCTGGGATCGCACGACCCGAGGCCTGCGCCTCTATCTGGCAACACCACGGTTGCGGGGCCTCCTTGCCCTCAACCTCGCGGTCTCGGCCACGGGCGCCATGGTCATCGTCAATACGGTCGTGATCGTTCAGGCAGGGTTCAGGCTGGCCGAGACGGAGGTCGCCCTGGCGCTCGCGGCGTTCGGAGGCGGCTCGATCGTGGCCGCACTGGCCTTGCCCCGCCTGCTCGATCGCGTGCCCGACCGCCCTGCGATGCTCTGGGGAAGCGGGCTTCTGGTTGCCGGAATGGCGCTCGGGCCGCTTGTGGGCTCGTTCACGGCCCTGATCGCGCTGTGGCTCACTCTCGGCTTCGGTTACAGCCTCGTGCAGACCCCGGCCGGACGCTTGCTGCGCCGCTCGGCGCTCCCCGACGACAGACCAGCCATATTTGCGGCGCAGTTTTCTCTGTCGCACGCCGCTTGGTTGCTCACATACCCGCTCGCGGGGTGGATGGGCGTGGAATTGGGGCTTGATGCGACCTTCCTCGTCATGGCCAGCCTTGCCGGCGCAGGCGTCGTGGCCGCTCTGACGTTCTGGCCCTCGACTGAAGAAGAGGCGCGATCACACACCCACCCGGACCTTGCCCCCGGGCATCCGCATCTCCAGGAGCACGGCACTGCCGATCATCGTCACGCCGTCATGGTCGACGATCTGCATCGTCATTGGCCCCACATCGGCGGACGTTAATTTCCGGGGCCTGCCGGTTCGCTCGAAGACCTCTCGCCCAACGGATAAGGGACAAGTGATTTGCATTCACACGAAGCCTATCGAAGGTCTCGTTCATTGGGGATGGCGTTCAACTGAGGTGCTCCCCGATTTCTGGACAGGATCTGGCGCCTTCTAAGCTACTCTTAGCTCCTGCTGATCGGGTTGAATGGTGGGGTTTCTCTGCCAGTAGACCACTGCTGGCGGCTGGCCGCCATGGGCGGAATGCGGGCGCTTTCGATTGTAGAAATCAATCCAGTTCCTGAGCCCCGCCCCTGCCTCCGAGCCGGTCTCCCAAGCGTGCAGGTAGACGCACTCGTATTTCAAGGTGCGCCAAAGCCGCTCGATGAAGATGTTGTCGAGGTAGCGCCCCTTTCCGTCCATTGAGATGCGGACGCCGGCGCGTCTGAGCAGGTCGCTCCAGGCGAAGGACGTGAACTGGCTGCCTTGATCGGTATTCATGATCTCGGGCAAGCCGAACCGCTGAATCGCTTCGGTCAGCGCCTCGACACAGAACTCGGCCTCCATCGTGTTCGACAGGCGCCAGGCCAGCACTTTTCGGGTGTGCCAGTCCATGATCGCCACGAGATAGAGGAAGCCGCGCCGCATGGGGAGATAGGTGATGTCGGCGCACCAGACTTGGTTGGGCCGCTCCACGCGCAACCCCCTTAGCAGGTATGGGTATCGCTTGTGCCCCTTGGCAGGCTTGCTGGTGTTGGGCTTCTGGTAGATCGGCATGAGGCCCATGAGCCGCACCCGCTTGTCGTCCACTGCGTGGCCGTTCTGCGGGCTTACGCGGCCCCACTGGGGCCACGGTTCCTTGAACTGCGCAGATGCCGGGCCATCTGCCGCACGCCGTAGAACGGCGTTTCGAGGAATTGTTCGTCGATCAGCCGCATGAGGTCGAGGTTCAGCTCGGCCTCCCCGGCTGGCCGGTAGTAGAACGACGATCGCGAGAGCGACAGCAGCCGGCACTGCCGCCCCACAGACAGGGTCGGATGGTCTTGCTCGATCATGCCGCGCCTCACGTCCCGCCCCAGGGCTTGAGCTTTCTGGACAAAAAATCGTTGGCGACCGCCAGCTCACCAATCTTGGCATGCAGCTCCTTCACCTGCGTCTCGTCGACTTCGGGCGCCTTCTTTCCGCCCTGTTCGAAGACCCCTGAAGCGCCCTCGAGCAGCGCCCGCTTCCACTGATGGATAAGCGTGGGATGCACCCCAAATCGGCTCGCCAGCTCGGCGGCCGTCTGTTCGCCTTTCAGGGCTTCCAGCGCGACCTTGGCCTTGAAAGCAGGCGCGTGCTGCTTGCGTTTCGACATCTCTGATCTCCTCGTCGGTGAAGATCAGCAGATGCTCTGGGACCCAAAGCAAGATCACCGTCTTTGTATGGGGCCGCATGACGGAATGGGCGGCACCGTGGAGCCGGCCTGATCCTCGGATAGCCCTGCGTAGTCGCAGTCGCTTTCATTCTGACCGATCGGGCGTCTTGGGACTTCTGCTCAAAGTATCGCACCAGCCCTTCCGCGCATGGTGGAGCTGCGGAAATTGCGGATCTTGCGAAGACCGCGGGTTGCCCGGTCCGCATCCGATCCTTCGGGATGGCAGCGTTGCCCCAATGTGCGGATTGCCCACCTCGGCAAGGCGATCCGGGGCCAGGGATCACGACGAATGAATGCTCCCGCCGAGGGACATCAACACGGACGAGAGCTGGCGCTCGGAGAAGGGTTTTTGCAAGCGGGGCTTGTTCTCGAAAGCGGGTTCGACCACCGAGTAGCCCGTGGAGAAGAAGTAGGGAATGCCCAAAGCCGCCAACCGCTCGGCAATGGGATAGCTGGTCTCGCGGCCGAGGTTGATGTCGAGCATGGCGAGATCGATAGGCTCCTGTTCGACGATCCCCAGGGCCTGCTGCACCCGAGCCGCCGGGCCGACCACAATACAGCCAAGCTCCGAAAGCATATCCATGAGATCCATGCAAACGAGCATCTCGTCCTCCACCACGAGAACACGCAACCCGTTCAGAGCAACCCCGTTCATTGAAGCTGCCCTGGTTCTGGGACGAAGATGTCCCAACTCACCCCGGAGCGGTCCGCTCTCATCTGCACGTCACCCCCCAACTCATGCGCCAAGCCATGCCGGAGCAGATAGGAACCGAAGCCGGACGCGTCGAACGCTTCGACCGGCGGACCGTCCTTTTCGGTCCAGGATATATGCAAGGTGCCGTCTTCCATGGTTCTCCAGCACAGATCGATGTAGCCGGAATCGCCGCGCAGAGCACCATGCCGGGCTGCGTTGGCGACCAGTTCGTGAAATCCCATGCCCAGAGCCAGAGCGACTTTCGGCTCAAGACAAACAGGGGGGCCGTCGAGCCGGGCGCGTGCCTCCCCCTTTGCCTCGCCCAGAAATGGCGCCAAGGCGGTGTGGGCCAGATCCTTCAGATCGACGGCTTGCCAGTTCTGGCGCATGATCAGGCTGTGGCTGTGCGACAGGGCATGCAGCCGCTCCTGGAACGACCGCATGGCCGCTTCCTCTGCACGCCCCCGGAGAGTGCGTTGCGCGATGGACTGCACGGTCGCAAGCATGTTCTTCACACGGTGATTGAGTTCCTGGATCAGGAGTTTCTGGTGCGCCTCCGCCTTTTGCCGGTCCGCGATCTCCCGCTGCGAGGCCTCGAAAAGGGCAGCGTTGTCGATCGCCGCGGCCGCCTGCGCGGCAATCGCGGCCACGATGCGCTCGCTCCGCTCGGTGAATACCCCGATATCCTCATGACCGAAAATCAACGCACCATGGATCGTCCCATTGCACGCCAGGACCGGCACTGAGAGATAGCTTGAAACGGGCAGGTGGCTTTCCGGCATGCCGCGGAACGGGGGGTTGCGCCCGTAGCGCGGATCGCGCCGGATATCCGGGGAACGAACCACGCGACCCTGCGCGAAGGTCGGTTCGAACACGGCCGTATGCCGCGGCTGCGGAAAGGCCGCGAAAGCGTCGCGAGATGCGCCGGACAGCGTATAGAGCTGGAGTGCCTCGCCGTCTCGGATCACGTTGTAGAAGAACGCACCGAATTGAGCGCCCGCCAACTCGGTGGCCGCCTCCGTGACAGCCTGGACGATCTCCTCGAGATCCAGCTTGCTGGCCAGCATGCTGCCGGTCCGATTGAGGATCTCGAGCATGCGGGTTTCTTCTTTCAGCGCCGCGATGGCCGCCTGATCACCTCCTGTCGGGCGCATCTCCAGCACCGTGCCCACTACCTCGCCGCCTTCGCGCACCGGACTGGCGGTATAGATGATCGGGTGGGCCTGACCGCTCCTGTCCTTCAGCACATCGCGCTGTGGCTGCCCGCTGGCGATCGGGAAGCGATCGTGAAGCGACAGATCGGCGTCGTCCTGCCCGACCACGTCCCACAGGGACCGGCCGCGCATTTCATCTTGCCTGTAGCCGGTCAGCGCCTCAGCCGCCCGGTTCAGGAAGATGCAGCAATTCTGGGCATCGAGAAGCAAGAGTGGCTCGCTTGCCCGATCACAGAGCGCCGCCAGGAGCTGGCTCGAAGAAGTATGAGATGTCGTTGTCAAGAATGAACTCTGCCGCTCTGGTTGTCATGGCCTTGTAGACCCCAAGCGCGGGTGAAACTAAGGCCGAAGCCGTTCGTTTCCAATGGCTGTAGACATTCCCGCACATGTGAAGCCTGGCCCGCCTGAACTGCCCGCCATTTGCCGCATCGCTGTCGGTAATTCCGGCTTGCACCGTTCTTCCTCGAAAAGAGATGGTATCTCCGATAACGCTCGGTAGAAGTGGACCGGGTGCTGACAGCCTTGAGCTGTCCGGAAGAGGCGATGATCGAGAAAGATCCCGATATGGACAGAGTCCTCGACCGGATTGCAGGCTGCGGAACCTATGAGTGGCATGTCCTCGAGAACCGGCTTGTCTGGTCCGAAGGACTGACAAAGCTCTATGGCCTTCGCCAACCGCCTTCCGCGGAGCGGAGCTTCCTGCAACTCGTGCACCCCGGGGATCGGATACGGATCGAGGCCGAGATATCGAGCTTTCTGGAGACCGGAGACAGCTACGAGCACGAATTCCGGATTGTCCGTCCCGACGGGCATGTGCGCTACATTCACGACCGTGGCACCATCGAGCGCGACGCCGATGGGCGGGCCCGACTTCTGCATGGCCTCAATGTCGATGTGACCCGGGCGCGCGAGATCCAGGCCATGGAACAGGAGGCCCGCCTCGGCACGGCGCGGGGCATCGGCTTCTACGAGTATGATGTGGCGCAGGCGAAGCCCTGGTGGTCCGAGGAAATGTTTCAGATTTTCGATCTGCCGCCCGAGTGGGATCTCGATCTGGACCGTCTCACCGAAGAACGGGTTCACCCCGAAGACCGCGCTCGCCTGCGCGGCTTGCAGAAGACAGCGCATCGCAGGCTGGGCCCCTTCGAAATCGAGTATCGCTTTTTCCAGCGAGACGGGGAGGTTCGGTGGATCAGGGACCGGGGAGAAACCGTGGGTCCACTGGACCCGGCCAGCGGTCAGGCTTGGCGCATACGCGGCACGATCACCGATATTACCGAGAGCAAGCGGACCGATCCTTCGACCCCGGCAGGCTCGGAAACCTTCCGGCAAGTGATCGAGGGGGCGCCCTTCGGCATCTGCGTGATCGATGCGGAGTTTCGGCTCGTGCAAGTCAGCGCGGGCGGAGCGAAAGCCTTTGGCGGGATCACCCCCCTGATCGGGTGCGATTACCGCGAATTGCTGCGTGCGATCTGGTCCGAGCCCTTCGTGTCGGATGTCATCGCCCGCATCCGGAACACCCTCGATACGGGCAAGACGTATCGCGACCTGCTGGCGCAGGAGCATCGACGCGACCGCGATGCTGATGAAACCTACGCTTGGACTTTGGAGCAGATCCGGTTGCCGGACGGCCTGCCCGGGGTGGCTTGCTATTTCTACGACCTGTCCGACCGCACCGCCCAGGAAGCGGCTTTACGGGAGAGCGAGGAGCGACTGCATCTCTCCCATGAGGCCGCCAACATGGGGGCGTGGGATTTCGATCTCGCCTCAGGCAACGTCGTCTGGACTCCGCTGCTCTACAAACTCCTGGGGCTCGACCCTGCGACGCCGTCCTCGACGGATCTGTTCTTCGAGATGATCCATCCCGATGACAGGGAGACGGTCGAAGCGGAGTTGGTGCGCTCCATCGAAACCGGCGAAAACTTCGATGTCGTGTTCCGGGTCCGGCGGCCCGACGGGGACATTCGCCATATCGCCGGCCGCGGCCGGGTCATCCGGTATGAGGGCGGTCGTCCTGTCAGGATGATCGGCGTCGTCTTCGATGTCACCGAGCGGCATCGCATGGAACGGCAGACCCGCGACAGCGCCGAGCGGCTGCGCCTGGTGCTCGACAACGCCGTCGCCTTCATCGGCACGCTCGATCTCGACGGGCGGATCGTGGAAGCGAACGCGATGGCGCTGGAAACGGGCGGCGTCGGACGTGACGAGGTCATCGGGCAATTGGCTTGGGAGACATATGGGTGGTCCTACGATCCCGAGGTCGCCAGACAACTGCGCGCTTCCATCGCCCGGGCGGCCACTGGCGAGGTCGTGCGCTACGACGCCGTGGCACGCACTCCGGGCGATGGACGCGTGACCGTCGACATGCTGCTGTCACCCATCATCAACGATGATGGAAGCGTGCGGGAAATCGTCGTCTCCGGCTTCGATGTGACCGAACGCGAGAAAGCCAAGGAGCACACCGAGTTCCTGATGCGGGAAATCAATCACCGCGCCAAGAACACCCTCTCGCTGGTTCAGGCGATCGCCCGGCAGATCTGGCAGACCGATGCCGGGGAGTTTTTACCTCGCTTCGAGGGACGGCTGCGGGCGCTGGCGCATTCGCACGACCTGCTCGTCAAGGATAACTGGAACGGTGTTCGCCTCGGAGAGCTGGTGCGCGGCCAGCTGGCGCATTTCGAAGATCTGGTCGGCACGCGCATCCACTTGCAAGGGCCAAGGGCCGCGATCACCGCGGAAGCCGCGCAGACGCTTGGCATGGCGTTCCACGAACTGGCCACGAATGCCGGCAAGTATGGCGCGCTCTCGCAGGAAACCGGTCACGTCGACATCGTCTGGGAAGTCGCCAAGACGGCGAATGGAGACAGGCGACTGACCGTATGCTGGACCGAGCGGGACGGGCCGCTTGTCGAAGCCCCCACCCGCAAGGGCTTCGGAAGCATCGTGCTCGACCGGCTCGTCCAGGGGGCGTTCTCGGGCGAGGTGGAACTCGCCTATCCACCCGAAGGCTTTCGCTGGCGCTTCACCTGCTCGGACGAGTGCCTGATGGACTGATCGAACACAGCTCTTGTCAAGCGCGCCCTCCGTATCGATCGGCTGCGCTTCTCCAAGAGGTCGCTGGTGCCAGCCAACGGCCTTTCGGAAGGGTGTCTTCAAACTGCGGGCGCGGAAGTCACAACTTCCGATCGCTTTCCTTGGTGGGAGTGGCAGGGTCCGGAGAATGATCGGCCGATTTCATCGGCTCCTCAGCAGAAGTGGAGGCGGATGGCGCCGATGGAGTCATCGAAGCCGGTTGGACCGCCTCGCTCCCGCGCGGGGATGCGGAGGCGTCGCGCTTCTGCGGGGTGACTGGCACAGCACCGGAGGCGCTGGGGGTCGGGGAGACACCCGTAGACACCGGCGATGACACTGGACGCGTCGGCTCAACCGGCGGTTCGCCGGGAAGGTCCGAAACCCCGGGTTTGCGATCGGAAACCTGGGTTTCCCACTCCTCCGCAAGATACGCCGCGCGCTCTGCCTTCGTCCGATCGCGGGCCCTTTCGTCCGCGAGCCGGCGAGAAGAAAAGGAACGCCGCCTGGCCGTTTCCTTCGGACCGAAGAACAGCCATGCGAGGCCCACAGCCGTCAGCACCACCCCCATCGGACGCTCGCGAAGCACCCGGCCGAAGCTGTGACCGAACTCGGAGCGGTTCTCTTTCAGATACCCTCCGGCCCGGTTCCAGGCGTCTTCAAAAGTGAAACGGCTCAGGGCTTCGTCGATCGTGTCGTGCAGCTGCTGCCGCTCGGCCGCGATATCGCGTTCGATCTCCTCGGGGGAACGGGTATAGTTTCCAGTGTCGTCAGCCATTGTGCGCCTCCTTCAAAGTCTCGGCGTCTCGCTGAACGTTCCGGACAGTGCGCGTGGGCGCGAGATTGACCAGTTTCAATTTGTTCTTTCCGCTGATCACCAGGACGATCGCGATGATCGCCAGCACGCCGCCGACGATGAGCGCCGACCACCCCGGCCCGACCCCGGCCTCGGTCAACCAAGCCACGAAGGCTGCGGCGAAAACGTTCAGGGACACGAGCAACAGAACCGCGCCTGTCGCAAGTCATCCGATCCGTCCCAGCACAGGCACGGTCTCGAGCAACCAGTAGGAAAAGGCGGTTAGCTGGCTGGTCATCATCGCAAGCCCCATCAGCACCATGACCGCCCCGGCAATCATGTGCAGCCCACGTCCCATGCCGCGGACTCTGCGCAGCCTCGTGCTGACCTGCTGGATGAAGGCCGCGACCAGCACGAAGGGCACGCCGAGCCCGACCGAATAGACCGCCAGAAGCGCCACGCCTTCCCCCATGGTGGCCTGCATGGCGCTCGCCGTCAGGATCGCGCCGAGGATCGGCCCGATGCACGGGGTCCAGCCAAAGCCGAAAGCGAGCCACAGAACATAGCATGGTCGGCAACGGCTACGAGAGCAGCATGCCGGTCTTCGCAGGCATGCTGGCCAAGGCCGAGGTCGAAGCGATCTTCGACTGCCTGAAGTCCGCATGACCCAAGCGCGAGCGCACCCATCAAGAGCGTGTCATCGCGGCCGATGAGGCCGCAGGTGGCCAGGGGTAACGCGCCGGTGCCTTGGCGCTGTCCGCGGCAAGACCCACTCAGCTATGAGAGTCCATCCCATTCTGGTCTGGATCGTAGGGATTTCCTGCCTTCGGATAGAGATAGACCTTCGTTCCCACAGGCACTTTCTCGTAGAGCTCGATGATGTGATCGTTCACCAGACGCGCGCAGCCGTTTGAAACCGCCTGTCCGATCGTCGAGGGCTGGTTGGTGCCATGGATACGCAGGTAAGTGTCACGGCCATCGACGAAGAGATAGAGCGCTCGCGCGCCGAGCGGATTGTCGAGGCCGCCGGGCATCCCTTCCTCCTCGTATTGCTCGTATTTCTTGGGCTCTCGCCGGATCATGGCTGGGGTCGGTTTCCAGCTCGGCCACTCCCTCTTCACCCGCACGATGTAACTGCCGGCATGGTAGAGATCGTCGCGTCCGACTCCGACGCTGTAGCGTATCGCCCGGCCTTCCGGCTGCGTCCAATAGAGCGCGAACTCGTCCGGCATGACGTGGATTTCTCCTGGGGCAATGCCCGGCGCGATCTCGACCTCACGCGGCATGAATTTCTCGGGCAACTCATGGGCCATTCCCAAGCTCGGCACCCCAGCTGCCACGCTGAAACCAGCTGCCGTGGCAAGAAATCTTCTTCGCTGCATCGTGTTGTCCTTTACATTATTTCGCCAGCACCAGCCGGATGGTCGATCCGGTATACCGCTATTATGCCTGCATCAGCCGATCTTCGTGTCCTGCGCGGTGAAGATCGACTGTATGGCTCAACCCGGACGTTACAACCCACAGGCCTTGAGCCATCACATTTGCCAAGGTAGTGCCAGAAGTCGAACAGACCTCACATGATAGGCCACGAACGATGGCAGCCACCAGATCCGCGCGACGTGCCATATTATTGAGCGGGCTGGCCGCTTTCCTGTCTGGCTGTGCCGGGAAGTTTCGGTCATATGACGGACCCCCTGTAACCCGGTTGCGGATTTACAAGGAGCAGCGGCTACTGCTGCTTGACGGGGCGGATGGTGTCTTGAAGACCTACCCCATCGGTCTTGGTTTCGCACCCGAAGGCCACAAGCAGTTCGAAGGGGATGGGCGGACGCCGGAGGGCTCGTATCTGATAGATCGACGGAATCCGAAAAGTCTCTTCCACCTTTCCATTGGGATTTCCTATCCAAATGAGGCCGACATCGCTTTTGCGGAAGCGCTTGGTCGGTCTCCCGGAAAGGACATATTTATCCATGGCGGCCCGAGACCCGGCGTCGACCCCATGGATGTCCGCGACTGGACGGCAGGCTGCATCTCGGTATCGGACCGTCAGATCGAAGAAATCTACTCCATGGTTCGGAACGGGACGCCTATCGACATCTATGCCTGACTATCAGACAACGCGATGGTGATGGCGACGGCTATGACGATGACTTTGAATATCAGGCGCTAATACTTCGGCCGCTGAGACTGCTTTGCATTGCGGGTTGGCGGTAAGGCAGATCGGAAAAGCGTGCCTCTGAATGCCGAGACATCCGGTCGACCAGCATCAACCGGATGATCCGTTTCGACGACTGGCCGACTTCACTCATCCATGCCCATACAACTCGGCGTTCTGATGGGCATGTTCCTCGTGTTCGAACTCCAGACTCGAATGGGAAATGCCAGAACCATCCTTCAGACGGTTCTTAATGTCAGCCTTCACGATTTCGATACGCGCCCAGCCCTGATCGTTCAGCACCACGTGACAATCAAGCGCGACCTCATGCTCCTGCATCTGCCAAAGATGCACATGATGGACATCCAGAACACCATCGGCGTCTCGCATCGTCTGAACGACGGCGTCACTGTCGAGATCGGGCGGACTGCCGAGCATCAGGGTCCGGATCGGGCCGCCGATCTCAGTCAGTGACAGATAAAGGATATACAACGCGATGCCGATGGTGATGGCAGGATCGACCCAACGCAGGTCGTAAAGGAGGATCAACGTGCCGCCGATGATGACCGCAACAGAGGCGAGCGCATCCGAAAGATTATGCAGGAACAGTGCCCGCATGTTCACGCTGCCCTTCTGCATCGAGTAGGTGAGGCCCGCCGTCAGCGCATCGATGATCAATGCGATCCCGCCGAGGATGACGACCGTCCAGCCGCGCACCTCGGGCGGATCGATCATCCGCATGCCGCCTTCGTAGATCAGGTAGAAACCGATGAGAATGAGAGTTGTATAGTTGATGAGAGCGGCCACGATCTCGATCCGCCCATAGCCGAAGGTCATCGTCGAATCCGCGGGCCGGCGCGCGATCTTGCGGGCAACGAAGGCGATGACGAGCGAGGCCATGTCCGAGAAGTTGTGCAGCGCATCCGCGATCAACGCGAGGCTGCCGGCGAATATGCCACCCACGATCTGCGCCACGGTCAGCAGGGCATTGGCCCATATGGCTATGGAAACACGCCGATCCCCGGATTCGGGATCGAGATGCGCGTGGCTGTGATCATGCGGCATGTCCATGCTCCTTTAATAAACTTTTCCTCATGGCACCAATGCCAGGCACCGGGGGAACATCACCATTCCGGATCTTGCGCACTCGCGCGTTCATCCAATAGCGGATCGCATGGCGATACAGCCTCTCCTGGAAACGGCCGATCGCCTGTCTGCGGTTCTCGAAAAAATCGTCGGGTGAAGCGAAGGTTCCAAGATCGCGGGCAACACCGGTTTTCTGGATGTAGGTATCCTTACCGGTTCACCGGACTTGCGGCGCGCCAAGGCGATCCGTGCCGACACCATAGCCACACAGATCATTCTGGTCCGGGAAAGCGGCTCGGATCGCCTGAAGATATGGACTGTCGAGAATGAACCCTTCGAGGTTCAGCCAATCGCCATCCAGTTCGACTTCCACCCAGGAATGAAGGATTTCTGCGGGAGCCCATGGATAGACCGCCTCCGGCACCATGCCACGCTGAAGCGTCTTGTGAATCGTGAACCCGTGCAGCCTGCATGGCATTCCCACACCGCGCAGGAGTGCCATCAACAAGGTGGCCTTGGTATTGCACTGGCCAAAGCCGTCCCGCAGCACGTCGCTGGCCGAAATGTCATCTGCTCGATTGTAGCCGAAGAGAATGTCGTCGCGCACGAAATCGTAGATGGCGCCGATCCGATCGGCTTGCGGCAAACTTGCCCAACCCCGCTCCTCGATCAGGACGGCGATGGCAGGCACTTCGAAATCCAACATCGGGGTGGTCGCCGTCAAGCAGGTGGCAGTTTGCACGAACTCTCTCCACGAATCGTTGGGAGGAGAGGTAACTCCTACAGTGACTGTAGCTTCAAGGCTTTTTCGCTCACGTGCCGCGTGGCGTTGCGAGAATAATCATTGCCCCTGTCAGGCTCACCATCGTCCCGATGAGATCCCACCGATCGGGACGGTGCCCCTCGGCCATCCACATCCAGAGCACCGATGCGGCTATGTAAATGCCGCCATATGCCGCGAAGGTCCGCCCTGCCGTGGACGTCTCGACCTGTGCGAGCAACCATCCGAATAGCGCCAATGAGACCATGCCGGGCAAGAGCCAAAGTGGCGAAGCGCCAAGCCGCCACCAGGCCCAGACGGCGAAGCATCCTGCGATCTCGGCGATGGCGGCCAGCGGATAAACGATGACGGCGTTCAAGTGCCGATGCCCTCGTGGTCCGTCAGGCACTCCGAGTGATCGCGCAGAACTTCGAGCACGCGGCAATCGGCCGCTCGCCCGCCGCTGCATTCCTCGATCATGCGTTCCAGTTCCAACCGCAGCACCTCGAGCCGGGCCACGCGCTGCTCGACCTGCTTGAGCTGGCGCCGGGCGATGGCATCCGCCTCCTCGCAGGAGCGGGCAGGATGATCGCTGAGGTCGAGCAGTTCGCGGATCGCATCAAGCGAGAAGCCAAGCTGCCGGGCGTGACGTATGAAGGACAGGCGGTCGAGTTCGGCATTTCCATAGCGGCGCTGGCCGCCATCGGTCCGCCCCGGTTCGGGCATCAGGCCGACCTGCTCGTAATAGCGGATCGTCTGCACTTTCGTGCCCGTCTTCTTCGCCAGATAACCAATCGTCAGCATCGTCGCACTCCAAACCTATACTCTCCGTAGGTTTGGAGCGACGGATTGGCAAGCTGGTGCCGCAGGATCACAAAATGCTTTGCAAAGTTCACGCGAATAGGGGTTGAACCTCCAGTAGGTCGAGGTTTTAGCAGTGCGCTGACACTTCCGGAATCGGTCCGCCACGGGCCGATAGCACCCCGCATTGGCCCTTCGTAGGAACAAGACAGCACATGACCAGCCATATGGAAAATGACGACCGGTCCGAGATGACGGACCCTTCTGTCGTTTGCGCTCGCTTTTCCCTGCTGGGGCAGCTCAACGCGACCGACATTCCCGTGGTCTCGAGCTACGTCAGCAAGGGTCCGGCATGAGGTTGCGCTATTGGGCCGCGGGGGCTGCGGCACTCGGTGTTTCGACGGGTATCCTTGTATACCCGACCCTGGTTTCGACGGAGTCGGTGCCGCCGGCCCTGACTGTGATCGGTGACTGGGCGCCTGCCCCCATCGCATCACCGCCGATGGCTCAGGACAACCCGGTCGAAGTCTCTGCGGAGCACGACGTTGCACCCGTCGCCATGCCGTTGGCTCTCCCCGAGGTGTTAGTGGCCGAAACTGCCCCGCCGGAGATTGCGCCGTCACACGCTGCATGGTCGCGTGAGATTGCGGCGGGCGAGACACTGGACGCGGTCCTGATGGACGCCGGTCTCAAGGCAGCGGACCGCGCAGAGGTCGCCCTTGCAATGGGTGTCGAATACGACCTGCGCAAGCTCCGCCCCGGTCACGTCGTTTCCGTCATGACGACCGATCTTGGCGCCCCGCAGCGGGTCACGCTGGAGGTCGATGACGGCACCCGTATCGAGGCAACCTTCGGGGATCGATTGGCCACCCGTGTCGTCTCACCGGAGCCCGAGGTCGAGATCGTGGCCGGGCAAGCCGAAGTCGTGACCTCGATTTCCTCGGCGCTTGCGGAGACGGGCATTCCGGCCCGTTTTGCCGTCGATCTCGCGCAGATACTTGGCGGCACGGTGGATTTCCGCCGTGAGCTCAGTGGCGGCGAGACCCTGCGCCTGCTTTGGCGAGAGTCGAGGGTGGAGGACGCTGTCATTGGCGAACCTCGGCTGGCCTTTGCATCTCTGGATGTCGGGGACGCTCTCTACGAGGTGGTCTGGCCCGACGATGAAAGCGGCCGTGCCACCATTTATCTTGATGGAGAGGTGCTGCGGGTTTTCGCCCCGCCCGTGCAAGGCGCGCGACTTTCCTCCGTCTTCGGAAAGCGCACCCATCCGGTTTATGGCAATGTGCGCATGCACACCGGCGTCGACTTTGCCGCCGCTTGGGGGACACCCGTGAATGCCACGGCCCCCGGGCGCATCGCCTATGTGGGCTGGCGCGGCGGCTATGGCCGGGTCGTCGAGATCGCGCATGGCTCAGACACCCTGACCCGCTACGCCCATCTCAGCGAGGTGCCGGACGGGTTGGCGCGGGGGCAGCGCGTCGCCGCAGGCGATACCATCGGCCTCGTAGGTGCCACCGGCACGGCAACCGGTCCGAACCTGCATTACGAGGTGCGTGTGAACGGCCGCCCCACAGATCCGTTGTCGGACGAGCGCCTGGCTCAAGCGACCGATGGGGCCGACGATGCTGGCGAGGCGCTGACCCGCCTCCTGAGCGCGCGGTCCCGGCTCGAAGCCCGCTTGTTACAACAGCCTGAACACGTCGCGACCGGCAGCCTCTGACTGTCTCCATTCCCGCTCGAACAAGGAACTCGATGATGGAGCAGATGTCCCCGCTCGCCCTCGGCGTCGTGGGCAGCCTTCTGGCCGGCGCCATGACTGCGGTCGGTGCAAGCCCAGTGCTGCTTGGCCAGATCCCGTCGCGCGCCACGCGCGACCTTGCACTCGGCTTCGCCGCAGGCGTCATGCTCGCGGCATCGTTCTTCTCGCTGATCATTCCGGCGCTTGATGCGGCCGAGACCCGCTTCGAGAACGACGCGGCACCGGCGGCTATCGCCTGCGCGGCAATCCTCTTAGGAATCGGCGCCGTGGCATGGATGAACGAGCGTTTGCCGCATGAACATTTCAGCAGCGGACGGGAAGGTCCTGAAGCCGCATCCCTCAGGCGGGTCTGGCTCTTCATCTTCGCGATCACGATCCATAATGTCCCGGAAGGCCTCGCAGTCGGCGTGGGCTTCGGGGCCGATGGCCTCTCGGGAGGACTGCCGCTCGCCTTGGGCATCGGTCTCCAGAACGCCCCCGAAGGGCTTGCCGTGGCGGTCTCTCTTCTCGGCGAAGGGTATGACAAGGGCCGGGCCTGGACCATCGCCGCGCTGACCGGCCTCGTGGAACCGATCGGTGGCGCCCTCGGCGCGGGCGTGGTCTCTCTGTCCCAGCCGCTCCTTCCCTGGGGTCTGGCATTCGCGGCGGGCGCAATGATCTATGTCATCAGCCACGAGATTATCCCCGAGACCCACCGCCGAGGACATCAGAACAAGGCGACATTCGGCTTGTCGATCGGCCTCGTCCTCATGCTTTTCCTCGATGTCTGGCTTGGCTGACCGAAACGGGCCAAGGGGCTTGAAGCTACAGCCGCTGTAGGTCGCATATCGGACGCAAACTGGGAATCACGGCGGGGAGAACGCCATGGCGGACGGCGATTTGCGACACTACGAGTGGCGGGTGACGGGCATGGATTGCGGCTCCTGCGCCGCAAAGGTGCGCGGAGCCGTGGGGCGCCTTCCGGGCGTGTCTGAGGTCGATATCGCCCTGATGGCCGAGCGGCTGCGATTGACCCTCGACGAGGGAGAGACCCTTCCGGCACAAGTCGAGACGGCGGTGCGAGCCGTCGGCTTCGGGATCGCGCACAAGGGTGCGGCGCTCGAGAGGCCCGAAGGCGGCTTCGTCCTTCCGAATGAAACTTTTCCTGACATGGTGCAGGAGGACGACGTTCGCGACGAGACCGTAGGGCAACCCGCGGGGCCCGGCGGCACATCCTGGTATCAGACGTCGAAGGGACGGCTGGTGATCGGCACCGGCGGGCTGCTGGCTGTCGCCGCAGCCTCGCACCTGATCATGCCGACCCACGTTTCCAAATGGGCCTTCATCCTCGCGACGCTCCTTGGTCTCGCACCGGTAGCGCGGCGGGCCATCGCCATGCTTCGGACGGGCATGCCCTTTACCATCGAGATGCTCATGACGATCGCCGCCACGGGAGCCCTCGTGATCGGCGAAGCGGAAGAGGCCGCGCTTGTCGTGTTTCTCTTCGCGGTGGGCGAGATGCTCGAAGGTCTCTCCGCCAACAAGGCGCGGGAAGGCATTCGCGCGCTGTCGCGGCTCGTGCCGAAGGTGGCCCTGCTCGAGAGCGGGGAACGCACCCGAGAGGTGCCCGCGCAGGCGCTCCGGGTGGACCAGACCGTGCTGGTCCGCCCGGGAGACCGCGTCCCCTGCGACGGCGAGGTGATCGAAGGGACCTCGGGGGTCGACGAAAGCCCCGTGACCGGCGAGAGCGTGCCGCGTCTCAAGGAGCCGGGCACAGCGGTCTTTGCCGGATCGATCAACACCGAGGCGGCCTTACGCGTGCGGGTGACGAAAGCGGCCCAGGACAACACCATCGCGCGCATCGTGCGTCTCGTTGAGGAAGCCGAAAGCGCGCGGGCCGCGACCGAGCGTTTCATCGACCGCTTCAGCAGGGTTTACATGCCCGCCGTGGTGGGCGCGGCAATTCTGGTCGCTCTGGTGCCACCCCTCGCCTTCGGCGCGGCGTGGCAGGACTGGGTCTATCGTGCCCTTGCCCTGCTGCTCATCGGCTGCCCCTGCGCGCTGGTGATCTCGGTGCCGGCCTCGATATCCTCGGCCCTGTCGACCGGGGCCCGCCAAGGCCTGTTGATGAAGGGTGGCGCCGTGATCGAGACAGTGGCGCGCACGACGCATGTCGCCTTCGACAAGACCGGCACGCTCACGCAAGGACGGCCCCGCGTGACGGATGTGATTGCCCTGTCTGGAAGCGAAGCGGAGTTGCTGGCGCGCGCGGGCGGCGTCGAAAGCGGGGCCAGCCATCCACTTGGCCGGGCGATCTGCGCCATGACCGAGGAGCGCGGCATCGACGCTGCCATGACCAGCGCCGCCAAGGCGCTTCCCGGTAAGGGCGCCGAGGCCGTGATCGATGGCAGGGCGATCTCGGTCGGCTCGCCCCGGCTGGCCGAAGAGCGAAGCGCGATGACCGCCGCAGTGCGCGCCCGGGTCTCGGCCCTCGAGGCTGAGGGCAAGACGGTGGTGCTTGTGCTCGACGATACGATGCCGCTGGGGATCATTGCATTGCGCGACGAGCCGCGGCCCGATGCCTCTTGGGCGATCGCCGAACTCCAGACGCTCGGAATCGAGCCGGTCATGCTCACGGGTGACAATCCCCGCACCGCGCAGGCCATCGCGGGCCAGCTCGGCATCGCGCATCAGGCCGGCCTCATGCCCGAAGACAAGGTCGCCGCCATACGCGACCTGACCTCCGACGCACGGGTGATGATGGTTGGCGACGGCATCAACGACGCGCCGGCGCTTGCGGCTGCGCATGTGGGCGTCGCTATGGGCTCGGGCACCGACGTGGCGCTTGAGACCGCCGATGCCGCGATCCTGCGCGACCGGGTGACAGACGTCCCGGGCACGATCCGGCTCGCGCGCGCGACCATGTCGAACATCCGTCAAAACATCGTCATCGCTCTCGGGCTGAAGATGGTCTTTCTCCTGACCACGATCCTCGGAATCACCGGCCTGTGGATTGCCATTCTCGCCGATACGGGCGCGACCGTGCTCGTGACACTGAACGCGCTACGGCTGTTGTTCTTCCGGCCGGACAAGGAGAACGTTGCAACAGGACATCTCGACCAAGAGATGTTCCGAGCCGACGGAACTGCCCGTGAGGCCGAGGGTATTGCCTCCCGAGAAGCGCAGAACGTGGTATGAGTGGTGATCTTCTGATCTGGATACCGGTGCTATTGGCCGCCGTCTGGGCCGCTCACTGGGGCGCGGAGCATCTGGCGGAGCATCTGAAGAAGCTACGTCAGCAATGGGGTTTCTCGGTGGCCGCTGGCGGTGCCTTCGTCGGCCTCGCCGCAGCCTCTCCGGAGATCGGCATCAACACCACGAGTGCCCTGCGTGGTGTCGGCGATATCGGTCTGGGCGCGCTTCTGGGGTCGAACGTGCTCGCCATTCCCCTGATGGTGCTGACGGCCTACGCCGCCACTCGCAAGAAGCGCATCGAAGGCCATGACGACCACGCAAAACAGCGGCAGGCGCATTTTTTGGAGATCGATCGCCGGGCCGTCACGGTGCAGGCCCTACCCTATTTGGGGATCATCGCGCTCTTCGCCCTGCTGACGCTGCCTGCGCCCTGGCGTGGCCTCCAGCCCCTCGACGGCTGGCTCCTGTTGCTGGGCTATCTTGCCTATGTCACGCAGGCCCTGTTGCGCGGGCGGAGCGATGGCGAAGAGGTCGAGTGGAGTTCGAAGGAAAAGCGGCTGGCGGCGGCCGGTGTCGCGTCCTTGGCCATTGGCGCCTACTTCACCGTCTTCTCGACCGAGAAGATAGTTAGCGCGTTCGGGCTGTCGAAGATCATCGGCGGCCTTTTCATCACCGCTCCCGTGGCGGCACTGCCGGAGATCTTCGCGACTTGGTATGTCGCCCGCAGCGGACAGATCACGTCGGGCGTCACCAGTGTCATCGGCGATCATACCGTGACCATGACCCTGGCCTTCATACCGCTGACGATTGTCGGGATGACGATCAACGATTTCCAGCTGTTCTGGGTCACGCTGAGTTTCGTGGCTCTGATGCCCGCCCTCTACGCCGCCTTCATCTGGTGCGGGCGCAAGGGCTTCCGGCTCTGGCAGGTCCTTACCCTGCCGATGGTCTACGCGCTCTACCTTGTCCTGCTTGTCGTCTGGGTGCAGCCCTTCGGCTCAGGCGGGTAAAGCTTTCATCGTCGCACCGCACCGAATGTGGAAAGTGGAGCCAGAGATGGGCGCACTATTTGCGTAGATATTTCACCAGCGCCAGGATCGCGAGGATCACCAGAACGAGGATCACCAGCCACCAGATTCCCATGCCGACCATCATGCCGCCGTCCATCATGTCTTTTTCCTCGTGCCTAAGCTTTGCCAATACTTGTAAAAACCACTGGCCCACCAACTTCCGGGATAGGCGATAGGTTCAAGCGTTCGGCAGGTGAAAAAAGGGCGAAGCCCCATCGAGAGGCTCCACCCTTTTTCATCAGCAGCAACCGGAACGGCTCTCGGGCTCGGAGACTTTCTGGACGAGATCCGCTGTCTCTGTCCCCTCTGCTTCGCGTGCCACATCGGCCTGCGCTACCACCCCGCAGCACTTGCCCTCACTGTCGATCACGACGGCACGGCGCATCTGGCGCTCCTCCATCTTGTTGCAGCAGGACGAGACCTCTTCTTCTGCCGTCGTGGTGAGCACGTCCGTGGACATGACGTCCGAAACGGCGGTCTCACCGGATTTGCCTTCGGCGACGGCCCCGCAGCAGATGTCGCGATCCGTGACGACCCCGAGCGGTTCGCCAGTATCGTTGAGGACGGGCAAGGCCCCGATGGACTGCTCGACCATCAGCTTCGCCGCTTCCTGAATGGTGGTTTCCCCCTCACAGCAAGTGGGGTTGCTCGTCATGATGTCCTGAACTTGCATGTCTTGCTCCTCTGGCTGAGTGCCGGGACGAACCACCGCGGCCGGGACGACGTTCCATGATTGCCTGGGCGTCGGCTACGGACCGCGGGTTGACGGTCTCGTGAGTGATTTCCACCCGTGCCCGGTAGACAGGTGCCCCGTCCGTTCATAGATCTGTGCCATGCGCCTCTGGCTTCGCCTTGTCTCGCTCTGCCTCTCGCTTGCCCTTCTGGGCGGGGTGATGATGCATGACGCGGCCGGCGCCCGGATGTCGTTCGACATGGCGGCATTGGCAATGACCAATGCGCAGGACGATCCCTGCCCTGCCTGTGATCAGGATGCGAGCGAGCAGCTGGTCTGCGATCTCGACTGCACTGCGCCCTTGCTGTCGACCGAGGCGTCGCCGGAGATCCTGCCGCAGACCGTTGCCGCGCGCAGCATGACACGTTTGGACGATACGGCGCTGCGAACACGTCGACCGGGTTTCGATCCCGCACCTCCACGAACCACCATCCTGAGCTGACCGGCCGCACCTCATAGGTGACGGCCCGGTGATGCCATGCCTGTCCGATCTGGACTGGCAGGCTCTCAACCGACCGACCCCTTCTCAGGATACCTTCCATGACTGCCCTTACCGCACGCGCGCTATCGCGTCGTCGCGTCCTGTCCTCCGGCTTCGCCGTGCTGGGCGCGACGATCCTTACCCCCGGCTTTGCCCGATCGGGCCCCTCGCAGACCTTCGACCTTGCCAATGCACTGGCTTTCGACGGCGCTGCTGTTCTCGCAGCCACGCCCGACGGATTGCTGCGACATGAAGGCGAAAGCTGGACAAAGCTCGGCGATGTGGAGCCGCCCAAAACCCTCTCGACACACCCGTCCCGCCCAGGCGTGATCTACGCGGGATGGCAGGACGGCAGCCTGCGCCGCAGCGATGACAGCGGCGGATGCCGGACTTCCCGGTGCGCCGATCCTGTCCCTCACCATGGCCGCGCATGCACCTGGCACCCTTTATGCCTCTCTCGAAGGCGACGGGCTGTGGCGCAGTGAGGATGACGGCGAGACGTGGGAGTTCGTCATGGACCGCCCCTATCTCGACGATGCCGAGCATGACGTGCTCAGCGTTGTCTCGGTCGCCAATGAGACCGGGATGGGTGGCATCTGGCTCTATGCGGGCACGCGAGCCGGGCTGACGCGGGTGCCGGACTGCTTCTGCCGCTGGCAGGATGTCGTCGCGGGCGACGCGATGGATTCCCTGGTCGCGGGCAACGCGCCCGCCAATGCCGAAACGCTGCCCAAGGGCGAGCCGGTCACGATCCTCACCCTGGCACCCGATACGCCCGAGCACCTTCTCGCGGCGCTGCCATCGGGGCTGTGGCTGTCGACGGATGCCGGGGTGAACTGGGCGCAGGCCACCCCTGACCCCGTCACCGCTCTGGCGGTCGATCCCGTCGACCCGCTGCACGTGCTGACTGCCGATGCCACCGGGCTGCGCGTCTCACGCGACGGCGGAACCACCTGGACCTCCTTCGATCAATCCAAGGACAGCTGACATGAACCGCAAGCTTCTCACGGGCTCCGCCCTCGCCTTGGTCGCCGCTTCCGCTATCGGCATCGCGACCTTCACCACCGCCGAAACCGACGTCGTGGGCGACACGCCGAGCGAAGCCACCGAAGCCACCGTCCCTGCCGCGCGACAGATGACGATCTGGCGCGATCCGAACTGTGGCTGTTGCGACGCCTATGCCGATTACATGGAGGAGAACGGCTACCACGTGACGCGGATCGACGACCGCGACTTCGACAAGCGCTCGATCGAGGCGGGTGTGCCCGAGCAGGGCCTCGGCTGCCACCTGGCGCAGGTGGACGGCTACTATGTCAGCGGGCTGGTCCCGGCCGAGATCGTGGAACGCCTGACCACGGAGCGTCCCGAGATCACCCGCATCACCCTGCCCGGCATGCCGATGAACGCCCCCGGCATGGCCGGCAAGAGCGGCCCGCTCAAGACCTACGCCTTCGCAGGCGACGACATCACCGTGTTCTCGGATGAGTGAATGCATGGAGGGCATGATGTCGATGATGAGCGGGCCGATGATGGGTGCCATGATGGCCGGAGGCGGGCTCATTCTCCTGCTGGTGCTGACCCTGACCGTGCTGAGCCTGATGGCGCTGGTCAAATTCCTGAGGAGTCTGCGATGAAACGCGGCCTGACATTGGGGATCGTCTCCGGCCTGGTCGGCGCTGCCGCGATTGCGGCGGTGGCGCAGGGGCTGCTGGAGGAGGACGCAGAAGCACCCGAGCAATCGCAGGAGATCGCAGGGCTCTCCATTCTCGGGGAGCCGGTCACGTCCGACATGGTCGACCAAGGGGGCGAGATCTATGCCGAGAGCTGCGCCGCCTGTCATGGCGCAAAGCTCGAGGGTCAGCCGGACTGGCGCCGCCGGACGGAGGACGGGCGCATGCCCGCGCCGCCGCACGACGACAGCGGCCATACCTGGCACCATGCCGACCGGGACCTGTTCACGATCACCAAGCATGGCGTCGGCGCGGTGGTGCCGGGCTACGAGAGCGACATGCCCGCCTTCAAGGGGCTGCTGAGCGACGACGAGATCAAGGCCGTGCTGGCCTATATCAAGACCAGCTGGTCCGAGCGCGAGCGCGGCTTCCAGGCCGAGGTTTCCGCCGGCGCCGAGGGCAAACCATGAGCGCGGCGGAACAGGAACCGCGCAAGCGGCCCCGTGGTCGGGTATTAGTGCTCCTTCCGGCAGCGCTGTTCGCAACACTCGCGGCGGCGTTCTACTGGGGCCTGATGAACTCCGACGACCGGCTGCCCTCGGCCCTGACCGGCAAGGCGGTTCCCGAGTTCGACCTGCCTCCCATCGAGGGCCGCGTCGACGGCCTGTCCACTGGGGACCTGCAAGGCGAGGTGTCGATCGTCAATGTCTGGGCCTCGTGGTGCGTGCCTTGCCGGATCGAGATGCCGCTTCTGGTCGAGCTGGCCGCGCGGGCCACGGTCCCGATCCACGGCATCAACTACAAGGATGCGCCGGATGCGGCGCTTCGTTTTCTCGACGAGACGGGCGATCCCTACACCCGCATCGGAGCCGACCGCTCCGGGCGCGCCTCGCTCGACTGGGGGGTCTACGGGCTTCCGGAAACCTTCGTCATCGATGCACGCGGCCGCGTTGCCTACAAGCATGTCGGCCCGTTCGACCGCCGCTCGCTGGAAGAAGAGATCCTGCCGGTCGTGCGCCGGCTTCAAACGGAGAACACGACATGAGCGAACGAGCGACGAACGCGATCGCGGCATTCCCCGCACGCCGGTTTCCCGGCCTGGGCAGGCGTGGATGGATGCTGGTGGCGCTGGCCGTCATCGGCACCGGCATGGCCCTGAACTGGGGCTGGCTCACCGCCATAGGTGCAGCCCCTCTGATCCTGAGCTTGGCCCCCTGCGCCGCGATGTGCGCGCTGGGGCTCTGCATGCGCGGGGGCTCGTCCGCCTGCGCCAACAAGACCGATCCGGCAAGCAAGCCGGACGTTTCAACTGACTGAACCCCACTCCGAAAGGACAAGACATGAAGATCACCACCAAGTTCGGCGGCGCCATCGCTCTCTCCCTGATCGCTTTCGCGCCAATGGCCTATGCCCAGGACACCACCCCGGCAGAGCCGCAGGAAACAACGAAGGAAGGCGGCCACATGGGCGGCGATATGGCCGGAATGCAGGGCATGTCCGGCATGGAAGGCATGGAAGGCATGGAAGGCATGATGCCGATGATGATGAAGCACATGCAGGCCTGCATGGAGATGATGGAGACGATGAACACCCACATGCAGGACCACCACGACCAGGCCGATCAAGCCGATCAGGGCTGACCGAAGGCGCGCCCGGGTTTCGGCCCGGGCGCGCCAAACAGAAAGACAGACAGATGCCCCCTTCCTCTCCCGACAGCTTTCACAAGCGGCTGCGCGTCCTCCTTTGGAGCGGAGCCGCCGTCTTCACCTTTGCCACCGCCGGACTTCTGGTCCTGCGAGATCAGGCCGAGCCTGCACAGGTCGTCTACAGCGGCGAGGCGGACATCCGGTCCGACTTCGAGCTTGTCGACCACACGGGACGCCCGGTCACCGAGGCGGATTATGCCGACCGCTGGCAGCTCGTGTTCTTCGGCTTCACCAACTGCCCCGATGTCTGCCCGACGACGCTGGCCTACATGGCCACCACCCTCAACCTGCTGGGCGAGGACGCGGACCGGGTCGCGCCGCTCTTCATCACCGTCGACCCCGAACGGGACACGCCCGAGGTCATGGCGGACTACGCCGCGAACTTTCACCCCCGGCTGGTGGGGCTGACGGGAAGCCCTGCCCAAGCCGCGGCGGCCGCGCAGAGCTTCAAGGTCTATCACGAGCACATGGCGGACGCGCAGGCACCGGACGGATACACCATGGCTCATGCCGGGCACATCTACCTGATGCGCCCCGACGGCCGGTTCGAGGCCGTTTTCCTCAAGGGGGATCAGCCGCCTGAAGATCTCGCCGAGGAAATCGAGATGCGTCTGGACCAGGAAGGGCGCAGCTGATGCGACACGCAATCCTCATCTTCATGATGGCTACCATGCTTGGCTCGCCAGCCTTGGCCGATCACCCCGGGGAGCGGCTGAACGAGGTTACGGCGGAAAAGGAACCGGGCTTCGAGGCGATCTTCAGGCCCGGACCCGATCTCGACCTCGTCACCCCGGATGGGGAAACACTCGGCCTGAAGGACTTCGCGGACCGCATCTTCCTGGTCAATTTCCGACCGGCCTCCTGCACCGAGGCCTGTGACGCCCAACACCGGCAGCTGGAGAAGACCGTTACCTCGCTCAATGCGAGCCCCATGCGCGATATGGTCGGCTTCGTGACCGTGGCCGAGGACGCCGCGGACATCGACACGCTCGATGCCGAGAACTGGTCGATTGTGCGGTCGCAGGGCAGCCTCGAGGATCTCGAGGCGCGGCTCGCTGCCGTCTCAGAGCGCCCGAGCGATGATCCGATGCTCTTTATCTTTGACCGGCAGGGCCGCCAGGTCGGCATCTTTCATGGAACCGATTTCGAGCCGCTCAACCTCCTCATGCATATCAACGGGCTGACCAACGCGCATCCGCAACCGGAGCCCGAAAGCTTCCTCGACAAGGTATTGGGGTGGTTCGAATGACGGTGGCGACGTCGGCGCGCTTCGCGGCAGCCCCGGACTGGCTGGGGGTTCTGCGGCGCTATTTCCTGTTTTCTCTCATCGGCCATCTGCTCTGGGAGGTGGCCCACATCCCGCTCTATACGATCTGGACCGAGGGCAGCGCCAGCGAGATCATCTTTGCTATCGTGCACTGCACGGGCGGCGATCTGATGATCGCCTTCAGCACCCTGCTCGTGGCGCTGTTCCTGTTTGGACGGTCAGAGTGGCCACGGCAGCGGTCGATGCCGGTGCTTCTGGCCGCCGTAGCGATGGGGGTGGGCTACACCATCTTCAGCGAGTGGCTGAACATCGTCGTGCGGGAGGCCTGGGCCTATCGCGACATCATGCCGGTGATCCCGGTCATCGATGCGGGCCTGACGCCGTTCCTGCAATGGCTCGTCGTGCCCACGGCGGCCTATCTCGGCGCCACGTCCCCGCGCGCGTGGCGGAGATGAGCCATGCCTGACATCCAGACTCTCGGCCTTCTCGCCGCGCTTCTGGCCGGCACGGTGTCCTTCCTGTCGCCTTGCGTCCTGCCGCTGGTGCCCGGCTATGTCTCCTACATCGCCGGGAGCACGGGGCCGGGCAAAGCGCCGAGCCGAGCCGCCATGATATGGCTGAGCATCTGCTTCGTGCTGGGATTCTCGACGATCTTCATCGCGCTTGGCGCCTCCGCCACCGCGCTCGGGCAGGCCCTGCTGCGCTGGCGCTTCGAGTTGAACATCCTTGGCGGGGCGATCGTCGCGCTGTTCGGTCTGTTCATGCTGGGCGCGGCCCGTATCCGTGCGCTGGAGGGCGACCTGCGCTTCGATCTCGACATTCCCGGCGGGCAGCCCATGGCGTCCTATGTCCTCGGCCTCGCCTTCGGCTTCGGCTGGACCCCGTGCATCGGGCCAATCCTCGGCGCGATCCTCACGGCAAGCGCCATGCAGGCCACTATGGGGGAAGGCGTGGCGCTGCTCGCGGTCTACTCCGTCGGACTCGGCGTGCCCTTCGTGCTGGTCGCAGCCTTCATCCAGCAGGCCGGCACGAGGCTGCGCAGGGTCCGCGGCATGGGGCGCGGGCTGCACAGGATCGCCGGGGCGGTCATGGTGCTGATGGGGCTCGCAATGATGACCGGCCAGCTGACCGTCTTTTCCTACTGGTTGCTCGAGACCGTGCCCTTGCTGGGCCAGATCGGATGACCCGCGAGAGATTTCAGAATCATGGAGATGCATGATGAGACATGACGACCATACGGAGCACGACCTGCCCGGCGACCGCACCGCAACCGATCCCGTTTGCGGCATGTCGGTCGATGTCGAGACCGCGAAGCACGTCTCCGAGCACGCGGGCGAGACCTTCTATTTCTGCTCGGCCAAGTGCCGCGAGAAGTTCGACACAAGGCCCGAGATCTTCCTCAATCCGGCGCTAAAGGCCTCGCCGCCTGAGCGCGAAGACGTCATCTACACCTGCCCGATGCATCCCGAGATCGAGCAGATCGGTCCCGGCTCCTGCCCCATCTGTGGCATGGCGCTCGAGCCCAAGGGCATTCCCATGACCGAAGGCCCGAGCGAGGAATATATCGACTTCCGCCGCCGCTTTGTCCTGGGCGCGGTGCTGACCGTGCCGCTGGCGGTGATCGCGATGGGGCGGCACTTCGCACCGCACGCCTTCGCCATCATTTCCGCGCCCATGCTCGACTGGATCGAGCTGATCCTCGCCACGCCGGTGGTGCTGTGGGCGGCGCTGCCGTTCTTCGAGCGCGGCTGGGCCTCGGTCAGGAGCCGCAATCTCAACATGTTCACGCTGATCGCGCTCGGCGTCGGTGTCGCCTATGTCTACTCGGTCGTGGCCACCGTCGCGCCGCAGCTCTTCCCGCCGCAGTTCCGTGGCCACGAGGGCGAGGTCGGCGTCTACTTCGAAGCGGCGGCGGTGATCGTCACCCTGGTGCTGCTGGGCCAGCTTCTGGAACTGCGCGCGCGTGAGCGCACCGGCGGGGCGATCCGCGCGCTTCTGGACCTCGCGCCCGAGACCGCGCGGCTCGTGGATGAGCGCGGCGAACGCGACGTGCCGCTCGACATGGTCCGCTCGGGTGATCGGCTTCGCGTGCGACCGGGCGAAAGCGTGCCGGTCGACGGCGTGGTGGTCGAGGGCCGCTCGACCATTGACGAAAGCATGATCACCGGCGAGCCGATCCCGGTCGAGAAGGCCGAGGGCGATCCGGTCACTGGCGGCGCACTGAACCAGACCGGCAGTTTCGTGATGCGTGCCGAGAAGGTCGGCGCCGAGACCATGCTCAACCGCATCGTCGCCATGGTGGCCGAGGCGCAGCGCAGCCAGGCGCCGATCCAGAAGCTCGCCGACAAGGTCTCGGGCTACTTCGTGCCCGCCGTGGTCGGCGTGGCGATCCTCGCCTTCG
This sequence comes from Limimaricola sp. AA108-03, assembly GCF_050847355.1. Lineage (NCBI taxonomy): Bacteria > Pseudomonadati > Pseudomonadota > Alphaproteobacteria > Rhodobacterales > Paracoccaceae > Limimaricola > Limimaricola sp. AA108-03. The sequence continues at coordinate 47,515 of NZ_CP193757.1, forward strand.
TGGTCTGGAGCCTGTTCGGCCCTGACCCGGCCATGGCCTTCGCGCTGGTCTCGGCGGTCTCGGTGCTGATCATCGCCTGCCCCTGCGCGCTCGGCCTCGCCACGCCGATGTCGATCATGGTGGGCGTCGGCAAGGGCGCAGGCCACGGCGTGCTGATCAAGAACGCCGCCGCGTTGGAGCGCTTCGCCGCCGTCGACACGCTGGTGGTGGACAAGACCGGCACGCTGACCGAAGGGCGCCCGGCGCTGGTCGAGGTGGTGGCCGAAGGCGTGCCCGAAGACGAGCTTCTGGGCCTCGTCGCCGCGCTTGAGGCGCAGTCCGAACATCCGCTGGCCCGCGCCATCGTCGAGGGCGCCTCCGCGCGCGGCATCACCCTGCCCGAAGGCGCAAGCTTCGACAGCATCACCGGCAAGGGCATCTCGGGTCGGGTCGCGGGTCGCGGTGTCGCGATCGGCAACGTCGCGATGATGCAAGAAGCGGGTGCCGACACCGCCGCCCTCTCCGAGCGGGCGGATGCCGCGCGGCGCAAGGGGCAGACGGCGATCCTCGTCGCCGTGGACGGGCGCGCCGCCGGCCTCGTCGCCGTGGCCGACCGGATCAAGGAGACGACGCCCAAGGCCATCAAGGCGCTGCATGACGAGGGTCTGCGCATCGTCATGCTGACCGGCGACAACGAGGTGACGGCCCGCGCCGTGGCCTCCGATCTCGGCATTGACGAGGTGATCGCCGAGGTGCTGCCCGCCGACAAGCAGGCGGCGATCCGGCGGCTGCAATCGGAGGGGCGCGTCGTGGCGATGGCCGGCGACGGGGTGAACGATGCGCCCGCATTGGCGGCCGCCGATGTCGGCATCGCCATGGGCACCGGCGCCGACGTTGCGGTGGAGAGTGCCGGTATCACGCTGGTGCGCGGCGACCTGACCGCGCTGGTGACCGCCCGCCGCCTAAGCCGCGCAACCATCCGCAACATTCGACAGAACCTGCTCTTCGCCTTCCTCTACAATGGCCTCGGAGTGCCGGTCGCGGCAGGCGTGCTCTACCCCTTCACCGGGATGATGCTTTCCCCGGTCATCGCGGCCGCTGCAATGAGTCTGTCCTCGGTCTCGGTGGTGGGAAACGCGCTCAGGTTGCGTGCGGCAGAAGTCGGATTCGGGGAATAGCTCCAATATCTCGTTCTAAGTCGCGTCACCTTCGTCCTACGAAGAGGATTCCCGCATCACCGCTCGGAGCTGCGGCTGTGGTAGGCGGATCAGAAGAAGGAGCCTTCATAGGCCATCACCACCTTGTCGATCCCCATCTGTGCGACTGCCGGGTCTTTGCCGCAATCGCAGTGAGCTTAGGCCCGACGGTCGTGCAGATTGGCAGCGGAGCTGTATCGGACTCTATAAGGCAGCGGTCTCTAACCGCTTCGACACCGTGCACACGACGCTGGAGCTGGAATGTGCTCGGTATCCCTGCGACGCACTCTCCGAGTTCGGCGGTCGAGGGCATGACAAAGCGCCGGGCAGATGAGCGACGCCGGTGTTTGGTCCGTGGAGGGGAATATCCGGGCAGTTCTGCTCCGCACTATTTTCGCAGCTGCTCCTGGTTGTATCCGATAACCCGTCTTATCGGATACTAAAGTTCGGTGGGTCCACCCAGAACATGGCCGGCGATCTCGTTCGTTGTTGGGCCGGCTATCTGGCCGTTTCTGGAGCGAGGTCAGGCGGCGCTCGCCTTCACCTTGATCTTCACCTCGCTAACCGGTCGACCGAGGGCATGGGCAATCAGCATCCGGTGGCTTTCGATGATGTCTTCTTCCGAGATCTCCAGCGCGTCCTCGTCGATGGCAATCGTCTCGATTTTTCCCATTGCCGCGAGGCCGACCTGCACCCGGTTCGACCACCATTCGAACCGACTTTCCCAACCCTTGCGCCCGGTGATGAACCGACCGAGCTGGAGCGCCTGAAGTTCCCGCATGACCGAGATCACATCGGAGCGCGTGAGCATGAACTCCTCTTCAATATTGGCGATGCCCCACTTCGTTCCCTCACGCTCAGCGACATCGACATCCGTGGTCTCGGTGTTGCGTTTGCCCTCCGACAGCCAGCCGAGCATAGCGCGCGCCGCTTCGTTCTCATTCGCCAACTTGCGCAGGGCCTTCGCCGTCGATTTGGAGTCCGTCATCCCTCCACTCCTTTTGTCTCTTATCAATCATTTCAGCAGTAAAATGTGTATGGCGGAAGCCATCGTCACGCAACCCCTTTGTGCTCTTATAATATATTAAAGTAAAATGGCGTGATGATCTCTGTTGCGCGCAGACAAGGCCGTATCGGAAAGGCCGGCGATACGCGCCGCCGCGGCCGTTAAGTAGGACCCCGGCTCTACCGGGGTCCTGCCTTGCCTCAGGCCATCAGGGCGCGGCGGAGTGTCGCCAGGATGTCTTCCAAGCGGGCACCAGACCAGCGCAGGTGCGCGTCGAACGGAGCCGGCCCCGGCATACCCCAGGCCGTTTCGGACCGGCAGCGGCCCGGGATTATGTGCAGGGTCTCGAGCAGGACCTCGAGACAGACATGGGCTTCCTCGAGCAAGTCCCGGAGGTGCTCGTTGGTAAAATCCGGGTCGAGATGCAGCTGGTCCAGCGCTGCGAGCGCAGCGGCCCCTTGGGGTCGTCCGGCTTGGGCGAGCACGCGGCCGAGCGTCACGCGCTCGGCGTCGAGCCAGGCGCCGAGGCGGTGCAGGGCGATTTCGGGGATGGATGTCCCCGGAACGGGTGCGGCGGTAACGGGAGTGAAGACGATCGAGTTCATAAGGAACCTCCAGTCGGAGTGTCCGGGGCATTGCGCCCAAGGGCCGCGTCGGAAAGGACGGCGAGATCGCCGCCGCGGCCGTCAAGACGAGGCGCCACGACAGCGGGCCCCGGAAGTCCGCCGGGGTTGCCATCCCGACGGTCGAACTGAATATTGGCCGCCCGCACCGATGACGAAGGAAAAATATGGCCCTATGCCGTTTCAGTGCTTTTTACTGTAAGCGACTTGCAGGCCCCGGGTCACTCGCGACCGATCGTGCACAAATTTGTAAATGCGTATCTACGCATGCACATACGTTTGCACGCAGGTGCGTATGCGCATGCGTAGATACGCACCTGCGTGCTTGACTGCGCTGCTGGAACTACGCAAAGTGGCCCCATGAAAACGATGACGATAGCAATGCAGAAAGGTGGAGCCGGCAAGACGGCTCTGAGCCGCAACTTGGCAGCCCTTGCGGCCACGGAGGGGCAGCGCGTCCTCTTGGTCGATCTCGACCCGCAAGGCACCACCAGAAGGTGGCTCACGCGCCGCCAGGTGGATCACCCCACCATGCTCGATGACGACCCGGAGCCGGGCGATCTGCCGGCAATCCTGCCGCGCCTGAGCAGTCATTTCGACCTGGTGGTGATCGATACCCCGCCGCAGGTGCCAGGATGGATGCAGAACGTGATGGGCGCCTCTGACTTGGTGGTAATTCCGAGCCGGGCCAGCACTGATGACTTGGACGCGATCGGCCCAACAATCGGCGCAGCAAGTAAGGCAGGGGTGCCATTCGCGTTCGTCATGACGATGGTCAATCCTCAGGCGCGCCTTACAGATGCTGCCGCAAGGGAGCTTGCCCAGCATGGCCGCGTAGCCCCCGTCAATATCAACAACCGCATCGTCTATGCCGAGATGGGCGGGGCCGGGCAGAGCGTCATCGAGGCGAACAACCCGGACGCGCTCGCCGAGATGCAGCGGCTATGGCAGTATCTGAAAGGGGTGATGTGATGGCAAAAAGTTTCAGTCTGTCAGGCTTAGTAGATACCGAGGCGAAGACTCCCGATCAAAAAGGGCAGGGGGCTCGCACGCGCTCCAAACCGAAGGCGGCGCCGAAACCGAAGCCGGCACCCACCCCTGTGTCGCCGAGCAA
>NZ_CP193758.1:0-156210 GCF_050847355.1 Limimaricola sp. AA108-03
TCCCCTAATCGGCCCACTGCAAGGTGTGGGCTGTCCCCCCTTCCCCGGCCGCGTCTTCCCGATCGCCCGTGCCCGGCGGCGAATCGAAAGCGCCTTGTGGCACAGGCGTTTCGGAATTCCGGCGTATTTCCGGTTTCGATCATAAATGGCTTTTCATGCGCCGCAAATCCAGCGTAGATCGTCACATCGCAAGAATTAGCGTTCCCAAGGGATCCTGTTTCGGTTCCCCGCGGGGAACCGGAGGGCAGAGACCGCATGTTCACACACACCGACCTGGCCCGGCTGCAGTCGCAGTCGCTCAAGATGCAGGGCTTCATCCGGCAGCAGACCTTCTCGCCGGAGAACGAGAAGAGCCTGCGCCGCTTCTCGAGCTGGGAGGTGGCGGAGCTGATCCTCGGGCTGAACCCCTCGACATTCCGGGGCCGGCTCGCCGCCGACCCGTCGCTGCCGCAGGGGCTGGTCGAGGAGGATGGCCGCCAGCGCTGGTACTCGCTCGAAGAGATCGGCGAGCTGCGCCGGCGGCTGCGCCACAAGAACAAGCCGATGCTGCCGCCCCGTCCTGCCGGCAAGCGCGCGATCCGCGCCGCCGTCGCCAACTTCAAGGGCGGTGCCGGCAAGTCGACCGTGGCGCTGCACTTCGCGCATGCGGCGGCGCTCGACGGCTACCGGGTGCTCTGCGTCGACTTCGATCCGCAGGCGACGCTGTCGCATTCGATGGGGCTGTCGGACGTGGCCGAGGAATACACGGTCTGGGGCATCATGGCGCGCGACCTGATCCGCGAGACCGAGCGGATGAACGCCGCCGGGCGCGGTGCCGAGACCGGCACCGCCCTGCCCGAGCGCAAGCTGCCCGCCTCGGTCACCGGCATGGGGCTCAACGATCTGCGGGTCACCGACTTCATCAAGCCGACCTCATGGCCGACTATCGACCTCGTGCCCTCCTGTGCCAACGCCGCCTTCGTCGAGTTCGCCTCGGCGCAGTACCGGCATCTGAACCCGGAATGGTCGTTCTTCGCCGCCGTTGACCGTTACCTCGATCACCTGCCCGACGACGCCTATGACATCATCCTGTTCGATTGCCCGCCGGCGATCGGCTACCAGTCGATGAACGCGGTCTTCGCCGCGGACGTGCTCTATATCCCCTCGGGGCCCGGCTACTGGGAGTACGACTCCACCACCTCCTTCATCGGCCAGCTCGCCGAGGCGCTGGAGGATCTGGGCCGCTTCCGCGGTGCCGTGCCGCCGGGCACCGAGCCCGAGAAACACTTCTCCGACATCCGGTTCCTGCTGACCCGGTTCGAACCCAACAATGACCTGCACCGCGCGATGCAGCAGGCCTTTCACAAAGTGTTCGGCCCGCATGTCGCCGAGCATCCGATCGAGATGACCCGCGCGGTCGAACAGTCGGGCCGGTTCCTGAGCTCGGTCTACGAGATCGACTATCGCAACATGACCCGCGAGACATGGCGGCGTGCCCGCGCTTCCTTTGACCGCGCCTATGACGAGTTCCGCGCCACGCTGGTGGCGGCATGGGACAAGCTGGAGGATTGAGATGGGCAAGAAACGCAGCGTCTTCGACATCGACTTCACGCCCGACGCGCCGGAGCCGGACCGGTTCCCCGCGGGGAACCCCACGCCGCAGCCGGAACCCGAGCCGCAACAGGTGGCACCGCGGCGCGGGCCGATGGCCTCGGCGATCACCGAGACTGCCGAAGCGGCGCGCGGCCGTGCCGAAGCCGAGGCCGCGATTCGGGCCGAGAACGACCAGCTGGCGCATGAGCATGTGCGGCTCAAGAAGCTCGGCTTGATCACCGACCTGGTCGCGATCGACGCGGTCAGGACCTCGAAACTGGTGCGCGACCGCGCGAAGACCAAGGATCCCGAGATCGAGGAGCTGAAGCTCTCGATCCAGGATATCGGGCTGTCGAACCCGATCCGGGTCGAACAGGACGGGCAGGGCGGCTACGAGCTGATCCAGGGCTATCGCCGGCTCTCGGCGTTTCGGGAATTGCTGGAGCAGACCGGCGACCGGCGTTATGCGAAAATCCCGGCCGCGATGGTTCCCCGCGGGGAACCGGTGCGCGATCTCTACCGCAAGATGGTCGATGAGAACCTGGTGCGGAAGGACATCTCCTTCGGCGAGATGGCACAGCTGGCGCTGAGCTATGCCGAGCAGACCGGGATCACGCCGCATGATGCGGTGTCGGAACTCTATGCCTCGGCCCTGAAGCAGAAGCGCAGCTATATCCGCAGCTTCACCCGGGTGCTCGAAGGTGCCAAGGGCAACATCCGCCATCCCGAGGCGATCCCGCGTGCGCTCGGTCTGGAGCTGTTCAAGATCGTCGATGCCGACCCGATGCTCGGTGACGAGATGATCGAGATGCTGGCGCGCGCGCCGGAACGCGACGCCGAGGCCGAGATCGCGGTGCTCAAGGACTTCGTGCACCGCGCCCCGAAGATCGTGAAGCCGCGCCCGAAATCGGTGTCGAAGACTATGCTACGGCTGCCGCGCCCCGAGGGCGAGGCGAAGATCGCGGCCTCCGACGGACGGGTCGAGCTGCGACTGGCGCGCGATTTCTCGGCGCTCGACCGGGCGCGGCTGCAACGCGCCTTCGAGGCCTTCTTCGACGCGCTGGACGCCAAATGAAAAAGGCCGGTTCCCCGCGGGGAACCGGCCTGTAATCGCGAATATCCCTTGGGATATAGGAGCTTAACCCTCGCCCTCCGGTTTCGCGCTCTTCCGGGCCCGTGGCTTTCGCGGGGTTGTCGCCTTGGGCGCGGTCTTGGTCGCCTTAGACGGGCTGGCATCGGCCGCCTTGCTCGTCGCCGGTTTGCGCGGGGCCCGGGTCTTCTTCGGTTTGGCGGGCGCCGCGTCGTCCCCGCCCGTCGCGTCGGATGGGCCGGTGCCGCCGGTCGCGCCGCTCGCCGACCCTTCGCTGCGCATCTCCGCGTCGATCTCGGCCTCGGCCTCTTGCCAATGCGCGTCGTGCTGTCCCTCGGGAAAGCCGTCGCGCTCCCACATCTCGTAGGCGCGCTTGCGGATCCGCTCTTCGCGATCGTCAGCCATGTCGTTACTCCCTTTCACAGAGCCGCCTGTTCCCACCCGGCCATGCGACCCGCCACGGGGGGCCATATGTTCGGGCCTTATCTCTCTCGCGGGGGGCATGGGCCGCCCCGGCGCGCTTCGGTACCATGACGCCCATGTCATGCCGCAGTCGCAGAATAACCGTCGCGCGATGTTCCGAAGAATGCCAGAGGCGCCTTACGTTAGGTCAGTAATGTGCGCTAGCGTACGAAGGTGATCAGCCGCGACCGCGATAGCCCGGTACGCCCGCATCGGGGATCCAGACGCCCTTCGGCGGCTCCCCGGTCTGGTAGAAGACGTCGATCGGAATGCCGCCGCGCGGGTACCAGTAGCCGCCCAGACGCAGCCATTTCGGCGAAAGCGTGTCGACCAGCCGCCGGCCGATCGAGACGGTGCAGTCCTCGTGAAAGGCGCCGTGGTTGCGGAAGCTGGTGAGGAACAGCTTCAGCGACTTGCTCTCCACGAGCCAGTCGCCGGGCACGTAGTCGATCACCAGATGCGCGAAATCAGGCTGGCCGGTCAGCGGGCAGAGCGAGGTGAACTCGGGCGCGGTGAAGCGCACCGCGTAATCGACGTCGGATTGTGGGTTCGGCACGCGTTCGAGCACCGCCTCCTCGGGGGATTGCGGCTGCACGGTCTGGCCGCCGAGCATGGTCAGGCCGTCATAGATGGACTTGTCGGACATGGGGGAACTCCTGCTGTCTTGCCCGCACGATATGGGGGCAGGGGGGCGCTCCGCCTAATGCCGGGCCATGCGCGGCCCGGCAAGTCCCCCGGAGCCGAACTCAGGCGCGCGCGCCGAGCCTCTCGGCGAGGCGGTTCATGTGGGCCTCAAGAAGCGCCCGCGCCCGCTCGGCGCTGTCGGCCTCGGTATAGAGCCGGCATTCGGGCGCGTTGCCCGAGGGGCGCAGATGCACCACCTCGCCATTGGCGAAACCGACCCGCAGCCCGTCGGTCTCGTCGATCCCGGCCTCGTCGCTGCCGGTATCGAAGAACGCGGCCCGCTCATCGGCGCTGGCCCGAAGTGCCTCGATCAGCGCCATGGAGCGATCCGACGGGATCTCCTGCACCCGGTCGGCGGCGGTAAAGCGCGGCGGCAGCTGCGCCGCCAGCTCCTCGAGGCCGCACCGCTTGGCCCGCGTCGCGGCCAGAGGGGCCACGATCGGCAGAACCGCGTCGCGGGTCATCAGCGGCGCGATCGCGCCCTCGGGGCCCCGCGCCTCGAAGCCAAGCAGGAACCCGCCATTGGCTTCGTAGCCCACCACCTGCGCGGCGGAATCCTCCGCAAGGGCCTTCTCCATCCCGGCGATCACGAAGGGCGAGCCGATCCGGCTGCGTCGCACCTCGAAGCCCTCCATCGCCTCGACCAGCGTGTTCGACGAAACCGGCGTCACGACGATCCGCGCGCCCAGAAGCTGCGCGGTGAGCGGCCCCAGCACGTCACCGGGCACCAGCGCACCGCGCGCATCGGTGACCATCGGCCGGTCGGCATCGCCATCGGTCGAGACGATCGCGTCGAGCCGGTGCTCGGCGGTCCAACCCGCGAGCCTCTGGCGGGTCTCGGGGTCAACGGCCTCGGTATCGACGGGGATGAAGCTGTCGGATCGGGCGATCCGCACCACCTCGCCGCCGAGCGCGGCGACGATCTCGGCCAGGGTATCCCGCGCGACGCTGCTGTGCTCGTAGACGCCGATCCACAGCCCGGACAGCGCCTGCGCGCCGAAACCCTCGCGGTAGCGCGCGACGTAGCGCGCGGCGCAATCGGCGTCCCGCTCGAGCGCGCCCTCGGTGGCGGCGTCGGGCGCGCCGCCCTCGTCCAGCGCGGCGAGGATCGCGGCCTCGTCGGTCTTGGCGATCTCGCCGGAGGGGAGGTAGAACTTCAACCCGTTGCGGTCGGCCGGAATGTGGCTCCCGGTGACCATCACCGCCGCATGGCCGCGCGCCATCGCCGACATCGCCAGCGCCGGGGTCGGCAACGCACCGCAATCGACCGCCAAAAGCCCCGCGCCGCGGATCGCCGCGATCACCGTGGCGGCGATGCGCGGCGAGCTGTCGCGCAGGTCGCGGCCGACATGCACCGCGCCGCCATGCGGGCAGGCCGCGAGGAAGGCCCGGACATGCGCATGGACGAGGTCATCGGTGAGATCGGTGACGAGGCCACGCAGGCCGCTGGTTCCGAATTTGGGAGGCATGTCCATCCTGCTCATGCTGCGAGAAATCGCGGCGACTATGTCAGCAGGGCGGGGGGCGGACAACCTCTGGCTGTGCGCGCTAGTCGCCGGGGAACGAGAGGCCGGGTCTCGCGATTGGTCCGCGAAGAGCCTTTCGAAGGAGCATGACGATGCACAAAGCGACCTTCCTCGCCCTCGGTCTCATGACGGCGATGCCGACCGTCCTGGCCGCCCAGCCATCCTTCGACTGCGACGACGCGCGCACCGCCACCGAGCGGACCATCTGCGCCTCACCCGGGCTGGCCGAGCTCGAACAGCGCATGGTCGGCGTCTATGGCCAGCTCGTCGACCGGATCGGCGAGACCGAGGCACGGCGCATCGCCGACATCCAGCTCGAACGGCGGCAGGCCTGCGAGGGCGACGCCGCCTGCATCGAACGCCAGCTCCTGACCTCGATCGGCATCTTCAGGGCCGAGGGCCAGGCCGCCATCGCCGCCGAAGGCGGAAACGACGAAGTGCTGAACGATTTGCGCGCCGCGCTGGGTCGAGAGGACGCCGCGCCAGCCGCGGCGCCGCCGGAGAACGGGCAGGACGAGGAAGAGACCAGCCGCGCCGAGGAGCGGGCGCGCGGCATCGCCGAGGGTTTCGCCCGGCTGCCCGAATACCGCCGCCGCAACGTGCAGGGCCGGCTGCGCGACGCGGGGCTGCTCTCGGGCCCCGTCGACGGGGTCTGGGGACCCGGCAGCGCGGCCGCCGTCGAGGCGCTGCTTTCGACGGCGCGCGAGAGCGGGCGCAATTTCCCGGTCCAGCGACCGGAGGGCGCCGACGCGCTCTACCGCTTCATCGACAGCGACCCGTTCTATTACGAGTACATTCCCGCCGACGCGCGCTGACGCGGCGGTCCGCTGGCCTTCTTCGCCGCAGCCGCTACATGGGGCCATCCGGCGGAACGAAAAGGGAATCGGCGGCGATGATGGGACGCACGCATCTGGCGCTCGGCGCGGTCGCGGGGGTGCATCTGGCCGCCGCGACGCCGCGCCTCGGCCTGCCGATCATGGCGGCGGCGCTGATCGGTGCGATCCTGCCGGATGTCGATACGCCCTACAGTAAGCTCGGTCGCAGGCTCTGGCCGCTGTCGCGGATCATCCTGATGACCTTCGGGCATCGCGGCGGCACCCATTCGGCGGTGTTCCTGATCCTCGCGACGGCCGCGATGTGGATCGTCTCGCCGCCGGTGGGGCTGGCATTCGGCGCGGGAATCGCGACCCATCTCGCGGCCGATGCGGTCAGCTTCGGACATGGCACCCGCTTCACCGCGCGCGGCGCCGGCGTGCCGCTTCTCTGGCCGCTCAGCGAGCGCAAGGCCGGTCTGCGATTGATCAAGGTCAACGGACCCTTGGAGAACCTCGTGATCCTGCCCTGGGTAACCCTCTATGCCGTGCAACTGGGCTGGGGTCTCGTCTGATGCGCGCGTGCGGTGTTTCCTTGGGCACCCTGCTGCGGTAGGTTGGCGCAAAACAAGGCAGGCAACGGATCATCGGCATGGCATCAGCGCGTCTCCCCGTCCTGTTCGGGCTCGTCCTTCTATTGGCGGCCTGCGGCTCCCTGCCGCGCGGCGCGGCGCTGCGCAGCGAGATCCTGCAGACCCAGACCCTCGGCGCGGAACAGGTGCGGGACTTCGAGGTCGCGCCGGTGACCCGGGCCTTGCTGCCGGTCTACGCGGCCTGGCCCGGCAATGGCGGCACCGGGCATTCTTGGATCGAGCGGGTCGACCAGCCGCAGACCCGGATCATCGCGCCCGGCGACAGCCTCAGCATCACCATCTGGAGCACCGAGGAGAACGGCCTGCTGACCGCCCCGGGACAGCGCTTCGTGTCCCTGCCCGAGCAACGCGTCGGCGCCAACGGCACGGTGTTCCTGCCCTATGTCGGCACGATCAAGGTGTCCGGCATGAGCCCCGAGACCGCGCGCGACCGGGTCGAGGCGGAATATGCCGATGTCACGCCATCGGCGCAGGTGCAGCTCGGCTTCGCAGAAGGCCGACAGAACACGGTCAGCCTCGTCGCCGGCGTGGCGCAGCCCGGCAGCTACCCGTTGCCCGACAACGACTTCACGGTGATGGGGCTGATCGCCGAGGGCGGCGGCGTCGACAAGAGCCTGCGCAACCCGCAGATCCGGCTGACCCGCGACGGCCGCATCTACGGCACCTCGGTCGAGCGGCTACTCGACAACCCGCGCCTCGACACCACGCTCAAGGGCGGCGACAAGATCCATGTCGAGGCGGACGACCGCAAGTTCCTGTCGCTCGGCGCGGCGGGCACCGAGTCCGTGCATTACTTCACCGAGGACCGGCTCGACGCGCTCGAGGCGATGGCGATCATCGGCGGCGTCTCCGACAGCCGCGCCGATCCGGGCGGCATCTTGGTGCTGCGCCGCTACCCGGCGCAGGCGGTGACGCCCGGCGCCGGGGGACCGGATCAGAGCCGGGTCGTCTTCACCATCGATCTGACCTCTGCCGACGGGCTGTTCAGCGCGGGCGAATTCGAGATTCTGCCCGGCGACCTCGTCTATGCGACCGAGAGCCCGGTGACCTCGGCGACGACGATCTTCGGCCTGCTCGGCAGCAGCCTCGGGCTGGCGAGCCGGGTCGGCGTCAGCTTCTAACCGCCGGTCCAGCGACCGATTGCCAGAAGCCGCAGCCCCGCCACCTGCGCCCCGGCCGCGAAGCCGGAGGCGCCCGCGACGCGGGGCAGTCGCAGCGCCGCCGAGGCGCTGCCGGTCTCCTGCATCAGCCCGCCGATATCGCCGGGGGCGAGCCCGGCATAGGCCGACTCGACCCCGGGCAGCGTCGCGCTGACCTGCGGCGTCGCGGCGAACGGGGCGGGAAAGCTCCAGACATGCTCCAGCCGCTCGGTCGAAACCCGGGCGAAGAGCGCCTCGTCGCACCAGGCGATCTGGGTCCCGTCGGCGAACCGCAGATAGCTGCCGCCCGGCGTGGTCCCGGTTTCGAACACCGCGCCGCTCGGCAACCCGTCGCTCAGGCCCACCGGGCCCAGCAGGTCGGCCTGACCGATCTCCCGGCGCCAGCCCTGCCAGACCCCGCCCGCCCGGGCACGGCGCCAGGCCCGCCCGGTGGCGGTTTCGCACAGGCGCTGCGCCAGCTCCTGCGGCCCATGCGCCGAGACCGCGAGGATGGCCGGGCCGCTGCTGCCCGCCGGTGCGGCGGGCGCCGGCAGGTCCATCGCATAGAGCCCCGAGGCGAGGGCGGCATCGGCGTCGCCCACGCGTGGTGCCGCCGTCGCGCCGAGGCCGAAACCGCCCACCGCCACGAGCCGCCCCGGCGCCGCGTCGAGCGGGTCAGACTGCACCGCCGCGCCGGAGGCGCGCCCGTCGGCCGAGGAGAGCCGCAGCGCGGTGGTCCAGTCCGACCCGTCGGCGCTTGTCTTGATCGAGAAATCCGCCTCGCCGGCGAGCCCCATCTCGGCCCCGCCCGCAAAACCGGTCTGGAACAGCAGCGACGCGGTGTCCGACGTGCCGGCGCGATTGAGCTTCAGCCGGTGCCCCGCGCCATCGTGGTTGAGAAGCGTCGAGGGCGCCGAGACGCTGAGCCGATCATTCGCATCCGCCCCGGCGTTGAGTCCGAGGCAGGCCGCTTCGAACGGTCGCTCGGCCTGGCTCTCCCAGCCATCCGCGCCGAAGATCAACTCGGTCGCCTCGGCGAGGCAATGGACGCGCCAGCCGGGCAGGGGGGTCTCGAACAGCCAGGCGCCGCCATCCCAGATCGCGATGCGGCCCGATTGCCCGGCCCAGTCGCCGGTGGCGCCACCGGCCACGACGTGGCGCGCGCCCGACTCGGGGGCGGATGGCGGCACGCCGCGGTCGCGATCCGCCACGACCGACTGCACCAGCGCGTCGAGGCGCTGGATCGCCTCGTTATGGGTGACGTGCTTCTGCGCCTGCCCGGGCTGGATGTAGGGCAGCGACAATATGGCCGAGATCTGGGGCATGGTGTCCTCTTTGCGCGGGGCGTGGCATCGGTGCGAGCATAGGGGCGGGGTCGCAACGCCCCGTGACCGGAGCGTGCGTTGCGCGGTCGCGCGCCGCCAAGGCGGAACGCCCGATTAGCGGGAACGGGCCGGGCGGCGCGGGATTGTCCGGTTTCGTTTGAAACTGCTCTGCCGCGCCATGGCTTGGCGTCGCGCGGCGCCTCTCGCTAGAGTGACCCTCGCCATAACGAGAGGACGAGATGCACGATTTCGCAATCCTGTGGGACTGGGCCGGCTTCGCCGTGCGCTGGCTCCACGTCATCACCGCCATCGCCTGGATCGGCTCGTCCTTCTATTTCGTGGCGCTCGATCTCGGCCTGAGAAAGGCCCCCGACCTGCCGCCCGGCGCGCATGGCGAGGAATGGCAGGTGCATGGCGGCGGTTTCTACCACATCCGCAAATATCTCGTGGCGCCCGACGCGATGCCCGAGCATCTGACATGGTTCAAATGGGAGAGCTACGCGACCTGGCTCTCGGGCGCGGCGCTGTTGATGATCGTCTACTGGGTCGGTGCGGAGCTGTACCTGATCGACCCGTCCCGCGCCGATCTCGCGGTGTGGCAGGCGATCGCGCTCTCGGCGGGCTCGCTGACGATCGGCTGGCTGGTCTATGACCGGCTGTGCAAGTCGGGGCTGGGCGACCGGCCGACGCTGCTGATGGTGCTGCTGTTCGCGCTGCTCGTCGCGATGAGCTGGGGCTACAACCAGGTCTTCACCGGCCGCGCGGCGCTTTTGCATCTCGGCGCCTTCACCGCGACGATCATGACCGCGAACGTGTTCCTGATCATCATGCCGAACCAGCGCGTCGTGGTGGCCGACCTGAAGGCGGGGCGCAAGCCGGATCCGAAATACGGCAAGATCGCCAAGCTGCGCAGCACGCACAACAACTACCTGACCCTGCCGGTCGTGTTCCTGATGCTGTCGAACCACTACCCGCTGGCCTTCGCCACCGAGTATTCTTGGATCATCGCGTCGCTGGTCTTCCTGATGGGCGTCACGATCCGGCACTACTTCAACACCATGCACGCCACCGGAAAGGGGCCGCATTGGACATGGGGCGTCACCGTCATCCTGTTCCTGATCCTCGCCTGGCTCTCGACCGCGCCGATGTGGGGCAGCTACGAGGAAGCCGAGGCCCGGCCCATGACCGCCTATGAGCAGCGCTTCGCGGAGGCAGAGGGCTTCCACGAGGCGGAGCAGATCGTGGTCGGGCGCTGCTCGATGTGCCACGCGCGCGAGCCGGTCTGGGACGGTATCCGCTGGGCCCCCAAGGGGGTGGTTCTGGAGACCCCGCAGGACATCGCCCAGAACGCCCGCGCCATCTACCTGCAGGCCGGGGTCAGCCACGCGATGCCGCCCGCCAACGTCACCGACATCTCCGAGAAGGATCGCCGCACGCTGATACGCTGGTTCAAGGCGGGGCAGGGGGCTTGAACCACGCCGCATATGCTCCTATCTAGACAGGTATCTAGACAGGAGTGGCGGCCATGTGGAGCCTCCAGGACGCGAAGAACCGGTTCAGCGCGGTGGTGGATGCGGCCCTCGCCGGCGCCCCGCAGGAGGTGACGCGGCGTGGCAAGCCCGCCGTGGTGGTGCTGTCGGCCGCCGAATATGCGCGTCTCGTCGCGGCGGCGGGCGCCGAGCGTGGCAGCTTCGCCGAGCACCTTCTCGATTTCCCCGGCATGGAGAACGGTACGGAGCGGCCGCAGGCGCGGCCACGCGACGTGGCGTTTTGATCTATCTTCTCGACACCAACGTGATCTCGGCGGTGCGGCGCTCGGGCCGCGCCCCCGCCGTCGCGGCGTGGCTTCGGGCGCAGCCGGAAGAAGCGCTGTTCCTCAGCGCCGTGACCTTGGGCGAGATCGAGCGCGGCATCGCCCGGCAGGAGGGCCGCGACCCGGGCTTCGCCGCCGATCTGCGCGGCTGGCTCGACCGCACGGCGCGGCTGTTCTCCGATCGCATCCTGCCCTTCGGGCCCGAGGAGGCGCGGATCTGGGGTCGGCTCTCGGCAGGGATCGGCCATGGCGGCGCCGACCTGATGATCGCCGCCACCGCGCTGGCGCACGGGGCGACGGTGGTCACCGGCAACGTCTCGGATTTCGAGCCGACCGGTGTGGCGATCCTCGACCCGTTCTGACGCCTCAGCCCTTGGCGCGGCGCACCATGCCGTAGAGGTCGCGCGTGTCGTCGGGATCGGCGAGCAGGTCGAGCATCGTGTAATGCCCGGTCCGGTCGAGCTGATCGCGCACGTAGCGCAGCGCCGAGAAATCCTCGGTGGCGAAGCCGACGCTGTCGAACAGCGTGATCTGGTCGGGCGCGCGCCGGCCCTCGGCCTTGCCGGTGATGACCTGCCACAGCTCGGTCACCGGGTGGTCGGGGTCGAGCTGCTGGATCTCGCCCTCGATCCTCGTCTGCTCGGGATACTCCACGAAGATGTCCGAGCGCAGCAGGATGTCGCGATGCAGCTCGGTCTTGCCGGGGCAGTCGCCGCCGATGGCGTTGATGTGCACGCCGCGCCCGACCATGTTGTCGGTCAGGATCGTCGCATACTGCTTGTCGGCGGTGCAGGTGGTGATGATCTCGGCACCCGCTACCGCTTCTTCGCCGCTGTCGCAGGCGGTGATGTCGAGCCCGCTATCGGCAAGGTTGGCCACCGCCTTCTTCGTCGCCGCCGGGTCGATGTCGTAGATCCGGACCTTCTCGATGCCGAGCATCTCCTGGAACGCCAGCGCTTGGAACTCGCATTGCGCGCCGGCGCCGATCATGGCGAGGGTCTTCGCCCCCTTGGGCGCGAGGTGCCGCGCGGCCACGGCCGAGGTGGCGGCGGTCCTGAGCGCGGTCAGCACCGTCATCTCGGACAAAAGGATCGGGTAGCCATTGTCCACCCGCGCCAGCACGCCGAAGGCGGTGACGGTCTGGAACCCGCGCTTGAGGTTCGAAGGGTGGCCGTTGACGTATTTGAAGCCGTAGGTCTCGCCATCCGAGGTCGGCATCAGCTCGATCACCCCTTCGGGCGAATGGCTGGCCACGCGCGGCGTCTTGTCGAACAGCTCCCAGCGGCGGAAATCCTCTTCGATGTAATCGGCCAGCTCGGCCATCATCCGGCGCGGCCCGATGCTGTTCACCATCTCCATCATTTGGGCCACCGAGACGAAGGGCACCATGGCGAGCTTGGACGGGGCGGGGGCGTCGGTCATCTGTCACTCCAATGCAGCGGTTATGCCCGATCCTGTAACATTCCTCGGGCGCTGAGGAGGGGGCGGATTGCGCATGACGCGCGGTTCTTCCTACAATCTGTCAAATCAACCGACGAAATGCGCATGCCCCAACTCGACCAGACCGATCGCCGCCTGCTGGCGCTGCTGCAACAGGACGCCCGCATGCCCGTGGTGGCGATGGCCAACGAACTGGGCCTGTCGCGCGCCACGGTGAGCGCGCGGATCGAACGCCTGTGCCGCGACGGCGCGATCCGCCGCTTCACGGTCGAGTTGGGCGCGCCCGATGCCGACGACCTCGTGCGCGCGGTGATGCTGATCGAGCTTCAGGGCCCGCAGGCGCGTGGCGTCGCGGCGCGGCTGCGGCGGATGCGGCAGGTGGCCGAGCTGCATTCGACCAACGGCGCATGGGATCTCGTCGCGCGGATCGAGGCCGCCTCTCTGGCCGAGTTCGACCGGGTTCTCGGCGACATCCGCGAGATCCCCGGCGTGCTCAATTCCGAAACCTGCCTGCTGCTGAGCCGGGCCGGCGGCTGAACCGGAGGGCGCCTCGAGCCTCCCCGCCGGCGCCGCTCTCGCGATCGTGTCGCGCCCCTTGCCAATGCCGCCGCCCTGTCCGAGCATGGCGGCTGCCGCGGGAGGGCGGCGCAAATTCAAGGGAGGAGGCGTGATGGCCGAGGCGCAGATCGTGGGCTGGGCGCATAGCGTGTTCGGAAAGAGCGAGGCGCCGGACACCGCGGCGCTGATGGCCGAGGTGACGGCACCGGCGCTGGAGCATGCCGGGATCGGCGCCGAGGATGTCGACGGCGTCTTCGTCGGCGTCTTCAACAACGGCTTCTCGGACCAGGATTTCCAGGCCTCGCTGGTGGCGATGGGTCATGACGGGCTGCGATACACGCCGGCGACGCGCTACGAGAACGCCTGCGCCACCGGATCGGCGGCGATCAACGGCGCGATGGATTTTATCGCCTCGGGCCGGGGCCGGGTCGCCCTCGTCGTCGGGGCCGAGAAGATGACCGCGACGCCGGGGGCGCAGGTGGGCAACATCCTGCTCGGCTGCTCCTACCGCGCGGAGGAGGGCGACACGCCGGGCGGCTTCGCGGGGATCTTCGGGCGCATCGCCCAGAGCTATTTCCAGACATATGGCGACCGCTCCGAGGCGCTGGCCCGGATCGCCGCCAAGAACCACGCCAACGGCGTCGAGAATCCCTATGCGCATCTGCGCAAGGATCTGGGTTTCGAGGCCTGCAACGCCGTCACCGACCGCAACCCCTATGTCGCGGCGCCGCTGCGGCGCACCGACTGCTCGCTGGTCTCCGACGGCGCGGCGGCGCTGGTGCTGGCGGATGCCGAGACCGCGAAGACGATGCGCCGCGCCATCGCGGTGCGGGCGCGGGCCCATGTGAACGACATCCTCGCGATGAGCCGCCGCGACGTGCTGGCCTTCGAAGGGCCAAAGCGGGCCTGGGCCCGCGCGCTGGAGCAGGGCGGCGTGACGCTGGACGACCTGTCGCTCGTCGAGACGCATGACTGCTTCACCATCGCCGAGCTTCTGGAATACGAGGCGATGGGTCTCGCAGCACCCGGGCAGGGGCACCGGGTGATCGAGGAAGGCGTGACCTTGAAGGACGGCCGGTTGCCGGTGAACCCCTCGGGCGGGCTCAAATCCAAGGGCCATCCTATCGGCGCGACCGGCGTGTCGATGCATGTGATGGCCGCGATGCAGCTGATGGGCGAGGCGGGCGGCATGCAGGTGCCCGACGCCGAACTCGCGGGGGTGTTCAACATGGGCGGCGCGGCGGTGACCAGCTACGTCTCGCTGCTCGAACGGGTCGGTTGAGCGGCACGGCCCGGGCCCCCGGGCCGCGCCCTTATCCGATGCCCGGTCTCAGACGGGCGTGGCGTGACGGACGGTTCCGGCCCGGCGCGCCATTTCGACCGTGTTGTCGATCATCTCGGTTTCGGCCTCGGTCGCTTCCCGCGCCAGATGGCTGGCGCAGTTGGTGCAGAGCGTCATCCAGTCCTGCACATCGGCGCGCAGCCTTTCGCCGGCGCCTTCATGCCAGCGCGACATCGCGTCCGAGATCCGTGCACCGTCGGCGCCGGCATCCATGATCTCGGTGGCCAACTCGCCCATGGCCTGGGTCATCTTGTGGCGCCGGTCGAACCATGCGTCGAAGAAGGTCCGGGTTTCCTCAAGCATGCGCGTCTGCGCCATGCGGACATGCTGCATCTGCGGTGTCGCGTAGGGTTCGAGCGCCTTTCGCGTCGTCGATGGGTTTGTGCCGCGCGCCTCCGCGGTCGCCGTTTTCAGGTGGGGTGTTCGGGTCATCTCCAGCCTCCCGTGCGAGATTGACACGTGCCGACTTTGGCAGGGCGCTCGAAGTTTATCCACAGCATTGGTGGCGGGGCGCCCACATGGCGGGGAATGGCCGATGCGATCCGCCCGCATCAGGGCGATTGCCCGATTTCGCGGCATTCCGGCCGAGGAACAGATGCGCCGCTACGAGCCTTGGCGCCGTCGTCTCGAATCGCCGGGACCGGGGCCGGATGGCGGCGACTTGGGGCGCCAAACCCAAGGCCCTTGATCGCGCGTCGGAAAAACTCGGCGGTTGCAGGACTTGGGCGAAACCTCGCCCGGTATCGGCCCAACCGTGTTAGGATTTGCAGATGTTTCTCCAGGAGGTGCGAAATGGTTATGAAACGACTCTTCACGGTCGCGGCCCTTGCCTGCATGGGAACGGCGGCCATGGCGCAGGATCAGGCGATGAGCTTCTTCGTGACCAGTGCCAATCCGGGGCAGGGGGCCGGGCTGGGCGGCCTCGAGGGCGCCGATGCGCATTGCGCCGAGCTTGCCGCCGCGGCCGGGGCCGAGGGTGACTGGAAGGCCTATCTCTCGACAGATCAGGAGAATGCGCGCGACCGGATCGGCTCGGGCCCCTGGTACAATGCCGACGGCGTCGAGATCGCCGCCGATCTCGAGGCGCTGCACGGCGATGGCAACGCGATCTCGAAGGAGACCGCGCTCGACGAGATGGGCAATGTCGTGAACGGGCGCGGCGACGACCCGAACCGCCACGACATCCTCACCGGCACGATGCCGGATGGGACGGCGGCGGCCGAGACCTGCGAGAACTGGACCAGCAGCGGCGAGGGCTCGGCCATGGTCGGGCATCACGACCGGATGGGACTCGATGATTCGGATGCCGCGAAATCGTGGAATTCGTCCCACCCATCGCGGGGCTGCAGCCTCGAAGCGCTGCAGGGTACCGGCGGTGACGGGCTGTTCTACTGCTTCGCCGCCAATTGATCGATTCCGTACGCGATCTGGTCGCGCGCGCCTCGCCGACAGCGCGCGCGGCACCCAAGCCCTCGTAACCTATGAGTGTTTTCGGAAGTAGGGGGTAGTGCTATCCTAAAGGCGAAGGTAGCGCACCCTTAGGTCATGGGACATGTGCTTTTGTATTGGCCAAATCCCGCGCCATTCTTGCCGCAATCGACGCCTCAAGTCAGGTCATACGCACCCTTAAGAGGTTCGACATGCCACTCACATTCAATGCCGGTTCCACCGGCTTCGACTGGAAAGCCGCCCTTGCCGCCCTGCTGGAAGCGCGCGCCGCCAAGTCCGAGACCACGGTTGAGCAGAAAGCTCCCGTCCCCGCCGAAGAGCCCAAGCTTCAAACCACCACCACCGAGCCGGCCATCCGCATCGACATTTCCGAAGCGGCGAAAACGGCCAGCGCACCCACTGCCACTGAGACGGCTGTCGCAGCCGTTGCAGCCGTCGCAGAACCCGCCGCACCGACAGCCCCCGCCGCCGCGTCGCCGGTCGTCGAGAAGGCCGCCGAGGCTACAACTCAGGTAGTCGCGCCTGTCGCGGATGCCGCGGAAGAGACCGCAAGCGAAGCCGTTGCCGTGACCGAGCAGGTCGTGTCCAAGGTCGCAAGCCTCGCGGGCCTTAACGGTGCGACGGCCGCCGAGAATATCGGTCTCGCCGCCGCGACCAAGCCCGCGGAACCCGAGGTTTCGGACATCGCGGCCGCCCGCGCGGCGGCGATCCGGCTGCAGGAGCTGGACCGCATGCAAAACCTCGTCTCCTCGATCGGCGCGGCGCCCGAGAGCGACGCGGTCATCACGCCGATCAACCCGCAGAGTGCCGCGCGCGCCGGCGCGGCCTATGGCGCCAGCGCCGCATCGGCGGCTTCGGCCGGCGAGCGCACCGACATCGCAGCGTGACGAAAACCGGGCCGGGGCGTGCCGCCCCGACCCGGTTCCCGATGGCCCGCCGGTCAGGCCCGACCGGCGGGTTTTCTCATTCGGCCGCGAACTGGTTCATCGTGTTCGCATGGCCCCCGGCCTTGAGCGCCCGGTCGCCGCCGACCATGACCTTGAAGCTGTCGCCCAGATCCGACCCGACCTCGTGCTGGTGCTTGACCGCCGAGATGCCGCGCCGGATCTCCTCGCGCTGCACGGTGGCGACATAGGCCAGCATCCGGTCCTCGCCGAAATAGCCGCGCGACAGCTCGTCCACCGATTTCGCTGTCAGGTGGAAGGTGGGCAGGGTGATCAGGTTGTGGAACACGCCCGCCTTGGTCGAGATGTCGTACTGGAACCGCTTGAGCCGTGCATCGGCCTCGCGTCCCAGGTCGGTGTCGTCGAACTCGGCCTTCATCAGCGCGGTGCCGTCGGGGTAATCGGCCTCGGCGATCTTGCCCTCGGCGATCCAGTCGGCGCGGACCTGCTTGCGCAGGTTCAGGGTCCAGTTGAAGGAGGGCGAGTTGTTGTAGACCAGCTTGGCCTTCGGCGCCTTCTCGCGGATTTCGGCGACCATCGAGGCGATCTCGGCCACGTTGGGCGTGTCGGTCTCGATCCAGATCAGGTCGGCGCCGCCGTCGTTGAGCGAGGCCACGCAATCCTCGATGACCCGCGCGCGCCCGGTGCCCTCCTTGAAGCGCACAAGGCCGTTGGGCAGCCGCGCAGGCTTGGCCCAGCCGCCGTCGCGCCACATCGCGATCTCGCCTTCGGTCGGCTCGCCGTCGATGCTCTCGGTCTCGACCCATTTGAGGTATTCGGCCGCGTGATCGCCGGGGGCCTGGCTCACGGGGAGCTTCTGGGTCAGCCCCGCGCCGAGGCTGTCGGTACGCGCGACGATCACGCCCTCGGTGACGCCCAGCTCCTCGAAGGCCATGCGGCAGGCGCGCAGCTTCTCGATGAAATCCTCGCGCGGGACCGTGACCTTGCCGTCCTGGTGGCCGCATTGCTTGGCGTCGGAGACCTGGTTCTCGATCTGCAGGCAGCAGGCGCCGGCCTTGATCAGCTCCTTGGCGAGCAGGTAGGTCGCGTGCTCGTTGCCGAAGCCCGCATCGATATCGGCGACGATCGGCACGACATGGCTCTCGAAGCCGTCGATCGCGGTGACGGCGTCGCGCTCGGCCTGGGCATCGCCGCTCTCGCGCGCCTTGTCGAGCGCACGGAACAGGTCGTTGAGCTCGACCTCGTCGGCCTGCCTGAGCGAGACGTAGATCTCCTCGATCAGGTCGGCCACGGCGGTCTTCTCGTGCATCGACTGGTCGGGCAGATGACCCCAGCGGTTGCGCAGCCCCGCGACCATCCAGCCCGAGAGATAGACATAGGCACCCTTGGTGGTGCCGCGCAGCCGCTTGACCGAACGGATCATCTGCTGCGCGTGGAAACCGGACCAGCAGCCGAGGCTTTGCGTGAAATGCTCGGGGTCGGCATCATAGGCGGCCATGTCGGCGCGCATCACCTTCGCCATGTCGCGGGCGATGTCGAGATGGGTGTTGTAGGTGTTCTGCATCTGCAGCTGCAGGATGTCGTCGATGCCGATGCCGCCGGGGGCGGCGCCTTCGGGAAAGCGCGCCTGCAGCGCGGCGCGGCGCTCGGCATAGGTCTTTCGGCTCGGGGGGGTCATATCGGTCATATGGGTGGGTCCTTGGGTGTCGATGGGGGGGGCGGGGGCCCGAAGCCAGTGCGAGGCCCCCGCGTGATCTCAGTCGAGCGTGTCGAGCAGCGGCGCCGCGAGGCGGGCGACGTGGTCGGGTTGCGGGCTGGCGCAGGCGGCCTCCTGCACGATCCTTGCGGCCGAGGCGTAGCGGCCGCGATGGAAGCTGTGCGGTCCGAGCCACTCAACCAGCGCCACGATCTCCTCGTGGATCAGCTCGGCCAGCCAGTCGGCGGTCATGCGGCGCGTCTCGCCCGCCTCCATCTCGACGCTGGCGCCATGGGCCAGCCACTGGCCCAGCCTAGCCCGGGCAAGATCGGCCGAGGCGAGGCCATGCAGGCTTTCCTCGATCCTCACCGGGCCGCGCCCGGCGATCCAGGCGGCGAGCGCCGCGATGGCGACATGGATCGTGCCGCGCAGCCCGGCCTCGGTGACGTGACCGGCATGGGGCTTCAGCAGCATCTCGGGGCTGATCCGGAAATACTGGCGCGGGCGGCCGATCTGGTGCGGCCCCGGCAGCGCCCGGGCGATCGCCTCGCGCGCCGCGTCGATCCGGTCCGGCGCGTCGAGCCTGAGCCCGTCGCAGCCCTCGTCGAGCGGACGACGCAGCTGTGCCGGATCGCTCCCCTCCGGCGCCTCTGCGATGGCATGGGTGCCGCGGCGATGCGCGACCTTGACCATGCGCGCGGCGCAGGTGCCAAGGAAAGCGGCTTCGGGATCGAGCTTGACCGGCAGCAGCGCGTCGCCATGGGCGCGCATCAGCCGCAGATAGGAGGCGGTGAGCGGCGCGCGGCGCATCGTCAGGCCGAGCGCGCGGCTCTTCAGCTCCCACAGGATCTCGTCCATCTCGAAACCGGCATTGACGGTCTCGAGCGACACCTCGACGCGGATCGTGCCCGGCGCCAGCCCGGTGCGCTCCTCGGCGATGGCGATGATCTCGGACCAGAGTCGCGCCTCGCGGTGGCTGTCGATCGCGCCGATCTGCAGATAGGGCCCCATCTCGCGGGCCGAGAGGCTGGCCCCGAAATGGGTGAGGATCAGCGCCAGATCGAACAGACCGGCCGAGACCGGATGCCCGCCGATCAGCAGCGCCGCCTCGTCGCGATCGAGCGGCCGCGGGCGGAACAGCATCGGCGTGGGGTCGTCCGGGGTCTCGGCCAGCGCCGCGAAGCCCGCGATCAGGTTGGCGAAGCCGGGCGCGGTGGCCTCGTCGAGATCGACGAGCAGCGTCGAGGCCCCGGCGGCGCGGGCGGTGGCGAGCCCGCCCGCCTCGGCGGCGGTGGCGAGGCAGAGCCTGCGGTCCCGCAGCGCCTCGGGGGCCGGGTCGCAGGCCCAGACACCCTTGCGGATGCCGGTGGTCTCCTCGAGGTAATCGGGCAGGCGGCCTTCATCGGCGCGCTCCTGCCGACGGTCGCGGGCGACCGAGAGCGCCTGCATCTTGGGATTGAAACGGGTCTGCAATTCGGCGGCAAGCGCCAGCGCGTCATCGGTCAGGACGCGGCCGGCACCCGGCACGTCGCGCAGCAGGACCGGCTTGGGCGCTGCGGGGGCGGGGACGAGATCGAGTGGCATCTGCATGACCTTCCTGTTGCCGGCGCCGAAGGGAGGATCGACGCCTCTCTGTCTGTAAGGTTAGTGTGGTCATCGCGCAGGTGCAGCATAATTTTGTTGCTAACGGGTAATGATGTAATTTATGTAAGCCATATGATTGAAACATTGTTAGTCATGAAATGAGCGACCGCAGCCAGAAACTCCTGATCGGCCCCCGCCTCAAGGCGCTGCGCGTCTCCTTGGGACTGACGCAGTCGCAGATGGCGGGGCGGCTCGGCGTGTCGTCGAGCTACGTCACCCTGATGGAGGGCAACCAGCGCCCCGCCTCGGCCAAGCTCTTGATGCGGCTGGCCGAGGCCTTCGACATCAATGTGAGCGAACTGGCGCCCGAGACTGACGCGCAGCTCGCCGCCGATCTCGGCGCGGCGCTGAAGGACCCGGTGCTCGAAGCCGAGGTGGGCCGGGTCGAGATCGAGCAGGCGCTCTCGGCCGCGCCGAACGTCGCCGCGGCGCTGGTGCGGCTGCATGATCGCTACCGGCAGCTGGTGCTGTCGCGCCAGACCGACACCAACCCGCTGGCGGATCGCGACAAGGTCGAGGTGCTGGAGGAGGGCAGCCGCGCGGTGCAGGCGGTGCGGGCCTGGCTGTTCGAGCGGCGCAACCATGTCGACAGCCTCGACCGCGCCGCCGAGGCCATGGCCGAGGAGATGAAGCTGCACCGCAGCGAGCCGCATACCGCCCTGACCGAGCGGCTGCGCGCGCATGGCGTGCGGGTCCGCATCCTGCCATCGGACGTCATGGCGGGACGGCTGCGCCAGCACGTGGCGCATCGCGGCGAGCTGCGCCTGTCGGAGCTTCTGGGCCAGCCGAGCCGACGGTTCCAGATGGCGGTGCTGCTGGCGCGGCTGGAGCGCGGCCAGGAGATCGCCGACGAGATCGCGGATTCGGGGCTGACCGACCCCTCGGCGCTGGCGCTGGCGCGGGTCAGCCTCGCCAACTACTTCGCCGCCGCGCTCCTGATGCCCTATGGCCGCTTTCTCTCGGCCTGCGAGAGCGCGGGCTACGACGTGGAACTGCTGTCGCACCGCTTCGGCACCAGCTACGAACAGGTGGCGCATCGGCTGACGACGCTGCAGCGCGAGGGCGCCCGCGGCATCCCGTTCTTCTTCGTGCGGGTCGATCAGGCGGGCAACATCTCCAAGCGCTTCAGCGCCGGGCGCTTTCCCTTCTCCTCCTTCGGCGGCACCTGCCCCTTGTGGAACATCCACGCCGCCTTCGAGGCGCCCGACCGGGTGCAGACGCAGGTCATCTCGATGCCCGACGGCGCGCGCTACTTCTCGATCGCGCGCAGCATCACCCGGCATGGCGGCACGCTGGGCCAGCCCGCGACCCGGCTGGCCATCGGTCTGGGCTGCGACGTCGCCTATGCGCCGCGCCTCGCCCATGCGCAGGGGCTCGATCTCGACCGGATCACGCCCACCGGCATCGGCATCAACTGCTATCTCTGCGAGCGGCCGAACTGCGCCAGCCGGGCCCATGCGCCGGTCAATCGCCGCCTCGAGATCGACGAGAGCGAGCGCGGCCTCGCGATCTACCGTTTCGAGGGCGAGCGCTGATCCCCTTCACCTCTCTCCAAATGCGCCGGAGGCCCGCGCGGGCCGGGGGCGGAGCTCCCTCCCTTGCGTCAACCTGACCGCGCCGCTAACGTCCGCTCGAATCCGTTGGGGTGCCCCGCTGGGGGCTGAGAGGCGCGAGCCGACCCATCGAACCTGATCCGGTTAGCACCGGCGGAGGGAACGGAGACGCGACCCGAGGCTTGTCACGCCCGTGGTCCGTCCCGCGTCCCCCGTCCGGGGGGGGAGCGAGACGATGCGCATCAAGACGGCCCTGACCATCGCGGGCTCGGATAGCGGTGGCGGCGCGGGCATCCAGGCCGATCTCAAGAGCTTTGCCGCCTTCGGCGTCTATGGCGCGTCGGCGATCACCGCGATCACCGCGCAGAACACCCGCGGCGTGTCCGGGGTGATGCCGGTCCGGCCCGAGATGGTCGCGGCGCAGATCGCCGCCGTACGCGACGACATCCCGCCCGACGCGATCAAGATCGGCATGCTTGGCCATGCCGGGATCATCGCGGCGGTGGCCGAGGCGCTCGAGGGATATGCCGGTCCGGTGGTGCTCGACCCGGTGATGATCGCGAAATCGGGCGATGCGCTGCTCGACGACGCGGCGGTCGCGGCGCTGATCGCGCGACTGCTGCCCCGCGCCACGATCCTGACGCCGAACCTTCCCGAGGCGGCCCGGCTGCTCGGCGCCCCCGTGGCGGCCCGGCCGGAGGAGGTCGTGGCGCAGGGGCGCGCGCTGCTCGATCTCGGACCCGAGGCGGTGCTGATGAAAGGTGGCCATGCCACGGGCCCCTGCTGCACCGACCGGCTGGTGACCCGGACCGGTCTGCACGAGGTCTCGGGCCCGCGCATCGACACCCGCAACACCCATGGCACCGGATGCTCGCTCTCCGCCGCGCTGGCGGCGCTGCTGGCGCTCGGCCGCGCGCCCGAGGCGGCGCTGGAACGAGCGCAGGGCTGGCTCTCGGGCGCGATCCGCGCCGCCGACCGGCTCGGCGTCGGGTCGGGCCACGGCCCGGTGGATCATTTCCACGAGGGCCGGCGATGACCCACGAGATCATCGGCGGCGGGGTGATGGGCCTTGCCGTGGCGGCCGAACTCACGGCACGCGGCCGGAAGGTCAGGGTCATCGACCGGCAGGAGGGGGCCGGACCGCATCATTGCTCTTGGTGGGCGGGCGGCATGCTCGCGCCCGATTGCGAGGGCGAGACGGCGGAGGAACCGGTGGTGCGGCTCGGCCGCGAGGCCGCCGACTGGTGGCAGGCGCAGGGCGCGCAGGTGACCCGGCGCGGCACGCTGGTGGTGGCGCTGGGGCGCGACCGGGCCGAGCTGGATCGTTTCGCGCGCCGGGTGCCGGGCCGGTTGCTCGATGCCGAGGCGGTCGCGGCGCTGGAGCCGGATCTCGCCGGGCGTTTCGGGCGCGGCCTGCATGTCGAAACGGAGGCGCATCTCGACCCGCGCGCGACCCTGTCCGGGCTGCGGCAGAGGCTGGCCGAGCGTGGCGTCGCCTTCGAAACCGGGGAGGTCCGTGCGACGGGGCCGGCGATCGATTGTCGCGGGTTGGCCGCGCGCGACGTGCTGGCGGATCTGCGCGGCGTGCGCGGCGAGATGCTGGTCCTGCGCGCGCCGGAACTGGCGCTGACGCGGCCCGTCCGGCTGCTGCATCCGCGCTACCCGCTTTACGTGGTGCCGCGCGGCGGCGGCATCTACATGCTCGGCGCTACGCAGATCGAGAGCGCGGGGCGCGGCCCCGCCACGGTGCGCGCCGCGCTGGAACTGCTCAGCGCCGCCTACGCGCTGCACCCCGCCTTCGCGGAGGCCGAGATACTCGAGATCGGCGCCGATGCGCGTCCCGCCTTTCCCGACAACCTGCCGCGCATCCGGCGACGCGGCGGGATTATCCATGTCAACGGTCTGTTCCGCCACGGCTTTCTACTCGCGCCCAGCATGGCGCGGATGGCGGCGGACTGGATCTGCGACGGCATCAAACCGGAGGTTTGCGATGAAGATCATGGTTAACGGCACGCCGCAGGAGGTGACGGCCACGACCCTGGCCGAGGCGCTGGTCGCGCTCGGGCGCGACGGCGAAACGGTGGCGACGGCGCTGAACGAGGAGTTCGTCCCGGCCGGTGCCCGTGCCGCCACGCCGATCGCGCCCGGCGACCGGATCGAGATCGTCGCGCCGCGGCAGGGAGGCTGAGATGCTCGGCTTCTACGGCACGCCGGTCGCCTCGCGGCTGATGCTCGGCACGGCGCAATACCCTTCCCCGAAGGTGCTGTCGGAGGCGTTCCGCCGCTCCGGCGCGGGAATCGCCACCGTGTCGGTGCGGCGCGAGGCGGCGGCGGGCGAGGGCGCGGATTTCTGGGCGCTGGTGCGCGAGTTGGGGGTGCGGCTCCTGCCCAACACCGCCGGTTGCCATTCGGCGCGCGAGGCGGTGACCACCGCGCGCATGGCGCGCGAGCTGTTCGGCACCGACTGGATCAAGCTGGAGGTGATCGGCCATGCCGACACGCTGCAGCCCGATCCATGGGGCCTCGTCGAGGCGGCGGCGATCCTGAGCGCCGAGGGATTCAAGGTGTTCCCCTACACCACCGAGGACCTGGTGCTGGCGGAGAAGCTGCTCGACGCGGGCTGCGAGGTGCTGATGCCCTGGGGCGCGCCGATTGGCACCGGGCTGGGGCTCGCGAACCGCTACGGGCTGCGCGCCCTGCGGGCGCAGTTCCCCGACGTGCCGCTGGTGGTCGATGCGGGCCTCGGTCGTCCGAGCCAGGCCGCCGAGGCGATGGAGATGGGCTATGACGCGGTGCTTCTGAACACCGCCGTCGCCAAGGCCGACGACCCGGCCGCGATGGCCGAGGGCTTCGCGCGCGCGGTCGAGGCCGGGCGGCTGGGATTCGAGGCGGGCGCGATGGAGCCGCGCGACATGGCCGCGCCCTCGACGCCGCTGATCGGCAAGGCATTCCTCGCATGAGCCTCGACCGGTTCTACCCGATCTTCGACGACGTCTCGTGGCTGGAGCGGATGCTGCCCTTGGGCGTGAAGCTGGTGCAGCTGCGGCTGAAGGATCGCGCCGACACCGAGATCCGCGCGCAGCTTGCGCGCGGTCGCGAGCTCTGCGCGGCGCATGGCGCGACGCTGGTGGTCAATGATCACTGGCGCGCGGCGATCGATCTGCGCTGCGACTGGCTGCATCTCGGGCAGGAGGATCTCGACAGCGCCGATCTGCCCGCGATCCGCCGCGCCGGGCTGCGGCTGGGGATCAGCACCCACGACCGGGCCGAGCTGGAGCGGGCGCTGTCGCTCGACCCCGACTACGTGGCTTTGGGGCCGGTCTGGCCGACGATCCTCAAGAAGATGAAATGGGAGCGGCAGGGGGTGGAGCGGCTCACCGAGTGGAAGCGGCTCGTGGGCGACATTCCCCTCGTTGCGATCGGCGGGCTCTCGGTCGCGCGGGCACCCGAGGCCTTCGCCGCCGGGGCCGACATCGTCTCGGCGGTGACCGACATCACGCTGAACGCCGACCCGGAGGGCCGGGTGCGCGACTGGATCGGAGCCGTGCGATGAACCGCTACGCGCGACAGGTCGCGGTGCCCGGCTTCGGCGGAGCGGCGCAGGCCCGGCTGCGCGAGGCGCATGCGCTGGTGATCGGCGCGGGCGGGCTGGCGGCGCCGGTGCTGCAATATCTGGTCGGGGCGGGTCTCGGCCATGTCCGGCTGGTCGATCCGGACCGGGTCGAGGCGAGCAACCTGCACCGGCAGACCCTGTTTCGCATGGTCGATATCGACCGGCCCAAGGTGGTGGTCGCGGCCCGGCGCATGGCCGCGCTCAACCCCGAGACGGTGGTGGAGCCGCTGGTCGAGCGCTTCGACCCTGGCAATGTCGCGGCGCTGTGCGAGGGCGTCGATCTGGTGATCGACTGCGCCGACAGCTTTGCCGCGAGCTACGTCGCTTCGGATCACTGCCTCGCGGCGGGGCTGCCGCTGATCAGCGCCTCGGTCACCGGCCTGTCGGGCTATGCGGGCGGGTTCTGCGACGGCGCGCCGAGCCTGCGGGCGGTATTCCCCGACCTGCCGGCGCGGATGGGCTCCTGTGCCGAGGAGGGGGTTCTCGGGCCGGTGGTGGGGGTCGTCGGCGCGCTGCAGGCGCAGATGGCTCTGGCGCAGCTCTCGAGCATGGCGCCGTCGCCGCTGGGACGACTCGCGAGCTTCGACGCCGCGACATGGCGCTTCGGCGGCTTCGGCTTTTCGGCCGCTGCCGAGCCCGCGCGGGCGCCGCGCTTCATCGCGCCGGGGGACATCGCCGCCGATGATTTCGTCGTGGATCTGCGCGCCCCCGAGGAGGGCCCGCCGCCCTGCCGCCACGCCCTACGCCACGCGGTGGCCGCGTTCGGTCCCGATGGCCCGCGCCCGCCCGTCGGCGCGCGCGCCGTGCTGTGCTGCCGGACCGGGCTTCGGGCGTGGCAGGCGGCCGAGCGGCTCGGCGCGGCATGGGATGGCGAGATCCGGCTGGTGGCGCTCGGCTGAGCGCTGCCGTGGCGGCAGAGCTTGCAAGCCGCGCGGGCGGGCATAGACTCGTGGCCTGCCCGTGCCCTTGAAAGGAGCCTCCATGAGCCGCTTTCTGCAAGACATCGAGACCCGCCTTTCGGAGATCCGCGAAGAGGGGCTGTGGAAGACCGAGCGCGAGATCACCTCGCCGCAGGGCGGGCGCGTGGACCTGAACGGCCGCGAGGTCATCAACCTGTGCGCCAACAACTATCTCGGCCTCGCCGATCACCCCGACCTGATCCACGCCGCCAAGGCGTCGCTCGACCGGCACGGCTATGGCATGGCCTCGGTGCGCTTCATCTGCGGCACGCAGGATCTGCACCGCAAGCTGGAGAAGCGGCTGGCCTCCTATCTCGGCCATGACGACACGATCCTCTTCGCCGCCTGCTTCGACGCCAATGGCGCGCTGTTCGAGCCGCTCCTGGGCCCCGAGGACGCGGTGATCTCGGACGCGCTGAACCACGCCTCGATCATCGACGGCATCCGGCTGTGCAAGGCCAAGCGCTACCGCTTCGCCAATTCCGACATGGAGGACCTCGAGGCCAAGCTCCGGGAGGCCCGCGAAGCCGGGGCGCGCCACGTGATGATCGCCACCGACGGCGTGTTCTCGATGGATGGCTACCTCGCGCGGCTCGCCGAGATCCGGGCGCTGGCGGACCGCTACGACGCGCTGCTGATGGTCGATGACTGCCACGCCACCGGCTTCATGGGGCCGAAGGGGGCCGGAACGCCTGCGCATTTCGGGGTCAAGGCCGACCTGCTGACCGGGACGCTGGGCAAGGCGCTTGGTGGCGCGATCGGCGGCTATATCGCCGGGCCGCAGCCGGTGATCGACCTGCTGCGCCAGCGGGCGCGGCCCTACCTCTTCTCGAACGCGCTGCCGCCGATGGTCTGCGCGGCGGGGCTGGAGGCGCTGCACCTGATCGAGCAGAGCGACGACCTGCGCGCCAAGCTGTTCGAGAACGCGGAATACTGGCGCAGGGGGCTGACCGATCTCGGCTTCGAGATCCTGCCCGGCGAGCACCCGATCATCCCGGTGATGCTGCACGACGCCAAGCTGGCGCAGACGATGGCCGCGCGCCTCGACGAGTTGGGCGTCTATGTCTCGGCCTTCTTCTTCCCGGTCGTGCCCAAGGGCAAGGCCCGGATCCGCACCCAGATGAACGCCGCGCTCACCCGCGAGGATCTCGACGCGGCGCTCGCGGCCTTCGCGCAGGCGGGCCGCGATCTGGGCGTGATCGGATGAGCCGCCCCAACGGCATGACCGCGCTGGTCAAGGCGAAGGCCGAGCCGGGGCTGTGGCGCCAGACCGTGCCGGTGCCCGAGATCGGTCCCGACGACGTGCTGATCCGGGTCAACAAGACCGGCATTTGCGGCACCGACGTGCATATCTGGAACTGGGACGAGTGGGCGCAGCACACCGTGCTGGTGCCGCTGGTGACCGGGCACGAATTCGCGGGCGAGATCGTCGAGCTGGGCCGCAACGTGACCGATCTGGAGATCGGCCAGCGCTGCTCGGGCGAGGGGCACCTGATCGGCAAGCATTCGCGCCAGAGCCGGTCCGGCAAGTTCCACCTCGACCCCGAAACCCGCGGCATCGGCGTCAACGAACAGGGCGCCTTCGCCGAATACCTGCGGCTGCCGGCCTTCAACGTTGTGCCGCTGCCCGATGCCATCGACGACGAGATCGGCGCGATCCTCGATCCCTTGGGCAACGCCGTGCACACCGCGCTCTCCTTCGACCTCGTGGGCGAGGACGTGCTGATCACCGGCGCCGGGCCGATCGGCATCATGGCGGCGGCGGTGGCGCGCCATGTCGGCGCGCGCCACGTGGTGATCACTGACATCAACCCCGAGCGCCTCGCGCTGGCCGCACAGGTGGCCGATGTGGTGCCGGTCAACGTGGCCGAGGAGGATCTGGCCGAAATCGTCCCGCGCCTCGGAATGAAGCAGGGCTTCGACATCGGGCTCGAGATGTCAGGCAACCAACGCGCGCTCGACCAGATGGTCGAGCGGCTGGTAATGGGCGGGCGCATCGCCATGCTCGGCATCCCGCCGGGCAAGAGCCCGGTCGACTGGTCGCGCATCGTGTTCAAGGCGATCACCATCAAGGGCGTCTATGGCCGCGAGATCTTCGAGACCTGGTACAAGATGATCGCGATGCTGGAGAACGGGCTCGACGTGCGCGGCGTCATCACCCACCGGATAGGGATCGATGACTACGTCGCGGGCTTCGACGCGATGCGCTCGGGTTCCTCGGGCAAGGTGGTGCTGGACTGGACCGGCGGGCGCTGATCGGCGCATGCAGTGGCTGCATGGCGGGGTTACGGCGAAGCGGGGTGGTGCTCGGCCGTTAACGCTACCAATTAGGGGTCAACGAGGCGGCGATGGGCGCCGCATCGATCAGGCCCGAGACAAGGGCCACACGGACCCGAAGATCAAGGATACTGAGATGAGCTACGCTACCGTCGACCAGCGCACCACCTTCAACACCGAGACCAACGGCCTCACCGCGATCACCGCCCGCGTCAAGGCCGCCATCGAGCGCAACCGCGTCTACCGCCAGACCCAGCGCGAGCTGAGCCTGCTGACCGACCGCGACCTCGCCGATCTCGGCATCGCCCGCGGCATGATCAACCAGATCGCCCGCGACGCCGCCCGCGCCGCCTGATCGCGACCCATACATCCGCCCCCCTGACAGCGGGCAGATCGAAACGGCGGTCCCCACGCGGGGGCCGCCGTTTCGCGTTAACGCCCCCGATGGGTCCTGTTCGTGATAGGCTGGGCCATGTTCCGCGCCCGCCGCGGGACCGCCTTGTGGGAGGATTCACGATGAAACGGCTTTTATCGATCATGGGTCTCGCGGCCCTCGTCACCGCATCCGGCGCGATGGCCGAGACGGTGATGGTCAAGGGCACCGGCATGGGCAGTTCGGACACCATGCAGATGCCGGTCAGCGACGGCCTCGTGGTGGTGCACAACCGGACCAGCTATGACGGCTTCGAGACGGAGGATCCCGAGAGCCCCTTCGCCAGCCTGTCCGGCTCCTGTTTCGGTGCCACGCTGGTCGAAGCCGGCGCGGTGAGCGGCAGCGGCAATTGCCACTACACCGATGCGGATGGTGATCACGCCGTCATGGCGTGGACCGCCACGGGGATGAGCGAGGAGGGGCGCGTCTCGGGCGACTGGAGCGTCGTGGGCGGCACCGGCAAATGGGCCGAGGCCAGCGGCGGCGGCACCTTCGACGCCGGCGGCGAAGGCGCGGACTACACCAACATGGTCACGGGCGAAGTCGAAATGCCCTGACCCGGCGCGGGGCGTTCCGCATCAGTTGATGTCACGTGTTTTGGACATCGCGGCGGGACGCCCCATATCTGGTATGAGGGGGCGGTGGTCTCCGCAGCATCTCCCCCTCTTCCTCCGCACTGCGGAATTGGAGGTCTGGATGTTCAAACGGCTCGTGACCACCGCGCTCCTGTTCGGCATGGCAGCCACCGCGCCGCCCGCGGCGGCGATGGGCTGTGCCCCGCGCGATCACATCGTGGAACGGCTCAAGGATCGCTATTCCGAGACGCTCACCGCCGCCGGTCTCGAAACCACGAGCGAGACGCGGCAGCGGATGCTCGAGATCTGGTCGAACCCCGAAAACGGCAGCTACACTGTGCTTCTGACCGACCCTACCGGGGTCAGCTGCATCGTCGGCTACGGCTCCGAGTTCCACACCATCGCGGCGCCGCCCAAGGGCGAGCTGGGCTGAGCGCCGGTCCCTCGCGGGATCAGCCGGTCGGCATGATGAACATCTCGCGCAGATCGGCGGTCTCGGACTGCTCGAGCGCGAAGACCACCGCCCGGGCGATGTCCTCGGGGCGGATCTTGCCGGGCTTGGGCTCGGAGAAGAACGGCGTGTCGACCATGCCGGGCGCGATCACCGTGCAACGGCCGCCCCATTCGCGCATCTCCTCGCTCATGTTGCCCGCATATCCATGCACGAACCACTTTGTCGCGCCGTAGATCGAGCCCGCGATATGACGTTTGCCCGCCGCCGAGCCGGTCAGCACCAGATGTCCCTTGCGCCGCTTCAGCTCGGGCAGCGCCACCCGCGCGGTATAGAGTAGCGCCATGATGTTGAGATCGATCATCCGGCGCCATTCCTCGGGATCGCCCGCCTCGGTGCCGGGCGTGTCGAGGCCGGTTCCGGCATTGGCGAAGGCGGCGTCGAGCCCGCCCTTCGCGGCGACCAGCTTGGCCACCGCCGCCTCCTGCGCGCCCAGATCGGTGGCGTCGCCCGGAAGCGCGAGCGCGTGGTCGCCCAGCTCCTCGGCGAGGGCCGCGAGCTTGTCCTCGCTGCGCGCCATCAGCCCGACATGCCAGCCTGCCGCCACGGCGGCGCGGGCGGTGGCAGCCCCGATGCCGGAGGACGCACCGGTGATGAATAGGATGCGATCGGCCATGTGGTTCTCCCCTGTTGCGTAGGCAGCAAAGGGTGTGGCCGGAGCGGCGCGAGGCAAGCGCCTTTCTGCGCGGGGTGAGCGCTTTGCCGGAGGCCGCACGGCGGCTCGGGTCGTAGCAGCCGCCATGCGGTGCTTCTCGGCTTCGAGCGGACCGGGACCAGCGCCCCGCATTGTCCATCCGCGCCCTCAGGGCTTTAGGGCCTCAATTTGCGCGAGTGCTGCGACGTGTCTCGATCAGCTCGCCTGGGCCCAGTCCAGCAGCATCGCGAGATCGTCGTCGAGATCGGGAGCGCTCAGATAGAGCTGCGCCACCTGCGCCTCGGCGGCGGCAGCGAAGCGTGCGCGGCGCGGCTGCGGCAGGCAGCGGATCAGATCGGCCGAAACCGCATCGCCGCGCTGATGGGCATGGCTCAGCAGATCGGCGACGGCGCGGAGCAGGTCGGCATCGCGGCATTCGGAGATGTCCGAATCACTCAGCGCGCCGATCAGGGCCCGGCGGCGCGCGATCCCGGCTTCGCCCACGGTCTGCATCTGCACAATTTCATACCATTCGGCGAGATCGCGGTGGCGAAAATAGACGAGCGATGTTTGCGGCTGGATCATGGTCTGCTCGTGTCCTCTTTGGATCCGCCGGAAGGGGAGGCACCTGCCCCGGGACCAATGTCCTCGGCTTGCGGCGTCGCCCGACGGATCGCCTTATAATACCTGCCATATTTAGCTGTTCCTGCTACGGGCGAAACCTAACCGGTGTGATAGGTGTTGCTCCATTCGGTAGAGCTGACCGCCCCTTCTGAGCCTTCTTTGTTCTCCCTATGAGTGATTGCAATTTGGGAACACACGTAAAACGTGTATTTGGTTGTGTTAGGATCGTAACTTGCTACTTCGTTCGGCCTAGCCTTTGCTAGAACTCAACCGGAGAGTGTATGTCCGGTAGCGTACCGATTTTTCCCCTTCGGAGGGCTTTTTTGCCAATGACGATGCTGTTGCACAGTTATGCCCCGCACGACTTCTTCGAACTTGCCCAGCTGGCCCCGGCGGGGTTCTCGGCGGTGCTCCGGGTCAGCCGCGGCCGGGCCACCCATGTCGAGAACTGCCTGCGGCCGGAATGGCGCGATACCTACGAGCGTAAATCCTATTTCCTGCGCGATCCGGCGATCGGCTGGGCCCTCGGTCACGACGGGGTGGTGCACTGGGCCGATCTGGTGAGCCGCGACCACAGCGGCGTCATCGCGGATGCCCGGGCGCATGGCCTCGTGCATGGCATGACCGTGGCGACCGGAAACGCCGAGACGCGCTCGTTCTGCGGGCTGGCCCGGCACGACCGCCCCTTTACGGAGGATGAAGGACAGCGCGCGCTCGAGGTGATCATGCGGCTGCATGCCGGCCCCCCGGGTACAGTCAGCCTCACCGACGCGCAGCGCGAGGCGTTGCGGCTCATGGCCGAGGGCGAGCGTCACACGCGGGCGGCGGCGATCATCGGGATCAGCGAGAGCGCCTTGAAAGCGCGGCTGAAATCGGCCCGGCTGTCGCTGGGCGCGCGCACCACCGCCGAGGCGGTGCATGCGGCGCAGATGCGCGGGCTTATCTGAACGGGCCGGATGTCGCCCGGGAATCAAGCGGCGCCCGCGAACGGATCGCGAGCGCCGGTATCGGGTCGGGCCGGGATGTCAGCGGCGCAGCGCGGCCGAGGTCAGGAGGCCCAGCGGCGAGGTCCGGGGCATGATCGGTTCGGCCGGGCGCGGCGTGAAGGGCGCCTCGAAACGGGCGATGCGGCGGATGTCGTGGATCTCCCGGCTCGAAATCCCGAGATGCGCGAGATCCTCGTCCGAGAGCAGCGCAAGGTCGCAGACCGTCTGCCTCCGGGCGAACCAGCCGCGCAGCGCGGTGCGCAGGCGCGCGACGAAACCGGCGGGCGCGGCAGTGAGAACGGGGGTGGCGGTGACGGTGGCGGACACGGGCGTGATCCTTTGCGAAATCAGGTGGCTGGAGCCGGGCACATAGTCCCGCGCGATCGCCCTGTCACGGGATTCGCCCTGCCGATTGAACAGGGCTGTCATGCAGCATGCTCATGCCCGCTCGGCCCCGGTGCGGACGCCCCTCAGAACGTGTTCAGCGCCACGCCCACGAAGATCTCGCGCGCGTCGAAACCATAGCCCATCCGCAGCCGCCAGTCCGACCGACCGAGCCGCTTGCTCGCCACCAGGCTCTGTTCGGCATAGCCGGTGTCGTCGCCGGTCAGCACCAGCGCCAGGCCGAGGCCGCTGGTCTGGTGGGTGGCTTCGAGCATCGAGAAATAGGACCAGTCGATGCTGTTGATCTCGCCGATCGCGAAGACGCCGCCCCAGCCGGTGGAGGTGTAGCTTTCGGCCACCAGCTTGGCGCCGATCGAGGCACCGTCGTCGAAGCGCAGCGTCGGACCGAGGCGCAGCGTCACCGGGCGGCCCCAAGGCGCCACCTGCCGCGATCCGGTGAGCGAGAAGGCCACCGCGCCCCCATCTGTATAGCGCGACCAGAGCGCTCCGGCGGAGACGCCGCTCCGCTCGAAGCTCACCACCGCTGTGCGGTCCTCGGGACCGAGATCGAGTTGCAGGTATTCGCCGTCGGCATGGGCCGCGATGGGGGCGAGGCCGCAGCCGAGCAGCAGGGCGAGGGCGGTACGGCGGAGGGTGCGATGCATGGGGTGTCCTTGGGTCTGGGGGAATGGCGGTCTGCAAAAGGGTCTAGTCCCGGCTGCTGAAGCTCAGCCGCCGCGCGATGTCGCCGAGGAGCTGGCCGAGCCTGACATCGACCACGCCCGGCGCGGCGCCCTCGGTGTAGAACCGGCGCAGCAGCGCGGCGTGCACCTCGTCCTCGGGCCACAGATGCAGCCTCGCGCCGTCGGGCGTGGCGGCGATCACCGTGGCGCGCATGTCGCCGACCCCGGGGATGCGCAGCACGCCGCGGGTGCCGGGCGTGTAGACGACCCCGCGGATCCGCGCCGTGTCGCGAGTGAGCGAGGCGAGCCAGAGCCGCTGCGGGCGCTCGCCCGCCGCGAAGATCACCCGCTCGGGCCGGTCCGCGACATGGCGCTCGTGGCGCGGCAGCTCGATGCAGGCGATCACCGTCAGCGCCAGCACGAAGATGTTGTAGATGGTCCAGAACAGCACCACCCGCATGCCGTCGCCGGCCTCGGCGCGGTGCATCCCGTCGAAGGCGCTGCCGAGCATCAGCCCGACCAGCGTCAGCACCAGCAGCACGAGGAACGGCATCATCAGCCGCCATTGCACCACGATGCGGCTGCGGTCGCCGCCCTTGGCGGTGACCTTGAACTTGTGCCCCTTGGGGCGCAGCAGCCCGTGCAGCGCGGCGCGGGTGATCGGGATCGCGCCGACGATCTGGCTCACGTCGTGCAGCACCGGCACCACCGTCCCGCGCGACAGGATGTTCAGCACCCCGAGCGACCAGACGTAGTAGACGCCGAAATAGGACAGGACCTCGGCCACCTCCGCGTCGACGACGATGACGCCGAAATACCAGTAGAGCAGCGGAAAGCTGAGCCCGGCGAGGCGGAACGGAAAGCTGCCGATCCAGTAGAGCATGGTGTCGATCACGCTCCAGCGGTCGCGCAGCCGCAGCCCGTTGCGCGAAAAGGGCCCGAGCCGGCCGCGCGCGATCTGCATCAGCCCGAGGCACCAGCGGGCGCGCTGGGTGATGTATTCGCCCACCCCCTCCGGCGCGAGCCCCTCGGTCAGCGGCTCGTTCAGATAGACGGTGCGGATGCCGCGCTCCTGCAGAGTCAGGCTGAGCAGGTAGTCCTCGGTGACGCTGTCGGTCGGAAAGCCGCCGATCTCGCGCAGCGCGCTCCAGCGCATCACCGAGGAGGTGCCGCAGCAGATCGCGATGCCCCAGGCGTCGCGCGAGGATTGCACGTGATCGAAGAAGAAGCGCTGCTCGTCGGGATAGGAGCGCGCGAGGCCGAGATTGTGCTGGATCGGGTCGGCGTTGAAGAAGTGCTGCGGCGTCTGCACCAGCCCCACCGTGGGGTCGTGGAACAGCGCCACGGCGCGGCGCAGGAAGTCGCGATGCGGCACGAAATCGGCGTCGAGGATCGCCACGAAACCCGGCGGCCGGTCTTCCTGGGCGAGCAGCTCGAGCGCGTGGTTGATGTTGCCGGCCTTGGCGTGGGCATTGTCGGGGCGGGTGACGTGCCGCACCCCATGCATGGCGCAGAACGCCCGGAGCCAGTCGCGCTTTCCATCGTCGAGCACTAGGACCTCGACATCGGGCCAGTCGACCGAGAGCGCGCCGACGATCGAGCGTTCGAGGATCTCGCGATCCTCGTTGTAGGTGGCGATCATCAGCGCCACCTTGGGCGCGCGGCGGCCCCACCACGTGGCGTTGGCGGTGGCCTCGCGGTGCCGGTCGAGGCGCCGCGACAGCATCACGGCGGCGTTGACCGAGCCGAGCATGGCGATGACCTCGAGCAGGTAGAGCGTCAGGCTGGCCGCGAAATCGAGGTCGAGGCCGACCGGGGCCAGCGTCGCCGCGCCGCGCCACCAGATATAGCGCAGCGCCAGCGCGATCATGGCCCCGAGCATCAGCGACCGATGCCATGTGCGCTTCGGATCGACCCAGAAGGGCAGCAGCAGCACCATGCCGTAGCTCAGCAGCATCAGCGCCAGGCTCGACTGCGCCTCGCTCAGCCAGGCATGCGGCGCCATCACAGCAGGCCGCGCAGCCAGTCGAGCGGCCGGCTTTCGAAGAACAGCCGGCCGGTGCGGCCGACCGGGCAGGCGCCGCCGTCGAGATCGCGCAGCCCCGGCACGCTGACGGCCACGTCGTAGCGCTCCAGATGCTCGCGCCCCGCCGCCACCGCGAGCGTGTCGTAGAGCGAGGCCGCGCCGGCCCCCGCGAGCCGTTCGACCGTGCCCTCGAACACCTCGCCCGAGCCCGAGAGCCGGAACTTCGCGCCATCGCCGGGCCGCAGCGCGTTGAACACGCTCTCGCTGACCGAGCCGGTGACGATCAGGCTTTCGCAGTCCAGCAGC
The DNA here is from genome assembly GCF_050847355.1 of Limimaricola sp. AA108-03. NCBI lineage: Bacteria > Pseudomonadati > Pseudomonadota > Alphaproteobacteria > Rhodobacterales > Paracoccaceae > Limimaricola > Limimaricola sp. AA108-03. The sequence goes on from NZ_CP193758.1 coordinate 35,675, forward strand.
CGCAGCACCGGCTCGCCCCGTTGCAGGTTCTCGCCGTCATGCGCCAGAACCTCCCACAGGCGGCCCTCGAAATCCGCGGCGAGGGGGGCCTCGCCGAGCCGGTTGACGCTGACCCGCTCCTCGGTGATGCGCGAGGCGAGCGCGCGCACCTGCCGGAGCTGTGCGCGATAGGCCGCCTCGAAGCCGTCGTTCCGGGCCCGAAGCTCGGCCAGCCGCTGGCTCGCGAAGGGGCTGTCATTGACCCCGTCGACGAGGAACACGCCGTCGCGCGCCGCCGAAAGCGCCGATTGCAGCACGCCCACCTCCTCGCGCGCATGTTCGAGCGCGATGGCGAGATCGGTGGGCAGATCGGGCAGGAGGATCTCGGGTGCGGCGTCGGTGGCGGCCTGCGAACCTGTAACCGTGCCTGTGGCCTGCGGCTCCTTCGGCAGTTCGGGCTCCAGCGCGGCGACGCGCGCCGCCCCGTCATTCGCTTGGCGTTCGAGCAGGGCGAGGCGGGCGCGCGCATGGGCGAGGCGGATCTCGACCTCGCGGGTCTTGCCGCGGCCGAAGCGGGCGGCGCGCACCGAGAGCGTCTCGATCGCCCGCGCCGTCTCGTCGATCACCTCGCGCAGCCGGTCGCGCTCGGCCTGCGCGTATTGCCATTCCAGCACCAGATCGTTGAGCCGGATCCGGTCGACATGCGGGTCGTTCACCGAGGCCAGTTCCTCGCCGGGCCGGATCGTCGCGCCAAGCGCGAGATCGGGCATCGCGACGGTGCCGGCGATCGGGCTGCGCAGCGTCGCCAGCCGGGCGTTGACCATGGCGTTGGCGCTGGTGCCGCCGAGCTGTTCCCCGAGGATCACCCAGATCGAGACGAGGATCAGGATCAGGCCCAGAACGAGGCGGGTGAGGCGCATGGGAGGCATCCTTGTCGATGGCGGTCCGGCCGGATCGGCGGTGATCCGGGCCAGTCGTGTTGCCGATATTTCGGAGGGGTCTTTCGAAGCCGGAGGCAGAGGACAATCGCGACGGTGCGTCGCCGCGCCGATCCACGGCGCGGCGTCACCCATCGGCGACGATCAGGCCCTCTGAATCCGGACGATGGCGCTGGCGAGCGTTTCGGCCTCGCGGCTGCTGTGCTGCTCGGCCGGATAGGTGTCGCGGCCCTCGGCGATGGCCTGCGCCTCGCGCGAGAGCACCCGCAGCGGCCGCAGGAAATAGCGGCTGAACAGCGCCGTGCCCAAGAGCAGCGCCGTGCCGAAGCCCAGAAGCAGCCACAGGATATCGGCCGAGAGCACGAAGCTGCCGAGGCCGAAACCCGCGATCCGGGTCGGCACCCGCGCCACCAGCCGCCAGTCGAGCGAGGCCATCTCGCCGGTCACCACCTTGGGCAGCAGCGCGAGGAAGGCGTCGTGATCCGCATCCTGCGCGACCCGGAAGGTGCCCTGCTGACCCGAGGCCACGACCTGCCGCGCCCGCGGCGACAGCGGCTGGTCGAATTCCTCGGTATGTTCGAACAGCACCCGCCCACGCCCGTCGACCATGAACAGGTCGAGATCGAGGACCTCGGCGCTCTCGACGAGGTAGTTCTGGATCCAGGCCACGTTGAGCCGGTAGATCAGAACGCCCTCGGCGCGCCCCTCGTCGTCGTGGATGGCGACGGAGAGGTCGAGATACTGCACCGGCCCATCCGTCTCGGCCGGGACCAGCCGCGCCAGCCGGTCGTCGGCTTCCGCCGCGCCGATGAAGTTGCCGCCGAGACCGCGCCGGAACCACAGCGATCCGGACACGTCCTGCCCCTCGAGAAGCGGCCGCGACGAGGCGACGAACTTTCCGCTCGCATCCGCGATACCGGCCCAGGCGATCGAGTCGGAGATGCGCGAGATCGCGGTCAGTCGCGGCCGCGCCGCGTCGATCGAATGCATCCGCAGCGTTCCCGCCACGGCCTTGACCGAGTTCCATTCCCGGCCGAGCGCCTTGGCGAAGTTCATCCGCAGCGCCTCGCCCCGCAGATAGACGGATTCGGACTGCACCCCGCTTTCCACGGATTCGAGGCGGCGCTCCGCGAGCAGCGCCATGGCCGCGAATCCGACGAGGGCAAAGAAGGTGACGAAGGCGAAGAGGGCGGTGGACAGGCTGGGCAGTCGGAAGCCGGGGTTTCGATGCATTCTGCAAAGACCTTGTGTAGTTGGTTTCACCCTGGATCTAGAGACGCAGTGTGGCGGGTTGCGGACAACGGCATGGCGATGCCGTGGCCGGGCCGCAAGAGGGCCGCATTCCGAGGCGGCTCGCGATCCGGTTCCTGTGCGGAGGTCGGGATTGTGCGCGAAACCGAACCCTCAGGGATGGCCGAAATCCGGCCGTTGCCGCCGGGCTGCCATAATGGTCGGGGAAGGCCGCCTCAGGATGTGGCGCTAGTCGATGCCGGGCGTGTCCGGTACCGCCTGCACCAGCAGCTCGGCCATGCGTTGCGCCGCGCGGGGCAGCGCCGCGCCGGCCCGGGTCATCAGCCCGTAGGGCAGCACCGAGATGCCGAGATCGATCGGCAGGATCGCGCAGGGCCCGCCCGCGAAACGCGACGCCACCGCCCGCGCCAGTGGCGCCACGGCGTTGCTGCGCTGCACCAGCGCCAGCGTCAGCAGAAACGAGGAGGTGGTGACGCCGACCTGCGGCGCGGGCAGACCAAGCCGCTCCAGCCGGTCCTGTACCGTGTCGTGCAGGATCGTGCCGCGCGCCGGCAGGATCCAGTCATAGTCGAGCAGGTCGGCGGGTGCGAGCTCCGGCATCGACAGCAGCCGGTGGCCGGGCCGTACCACCAGCGCGACCGGCTCGTCGCTCAGCGGCGTGACGTCGAACAGCGCGGCCGAGCGGTCGTCGGGCAGCCGGGCGAGGGCGAGGTCGAGCCTGTTATCGAGCAGCGCCTCGGCCAGTTCGCCGGAATTGCCCACCTCGACCTGGATCCGCAGCTTCGGCATCGACAGCCGTGCGTTGCGCAGCGCCGGCAGCACCCGGTCCATCGCAGGGCCGGTGACGGCGCCGATGCGCACCTCGCCCGAGAGACCGGCGGCGATCTCCGACAGCTCGCGCTCGGCGTCGTTGAGCTCGCCGATCACCCGCCCCGCGCGCCGGGCCAGCGCGACGCCCTCGGCCGTCAGCCGGATCCCGCGCCCGTCGCGCCGCCGCAACGGGCATCCGGCGATGCGCTCGGCCTCCGACAGCAGCCGCGACGCGGCGGGCTGGGCGATGCCGAGCGTCTCCGCGGCCGTGCCGAGCTGACAGCCCCGCTCCAGCAGCGCCAGAAGCTGCAGATGCCCGAGCTTCAGCCCGCGCCGCAGCAGCCGGTCCGCCGATTCATCACGGTTTTGGTATGTTGCCATCAGGAAGCATTATTTGTTCGATATCACTCTCATTGGCAAGTTGGCCCCGAACCGGGAGGGGGTTGGCATGCTGCTGTCGCAGGTAAGGACGGATGAGGGAGTCGCGGTGGTGGCCCGCGAGGGCAGCGAGGCGGCGATCGTGCAAGGCGCGGCCTCGACCTACGCGCTGGCTTGGGAGGCGATCGAGACCGGGCGCGGCATCGCCGAGGTAATCGCCGCGCGGGGGCTGGGTCCGGCGGTCGATCTCGCCGGGCTCGCCGCCGAGGGCCGGCTCATGCTGCCGATCCAGCACCCCGATCCGGGCCACATGCATCTCACCGGCACCGGGCTCACGCATCTGGGCTCGGCGGCGACGCGCGACGCCATGCATGCCGAGACCGACCCCGAGACCATGACCGACAGCATGAAGATGTTCCGCATGGGGCTCGAGGGCGGCAAGCCCGCGGGCGGCGGCATCGGCGCGCAGCCGGAATGGTTCTACAAGGGCACCGGCCATTCCGCCGTGGCACCGGGCGCGCCGCTGGTCTCGCCCGGCTTCGCCGAGGATGGCGGCGAGGAGCCCGAGATCGCCGGCATCTACCTGATCGGCCCGGACGGCCAGCCGGCGCGGCTCGGCTGGGCGCTGGCCAACGAGTTCTCGGACCACGTGACCGAGCGCGTCAATTACCTGTGGCTGGCGCATTCGAAGCTGCGCCCGGCGAGCTTCGGCCCCGAGATCCTCGTCGGCGAACTGCCGCGCGACATCGCCGGCAGCAGCCGTATCCGCCGCGACGGCACGGTGATCTGGGAAAAGCCCTTCGTCTCGGGCGAGGCGAACATGTCGCACAGCTTCGCCAACCTCGAACACCACCACTTCAAATACGGCATCTTCCGCCAGCCCGGCGATCTGCACGTCCACATGTTCGGCACCGCGACGCTGAGTTTCGGCGACGGCATCCGCACTCAGGTTGGCGACGTGTTCGAGATCGAGGCCGCGCCCTTCGGCCTGCCGCTCATCAACCCGCTCGCGCAGGCCCCCGATGCGGGCATGGCGCGCGTCACCCCGCTCTGAAAGGCCCCCCATGAGCTTCACCCCCGCCCCCTGGCCCCGGAAACTGCGTTCGCAGGAATGGTTCGGTGGCTCGTCCAAGGACGCGATCTATCACCGCAGCTGGATGAAGAACCAGGGCCTGCCCGCCGACCTGTTCGACGGCCGCCCGGTGATCGGCATCTGCAACACCTGGTCGGAGCTGACACCCTGCAACGCGCATCTGCGCGATCTCGCGGAGCGGGTGAAGTTCGGCGTCTACGAAGCGGGGGGACTGCCGGTCGAGTTCCCGGTGTTCTCGCCCTCCGAGTCCACTCTGCGTCCGACGGCGATGATGTATCGCAACCTGTGCGCCATGGATGTCGAGGAGGCGATCCGCGGCAAGTGCATGGACGGCGTGGTGTTGCTCGCCGGCTGCGACAAGACCACGCCTGCACTGCTGATGGGCGCGGCCTCGGTCGATCTTCCGGCGATCCTCGTCTCGGGCGGGCCGATGCTCAACGGCCATTTCCGGGGCGAGAAGGTCGGCTCCGGCACGCATCTGTGGCGGTTCTCCGAGGCGGTGCGCGCGGGCGAGATGACGGCAGAGGAATTCGTCGAGGCCGAGGCCTCGATGTCGCGTTCGCCCGGTTCGTGCAACACAATGGGCACGGCCTCGACCATGGCGAGCATAGCCGAGGCGCTCGGCATGGCGCTGTCGGGCAACGCCGCGATCCCGGCGGTGGATGCGCGCCGCCGCGTCATGGCGCATCTGACGGGACGGCGGATCGTCGACATGGTCAAGGATGACCTGAAGCCCTCGGACATCATGACCAAGGATGCTTTCGAGAACGCGATCCGCACCAACGCCGCGATCGGCGGCTCGACCAACGCCGTGATCCACCTGCTCGCGGTGGCCGGGCGCGTCGGCATCGACCTGACCCTCGACGATTGGGACCGCTGCGGCCGCGACGTGCCGACGGTGGTGAACCTGATGCCCTCGGGCAAGCACCTGATGGAGGAGTTCTTCTACGCCGGCGGTCTGCCGGTCGTCATCAAGCGGCTCGGCGAGGCCGGGCTCTTGCACCGCGAGGCGCTGACCGTGTCGGGCGGCACGATCTGGGACGAGGTGCGCGAGGTGCGCAACTGGAACGAGGACGTGATCCTGCCGGTGGAGAAGGCGCTCGCGAAATCCGGGGGCATCGCGGTGCTGAAGGGCAACCTCGCGCCGTTGGGCGCGGTGCTGAAGCCCTCGGCCGCCACGCCGTCGCTGATGCGGCACCGGGGCAGGGCGGTCGTGTTCGAGGATATCGACGACTACAAGGCGCGGATAAACGACGAGGATCTCGACATCGACGAGAGCTGCGTGATGGTTCTCAAGAATTGCGGCCCGCGCGGCTATCCGGGCATGGCCGAGGTTGGCAACATGGGCCTGCCGCCGAAGATCCTGCGCAAGGGGATCACCGACATGGTGCGGATTTCCGACGCGCGCATGTCGGGCACGGCCTATGGCACGGTGGTGCTGCACACCTCGCCCGAGGCGGCGCGGGGCGGACCGCTGGCGGTGGTGCGCTCGGGCGACATGATCGAACTCGACGTGGCGGCGCGGCGGCTGCATCTCGACATCTCCGACGAGGAACTGGCGGCGCGGCTCGCGGATTGGACACCGCACACGAAAGCCCCGGCCTCGGGCTATGCCAGCCTCTACCACGAGCGGGTGATGGGGCCCGAGACCGGGGCGGATTTCGATTTCCTCGTCGGATGCCGCGGCAACGCCGTCGGCAGGGAGAGCCATTGATGAGCTACGCGAACCCGCCCCGCAAGATCGCCCTCGTCGGCATCGGCAAGATCGCCCGCGACCAGCACGTGCCGGCCCTGAAGGCCAGTCCCGACTGGGACCTCGCCGCGACGGTGAGCCGGTCGGGCTCGGTCGAGGGGGTCGAGGCGCATGATGATTTCGACGGCTTTCTCGCGGCCCGCCCCGATATCGAGGTGGTCTCGCTCTGCCTGCCGCCGCAGCCGCGCTTCGACTATGCCTGCAAGGCGCTGATGGCGCGGCGGCACGTGATGCTGGAAAAGCCGCCCGGTCAGACGCTGGCCGAGGTGCAGGCGCTGCAGCGGCTCGCCGAGAAGCAGGGCGTCACGCTCTTTGCCAGCTGGCACAGCCGCATGGCGGCGGGCGTCGCAGCGGCGAAATCGCGGCTGGTCGAGCGGGTGGTGCGGGGCGTGCGCATCACTTGGAAGGAGGATGTCCGCAAATGGCATCCGGGTCAGGACTGGGTGTTCGAGCCCGGCGGCATGGGGGTGATGGATCCGGGCATCAACGCGCTGTCGATCCTGACCGAGATCCTGCCCGAACCGGTGCATCTCGTCGCCGCCGAGCTGGAGTTTCCCGAGAACCGCCACACGCCGATCGCGGCCCGGCTCGACTTCACCGGGGATGTCAGCGCCGTCTTCGATTGGCGGCAGGAAGGCCCGCAGACATGGGACATCGAGATCGAGACCAGCAAGGGATCGCTGGCGCTCCGCGACGGCGGCGCCCGGCTCGAGGTCGATGGCGTGGCGGAAAACCTGGTTGACCATCCCGGCGAATACCCCTCGCTTTACGCTCGCATGGCGGATCTGGTCGCGCGCGGCCAAAGCGATGTCGACCTCGCGCCGATGATCCACGTGGCCGATGCCATGACGCTCGGGCGGCGGGTAACCACCGCCCCGTTCGAATTCGACAAGGAGAAGACATGACCGGAGCCCATCTCATCGCGGGTGACACCGTCACGGGCGGCGACAGCTTCGCCTCCGCCCCGGCCGAGGGCGCGTCGCGCGATTACCCCAAGGGGACGCCCGAGCTGATCGACCGCGCGGTACGCGCGGCCGAGGACGCCTTTGCCGCCTTCGCCGCCACCACGCGCGAGGAGCGTGCCGCGCTTCTGGAGAAGATCGCCGAGGAGATCGAGGCGCGCGGGGCGGAGATCACCGCCATCGGCACCGCCGAGACCGGCCTGCCCGAGGCCCGGCTGACCGGCGAGCGCGGCCGCACCTGCGGCCAGCTGCGGCTGTTCGCGGAGCATATCCGCAAGGGCGATTACCTCGACCGCCGGCATGACACCGCGCTGCCCGACCGGGCGCCGCTGCCGCGTCCCGACCTGCGGATGATCCAGCGCCCCGTGGGCCCGGTGGCCGTGTTCGGCGCCTCGAACTTCCCGCTCGCCTTTTCGGTAGCGGGGGGCGACACCGCCTCGGCGCTGGCCGCCGGCTGCCCGGTCGTGGTGAAGGGCCATCCCGGCCATCCCGGCACCTCGCAGATCGTGGCCGAGGCCATCGCCGCGGCCGTCGCGGCCTCCGGCCTACCGGGCGGCGTCTTCTCGATGGTGCATGATGGCGGGCTCGAGGTCGGGCGGGCGCTGGTCGAGCACCCGCTGATCAAGGCGGTGGGCTTCACCGGCTCGCTCAAGGGCGGGCGCGCGCTTTTCGATCTGTGCGCCGCGCGGCCCGAGCCGATCCCCTTCTTCGGCGAGCTGGGCTCGATCAACCCGGTCTTCTGCCTGCCCGCCGCGATGGAGACCCGCGCCGAGCAGATCGGCCGCGACTGGGCCGCCTCTCTGACGATGGGCGCCGGGCAGTTCTGCACCAATCCCGGCGTCGTCTTCGTGACCGAGGGCGATGCGGCCGAGGCGATGGTCGCGGCGGCCACCGAGGCGATGGGCGCGGGTGCGCCGCAGGTGATGCTGACCGACGGCATCGCCCACGCCTTCCGCGAGGGGGCCGAGCGCATGGCCCGGCTGGCGAAGAAGAGCTTCGGTCAGGCCTGCGAGGGCCGCAACGCCACGCCGTGGCTGATCGAGACCGACCTCGCCGCCTGGGAGGCGAACGAGGATCTCGCCGACGAGGTGTTCGGGCCACTGGGCATCGTGGTGCGGGTGCCGGACGCCGCCGACATGACCCGTGCCGCCACCGGTCTGCACGGCCAGCTCACCGCGACGCTTCAGATGGAAGAGGCCGACACCGATCTGGCCCGGGCGCTGATGCCGGTGCTGGAGCGCAAGGCGGGCCGGATTCTCGTCAATGGCTATCCCACCGGGGTCGAGGTGGCCGATGCGATGGTGCATGGCGGGCCTTACCCGGCCTCGACCAATTTTGGCGCCACCTCGGTCGGCACGCTGGCGATCCGTCGCTGGCTGCGCCCGGTGAGCTACCAGAACATGCCCGAGGCCCTGCTGCCGAGCGACCTGAAATAAGCGCGCAGGGCATCGCCGCGAGGCGGCGATGCCCTTGCCGAATGCCACGATCTTGGCGGGCCCCGGCCGTTTCGTCCGGGAGTTCATGCGATCGGCGCGGGACGAGGTTTCAGCCGGACAGCTTTCATTCCGGATGCCTTGCAGGGCCAATGCCGTCCTGCCTTTTCGTCCCCTCGACCTCGAAACCATGCCGCTCGTAGAGCCGGATCGCGGCGTGGTTGCCGACGTTCACGTCGAGCTCCAGTCGGCGCAGCCCCAGCCAATTGTCCGCGAGATCGAGCAGCGCCCGGAACATGGCCGTGCCGTAGCCCTTGCCGACATGGTCGTCATGCACGATCAGAAGCACCTCGCCGACATGGGCCCGGCGTCTCTTGCACGGCATGAGCCCCGCATGGGCGACGATCTCTCGGACGCTCCCGGCTTCGATGACCCCGACGAGGAAATGATTGCCGGAGTCGGCGGCAAGGCGACGCTCGATCCTGCTTTGCGGATCGAAGGGCAGGCGCAGGGTGCCATGCCTCACGCCGGGCAGGTTCGCCATGGCCGTGAGGGCTTTGGCGTCACCCGGTTCGGCGGCACGGATATGCAGATTCGGAGCATCCATCATGGCATCGGCCTAACCCAAACGGATGGGGGCGGCCATCGATTTGCGGATGAGGCCGATCCGCTCCGGGTCCCGCGGCAGCTCGCCGCCCGGTTATCGTCCCGCCTATGGTACTTCCGCTTGCGGGGCCTATCCTTGCAGAAATCGATTTGAACGACGCCCGAGCGGGCCGGGAGAGACCGAATGGCCGAGATCATCACGCCGTGGCGCAGCGTCGCCGCGGCATTCGCCCTGAACGGCGTGCTTCTGGGCTGCTGGGCCTCGCGGGTTCCGGCGGTCGCCTCGGGCTTCGGCCTGGGCGAGAGCGCGCTCGGGCTGCTTCTGCTGGTGATGGGGGTGGGGGCGCTGGTCTCCTTTCCGATCGCGGGCAAGCTGGCCGATCGCTTCGGCGCGGTGCGGGTGACACGCTGGATCGCGGCGGTCTATCTCGTCTCGATCGCTCTGGTCGGGCTCGCCCCGGTGGTACCGGCGCTCGGGCTGGCGCTGTTCCTCTTCGGCATGTGCCACGGCGCGATGGACGTGGCGATGAACTCCTGGGCCGCCGAGGTCGAGCGGCACATGGGGCGCTCGGTGATGTCGTCCTTTCATGCGATGTGGAGCCTCGGCGCCGGGCTGGGCGCCGCCGGCGGTTTCGCGGCCGCGAGCCTCGCCGCTCCGGTCTCGCTGCATTTCGTGCTGGCGGCACTCCTTACGGCACTGCTGTTCGGCCCATTCCTGCGGATCGACTGGACCTCGCGCGTCGCCAGCGGTGGCGCGGGCGACCCGGTCTTCGCCTTTCCGCGCGGCGCGCTGGTCTTCGTGGGCCTCATCGCGCTTGGCGCGGGTCTGGGCGAGGGGGCGGCGGTGGATTGGAGCGCGGTGTTTCTCGCCGATGTGCTGGGCACGGCCGAGTCGCATGCGACGCTGGGCTACGCGGTGTTCTCGGTCACCATGGTGGCGATGCGGCTTTGCGTCGATCGGCTGATCACCCGCCACGGGCCGCGCCGCGTGGCATTGGCAAGCGGGCTGTTGGCGGCCTCGGGCTACCTGACCTGCGCCCTCGCGGGCAGTCTCGCGGTGGCGCTCGCGGGCTTCGTGCTGATGGGGCTGGGCTACGCGGCGGTGATCCCGCTGGCCTTCAGCCGCGCCGCCGCCGATCCCGAGATCCCGGCCGGACAGGCGATCGCCTCGGTGGCGACGCTGGGCTATGGCGCGATGCTGCTGGGTCCGCCGGCGATCGGCTTCGTCGCCGATATCAGCTCGCTTCGGGTCTCGTTCGCCCTGGTCGGTCTCTTCGCGCTCCTGATCGCGGCGCTGTCGCCGGTGCTGGGGCGCGTGCGCCCGGCGCCGCAGACGGCCTGACGCGGTCGTGAAGCCGATGCCGTCGCCGCGCCGTTGCGGGCCCGCGCGCCTGTCCAAGGCCCATGCTACGCTCGTCTATTCCCGCCCGGGCCCCGCCCGCCGCTGTCGCGCCGGACCGCCCTGTGGCGGGGAATGGCAGCGGTTTCACGGCTGTATCCCCCTTTCTTCATCCGCGGTGCCGCGATAGGCACTGCCTCCGAAACGGCGCCGTGCCACGGGTGCGCGCCGAGACATGATCCCGGGCGCCCCCGTCGGGCGTCTCGACCGCAATGCCAGCCGCCCGGCCGCCAGACGGTGCTTGGGCCCGTCCGAACGACCAGGAGGAAGGCCGCCGATGCCGCGACCCTTTGCCCAACTGATACACGCGATGACCCTGATGCTGGGCCTGATCCTCGGCCTCGCCCTGCCGCATCAGGCCCTCGCCCAGATCCTGCCCGCCGAAGCCGCGGCTACCGAAGAAGCCGAGGCCGAAGCGGGCCCGCTCACCGGTCTTCTCGAGGTGCTGCGGGACGAGACCGCGCGCGAGGCGCTGATCGCCGAGCTGGAGCGCGTGACCACCGAGGCCGAGCCGATCGAGGCGCTGGCCGCGACCGCCGAAGAGGTGCAGGAGATCGAGCCGCGCGTCTCGATCGGCTCGCGCATCGCCCAGGTCACGCAGGACATCGCCGAGGGGCTGGCCGTGCAGGCGGACCAGATCGTCCGCAGCTTCTCGGGCAACGGCAATCTTCTGGGCGGTCTTTCAAGCCTCGACCTGCCGGTGCTGTGGGAGACCTTCCAGAGCCTGATCCTCGTCATCGTCATCACCGTGGCGGTCTGGATGGGCCTGCGCGCGCTGACGAAACCGGTCTATCGCCGCATGGGCGAACGCGCGCTGCATGCGAATTTCCTGCGCACGATCTTCATCTTCATCGGCTCGACCCTGCTCGACGCCGCGGTGGTGGTCGCGGCCTGGGCGCTGGGTTACGCGATTTCGCTGATGGCGCTGGGGGAATATGCCGAGGTCGGGTTCCGGCAGGCGCTTTATCTCAACGCCTTCCTGCTGGTCGAGCTGGTCAAGGTGGCCATTCGCGCCATCGTTTCGCCCACCACCGGCGGGCTGCGGCTGGTCAACCTGTCGAACAGCGCCGCGCTGCGACTGAACCGTCACGTGAACGTGGTGGTGAGCGTGCTGGGCTACGGCCAGCTTCTGGTGCTGCCGCTGGTCAACCGCAACGTCTCCTTCGCCGCCGGTCTCGGCGTCTCGGCGCTGCTGTCGGTCTTCGTTCTTGTCTATCTGGTGGTGCTGGTGATCCGGCATCGCGACGACGTCGCGAACTGGATCGCCCGCCGCCTGATGGCCGAGAAGGTCGAGGACGAGCAGGACCTCCCCGAAGACCATGCGGACGTGGTCGTTTCCGAAACCACCCCCGGGGCGCCGGTCGGCGCGGGTCCGGCGGCCACGCCACCGGCGCGCAAGCAGCTCGGCGGCACGCTGGGCACGCTGACCCGGACCTGGCACTGGTTCGCGCTGGCCTATCTGGGCTTCATGTTCGTGGTGGTGATCTCGCGCTCGGCCGATGTGGTGGCGGGCTATCTTCTCGCCTCGGGCAAGGTGCTGGCCGCGGCGCTGATCGGTTCGTTGATCATCGGCGCGATCGGCCGCGCGCTGCGCCATGGCGTGGTGCTGCCCGCCGAGATGCGGACCAAGCTGCCGCTGCTCGAGCCGCGCCTCAACGCGATCGTGCCCAAGGTGCTGATCGCGCTGCGCCTCGTCGTCACGCTGGCGGTGGTGATCTACACGCTCGACGTGATCGGGCTTTACGATCTCGGCGGCTGGTTCGCCTCGCCGGTCGGTCTCGAGGCCACGGGCCGCATCGTCTCGCTGGCGCTGATCCTGCTGGTGGCGGCGATGATCTGGCTCGCGGTGAACAGCTGGATCGACTACCGGCTCAACCCCGAGGTCGGCAAGATCCCGACCTCGCGCGAGACCACGCTGCTGACGCTGCTGCGCAACGCCTTCGCGATCGCGCTGCTGATCTTCACGCTGATGTTCGCCCTGGCCGAGATCGGCCTCGACATCGGGCCGCTGCTGGCCTCGGCCGGTGTGCTGGGCCTCGCCATCGGCTTCGGTGCGCAGAAGCTGGTGCAGGACATCATCACCGGCGTCTTCATCCAGTTTGAGAACGCGATGAATGTGGGCGACGTCGTCACCGTCGGCGGCACCACCGGCGTGGTCGAGAAGCTGACCGTGCGCTCGGTGTCGCTGCGCGACGTGCAGGGGACCTTCCACATCATTCCGTTCTCCAGCGTCGACATGGTGTCGAACTTCATGCGCGATTTCTCGTATTTCGTCTGCGACATGGGGATCGCCTATCGCGAGGATGTCGACGAGGCGAAGCAGGCGATGTTCGACGCCTTCGAAGAGCTCAAGCAGGACCCCGATCAGCGCGTCAACATCATCGGCGACATGGAGTGGTTCGGCGTCAACAGCTTCGCCGACAGCGCCGTGGTGGTGCGGGCGCGGATCAAGACCGTGCCGGGCACGCAATGGGGGCTGGGCCGGGCCTATAACGGCATCCTCAAGCGGATCTTCGACGCGCGCGGGATCGAGATTCCCTTCCCGCACCAGACGATCTTCTTCGGCGAGGCCAAGGATGGCCGGACCCAGGCGCTGCGGCTCAAGCAGGTCGGCGACGCGCCGGCCGAAGGCTGAGACGGCCTTCGCGGGGGTCGGGGATAGGCGCCGCCTATCCCCGATGGGACAGCGGCGCGGGTCGATCCAAGTTCGATCTCGGCCAGCGACTGCAATGCGTCGAAAGCCCCCCCTGTCTGTTGCGAATGGAGTAGAATGGCGGTGCGGAAGGGAGCCCGTCCCCCCCCAGGGTCGAGAGCCCGTGTGGGAGCAAGGGTCCCTTCCGCGTCGCGATCAACCTGAACAGTTGCTTGGGACGGCTGACTCCGATCCCGCATGACATGGACAGGAGCTTTTACCATGCCACAGACCGTCATCGGCTGCGACCTTGCCCGCGGCTGGATCGATACGCACGCCCTGCCGACCAAGGTGGTGGTGAGGATCGATAACAATCCGAACAGCATTACCCGCTGGACCGCGTCCTTGCCTGCAAACTCTCTAGTCGTCTTCGAGGCCACCAGCGGCTGCGACACTCTTTTGATCAAGGCACTCTGCGACCGGGGCCTTCGCTTCGCACGGGTCAATCCGCGCCAAGCCCGAGAGTTCGCCCGCGCGACGGGCGTGTTGGCCAAAACGGATCGGGTCGATGCGCGCATACTGGCTGATATGGGGCGCCTCTTGCCTCTCGAGGTTACCGCGCCGCCTCATCCGGATCGGGCCCGACTTTCTGATTTCCTTCGTCGCCGCAGGCAGTTGGTCGAAATGCGGAAAGCCGAAAAGGTGCGTCGCCACAGCGCCGGCCAGCCAGCAATCCTGCGCGAGATCGAGACGATGATCGCGCTGCTCGACCGCCGCATTGTCATCATGGATCGCAAGATTGCGGCTCTGATCGGAGACAGCCCCGAACTTACCGAGCATGCGGAGTTGCTTCGCGCCGTGCCTGGGATTGGACCGACGGTGCTGGCAACGCTTCTCGGCGAACTGCCCGAACTCGGCACGCTCTGTCGGCGTCGGATCGCCTCTCTCGCCGGGCTCGCTCCACATGCCCGCGAGAGCGGCACATGGCGCGGCACACGACGTATATGGGGAGGACGACGCAAAGTCCGCGAGGCTCTCTACATCGCGGCCTTGAGCGCGTCCCGCCGCGTGCCGCTCTTGATTGCCATGCGAGATCGAATGAAGGCTGCCGGCAAAGCCCCCAAAACAGTTCTCATTGCCGTTGCCCGTCAGCTCCTCGTCATCCTCAACGCCATGATCCGAAACAAACAGCCCATTCGCCTCTAAGAAACGACACAGTTGCCCCCGAGTGTTGGCCGGGAATGATTCGCCCTTGCGCGGTCGGGGCTGGCGGCCCGTGCGAAACGGGCGGTTCCGTCGAAATCGCCGCCTGCCGGGGACTTCGCGCGGCGAATGATCGCCCCGCAGACAGATCTGACGCTGCCTGCCCGATCGGCCGGCAGGAGGAAAACGCAGCCCGGTCAAACCAATGATGCTGCATTGCAGCAATTGCATGGCAGGGTACAGCCCGACGGCACTGGTGCATGCTTCGTCGAGACGCCAGTCTTCGATCAAGCGGCGCGGGAGCGCCCGTTCAGATCATGTCAGGAGATACCGTCATGAGACTCGCAGTACCGTCCCAGGCCCGTACCGATGTCGCGGGATACCTTGCCTCGGCCACGACGCGGTGGCGCGTCTATCGCCGCACCGTGTCCGAGCTCTCGCGGCTGAGCGACCGCGATCTTGCCGATCTCGGCTTCGCGCGCTCGCAGATCCGCGAGATCGCCCGCGACGCCGCCACGCGCGCGGTCGCGCGCTGATCCACCGGGCCGCGGGGCGTCAGGCGACGCCCTGCGGCACGAGGCCGCCCATCTCGCGTAGATGCGCCAGCACCTCGTCGACACCGCGCCCGTGGCGCAGTGCGCAGAACACGAAGGGCCGCGATCCCCGCATCCGCGCCGCGTCGCGCTGCATCACCTCGAGCGAGGCGCCGACATGCGGCGCCAGATCGGTCTTGTTGATCACCAGAAGGTCCGAGCGGGTGATCGCCGGGCCGCCCTTGCGAGGGATTTCCTCGCCCGCCGCCACGTCGATGACATAGACGGTCAGATCGGCGAGCTCGGGCGAGAAGGTGGCGGAGAGATTGTCGCCGCCGCTCTCGATCAGCACCACCTCGATGCCGGGATGCCGCCGCTCCAGTTCCGCCACGGCGGCGAGGTTGAGGCTCGCATCCTCGCGGATCGCGGTATGCGGGCAGCCCCCGGTTTCCACGCCGATCACCCGGTCGCCGGGCAGGATCTGCATCCGCATCAGCGCCTCGGCATCCTCCTGCGTGTAGATGTCGTTGGTGATGACTCCGATCGAATGATAGGGCGCAAGCGCGCGCGCCAGAGCGGCGGTGAGCGTCGTCTTGCCGGCGCCGACGGGGCCGCCGATGCCGATGCGGAGGGGCCCGTTCATCGTTCTGATGCTCATGTGGCGAAGATCCTCGGTTGCTGGGTTTCGTGGCGCATCGACGCGATGTCGCCCATGAAGGTGGTGGAGGAGAGATCGTCGAGCGTGCCGTGCTCGACCTCCTCGGCGATGCGCGCGCAAAGCGGCGCGAGCGCGGATTGCAGCCGCTGCCCCTCGGTCTGGCCCAGCGGCATCAGCCGCTGCGCCGCCGAAACGAGATTGGCCGCGAAGGCCTGCAGGTAGAGCGCGCAAGTGGATCGGGGCGGCAGACCGTGCCGCGCCGCCGCCGCGCCGATGGCGACGGGATAGGCGAGGGGGGCCGCCGTGACGCCCGAGACCCGGGCCTCGGTCCGCGCGAAGGCCGTGCCCTGCCGCTCCGTCTCGATCAGCCGCTCGCGGCTGGCGGCCAGGGCACGGGCGGTGGCGTCGATGCCGGCCAGGTCGTCCCCATCCGCGTGCCATGCGGCGACGAGCAGCAGCGCGTCGTTGCGACCTGCGCCGAACTCCAGCGTATCGCGCAGCCAGTCCTCGAGCGTCGCGCGGTCGAAAACCCGGCCATCCGCGATCGCCCGCTCCAGCCCGTGCGAATAGGCGAAGGCCCCGACCGGGTAGCCGGGCGAGAGCCATCGCGCCAGCGTCAGGGCCTGCAACTCAGTGAGCATGGGCCGTCGCGACATGCTCATGCGCATGGGTGCGACCATGGCCATAGGCGCCGCCTTCCGGGGTGAATGGCCCGGTCACGTCGCGCAGCTCGGCGCCCAGATGCGCCAGCATATGCGCGATCACGTGGTCGCGGCGGATCACCAGCCGGTCGGGTCTGATTTCGCAGGGCGTGTGGCGGTTGCCGACATGCCAGGCGAGACGGACGAGATCGCCGCGTGCCTCGGTCAACGGCTCGGGTGCGGCCTCGATTGCCACGAGAGAACCATCCGACAGCTCCAGCGCGTCGCCCGCTTCCAGCGAAGTCGTCTGCGGCAGATCGACGAGGAACGGGCGACCCGAGGCGGTCACGAGCCGCTTGCGGCGCAGGAAGCGGCCCTCGTAGTCGAGCGCGCAAGCCTCGTGCGGGCCGGACCAGTGGCCCTTGCGGTGCAGTTGCCGGGCGGTGGGAAGATCACTCATCGCATTACCTCAGAACAGGAAATAGCGCTGCGCCATCGGCAGCACCTCGGCGGGCTCGCAGGTGAGCAGCACCCCGTCGGCACGCACCTCGTAGGTCTCGGGGTCGACCTCGACATGCGGGAGGGCGTCGTTGAGCTTCAGGTCGCGCTTGGTGACGTGCCGCGTGTCGCCGATGGCCACCGTCTGCTTGGCGAGGCCGAGCCTCTCGCGGATACCGTCGGCTTGCGCGACCTCGGACACGAAGGTCACGCCCGCATGTTCGACCGCACGGCCATAGGCGCCGAACATCGGCCGCAGATGCACCGGCTGCGGGGTGGGGATCGAGGCGTTGGGATCGCCCATCTGCGCCATCACGATCTGCCCGCCCAAGAGCACCATCTCGGGCTTCACCCCGAAGAAGGCCGGGTGCCAGAGCACCAGATCGGCGCGCTTGCCCGGCTCGATCGAGCCGATCTCGTGCGCGAGGCCATGCGCCAGCGCCGGATTGATCGTGTATTTCGCGACATAGCGGCGGGCACGGAAGTTGTCGTTCTCTCCCGCTTCCTCGGCCAGACGCCCGCGCTGGCGCTTCATCTTGTCGGCGGTCTGCCAGGTGCGGATCAGCACCTCGCCGACGCGGCCCATCGCCTGGCTGTCCGAGGCGATGATCGAGAAGGCGCCCATGTCGTGCAGGATGTCCTCGGCGGCGATGGTCTCGCGCCGGATCCGGCTCTCGGCGAAGGCGATGTCCTCTGGCACCCGCTTGTCGAGGTGGTGGCAGACCATCAGCATGTCGAGATGCTCCTCGACCGTGTTGACGGTGAAGGGCCGCGTCGGGTTGGTCGAGGCGGGCAGCACCGACATCTCGCCGCAGATCTTGATGATGTCGGGAGCATGGCCGCCGCCCGCGCCCTCGGTATGGAAGGCATGGATGGTGCGGCCCGCGATGGCCTTGACGGTGTTCTCGACGAAGCCCGCCTCGTTGAGAGTGTCGGTGTGGATCATCACCTGCACGCCGGTCTCGTCGGCGACCCGCAGGCAGCAGTCGATGGCGGCAGGCGTCGTGCCCCAATCCTCGTGCAGCTTTAGCGCGCAGGCGCCGGCGAGCACCTGCTCGTGCAGCGCGCCCGGTAAGCTCGCATTGCCCTTGCCCGCGAAGGCGAGGTTCATCGGGAAGGCATCGGCCGATTGCAGCATCCGGGCGAGATGCCACGGCCCCGGCGTGCAGGTGGTGGCGAGCGTGCCATGCGCCGGACCGGTGCCACCGCCGAGCATGGTGGTGACGCCGGAAGCCAGCGCCTCCTCGATCTGCTGCGGACAGATGTAGTGAATGTGGCTGTCCATGCCGCCGGCGGTGAGGATGCGCCCCTCGCCGGCGATCACCTCGGTTCCGGGGCCCACGACGATGTCGACATTCGGCTGGGTATCGGGGTTGCCCGCCTTGCCGATGGCGGCGATGCGCCCGTCGCGCAGCCCGACATCCGCCTTGTAGATGCCGGTATGGTCGAGGATCAGCGCGTTGGTTACAGCCGTGTCGACCGCGCCCTCGGCGCGCGAGCGCTGGCTCTGGCCCATGCCGTCGCGGATCGTCTTGCCGCCGCCGAACTTCACCTCCTCGCCATAGGTGGTGAGATCGCGCTCGACCTCGATCACGAGGTCGGTATCGGCAAGCCGGACCCGGTCGCCGGTGGTGGGGCCGTACATGGCGGCGTAGTCGCCGCGCGGAATGGTCACGGGCATCGGATGGCCTCCATGAGTTGGGTCGCAGGGCTCATGGAGGCGCGGCTCAGCGCATCGCGCGCAGCTCCGCGTTGCGGCGCAGCGTCAGCCCCTCCATGCATCTCCAGTAGAACATCGGCGCGGCGCTGCCGCCGCCCTGCTGCTCCGGCTCGCAGGTCGCGTCGCGCCGCGCAAGCCAGGCGCGCTGCTCGTTCAGAAGCGCCTGACCGGTCCCCCGGGCATCGGCGCGCGGTTTCACCACGCCCCACAGGCGATTCAGCTCGGCATCGGCGGCCATCCACTCCTCGTGGGCGCAGAAGTTGAGGCCCATCTGCGTGGACGGGTCGCAGCGGTGATAGTCGTTCCGCGCCAAGGCGGGCAGGGAATGCAGGAGAAGGAGCGGGAACAGGAAAACGAAGCGCATGGCAAACCTCCGGTCCGGTCCGCCGCCAGCCTAGCATACGAAGCCGATTCCCCCCATGCGCGACCATCACAGCTCTCCCATCACGTCGCCCTGGAAGCCGAAGACGCGCCGGTCGCCGCCGATCTCGATCAGCCGCACCTCGCGGCGCTGGCCCGGCTCGAAGCGCACCGCCGTGCCCGAGGCGATGTCGAGCCGCCGTCCGCGCGCCGCCGAACGGTCGAAGTCGAGGCCGGGATTGGCCTCGGCAAAGTGGAAATGGCTGCCGACCTGCACCGGACGGTCGCCGGTATTGGCGACCATCAGCGTGATCGCCTCCGACCCCGCGTTCAGTTCGATCTCGCCGCTCTTTGGCATCACCTCGCCGGGGATCATGCGCGCAGCCCCCGGATCAGCGCCACGGCAACGAGCGCGAGGCCGAGGAGGGGCCCGGCCCAACCGGCATGGAGATGCGCCGCGCCCGCATGGGCGAGCGCCGGGGCGGGAAGGACGAGCGGGGTGGCAAGCAGGATGCGGGTCATCATCGGTCCTTTCGACGACTGGGGCTCAACGGATCGGGTCGTGCACGGTGACGAGCTTGGTGCCGTCGGGGAATGTCGCCTCGACCTGCACCTCGGGGATCATCTCGGGTACGCCCGCCATGCATTGCGCTCGGGTGATCACCTCGGCGCCCCTCTGCATCATCTCGGCCACGCTGCGGCCGTCGCGCGCGCCCTCGACCACCGCGTCGGTGATCAGCGCGATCGCCTCGGGGTGGTTGAGCTTGACGCCCCGGGCGAGGCGGCGGCGCGCCACCTCGGCGGCCATGGCGACCAAGAGCTTGTCCTTTTCGCGGGGGGTGAGGTTCATCCTATAGTCTCCATGAGGCGGGCAGGGTGCCGCCGGTCAGCAGGTCGAGCATCGGCAGAAGCGTCTGGCGCAGCGCGAAGCCGTCCTCGGCCAGAAGCCGCAGCACCAGAAGGTCGGGGGCGACGAGCGTCGCGCCCCCCGTGGCGGGCAGCAGCGCGCGGATCGGCGCGAGATGCGCCTCGGCCTCGGCGGCGGCGAGGATCACGCTGGCCATCGCGCCGGCGCCGTTCGCCACGGCGGGGCGCGCGAGATGCGCGGCGACGTCTCCTTCGAGCCGCATCGCGTCGAGATAGAGCGGCGCGCCGTCGCGGCGGATCTCGACGCGGTCGCGGAACCGCGCCTCGTCCAGCACCTCGCCCATCAGCGCCCGGCCGAAGATCACCGGTTCGACCAAGAGCGCCCGGGCGCCGGGAGCGAGATCGAGCGTGAGCGTCCGGTCGAGATCGCAGCCGCGATAGAGGATCGTCTCCTGCGGCAGCCAGTCGAGCCGCGCGCCGGTCTCGGCCGCGAGCCGGTTGCGGATGCGCGCCGCCGGGCCGCCGGAACTGCGATAGGCCCGCTCGGCGGCCTGCGTGGTGAGCCGCAGATGCCCGCCCGGAGTCGCCCGCGCCTCGATCTCGAGCCGGTCGCCCCCGGTGGCGCCGCCGGAGGTGTTGAGGATCACCGCCTCGACATGGGGCTTGCTCGGGAACAGCGCCCGCAGCGCCCCCTCCTGGCGCAGCAGCGACAGTCCGCCCGCCCCGGCCTCGATCCGCAGGGCGCCCTTCGCGCGGGGCGGGGCGGCATATGGCAGCTGGTGCAGGATGGCGGTTCTCCCCGAGGCATCTCCTGCCGCTTTCCTGCGCCGTCCGGATACGAAGATGCCAGACCGGGCGCCGGGATCGCCGGGCCCGCCGCGCCATAGCGATCAGGATTGCGGCATGGTCCCGGGCATTTGCACAAAATGTCGGCAATGGCCGCAATCCCGCTGCGCCGCGGCGCCCGGAAGTTTGCCACTTCGGCCGCGCTGCTCAAACGATGAGCGCATCCGCCACCGGGTCGATCGGCACCGGGCATGGGCGGGAGATGGGGACGGCCGCAGGAATTGCAGCTCTCGACGGCCGCCCCCGGGTGCAACGATGTTGCGGGACGAGATCTAGAACCGGCGGGCCCAGCGGGCAACGTCGACGCCGCGTCCCGCGGGAGACAGTGACATGAAAACGCGTATTTCCACCCTCGCCCTGACCGCGGCGCTCGGCCTCTCGGCCGCCCCCGCCATGGCACAGGACGCCGCCTGCCCGATCAAGGTCGGCGTGCTCCATTCGCTCTCGGGCACCATGGCGATCTCCGAGACGACGCTGAAGGACACGGTGCTGATGCTGGTCGAGGACCAGAACGAGAAGGGCGGCCTCCTGGGCTGCGATCTCGAGGCGGTGGTGGTCGACCCGGCCTCCGACTGGCCGCTCTTCGCCGAGAAGGCGCGCGAACTGCTGACCGTGCACGAGGTCGACGTGATCTTCGGTAACTGGACCAGCGTGTCGCGCAAGTCGGTGCTGCCGGTGATCGAGGAGCTGAACGGGCTGCTGTTCTATCCGGTGCAGTACGAGGGAGAGGAATCCTCGAAAAACGTGTTCTACACCGGCGCCGCGCCGAACCAGCAGGCGATCCCCGCCACCGACTACATGATCGAGGAGATGGGCGTCGAGAAATTCGCGCTGCTGGGCACCGACTACGTCTATCCGCGCACCACCAACAACATCCTCGAGGCCTATCTCAAGGATCAGGGCGTGGCCGACGCCGACATCTTCGTCAACTACACCCCCTTCGGCCATTCCGACTGGTCCAAGATCGTCTCGGACGTCGTGGCGCTCGGCGCCGACGGCAAGAAGGTCGGCGTGATCTCGACCATCAACGGCGACGCCAATATCGGCTTCTACAAGGAGCTCGCCGCGCAGGGCGTCTCGGCCGAGGACATCCCCGTCATCGCCTTCTCGGTGGGCGAGGAGGAGCTGTCGGGTCTCGACACCTCGAACCTCGTCGGCCACCTCGCGGCGTGGAACTACTTCCAGTCGGCCGAGGGCGAGGCCAACGAGGCCTTCGTCGCCAAGTGGAAGGAGAAGATGGGCGAGGAGCGGGTCACCAACGACCCGATGGAGGCGCATTACATCGGCTTCAACATGTGGGCGCAGGCGGTCGAGGATGCCGGCACCGCCGATGTCGATGCGGTGCGCGCGGCGATGTATGGTCAGACCTTCGACAACCTGACCGGCTCCACCGCCGAGATGCTGCCCAACCATCACCTGACCAAGCCGGTGCTGATCGGCGAGATCACCGAGGACGGGCAGTTCGACATCCTGAGCGAGACCGATCCCGTGCCGGGCGACGCCTGGACCGACTACCTGCCCGAGAGCGCGGTGCTGACCTCGGATTGGCAGGAACTCGATTGCGGCATGTACAACACGCAGACCGAGACCTGCGTGCAGACCAAATCGAACTACTGAGCATGGTCGGACCGGGGGCCGGGCCCCCGGTCCCCCTCGGGGGCGGGATGATGAGACGGACAATCAAGACGGCGCTGGCGGCGCTCTGGCTGGGCCTCGGCGCGGGCATGGCGCAGGCCGGGCCGGTGCAGGACCTGCTGCAGGCGCAGGGCGCGCTGATCGAGGAAAGCTCGCGGCGCACCATCGGCCCGGCGATCGAGGCGATCGTCGCAAGCGGCCTGCCACGGGTGCAGCCGGTGCTGCAGGCCTGGCAGGACAAGGCGCTCTGGATCGACGCGGAGGGCCGTTTCTGGCGGGTCATCGAAAAGGACGGGGAAGAGATCCTCGTCGATGTCGATACCGGCGACGAGGCGGGTCCGGCCGAGACGGATGCGATGGAGCAGATCAAGCCCAACAGCGGCATCCGCGCGCTGATCGGCACCGCGCTGGTGCAGTTCCAGCTCACCGATCCCGAGCCGCGCCGCAGGCGGGCCGCGCTGGAATCCATCACCCGCGACCCCGAGCCCGAATTGCTGGCGCCGCTGCGCGCCTCGATCGAGACCGAGGAGGACGCGGATCTCCTGGCCCGCAAGATCCGGCTGGAGCGGCTGCTGACCGCGCGCTTCGGCACCGACGAGGCCGAGCGCGTCGCCGCCATCGAGGCGCTGTCCACCGACACCGCCGTCGAGACCCGCGCCGCCATCAACCCGCTGCTGGCCAGCCGCATGGTGGCGCTGCCCGAGGGCGAGACGCCCCAGGGCAACGTCGCGCGAGAGCTGTCGCCCGGCGGCGAAAGCCTGTCGCGCGCCGCCGCCTATGGCGCGCTGGTCGATGCCGGGCTGGCGCCGCCGCGTCCCAGCGCCGACGAGATCCGCGCCGCGCTCGAGGCCAACCGCGCCGACGGCATGGTCGGCGGCGTGCCGGTCGAGACGCTGGGCGATCCGGAGGCCCGCGCCCGCGCCTATGACGCGCTCGCCGCCGATGGCCTCGTGGCCCCCCGCGTCGATGAGGCCGATGTCGACGCGGCGCTGGCCGCCCACGCCTTCTTCGACATCTATACCGAACCCTCGGAGGCCGTGACCGATGCCGCCCGCGCGGCGCTCACCTCGATCGGCATCAGGGTCGGCGCGATGAAGGGGGTCGATATCGGCCTCGACGCGCTCTCGCTCGCCTCGATCTACTTCCTCGCCGCGATCGGCCTCGCCGTCACCTTCGGGGTGATGGGGGTGATCAACATGGCGCATGGCGAATTCATCATGATGGGCGCCTATACCGCCTATCTGGTGCAGCAGATCGTGCCCGACCGGACGCTGTCGCTGATCGCGGCGCTGCCGGCGGCCTTCGTGGTCACCTTCGCCGCCGGCGTCGCGATGGAGCGGCTGGTGATCCGGCATCTCTACAAGCGCCCGCTGGAGACGCTGCTCGCCACCTTCGGCATCTCGATCGCGCTGCAGCAGCTCGCCAAGATCATCTTCGGCACGCAGGCCCGGCCGCTCACCGCGCCGGGCTGGCTCGGCGGCGCCTGGATCGTCAACGACGTGGTCGGCATCAGCCATATCCGCATCGCGATCTTCGTGCTGGCGCTGATGTTCCTCGGCTTCTTCCTGTTCCTGATGAAGCGCACCCGGCTCGGGCTCGAGACCCGCTCGGTGACCCAGAACCCCGGCATGGCGGCCTCGGTCGGTATCGATCCAGGCCGGGTCAACATGCTGACCTTCGGGCTTGGCTCGGGCATCGCGGGCATCGCCGGTGTCGCCATCGGGCTCTACGCCAAGGTCACCTCCGAGATGGGTGCCGACTACATCGTGCAGAGCTTCATGACCGTCGTGGTCGGCGGCGTCGGCAACATCTGGGGCACGCTGGCGGGCGCCGCGATGATCGGCGGTCTGCAGAAGGGCATCGAGGTTCTGAACCCCTCGAACACGCTGGCGGCGCAGACATGGATGATCGTCGCCGTCATCATCTTCATCCAGTTCCGGCCGCGCGGCATCATCGCGCTCCGGGGCCGCGCCGCGGGGGACTGACCGTGATCCGCATCGCCATTCAAAGATCGGAGGCCGCATGACCGGCTCGTTTCTCAAGCGCAACCCGTCGGTGCCGGTGGTGCTGGGACTGCTGCTGATCGGCACGCTCGCCATCACCGCGATGGCGGCCTCGGGCGGGCTCTCGACCAGCTTCGTCAAGACGCTGGGGATGACGCTCTGCCTCGCGCTGGCCGCGCTCGCCATGGACCTGGTCTGGGGCTATGCCGGCATCCTGTCTCTGGGCAACATCGCCTTCTTCGCGCTCGGCGGCTACATGATCGGCATGTGGCTGATGACCGCGCGGACCGAAGGGATCGTCGCCGAAAGCCTCGCCGGTCAGGCGATCCCGCCGACGCCGCAGGAGATCCGCGACGCGGTGGGCGGGCAGATCTTCGGCGTGGTCGGATCCTCGGACTTCCCGGCGATCTGGGCCTTCTCGGGCTCGCTGCCGGCGCAGCTCGCGCTCGTCGTGCTCGTGCCCTCGGCGCTGGCGCTGGTCTTCGGCTGGCTCGCCTTTCGCAGCCGCGTCACCGGCGTCTACCTGTCGATCCTGACCCAGGCGATGACGCTGGCGCTGGCGCTCTACCTGTTCCAGAACGATGCGGGCCTGCGCGGCAATAACGGGCTGTCGGGGCTGCAGAACCTGCCGGGGCTCTCGGGCGTGCCGCAATCCACCGTCTCGCTGTGGTTCCTGTGGGGATCGGCGCTGGCGCTGGGACTGGGCTACCTGCTCTGCGCCTTCGTGGTGTCGGGCAAGTTCGGGGCGATCCTGCGCGGCATCCGCGACAACGAGGCGCGGGTGCGGTTTCTCGGCTACCCGGTCGAGGGCTACAAGCTCGCCGTCTTCACCCTGTCGGCGGCGATCACCGGCATCGCGGGTGCGCTCTACTACCCGCAGGCGGGGATCGTGAACCCGGCCGAGATGATGCCGATCGCCTCGATCTACCTCGCGGTCTGGGTGGCGATCGGCGGGCGCGGACGGCTCTATGGCGCGGTGATCGGCGCCATTGCGGTCAGCCTGATCTCCTCCTTCTTCACCTCGGGCAAGCTGCCCGATCTCGATCTCGGGCCGCTGCGGCTCGTCTGGGTCGACTGGTGGCTGGTGATGCTGGGCTTCAGCTTCGTGCTGGTCACGCTGCTGGCTCCCAAGGGGCTGGGCGGGCTGGTGGATCTGTGGACCCAGCGCCGCCGCCCGGCGCGGCATGGCGCCGATCTCGGCCCCGATCAGGGCAGCTTCCGCGAAGAGGAGGCCAAGGCATGAGCACGCTTCTCGAAGTCTCGGGCGTCTCGGTCAGCTTCGACGGCTTCCGCGCCATCAACAACCTGTCCTTCCACATGGGCGCGTCCGAACTGCGCGCGGTGATCGGACCCAACGGCGCGGGCAAGACCACCTTCATGGACATCGTCACCGGCAAGACCCGGCCCGACAAGGGCACGATCCGCTGGGGCGAAAAGGGGATCTCGCTGCTGGGCCTGTCCGAGGCGCGGATCGCCCGCGAAGGGGTGGGGCGCAAGTTCCAGAAGCCAACCGTGTTCGAAGACCAGACCGTGCGCGCCAACCTGCTGGTGGCGCTGAAAAACAAGCGCGGCCCCTTCGCGGCGCTGTTCTGGCGGCCCGGCCCCGCCGAACTGGAGCGGGTCGACGCGCTGTCCGAAACCATCGGCCTTGCCGCGCATCTCGACCGCAAGTCGGGCGAACTCAGCCACGGCCAGAAGCAGTGGCTGGAGATCGGCATGCTGCTGGCGCAGGAGCCGCGGCTGCTGCTCGTGGACGAACCCGCCGCCGGGATGACCGTGGCCGAGCGCGAGAAGACCACCGAGATCCTCGTCGAGGCGGCGAAGACCCGCGCCGTGGTGGTGGTCGAGCACGACATGGAGTTCGTGCGGCGGCTGAACTGCCGGGTGACGGTGCTGCACGAGGGATCGGTGCTGGCCGAAGGCAGCCTCGACCACGTGACCTCCAACCCCGACGTCATCGACGTCTATCTGGGACGATAACCATGCTCCAAGTGGACAGGCTCGACCTGCATTACGGCCACAGCCAGATCCTCGACGGCGTCTCGCTCGAGGCCTGCCCCGGCGAGGTGACCTGCGTGATGGGCACCAACGGCGTCGGCAAGACCAGCCTGCTCAAGGCGCTGGCCGGGCGGCACCCGACCAGCCGGGGCGAGATCCGGCTGGATGGCGACGCGGTCACCGGGCTCTCGGCCCATGCCAAGGCGCGGCGCGGCATCGGCTACGTGCCGCAGGGGCGCGAGGTGTTCCCGCTCCTGACCGTGCGCGAGAACCTCGAGACCGCCTTTGCCGGGCTGCCGCGCGCCGAGCGCAAGGTGCCGGACGAGATCTACGAGCTGTTCCCGGTGCTGCACGAGATGCGGCAACGGCGCGGCGGCGACCTCTCGGGCGGCCAGCAGCAGCAGCTCTCCATCGCCCGCGCGCTGGTGCTCAGGCCGCGCGTGCTGCTGCTCGACGAGCCGACGGAAGGGATTCAGCCTAACATCATCGCCCAGATCGGCCGAGTGATCGCCAAGCTGCGCGACCGGGGCGACATGGCGATCGTGCTGGTCGAGCAGTATTTCGACTTTGCCTATGATCTCGCTGATCGCTTCGTGGTGATGCGGCGCGGCGCGGTGACGCTTTCGGGCGCGCGCGACGACGTGCCGCGCGAGCGGCTGCTCTCGGAGGTCTCGGTCTGACCGCTCAGCGGTAGCTGCGCCGCAGATCCTCGAAGGCGCCATGCGCGTGGTCGCGGCGAAAGCTCTCGTGGTCGCGGCGCAGCCGGGCCAGCGCCTCCTCGGCGAAGTCGAGGATGTCGGCCACGAAGAGCTTGCGCGGCCCGATCGCCTCGAGGATGCGCGGCTCCACGTCGTAATCGATCTGCCCGACCTCGTCGGAGCGGGCATGCGCCTGCGCCAGCGCCCGACCGCAGACCCGCGCATAGGCCTTCCAGGTCTTCTTCGACAGCTCGTCGAGATCGATGTCCTCTCGGAACGGCGCGCGTTCGCGCGACATGAAGCTCTCGCCCTCGATCTCGACCTCACCGTAGAACACGTCGCCATGGGCGAGATGCACCGACTGCCCATGCGCGATCCGGGCCCCCAGCTCGCCCGAGTCGAAGCCGGTCTCGGGCACAAGCCCGCTCAGCGCCGAGCGGCGGGCGCGCTTGAACTCGATGATCAGGTCGTCGGTGGCGTCGCCCGACGGGCCTTCGAGCAGCACGTAGTAGCGCGGCAGGCCGAGCGAGGCGGTACCCTGCCCATGTCGGATCGCCACGTCCTTGACCTTCAGACCCTCGATCCGGCGCGAACACCCGACCTTGTCGCCCGCGGCGAGCCTGTCGATCTGCTTCTGGAACTCCTCGACCCTGCGCGATACCGGGGTGAACTCCTCATTGGCGCGAAAGCCGCGTCCGGTCTCGTCGAGATAGCGGTCGCGCAGCCAGTCGGTCCGCGAGGTCCGCGCCTCCTCGAACAGCCGCCGGATCACCTTGGGGCTGTTGTCGGGGCGCAGTTCCTCGCCGGACTCGGTGCCGCTCCTGGCATAGAACTCCATGCCGTCGAGATAGCCGTCGATGAAGGCCCGGGCGATCTTGCGCTGCGCCTTGGCGCCGTAGCCGCACTTTTCCCCGGCGCCGAGCATGAAGCCCGTCGCGCCGCGCTTCAGGTCCCAGGTGAAGGGACCGTAGCAGACATCGTCGAAATCGTTGACGCCGAAGATCGGCACGTTGTCGGCATTGGGCATCACCCCGAAATTGCCCGGATGCACGTCCCCCAGCAGCAGCACCGTCGGCATCCGCGAATCCTCGCCCGCCATGTCGCGGTGAAACAGCAGCGAGGTACCCCGGAAGAAGGCGAAGAGCGAGCTTGAGAGCTTGTCGAACTTGCGCTGCGCGCCGACCGCCTTCTGGTCGATCCGCGTCGCGTGGTCCTCGATGATCGTGTCGCGCACATGCATGCGCCGGTCATGGCCAGTGAGCTGGCCGGGCCGCATCGCGCAGCCATCGGCGGCATAGCGTTGCGCCAAGGCCCGGAACGCCTCGACGCGCGGCTCCAGCGGCGCCTCGACCGGCGTGGCCTTCTTGTTCGATGTCCTGCCCTTGGCCATGACGCTCCTCGTGCCCGGCGCATCCGCCCGGGATGCCTCTCGACAACGCGGCATCGGGGACTTGGTTGCGGCGCGGCCTCAGCCGGACAGGGGCTTTTCCATGTAGACCCGGTTGCCGGAGCGCCCGGTCTCGCGCCACCCGAGGTGATCGTAGAAGCGCCGCGTCTCCGCCATCGCCGCATGGGTGGTCAGCGTCACCGCCTGCGCCCCCCAGGCGCGGGCCTCGGCCTCGATGAGCCGCAGGAGCGCCCGTCCGATGCCGTTGCGGGCGGCACCCGGATCGACGCAGATATTCGACAGCTTGGCGCTGCCCGGGCCGATGACCAGCACCGCGCCGCCGAACACATCGTCACCGCGCTCGGCCAGCCAGACATAGTGGTTGGCGATGTCGTCGCCGATGCCGCGCGTGACCGGCGGCAGGTCGGGCAGATGCGCATGCGGCGCATAGGCCCGCGCGAAGCAGGCGGTCAGCGCGGCCGCGTCCTCGGGCACGGCCCGGCGTATGGTCCAATCATCCATGTGGTGAGGCTCGCAGGCACCGCGCCGAGAGGCAAGCCCCCTGGGCACCGTCCTGCGTGCAAGACGGCCGCGCCGGTCGCCATGCCCACGATTCAGACACCGTGATAGTCGCGGTACCACTCCACGAAGCGCGCCACGCCGAGCGCGACGGGGGTCGAGGGGGCATAGCCGGTCAGCTCGCCGATAAGCCGCGTATCGGCCCATGTGGCGGGCACGTCCCCCGGCTGCATGTCGAGAAAGCGCTTGATCGCCGTCCGCCCCAGCGCCGCCTCGATCGCCTCGACGAACTCCATCAGCGGCACCGGCGCGCCATTGCCGATATTCACCACCCTGAAGGGGGCGACCGCGGAGAGGCTGTCGCCCTCGCGCGGGCCCTCGGGTCCGGGCCGGGCCGGGATCGCATCGGCGAGACGGCGGATCCCTTCGACCAGATCGTCGATATAGGTGAAGTCGCGCTTCATGTCGCCGTGGTTGTAGATGTCGATGGGCGTGTCCTCGAGGATCGCCCGGGTGAACTTGAACAGCGCCATGTCCGGCCGGCCCCATGGCCCGTAGACGGTGAAAAAGCGGAACATGGTGATCGGCAGGTCGTAGAGATGCGCGTAGGAATGCGCCATCGCCTCGCCCGCCTTCTTGGTGGCGGCGTAGAAGGACATCTGCGTGTCGGCCTTGGCCGTCTCGCGATAGGGCATCTCGGTATTGGCCCCGTAGACCGAGCTGGTCGAGGCGAACAGCATATGCGCGGGCGGATGCGCCCGCGCCGCCTCCAGAAGCTCGAAGCTGCCCTGCAGGTTCGCCTCCAGATAGGCGCGCGGCTGCTCGATCGAGTAGCGCACCCCCGCCTGCGCCGCGAGATGGACCACGAGGCTGGGGCGGTTTTCCTCGAACAGCCGCATCAGCCGGCCGGGATCCTCGATCTTGCCGATCTCGGCGCTGAACGCGTTGTGCCGCGCCAGCCGGTCGTGGCGCGCCTGCTTGAGCGCGACGCTGTAATAGTCGTTCAGGGAGTCGAGCCCGACCACCCTGTACCCATCCGCGATCAGCCGCTCGCAGATATGCATGCCGATGAACCCGGCCGAGCCGGTGACGAGTGCGACGGGAAGCTCGGTCTCGGTCATGTCAGGCCCGGATCTGTTGCGTAAAGGTGCAGAAGCCGAGGCAAAGTGGACCCGAGCGCCCCGATTGGCAAGCCGCAGGTTGCCGGAGAGCGGGTTCCCGGGTTCCGGTAGGGTTCGGTGACCGGCCCGGGGGCAGTCGGATAGGTGTCGGATGATTCGTTCATCCGTCGGTTAACGCGCAGACGCGAGAGAGTTCGCGGACCGGATTCGGGCGATCCGGGAACAATCTCACCGTGCAAATCACATTTCGTCTCCCCGATCATTTAAATCTCCTGAAGCGACACGAGCCGAAGATTGGAGGTTCGAGATGTATCGGGGCCATCCATTCAGGTGGTTCGCCAATCAGCATTTTTCACCACAGGAAGAGCGTGCGACGACAACCTGAGGCATAATTTTCGAAGACCCACCGCCCCTCAAGGGTTAGTTATAAAGTTACCATGCTGGTAGTACTTTTGTAATAAACCTTAAGTTTCGGGCCGAGTGCGGTTCTGTGGCGAAAATATGTTTGTGCCGTGGCCGCGGATTGTTAACGTTGGGACAGAGGTATGAGGAGCAGCCGATCTCCGGGCGCGTTTGCCGGGGGGGATCGGGGGGAAGGACCGGGGCACCGCCCGTTTTCAGCGACGCCCGTCTTATGCCCCAGACCGCTCCTCAGGACGAGATTGATTGCCGGGGCGCGTGTTCTTGCGTTTCGCCACATTTTTTAACGAGTGTTTCGAAGGGTAATGGTCGTGGCTGTTTCCAACAATTTTTCTGCCAGCTCGCTTGATTTCAATGGTTTCGGGGGTCTTTCCCAGCCCACCGCGCTGGTGTGGGGGGCGGATGGGCGGCTTTACGTCACCGAGGTGGACGGGGATGTGCACGTCCTGACGATCGCCTTCGGGGACCCCGATCCGACCGACGGCGACACCACCGCGCGGTTCCACGTGACCGATCAGGTGACGCTGAACCACGTCAAGTCGATCCCCAACCACAACGACGACGGCAGCGCGAACGCGGCGACGAAGCGGCAGGTGACGGGGATCGACGTGACGCCGCAATTCGACGCGAACGGCGATCCGGTGTGATCCGGCAAGCCCGCGGTCACCGTCTACGTCACCTCCTCCGACAGCCGGATCGGCGCCGGCGGCGGTGGCGCCGACGCCAATCTCGACACCAATTCCGGCGTCATCACCAAGCTGACCCAGACCGGGCCGAACAGCTGGGACGCGGTCGACCTCGTGCGCGGCCTGGCGCGCTCGGAGGAGAACCACGCGCTCAACGGGCTCGAGGTGATCCAGGTGCTCGACGCCGACGGCAAGCTGGTCTCCGAGCGGCTGATCGTCGCCAATGGCGGCAACGCCAACAACGGCGCGCCCTCGAACCACTTCGCGGGCCAGCAGGAGACCGCCTATTCGGCGGCGATCCTCGAGGTCGACCTGACGATGCTGGCCTCGATGCCGGTGCTCACCGATGGCGGCCGCAAATACGTCTACGACGTGCCGACGCTCGACGACCCGGCGCTGCTGGGCGCCGATGACGGCAACGACCCCTTCGGCGGCAATGACGGCTTCAACGGCGGCAAGATCGACCCCGCCGGGCCGATCGGCATCTACTCGCCGGGCTACCGCAACGCCTATGACGTCGAGGTCACCGAGGACGGGCGCGTCTACACCTACGACAACGGCGCCAACAACCTGTGGGGCGGCCGGCCGATCGGCGAGGCCGGCGACAACGGCGCCAGCAGCGATTTCGCGCAGGCCCTGGGCTACATCGCGCTCAACCTCAACAATGGCGACGGCAGCACCAAGGACCCGATGAGCCTCGTCGCCTGGGACCCGAAGAACTACGACCAGATGCACGAGGTGACCCGCTCCGACGACCTGGCCGGGCGGGTGCTGGCGGCGGGGCAGGGCGGGGCGCAGACCTACACGCTCGACGGGCTGACCTATGTCTATGGCGGTCACCCCAACCCGACCCGGGCCGAGGGCTCGCGCGCGGGGCTGCTGTTCACCCCCGAGGCCGGGGTCGGCAACGCCTTCCTGCTGGTGTCGAACGTCGACAGCGCCGGCAATGGCGGCGGCAGCGACTACGACGAGGTCATCGCCTGGCTGCAGGCGGTCGAGGCCGACAACGCGGCCTACCCGACCACGGGCGTCTACGGGGCCGACAACCAGGAGCTGACCCGGAAGGTGCTCGCCGTCACCCCGGGCGTGCTCTACGACATCTACGGCTTCGCCGACGGCTCGGGCCAGGTCGTGGTGGCCGGCGGCGCGGCGCCGCAGGGCGGCACGCTGCTGGGCCAGGCCGGCCTGCCCGCCGATATCGGCGAGGTCATCGCCGCCGCCAACCCGGCCGAGGGCAACTATCTCGAGGGCGGCTTCACCGACGGCGCCCTCGATTCCGGCAAGGGCTCGATCAACGGGCTGACCGAATACACCTCGACCGTGCTCGATGGCGGCGGCGTCGACATGTCCGGGGCGCTGATCGCGGCCTCGCTGAACCAGGGCTCGCTGATCGTCATCGGGCGCGACGCGAACGGGGTGGTGCAGACCACCACCGGCGGTTCGGGCGAGACGCTGGCGGCCGACCGCACCGTGCTGCAGGCCGGCGGCGGGCCGCTGGGGCTGGCCTCGATCGGCGACGAGTTCGGCGCGATGGGGCTCGGCAACGCCTTCCGCGGCTCGATCTGGGTCGCCACCTACAAGCAGAACGGCCCGTTCATCGAGATCTTCCAGCCCGCCAACGGCGCCGTGCCGCTCGCCGGCCAGGACGTCACCGACGACACCGATGCCGATCTCGACGGGCTGAACGAGCTGATCGACCCGTTCGAGTTCTCGGCCGAGAACGGCTACGCGCTCGAGGTGGGCCAGAAGATCGTGCTCGACTTCACCCAGCAGAACACGAACTTCCCCGGCACCCTGTCCGATACCGGCTTTCTCGGCGCGGCGCTCGACGGGGTGACGCCGAACCAGGACGCGCGCACCGCGGCCGAGAACTTCCCCGCCGACCAGCAGCAGGACGGGCTGTACGACAATGGCGGCAACATCATCCCGGGCGGCAACGCCCCGACCTTCCAGATCAAGAACGCGCAGCCCGGCACGGCGGTGGGCAGCGCCAACAGCGCCCGCGACGCGGTGCATACCGGGATCCGCCCCGACCCCGATGTCGGGCGCATCCTCGCCACGCTCGACATGGCCAACTGGATCCCCAGCCAGCAGGGCGGCATCGTCGAGGGCCAGGTCTCGGGGCTGATGTTCGGCGACGGCACCCAGTCCAACTTCCTGCGGATCGTCATGGGGGCGGTGGGCGGCACGCCCTATCTCGAGGTCGGGGTCGAGACCGGCGACGTCTACCAGCGGATCACCCGCGTCGACGTGCCCGGCCTCGCCGACCCGGCCGTCACCGGGGTCGAGCTGCGGCTCGAGATCGCCATCGATGCCGGCTTCGCCGTGGGCGCCGCCTACCGGCTCGACGGCGCCGCCGATTTCGTCGCCCTGCCGCTGAACGGCTTCGTCCTGCCGCAAGGCGTGCTGCGCGACGTGCTCACCGGCGCCCACCAGATCGCCGGCCAGACCTCCGGCGCCGCCATCGGCCTCATCGCCGAGGACGTCGCCGCGGACACACTCACAACCGTCGATTTCAACGAACTGAAAATCGAGGCCTTCGGCAACGAGATCGTCACAAACGATCCGGCGGCGGTCGGCGGGCCGGGCACCCCCGGCATCGACACCGTCGTCTATACCGGCACCGCCCCGGTCGAGGCGACGCTCGCCGATGACGTCGAGAATTTCGATGGATCGGGGTCGAGCGCCGATGTCACGCTGACCGGCAATGCCGGCGCCAACATCATCACGCTCGGCACCGGCATCAACAAGATCACCACCGGCGGCGGCGCCGACGTGGTGCGCGGCACGCTCGAAGCGGTGGGCGGCAGCGAGATCACGGATTTCTCGAACGAGGATGCTCTGGTGATCTCGGGCGTCGATACCGATACGCCGATCAGCTACGAGGCCGGCTCGGCCGTGATCGACATCAACGGTCAGAAGATCACCTTCTCGGGGCCGGATTTCGAGAACTTCGTGCCGGGCGACGGTCCCGCCACCTTCGATTTCGAGAACACCGCCGACGGGCTGCGGATCACCCGTGCCTCCGGCGAAACCATCCTCTACCGGGTCAACGCGGGCAGCACCGACGTCGCCGCGATCGATGGCGGCCCGGACTGGATCGGCGATCTGGCGCTCGAGAACGGCAACGGCTCGATCTCGGTCACCGGCGAGATCGACAACGAGTATTCGAACGCGCTGACGGATTCCGAGGGCGAGATCGACTACATCGATCCGGGCGTGCAAGGCTATGCGCCCTGGCAGCTCTTCGTCCACGAGCGCAGCGACAACAGCAACAACAACATCCCGCTGACCTACAATTTCGACGTGGCCGTGGGCGCGACCTACAAGATCACGCTGCTCTACACCGAGAACTGGCCCGGCGCGTTCAATCTCCCGAGCAGCGACCGGATCTTCGACGTGACGGTGGATGGCACGGCCTTCGCCGAGTTCGCCGATCTCAACCCGCTGGTCGAGGCCGCGGCGGCGATGGGGCAGGCCCTGCCGCCGAGCACGGCCACGAACGCGCAGAAACAGCCCTTCCTCGGCACGGTGCTGACGCGCGAGCTGATCTACACCGCCGTCGACGACCAGCTGAACCTCGCCTTCATCCACAACAACCAGAACCCCAAGATCAACGCGATCCAGATTTCCCAGCTGGGCGGGCCGCAGCTCGCTGATGGCACGGCGCCGGTGATCGAAAGCGTGTCGATCGAGAATCTGCAGGGCGATACAGACAGCCCGCGCGAGATCACCGTCGTGCTGAGCGACAATACCGGCTTCGACGCCGCGAGCCTGGCCACGGACGGCTCCGAGCTGGTCTTCAGCGGCATCGTGCCCACGGCGGTCTCGGCGCCGAGCGTGGTGCTGACCAATGGCGGCATGACCGCGACGCTGACCTATGTCGCGCAGCCGCCCGCCAGCGGTTCATGGCCGAGCGGCGAGGGCCAGATCTCCATCGCCGCCGGCGTGTTCGCCGATGCGGCCGGCAACGGCGCGGCGGGCGCGACCTCGAGCTTCATCCTCGAGCCGAACCTCGACAATCTGGTGCGCGGCGCGGTGGTGCGTGCGATCAATGTCGGCACCACCGACACCGCGCCCGCCACCAATCTCGGGCCGGATCCGCTCGATGGCGGCGCGGTCGACAACAACCGCTATGGCGGCGCGATCGCAGCGGACAGTCTGCTCCTCGACGCGACCGGTCAGCCGATCGCCTTCGAGGCGGACGACAACGCCTATTATACCAGTCCCAAGGGTCAGGGCCCGTTGAACGCGAATGTCGACGGCCAGTCCGGGACCACCGGTTCGAACTCCGGCGGTATCGATCTCGACGGTTCGGCGCTGCATACCTATCGCGACTCGCAGGCCGATATCTGGACCGCCACCTATGGCGGCTTCGCCAATGGCTCTTACGTGGTCGAGCTGCATTTCGCCGAGCTGTTCCATTCTGCGGCGGGCGGACGGGTCGGCGACTTCACGATCAACGGCACGCTTGTCGGCGATGATTACGACGCCTTCGTCGCAGGCGGGGGGGCCGACAGGCCTTCCTTCATCCGCCACAACGTTCTGGTCACCGACGGCACCATCACCGTGCAGGTCGACAGCTCGAGCGGACAGGCGGGCTATTCGGCGATCGTGGTCTATAACGCCGTGCCCTCGGACCTGCCGCCGACCATCTCGGTCTCGGCCGGCAGTGCCGTCGAGGGCGAGGACGCCGTGATCACCGTGACCCGGATGGGGGATGTCACCGAGGCGGTCACCGTCACGCTGTCGCTCACCGACGGCAGCGCCAAGGCGGCCGATCACGGACCGCTCGGCAGCACCACGTTGGTCATCCCGGCAGGCCAGACCTCCGCCAGCACGACCGTGCCGATCATCGATGACGATCTGGAGGAGCCGGCGGAGAGCTTCATCGTCTCGATCACCGGCGTCTCGAACGCCAGCGGTGACGCGGTCGTCGCCTCGGGCGGCGGCAGCGCCAGCGTGGATATCGCGGCCAGCGACGTCACCGGCGACATCCCCGCGGGTGGGACGCTGTTCGCGCTCGATTTCGAGACGGGCACCGATCCTCTGGCCGATGGCGGCTTCGACAGCGCCCTGGGCGGCGCGGGCGCCATCGTCGCGGGAGACGCCACGATGGCTGGGGGCAAGCTGGTGGTGCAGACCGCCGATGGCGACATCAGCAACAGCAGTGGCACGGCGAGCAAGAACGACTTCACCAAGATCGTCGACCTGACCGATCCGGCGCTCGAAACCGTGCACATCGCGACGCGCTTCGCGAACCCCTTCACCGAAGTGTTGCTCGCAAGCCAGACGGTCCCCATCACCACCGGGGTGGTCCCGAACTTTGCCCAGCAGGGCATCGTCTTCGGCACCGGCAATCAGGCCGAGAACGAACTCATGAAGCTGGTCTGGGGCGGCGTCGCCAAAGGCAACGGCATCCAGTTATGGAGCAATCCGGCCGACGGCGTCGGCATCGATGCGCAGGTCAAGCTCTCGACCATGGCCCCGGGCGCCTCGCTCTTCGACGTGGCCGAGGTGGAACTCGGCATGGGCGTCGATCTCGCCACGGGGATGGTCTCGACCTATGTGACGCTGTTCGATGCCTCGGGGAACGTGCTGGGCGGCGTGCGCCCGATCGACACCCCGGGCTTCATGACCATGGCGCCGACGCAGGCTCCGGCAGCGGTGGTCGCCAACCTCGCCAGCGGCGCCACGCATATCGGCGTGACGTCGAACGACTTCAAGACCCTCGAGAGCTTCGAGGCGAGCTGGGATTATCTCAACGTCACATCGCCGCAAATCGCGGTCGCGGGCGGCAACGAGATCGTCACAAACGATCCGGCCGCGGTGGGCGGGCCGGGCACCCCCGGCACCGACACCGTCGTCTATACCGGCACCGCCCCGGTCGAGGCGACGCTTGCCGATGACGTCGAGAATTTCGATGGATCGGGGTCGAGCGCCGATGTCACGCTGAGCGGCAATGCCGGCGCCAACATCATCACGCTGGGCACCGGCATCAACAAGATCACCACCGGCGGCGGCGCCGACGTGGTGCGCGGCACGCTCGAGGCGGTTGGCGGCAGCGAGATCACGGATTTCTCGGACGAGGATGCGCTGGTGATCTCGGGCGCCGATACCGATACGCCGATCAGCTACGAGGCCGGCTCGGCCGTGATCGACATCAACGGTCAGAAGGTCACCTTCTCGGGGCCGGATTTCGAGAATTTCGTGCCGGGCGACGGTCCCGCCACATTCGATTTCGAGAACACCGCCGACGGGCTGCGGATCACCCGTGCCGGGGCGCCGACCGGGCCGGTGCTCTCGATCACCGACGCGCCGATGCAGGTCGAGACCGGCGACACCGGGACCACCGATCTCGCCTTCGGGCTGAGCCTGAGCGACACAAGCTTCACCGGCACCCTGACGGTGACCTACGACACCGGCACGGCGACGAACCAGAGCCAGGATGTCAGCTTCGTCAACGGGGTCGGCACGCTGACCATGTCGGTCGCCAATGACGACGTCGACGACGGCGACGAAATGGTGGCGGTCACCCTGACCGGCGCCAGCGGCGCCGCCACGCCGGTGACGCTCGGCACCGCGAGCGCCAGCGGCACGGTCACCGAGGACGACGTCGCGGCGCCACCGCCGGGTGGCAGCGTGCTGCCGATCGACTTCAACGCCAACCCGCTCCTGAGCTACAGCAACCAGGACCAGACGCCGCAGGGCTTCCAGATCGACCAGGATGGCGCCGGCATCACGCTGAGCGGCAACACCTGGAAGAAGACCCTGCTGCCCGGCGGCACCTTCACCGTCGGCGCCGACACGGTACTGCGCTTCGACGTGACGATGGAGAACGGCACCGCCGAATTCGTCAGCATCGGCCTCGAGAACGACGACAACTACAAGACCACCGACGACCTGCTGTTCCAGGTGTTCGGCTCGATCAACATCGCGAGGTTCGACCAGTCGGTGCGCAACGACTACACCACCGTGGGCCAGACCGTGAGCTACGAGATCCCGCTGGCGGCGCATGCCGGACGGAGCTTCGACTACCTGGCGCTGATCAACGACGACGACGCCGCGCAAAGCTCGATCGTGCGCTTCTCGAACGTCGAGCTGGTGCAGGGCAGCGGGGCGAGCGGCAACACCCAGCCGCCCCATATCGTCGGCGACGCGCTGCCCGACGTCACCGCCACGGAGGACGTGCCGCTCGAGGTCAGCCTGCCCTTCGAGGATCCGGACACGGCCTTTGACCAGCTGTCCTTCTCCTTCCAGGGGCTGCCAGACTTCCTCAGCCTGTCGGGCGGGCTGCTGGTCGGCACGCCCGGGAACGAGCATGTGGGCGTCCACACGATCGAGGTCACCGCGACCGATCCCGAGGGCAACGCCGTGATCGGCCAGTTCGATCTGACGGTCGAGAACGTCAACGACGCGCCGATCGTCACCGGCAGCATCCCCGACGCCACGGCCCAGCTGAACCAGGCGTTCGACATGGCCCTGCCGGCAGGGCTGTTCACCGATATCGACCCGAACGACACGCTCACCTATCGCGCTGAGGGGCTGCCCGTCGGTCTTTCCATCGATCCGGTCACCGGAACGATCAGCGGCACCCCGCAGCAGAACAGCAACCACACGGTCACGGTCTTTGCCACCGACACGGCGCAGGCCGACACCTCCGCCAGCTTCGTGCTGCAGGTCAATGAATTCACCTTGCCCGAGCCGATCCTGATCGAGGTCGAGAATTTCACCGGGCTGACCGAGGCCAATTCCGACCTCGTCAATTTCAGGACCGAATTCGCCGCCCCGGCCTCCGGGAGCACGGTGGTCAAGGTCGGCGCGGGGCAGCAGGGCGTGATCTCGACCAGCCTCGCGGGTTTCGGGGTCGTGGCCGGGACCTATGATCTGGAGATCGGCTACTTCGACGAGAATGACGGCAACTCTCAGGTCGACGTGCTGCTGCAACTCGCGGATGGCACCCAGACGCTGATCGGCAGCTTCACCATGAACCAGGTGCTTGCCGGTCAGGGCAATGCGTTGCAGGCGGCCAACCTGACCTCGGTCACGCTGAGCGGTGTCCAGGTTCCCGACGGGGCCCGGCTGGTGCTCAGCGGCACCAGCGACGCGAGGGAGCATCTGCGCTTCGACAAGGTGGTCTTCAGCCCCGTCTCCGACGCGCAGCCGCAATTCGAAAGCGCCGCCGCCCAGGAGGTGCTCGAAAACACGGTGATCGCGGGCGATGTCGACGCCGTCGATCCCGAAGGCGCGGTGGTGAGCTACGCCATCGTCGGCGGCGCCGACATGGACAAGCTGACGATCGATCCCGATACCGGCGTGCTCTCCTTCGTGAACGCGGCCGATTTCGAGGCGCCGGGCGACGCCGATCTCGACAATGTCTACGAGGTCACGGTCGAAGCCAGCGACGGTGTCTCCAAGGCGCTGCAGAACGTCACCATCACCGTGCTCGATGCGGCGGAGGGGCTGGCCATCAACAGCCCGGCCAGCGCGACGGTGGCCGAGAACCAGACCGTGGTGACGACGGTGGTCGCCACCGAGGACGGCGGCACCGCGCCGATCACCTACGCGATCGGCACCGCCGGCGCCGATGGCAGCCTCTTCACCATCGATCCGGACACCGGTTCGCTCAGCTTCATCGCGGCGCCCGACTTCGAAGCTCCGGGCGATGCGGGCGCAGACAACGTCTACGATGTCGAGGTGATCGCCTCGAACGGCAGCGACGAGGTGGCCCAACTCATGTCGGTCATCGTGACGGATGTCGACGAGAATGGCGGCACGCCGGAGGCGCTCCTGCGGATCAACGCCTGGGGCGGCGAGGTCGCAGCCACCGATGGCGGGCCGAACTGGCTGGCCGACGGCAACACCAACCCCAACAGCCCCTACGTGATCACGGCCACCGGGACCGGCAACAACCGCGGCGACACACAGGGCTTCGGGGGCGACACGACGAACCTGCCGTCACATGTTCCTCAGGCGGTTCTCGGTACCGCCCGCTCCGCCAACAGCCCGTTCTCCTATGCCATCCCGGTGACGGATCTGATCGGCAATGGCGACTACATCGTGAACCTTTATCTGGCCGAGTTGTCCGCCGCGAACCAGCTTCCTGGCAGACGGATCTTCGACATCAGCGTCGAGGGCCAGACCGAAGGCATGCTGGACAACTTCGACCCCTCGCTTCCCAGCGGTGGCGGCGATCTGCGGATCCTGAGCTACGAGGTCAGGGTGACGGATGGCGAGCTGAACATCGGCTTCCTCCATGATCTGGTCGATGGCAGGAACAACCCGATCATCAATGCCATCGAGATCCTCTCGAACCCGGTGCCGGCCTTCGATACGGAAGCGCCCGTGGCGGCGCTGACGCTCAACAATCCGTCGACCGCGACCGATCCGATCCTCGTGGAGGTGGCGCTGAGCGATGCCAGCGGCATCGATGCGACCACCCTTGGCGACGACGATCTGACGCTCTCGGTCGACGGGGTCGAGGCGGGCAATCCCGCGATCACATTCATCGGCTTTGCTGGTGGCGTGGCGCGCTACGAGATTGCCGCGCCGCAAGGCGGCTGGACCAACGGCACGCAGATCGGCGTGGCGCTCGTGGCGGGCGCGGTGTCCGATCGCGCGCACACGCCCAATGTCAACGAGGCGACCAGCGCGGCGCTCGACCTTGAAATCGGCGGCGGCGGCACGGTCGTCTACCGGATCAACACCGGCGGCGCGCAGGTTGCGGCGACGGATGGCGGGCCGGTCTGGACCGGCGACCAGCCGGGCAATGGCAGCCCGTATCTGCGCCTGACCACCCTGCGCGACGACGCCGACACCGGCGGCAAGGCGGCGCCGGGTATCGACGGGGTGCCAAACGCGATCTTCTCGACGGCACGCTCGAGCGACGGGTCGTTCTTCTACGACATCCCGGTCTCGGCGCTCGGCGGTGGCCAGAATTACGAGGTGCGCCTCTATCTCGCCGAAATCTCCCCCACGGGCCAAGCCGGGAACTTCCGCAACTTCGACGCCTCTCTGGAGGGCTTCGTCCCGACCGCGTTCGACAATCTCGATCCGGGCGCGCTCTACGGCGCGGGCGGCGGTGTCCTGACCGCGCGGGTCAACGTCGATGACGGCGTGCTGAACATCGGCCTGGTGAAGGATCTCAAGCAGAACCCGATCATCAACGGTATCGAGATCGTCGCGCTGTCGGAGGAGGTGGAGAACCCCCCGATTCCGGTCGCGCCGACCAACGCGCTCGAGGCCTTCGCGGCGCAGGGTGATCTCGACACCTCGCAGAGCTACGCGGCCGGGACCGTCGGTGCGGCCAAGCTCGGCATCATGCTCGGCAATACCAACATCGAGGCGTCGAATTTCGGCCTGAACAGCTTCAAGGTGACCAACACCGGCGACAAGAAGATCTCGGCGATCTTCATCGACGTCTCGGGCGCGCTCTACCCCGACAGCGTCTTCGACCCCGACGGCGCCGGCGGCGACAGCGCCACCAAGCCCTGGGCGGTCAACGCGGCGGGCAACACCGGCGCCTATATCGGCGGCGGCATCGGCGGCTACTTCCTGCCCGGGCCCGACCCGCTGCCCAACACCACCGGCACCGGCAAGCCCTCCAATGGCGGCTACAAGGGCGCGATGGTGAAGTTCGACCCGAGTGTCAGCGGTGGCTTCGGCAAGAACGAGACCGTCGGCTTCTCGGGCGACATGGACCCGAACTCGATCGCCGGGCTGACCAAGAACTCGCTGGACGCCCTGGCCGTCGACGGCTGGGACGTCGGC
Source organism: Limimaricola sp. AA108-03 (assembly GCF_050847355.1). Lineage (NCBI taxonomy): Bacteria > Pseudomonadati > Pseudomonadota > Alphaproteobacteria > Rhodobacterales > Paracoccaceae > Limimaricola > Limimaricola sp. AA108-03. The sequence continues at coordinate 77,472 of NZ_CP193758.1, forward strand.
GGCATCTCGGGCCACGAGCTGATCGGCTCGACCTTCACGGTGCTGTTCGACGACGGCAGCACCGCCTCGGGCCAGCTGGGCTCCGACGGCAGCGCCTCGGGCAGCCACGCCATCGCCACCCAGAGCGGCGCCGGCGCGGCGGCGCCGACGCTGAGCGTCAACGGCGTCGGCGCGGGCGGCACCGGCACCTATGGCGGCAGCCAGCCCTCGGTGATCGTGTCCGGCACCCCGGGCGACACGGTGATGGTGACTCTGACCAAGGGCTTCAACCCGGTGCAGGGCGCGGGCGACATCCCGGCGCTGGTCGAAAACCGGCTCGACGCCTACGCATTCAAGGCCAACAACACCTTCGACAACCAGCACGTCGTGGTGAAGCTGAACAGCAGCGGCATCGCGGACCTGTCGCACCGCTTCGACTACGACGACAGCCCGGCCAACAACAAGGCCGACGGCACCTTCCCGGGCGACGACGTCTCCCCGATCGGCTTCGTCGCAGCGGTGGTCGATCCGGCCAACGGCAACGCGCCGATCAGCCCGGTCACCAGGCCGATCTACCTCACCAACCAGGGCGGGCCGGTGAGCGGTGATCCCAGCGCCGGACCGGAAGGCTACTTCCAGATCGTGAACTCCGGAGCAGACGGATACTTCAAGATCCAGATCGAGGACGAGAACGGCACCGGCGGCATCTCCCCGGGTGGGAAATGGACATACCACACCGCGCCGGACGCGGCCGGGCGGCAGGCCAATTTCCAGGGCAGCGGCTACTATCTGTTCGGCTCGAACACCTCGACCGCGATCGACAACAAAGTCGATGGCACCGACCGTCTCGAATACACGATCTACGTGCCCGAAACCGACCTCGGCACCTACAAGATCAATTTCGCCGTATCGCGCGACGGCCTCGCGGCGGGGGACCAGCAGAACGATCTGTGGCTCAACTTCAAGCCGGCCGGTCAGGCGGGGAATGGCGACATTCTCTCCTACATGCCCGCGAACGCCCGCCCGGAGCCGCATCTGGACGGTTTCGTCAAGGTCTATGGCGGCTCCAACAACGGCAACTGGTCCCAATCCTTCAGGGTCGACGGCCAGCCGAACTACAACGCCTCGGTGACGATCACCGAGGCCGGGCTCTACACGGTGCAGGTCGAGGGGCGCAGCCAAGGCTACCACGTCGACTACTTCGAGCTCTACAAGGGCAGCGATCCCGCGAGCAGTGCCGCGAACTCGGCCTTCGTCGCAGGGATCCCCGGCAATGGCGGGGGTGACGGTGGTGGCGACGGCGGCGGCAACACGGGCGGGGACATCTTCGGGACGATCGTCACGCCGATCGGCGCCTCCTCCGACGATTGGGAGCAGTTCGGCGGCGGCGGCAGCAAGGATCTCGAATTCGGCCTGAACGGCAGCCAGCCGCAGGCCGTGGGGATGCGCTTCGACGGGATCGACATCCCGCAGACGGCGATCATCACCGATGCCTACCTGCAATTCACCGCATTCGAGACGTCCTCGGGCGCCGCGAACCTCACCATCGGCATCCAGGGCAGCGAAAGCGCCGCCACATTCTCCTCCAGCGCCCCACCGCAATCGCGCGTCATCGTCGACGAGTTCGCCTGGTCGAATGTCGAGCAGTGGACCGCCGGGGGGACATACCGGACGCCCGACATCAGCGAACTGATCGAAACGGTGATCGGCGCCGACGGGGCCTCGAACGCGGCCCTGGCCTTCATCGTCGCGGGCAGCGGCAGCCGGGTGGCGAGCAGCTTCAACAACGGCGACGCGCCCGAGCTGGTCCTCGTGCTCGACGACGGAAGCACGCTCACGATGTGAGCCCATGCATGCATCCCCGGCCGGAAAATCGGCCGGGGGCGAAGCCCCCGGAAACGCCTTGGCCGCAGATCAGCGACTGTCCATGGAATTGAGACGGAATTGCCGTCGCCGAATTGGTGGCCGCCGTCCTGTTTTCCGCTCGTTTGGACCGAAGAATATGTTTCCAATGCCAGAGTCCTGATTTCCGGCAAAAGACAGGCTGCCCGAGCCTTCATGGCGCTTGATATGCTGATTTCCCCGGCCTCTAATGACAGAGCGGAGCTTGAAAAAGGGCACTGAGCATGAAGATTGCGATTATTGGTACCGGTTACGTCGGCCTCGTCACCGGTGTCTGTTTCTCCGATTTCGGCCACGAGATGGTTTGCGTCGACAAGATCCCTTCGAAGATCGAGATGCTCAGGCGCGGCGAGGTGCCGATCTTCGAGCCCGGGCTCGACCGGCTGCTGGAGCGCAACGTCCGAGCCGGGCGGTTGAGTTTCACCGAAGATCTCGCCCAAGCCCTCGAGGGGGCGGACGCCGTCTTCATCGCGGTCGGGACACCGACGCGGCGCGGCGACGGTCATGCCGATCTCAGCTTCGTCATGGCAGCGGCGGAGGAAATCGCCCGCGCGGCCAGGGGCCCGATCGTCATCGTGACAAAATCCACCGTCCCGGTGGGGACCAACCGGCGGGTGCGGGAGGTCGTCGCCGCGGCCAATCCCGATCTCGATTTCGACGTGGCGTCGAATCCGGAATTCCTGCGCGAAGGGGCCGCGATCGACGATTTCATGAAGCCCGATCGCGTCGTCGTCGGTGTCGAAACCGAACGCGCCGCACGGGTGATGCAGGAAATCTATCGACCTCTCTACCTGCGGGATTTTCCGATCGTGATGACGGATCTGGAATCCGCGGAGATGATCAAATACGCGGCGAACGCGTTTCTCGCGGCGAAAATCACCTTCATCAACGAAATCGCCGCCCTGTGTGAAAAGGTCGGGGCGGATGTGAAGCAGGTTTCCAAGGGCATGGGTCTCGATGGCCGAATCGGCAAGACCTTCCTGCATGCCGGGCCCGGATATGGCGGCTCCTGTTTTCCCAAGGATACGCAGGCCCTCGCCAGGATCGGACAGGACCATGCGAGCCCGATCCAGCTGGTGGAAACGGTCATCAAGGTCAACGAGGAGGTCAAGCGGCGCATGGTCGACAAGCTGCTCGACCTTTGCGACGGCTCGTTCAATCGCAAGACCGTCGCGGTGCTCGGCGTCACCTTCAAGCCCAACACCGACGACATGCGCGACGCGCCCTCGCTCACCATCGTGCCGGCGATGATCGGCGGTGGCGCGATGGTGCGGATCGTCGATCCGCAGGGGCGCCGGGAAGGGGAAAGCATGCTGCCCGGCGTGGAGTGGATGACCGATCCCTACGCCGCCGCTGACGGGGCTGATCTGGTTGTGGTGTTGACGGAGTGGAACGAGTTCCGGGCGTTGGACCTGCGGGAGCTGGCGGGGCGGATGGCCTGTCCGCGGATGGCGGATCTGCGCAACGTCTACAGCCCGGGCGACGTCCGCGCGGCAGGCTTCGTGGCCTATGAGGGGGTGGGCCGCCGCGGCTGAGACCGCGGCCCCGGTCCCGGGCGCTTGTGCGGCTCAGGGGTGGCTCCGGAGTGGCTTTGGGCGCGGATACGACAAGACCCCGGCCGCGGGGGCGGCCGGGGTTGCGCGCGCCGGGGGACGGCCGGCGCGGCGGGGATGGCCCCCGGGCGGCCGGGCCGCCTGGGGGGATCGCGGGGGTCGCGCGGGCCGGGGCCCGGCGTCGCGGGCCCGGCCGGTCAGGCGGCCAGCAGGTCGTTGGGCAGGAAGTCGAAGGAGTCGACGCGCAGCGGCTCGCCGCCATCATCCTCGCCCGACAGGCTGAGCCGGTCGCCCTTCTGCAGCCGGACATCCTCGATCACGTGCCGGGTCAGCGTGTTGTTGTTGGCCAGCCGGTCGCCCAGATCGGCGTCCCAGATCCAGGCGTCGAGCGCCTCGCCGTTGAGTTCCACCGCCAGCCGGCTCGCGCCGTCATTCTCGTCGAAATAGTTCACGACGATGTCGTAGAGCCCGGCCTCGCCCTCGAAGTCGGTCTCGGCGGAGTGCTCGCCCCGGCCGTCGCGGCGGATCGCGGTGCCGCCGGAGGCGTTCTTCAGGCTCTCGGCGACGAAGCCCGAGAGGTCGAAATCCTCGGCCTCGAGATGCAGCGCCGTCGCGGCGGGCGCGGCCTTCGCGGCCTCCTCGGGCGCGGCGGGGGCCTTGGGCGCCTTGGCGACGTCGCCGCCGCCGGTGCTCTGCGCGAATTCGAGCGTGTCGATGCGCAGCGGCTCCTTGCCGTCGCGGGTGCCCAGCAGCGTCACCGTGTCGCCCTTGGCGAGCTCGAGCCCCTCGATTACCTTGGAGGTCCGGGTGTCGTTGTTGGCCTTGAACGAGCCGAGATCCTGGTCCCAGTCCCATTCGGCGACGGTGCGGCCGTTGACCTGCACCGCCAGCCGGCTGACGCCGTCATTCTCGTCGAAATAGTTGACGGTCAGGTCGTAGCGGCCGCTGGCGCCGTCGAAGTCCATCTCGGCGCGCTGCATCGCGTCCGAGCGGGCCCGGACCACGCCGTTGCCGGAGGCCGCGTTCAGCGTGTCGACGCTGAGACCGCCGCTGAGCTGCAGCGTCTCGGCCTCGACCACGCGGCCCGGCGCCACCTTGGCGGCCGAGCCCGTCGCCGGCGCCGCCTCGGCGGCCGGCGCGCTCTGGGCCGGGGCCCGCGCCGCCGGGGCGCCGGCCGTGTCGCCGGCCTTGTCACCGCCTGTGCCCGGCTTCGTGTCGAAGCCGTCGATCAGGCCGTTGATGTAGTCCTCGATGTTGGCGTAGCCGTCCTTGTCGGCGTCGGCCTGCGCGTCGGCGCGGTTCGGGTCCGAGCCGATCAGGCTCTCATAGTCGTCGGGGATGCCGTCATCGTCGCTGTCGCGCGGGCCGCGGCGCAGGCCGCCGTCGAGATAGCCGCCGACCTCGTCGGGGCTGTCGATGATCTTGCCCTTGCCGTTGCGGACGTAGTCGATGATCCGCGCGTCGATCGCGTTCAGCCCCTGGGCCCGCGCGCCGGCGGTCGAGAGCACGTGCTCGAGCAGCTCGTCGGTGCCCATCACCTCGGTGGTGCGCGGCGTGAACACGTAGTCGTTCTTGACCTTCGAGGTCGCCGAGCCGGCGATCTCGGCCTCGTTGCCCGACAGGTAGTAGGCGGTGGAGGCCTGCGGCGATTCCAGGCGGATCGCCTCGCGGCCGGCGCTGTCGGGGCCGGCCTGGTAGATGTTCGAGACCACGTTGGCGGTCGAGCCCTCGTTCAGCCGCAGCCCGTTCGGCCCGTAATTGTGCACGACGTTGTTGACGAACTCGATCTGCTTGGCGTCGTCCTTGATCGTCGCGTTGCGGTGCTCGTTGCTGGCCAGCAGGTTGCCGACGACGCTGACATTCGAGCTGCCGTCGCCGATCAGCAGCCCCATGCTGTGATCGCCCTTGGGGTGGATCGAGCTCTGCAGCGCCTCGGCCATGATGTTGTTGGAGAAGGTCACGTTCTTCGGCGCGCCCCAGGTCGAGGCCAGCTCGTCGACCGACCAGGAGATCGAGTTGCTGTCGATCATCACGTTCTCGACGGTCGCGCCGCGCTTGCCCACCGCGATGCCGTCGCGGTCGTCGGGCTTGCTGCCGTCGGCGGCATCGCCCGGCCGCACGTTCAGGCCCCGGATGATCACCTCGCTCTCGACGACGCGCAGCCGGCCGCCGGTCACGGTGATGCCACCCGGCGCGGTCTGGCCGGCCACGGTGACGTCGCCGTTGATCTGGATCTGGTCCTTCAGGTCGATCTGGCCGCCGACCTCGAACACGACGATCCGCTTCTGGTCGAGATCCTCGAGCGCCCAGCGGAGCGACCCGACGCCGGAATCGTCGAGATTGGTCACCTTCACCACTTCGCCGCCACGGCCGCCCTTTGCCTGGGCTCCAAAGCCCTGAGCTCCTTCGAAAGCCAACATGTTGCTACGTTCTTCCCTATTCCCTGGATCGCCCGACCATTCCCCGATCGCCGGATCCGATTTGGCATTTGCGGACCGATCCCCGGCCCCATTCCGACGTGATGCATATCCAGCCCGATCTGCCTGTGCAGTCCCTCAGGTCGTGACGCCACGTCGCTAAGTGGAAATCCGCCATTGATCGGCGGAGCCTTACCGAAACTCGCGAAATCCGCCGCGAAAGGCGGGAACGAGGGGCAGGCTAGACCGCGAAACTTTCCCGACCCGTTAACGGGCTGCGGGCCGCCACACGACAAATCGTCGCACCCGACCCGTTCCCGCCCCGCAGCCCGCGAAACCTTCGTTTCCCAGCCGAACCGGCTCCTTCGGGGTCGATCACAGCGCAAGGACCGACCGATTCCCCGGCGAAAACCCGGCAATTTCACGCCGGTCCCGCCGCCCACCCCCCAATCCGCGCCGCAATCACGTTTTTCCTGTCATCAACGCAACACCTGCGGCATGCTCAAATGGCCGGCGCTGGAGCCGATGTCATTTTCGGTCGCATTTTACCGACATCGCTCCACCGAACCGGCAGGTGCGCCGTTCAAGTGCACATGAACGGCATCGGTATCAGGTTCCAGGGAGCGGTATCCCAATGCACGATTTCAAAATACTCGCTTTGACCAAGGCAACGGGAGGTATTGCCCTCTACAATCGGCTCCTTTTGTCCGAGCTCGACAAGATGGGCGTGGTTTCGCACACGTTGTGTTTGTCGGAGGAAGCGGAATCCTATGCGCAGAACCTCACCGGGCTCGGTCTCGGTGCGGAGGCGATGCCCATGGCGCGCTACAGCATCGACCCGTTGGGAGATGCGAGGGTCCTGATGCGAACGCTCCGCCTCGTGCGCGATCTCGACGTCGACGTGGTGATCTGCCACGGCAGCAAGGCCGGCTTCATCGGGCGCGCGGTCGGGCTCATCACCGGTCGGCCGATCATCTATCGGCAGGCGTCGCTGCCCTTCCTGAAACGGGTGCAGGGCCGCAAGGCGTCGCTCTACTGGGCGCTCGACTTCGCGGCAAAATGGTTCGGTGGCCATGTCGTGACCCTGACCGACTATGCCCGGCGCCAGACCCTGGCCCACAAGCTCGTCCGTCCCGACCGGATCAGCGTGATCCGCACCGGGGTCGATATCGATCGCTTCCGGCCCGCCGAGGATCGCGCCGCGCGGATTCGCGCATTGGGTCTCGACCCCGACCGCCCGGTGGTCGGCTGGATCGGGCGGATCGAACCGCAAAAGGCGCCGCTCGACTATGTCGACACGTTGCGGCGGGTCGCCGGGCGCCATCCGGAGGCGCAGTTCGTCCTTGCCGGCGAAGGCCGGCTGCGTGGCGAGGTCGAGGCCGCGCTCGCGGCGGCCGGCCTGTCGGACCGGGTCGCCATGCTGGGCTGGCAAAGCGCGCCGGAACAGGTACTTCAGGCCCTCGACGTCTACGTGCTGACCTCGCATTGGGAGGGGCTGCCCCTGACCTTGCTCGAGGCCATGGCATGCGGTTGCTGCTGCCTGTCCACGGATGTCGATGGCTGCGCCGAGGCGATCGAGGACGGGGTCAGCGGACGGCTGGTCGCGGCGGGGGCGACCGAGGATCTGGCGTCGGCGCTCGATGACGTGCTGCGCGATCCCGGCCTGCGGCGCCGCTATGCCGGGGCGGCGCGCCAACGCACCGTCGCCCTGTTCGACAAGACCGAAATGGTCGCCAAATGGATCGAGCTTCTCTCCAACGTGACCGCCGGGAAATCCCGCGCGCGGGGAACGCCGCGGCCGATCATCCCCGCGCGATCCCCCTCGGAGGGCCGCTGAATGTCGCCGCGGGACCTTTCCGAGGCCGGCGCCGTGTCGAACGCGGTGGCACCGGCGCGACCCTTGAACATCTGCATGGTCATCTCCTCCTACCACCCCATCGTCGGCGGGGCGGAGAAGCAGGTCGCGCAGCTCGCGCGTCTCATGATCGATGACGGCCACCGCGTGCAGATCGTCACCCGCCGCTATCCCGGCCTCGCTGCGCGCGAGGAGATCGACGGGGTGCAGGTGTCGCGGATTCCCAATTCCGGCCCGCTGGGCAGTCTTGGCTTCATTCTGGGCGCGGCCCGCGAGATCAGGCGGCTGCAGCCGGACGTGATCCACTGCCATTCGCTCTTCTCGCCCGCCCTTGCAGGCGCGTTGGGCCGCGGGCTGACGCGCCGCCCGCTTCTGGCAAAGCCCATGTGCGGCGGCGAGGCCAGCGCGATCATGCGCAAGCCGCTCGGTCGACGCCGGCTGTCCTATCTCGGGCGGGCCGTCGATCGCTTCGTGGTGATCAGCCGCGAGATCGAACAGGAGCTTCTCGATCTCGGGCTGCCCGGGGAGAAGTTCCGCTTCATCCCCAACGGCGTGGATGGTCGCCGGTTCTACCCGCTCGAGCATCCGGTCAAGCGAGAGGAATTGCGGTTGCGGCTCGGGCTTCCGAGCGGGGTGCTGTTCCTCTTTGCCGGTCGCATGGCGGCGCAGAAGCGCCTGCCGCTGCTGCTGGAGGCCTGGAAATCGGTTCGCGCCGATCACCCGCAGGCGACGCTGCTCATCGCGGGGGCGAACCGCGCGTCGGGCGAGGGTTACGAGGCCACCTTCGGCGAAGGCGAAGCGATCCCGGCCGCGCTGCTCGAACAGCCCGGCATCCGCATGCTGGGCCATGTCGAGGACATGCCAGACCTGCTGCGCGCCTGCGACGTCTTCGTGCTCCCTTCGGCGCGCGAAGGGCTGTCGAACGCGCTGCTCGAAGCCTGCGCCACCGGGTTGGCGACGGTCACCGCGCGCACCGGCGGTGCGATGGATTTCGTCGTGGATGGGCAGAACGGCCTGCTGTTCTCGGTGGATGACCGGGACGAGCTGGTCGCGGCGCTCGGCGCGCTTGCCGCCGACGAGGATCTGCGCAACCGGCTCGGCGCCGCCGCGCAGCGCACGGTGGCCGAAGACTACGACATAAGGCGGACGGCTTCGGGCCTGCTCGCCGAATACGCGGAACTCGTGACGCAAGCCACGGCAGGAGGAAGCCATGCCTGAGACCGGACCGATTTTCCTGCTTGGCCTGCAGCGGGGGGGCACGAACCAGATCCTCAACGCGCTGCGTTCGCATCCCGATACCTACTGGCCGAATGGCGAGCTGCACGAGGTGCTGCGGCCGCGACGCCCGGCCAGCCTCGCGGCGCTGCGCTGCTGGGCCGGCTACCTGCCGACGCTGATGCGCCGTGGCGACGTCCTCAATCCCCGCCGCCCGCCGGGGCCGCTCGGCGCGCGCGACCTGAAATGGCTGCACGCGGCGCTGATGCGGGCCTGCGCCGACAATACGGGCGAGGTACGGCGCTACCGGCGTGCCCTCGCCGAGCAGGGCTTCGGCCCCGAGGCCGGGCCCTTCGGATCGAGGCTCGTGGTCAAGCTGGTGAACTACAATGTCGGACTGGCGCCGGATCTCGCGCGGATCTACCCGGATGCGACGTTCATCGGGCTGATGCGCGATCCCTTCGGCATCTGCGAAAGCATGATGGCGCGCGGCGCCCGGCCCGAAACCATCCTGCCGCTCTACCGCTATGTCGGTGAAAGGCTGCTCGACCTCGAAGCGCAGGGCCTACCGGTCACGATCATCCGGCTCGAGGACATGGTCGCCGATTTCCGGCAGGTGGTGGAGACCGTCTACGCCGCCTGCGGCCTCGACGCGAGCGCGACATCGGGGCTGTGCCTGCAGCGCAAGGAACGCGTCCTTGCGCCGGACGGTCGCCTCGTGGGCATGAACAAGATCGACACCTTCCACGCCTTCGACAGCGTCAATGCGCATATGCGCAAGGACGTGAACCGCGCCGCCCGGGCCGGGCTGCCGCCGCAGGCCGTCAACGGGGTACTGCACAGCTGCAGCGCGCTCATGGAACGTTTCGGCTACGCAACACCCGGGGACGCCCGCTGAGGAAGGGCGACCCGGCATAGTGGTAGCGCAGGATCCACTCGGCCTCGAGCGCTACCGCGATGACCAGCCACAGAAAGCGCGGAAAGGAATCCTGCAGGAAGGTCATCGCGGCGAGGTAACCCGCGAGCCCGGCCCCGAATGCCGTGACATGTCGGGCAAGACGGACCTCGCCGATTCCATTGGCGAAGCGCACCGCGCCGATGATGCTGCGGGCCGCGACGAACAGGATCGCGCCCATCAGGAGCAGGCCGACGAGGCCCTGTTCGGTCAGGATCTCGAGATACAGGCTGTGGGTCGAGCGGCCTTCGCCCCGAAAGATCAGGCCGAGTTCGAGCGCCATGTTCTGATAGTAGGAGTTGAAATTGCCGATGCCGACCCCGAGCACGGGATGCTCCTTGAACAGCTCCAGCGCCACCTGCCAGCTGGCCAGCCGGCCTTCCGTGCTGGTATCCAGCTCGCCTTCGGAAACGGTGCCGAGGATCGTCGCGAAACGCTGGATCAGCTCGTCGCTGGCGACGGCGGCCACCAGAAATACCGTCACGACGCCGATCACCACGAAGCTCAGGACCTGGCGCAGGGTCAGGCCGGTGCCCAGAACCAGCAGGGCCACCGCGAGGCCGATCAACCCGCCGCGCGACTGCGTCGCGAGCAGCCCCGCGATCAGCAGGCCGGACACGACGGCCCAGCCCAGACCGGACAGGGCGTTGCGCGCGTTGAGAAGCTGGAACAGGGCCAGCGGGATCGTGAAGACGATGATGCAGGCAAAGAAATTCGCGTCGCCGAGCGGCCCAGAGAAACGCCCGCTATTGGCGATGACGACGGCAAAGCCGTGGAAACCGGCCATCATGTTGCCAAAGACGATCTGGTAGATGCCCAGGGCGCAGATCGCGGCGACCGCCAGCACCGCCGAGGTGGTGATGGTCTCGATGCCCCGGCGCTGCGACATGAAGGCCAGCGCCAGCAACGCCACGAGCGCGTCCTTGGCGAAATCGATGGAAAGGTTCAGGCTCAGCTCCCAGCGCGCCGCATAGGTCGCGCTGAACAGTTTCAGCGCGAAGAACACCGTCAGGCTCAGGATCGCCACCCAGGCGATATAGGGCCGTTCCTGGTACAGGAGGAAACGGGCCGCCAGCAGCGCGAAGAGGCCGGGCGCGACGAGCTTGGCCGTCGATGGCAGGTCGAAGGCCACGATGAGGTTCTGCGACATGTTCGTCACGATCATCACCGTGAGCCCGGCCAGCGCGATGAGCGGAAACCGTATCGCCGCCGCGAGGCCGAGGAACGCCAGCGGCGCGACGATCAGGATCTTGGCGGATTTATCGCCGATCGTGAGCGCGACGAAACCCGCGAACAGGCCCGCCGCCAGCATCCAGACGAGGTTCAGGCGGGGCCTGAACGGCGCCGCCGGATGGACGGTGTCGTGGCTCATGGCAGCTTGCGCCGTTTTTGCAGGCGGTTGCCGAGATTGATGCTGATCCCGTCGAGCAGCCCCTTCTTGCGGATGTATCGCACGGCCGATCTGCTGCCATCCATCGCCGCGACGACGCCGAGCCGCAAGGGCGAGAGCGGCACGTGCCGGGTCGCGTATTCGAGCTCGTAGGGCGTGTCGCGCGCGGCATCGAACACGATCTCCTCGATCCGCCGCTGCGCGCGCGGGCTGAGCCGCTCGCGATAGCGTCCCAGATTGGCGGCGTCGATGAAGCGTTTTCCGGCGGCCTTGCCGATGTTCTCGGAGGGCCGGATCAGGGATGTCATCTCGGGCGCATAGCCGACGTCGAGAAAATCGCAGGCCCGCCGCAGCTCGGCCTCGGGCGCGCGCAACAGATCCTCGTAGAAGATCTCCATGTAGCGCCCCTCGAGCGCGGCGGCGTCGCGGCGACCGACCGACACGTTGCGGGCCCATTTCGTGGCGCTGCGCAGCAGGTTGTGGCGCCATGCGTTCTGCGCCGAAACGGCGACGTCGCGCGGATCGCGGATGATGTGGATGAAGCGGGCGGTCGGGAAGATCTCCGACAGCAGCGGCAGGTCGAGCACGTAGGAGGGGGTCTTGTCACCCCAGATCGCCGTCTGCGGGGCATCGGGGTCGCCGTAGAACCGCAGGATCGGCTCGAAGGCCTCGGCCCAGGTCAGGGCATCGCGCAACTGCTCGAAATCCGCACGCCGCATGACGCGTTTGCCCATGCGCCGGCTGAAGGTCTGAAAAGGCATGCGGTCGAAGGCTGCGAAGAAGCGATCGAGATCGACGGAGAAGAAGGCCGGATCGGTGCCGAAGCTCCGGTAGAGATAGGGGATGAAATGGCTTTCGGGGTTGCACAGGTTGATGCCCGGATTCCGGTTCAGCAATTCCCGCAAGAGCTTGGTGCCGCTGCGCGGGCTGCCGACGATGAAGAGCGGTCCGGTAAAGGCATCGGTCGTGAACATGCGAACCCTTTCGAAGAATTACGACCCCTTGGGGATCAGGCAGGCGGCTTGAGCCAGGAGGAGAGGTCGAGACGCGTCAGATCCTGCAGCCGCAGGATGTCCTCGCGGTAGATGTCGAGCAGATGGGCATGGACCACCGGCGGAATCCGCGGCGGTTTTCCAAGATTGCTCTTCTTGGCGCGCCGCGCGAGGTGGCGGAGCCATCCGGGCATGGCGGGCCGCAGCATGTCCCGGGTCAGCCGGTTCTCGATCAGCGAATTGAACAGACGCGACTTCGGATAGGTGCTCACATTGTGCTTCTGGTGCAGCGGCGGCTCGAAGTCCGGATCCACGCCCAGGAACTCGAACGTATCGCGAAGCGTCCGCTTGTTGTCGCGGGCGAACTCCTCGTAGAGGATCAGCATCAGCTGCTCGCGGGGGAACAGGTCGAGATATCGCTTGATCTGGGCATGGTAGAACCCCGCCTGGACATGGTGCGCGGCGGGATCGAAGGCCTCGTGCACCGGTCGATGCTCGCGGCCCGAGCGCACCTGCATGACATACCCCGAGAAGGCACGATGCACCGGATTGCGCAGGCTCGCGATCAGGCGCACGTCGGGGATCAGCTCCCGGATCCGGCGTGGCGCGCTTGGGCTCTCCAGATAGATCGGGGCGATCTCGCCCCAGGACAGGCTCGGATCGGCGGGCGCGAAGAGCGCCTGATAGGCTTCGAGGCTCTTGACCTCGAAATGGTGCTTGCCGAAGCGTACTTCGCGGTCGCGCGCCTCCTCGCCGCCATCATAGGCGAAGTAACGGATCTCCTTCGCCGGCATGAAGATCTGGGGATGCTCGCGCATGTACTGATATAGAGCGCTGGTGCCGGCCTTCGCGGCGCCGATCACCAGAAAATCGGGCAGGGTCTTGGCAATGCCCGGCCGGGCCACCTGTTGGATCGTCATGTGCGCCTCCTGCGGAGGACGACGCGTGACCCGGCCTCGAAGACCTCGGGAACCGTGAATCGCAGCATCGTCAGGTAGAAGAATGAGAATGTCGCGGCGCCGGCCAGCAACCGCGTCAGCTCGGCGCCCTCGACCAGTTGCAGCGACACCAGCGCCGCGACGGTCGCGGTGCCGGTACAGAGCAGCGCCGGGCCCAGGGCCTGCAGCGTGTCCATCACGTTGATGTCCATGACGCGCTTCAGCGCATAAAAGGTCGGGACGAACCGCACGAAGGCCAGCACCAGCTGGGCCGCCGCGACGGCCGCGATGCCATGCGGCACGGCCAGCGCGATCACGCCGACGAAGAGCGGCAGGTTGAACAGCGAAACCCGGAACAGCAGATCGGTTCGGCTGACCGCCTTGAGCAGCTTGCCCGGGACCATGTTCAGCGTGCTGATCGCGAAGGCTACGGCGATGATCTGCATCGGGACGACCATGTCGTACCATTTGGGCGAGTAGAGGACATGCACGAGCGGACCCGAAAGCACGGCGATCGCGGCGCCGATGCCGAACATGATCAGGGCGCAGTAGCGAAGCGACTGATAGAAGTAGATCCGCAGTCCAGCCGGATCGGCCTGAATCTTGGACATCACCGGGTGCAGCACCGAGCCTGCTACGGTCGTGAAGCTCTTGATTCCGAGCTCGGGGATCCGGAAGGCGAGCGCGTAGATGCCGAGCGCGGCGGGGCCGAGAAACTTGCCGACGAGCAAATTGTCGAGCAGCCGAGGCGTCGAGTTGATGGTTTCGGCGCCGATCAGATGGGCCCCGAACCGCATCACGTGACGGATCATCGCGAGGCTGGGAAGACCGGTCGGCCGCCACGGCCGGACGATCGCGAGGGCGATCGATCCCGCGACGGCGCTGGCCAGATAGCCCAGTGCCAGGGCCCAGACGCCGTAACCCATGATCGCCAGGGCGATGGAGACCAGGCCCTTGGTCAGGCCGCGGACCACGTCCGGCACGATCTTGTCGCGCAGCCGCAATTCGCGGAACAGCAGGCTCGACTGCACGGTGGTCAGCGCCCGGATCACCAGGGCGGCGGCGATCGCCGTCAGCAGGTCCTGCAGGGCAGGGGCCCCGTAGAGCTCGGCGATCGGACCGGCGATGGCCCAGAGCAGGATCGCCATCGTGGAGGACATCACCATGGCGCAGATGAAGACCGCATTCGCGGTCTCTTCTTCCCGGTCGGGGGTGGAGATCAGGGCCGCGCCGAGACCGAACTGCGAGATGATCTCGAAATAGCCCATGATCGCGAGGCAGATCGCCATGAGCCCGAACTCGGCGGGATCGACATAGCGCGCGACCAGGATGATCGCCACGAGGTTCAGGGCCTTGGTGCTCGCGAAGGACAGATAGGCCCAGAACACGTTTCGTGTCGTCGCCTTGCCCGGTGAGAATGTCATGCGTCCCGTGCCTCGAAGAATTTCGGGGGCGAGGAATTGGTGGCGCGTGAATTCAGCCGACCGCTGCCTACGCAAAGATTCGAGAACAGCCTAAGACGGCGTTCCCGATCCGCAAAGTAAGAAAATGCGCGGATCGCATAAAGAGAGCCCGCGCATCGCGCGGCATAGGGATGGATAGGGAACAATCCCCGCCTCGCAATTCATTGTTTCCCGCCGCGCCGGCCCGACCCAAAAACGGAATGTTGCCGAATGACGAGGGCGGTGCTAGTCTCCGAAGGCAAGAACCATTTTCGCTTTTTTAATAAGTCGTTGCAGTTAGCAGCTTGTGACGCCCGGTGTGGGATTGGTAACGATCGTGAAGCGTAGCATTCTGGCAGTAATCGTTTTTTTCGCAGTTCTCGCGCCCCTGGTCTTCGTGATCAGGCAGCAGGTGCCCATCTACGAGGCGCGATCGCTCATTTCCTTCGCGCTGGGGCGGGAATATGTCTATGTCCCGGAGCCCAGCCTGAGCGACATCAAGGCGCCGAACGCCGGCGACTTCCAGGGCTTCGTCAACGCGGAGATGCTCCTCCTAGACAACCCAGGGTTGATAGAGGCGGCGATCGAGAAGGTGGGCTTCACCCGTACCTATCCGGACCTGCCCTTCACCGAGGCCGGGCGGCGGGCGGCGGTACTCGCGCTCGACGCGGCCACCAAGGTGGAGCTCATCACCGGCTCCTACGTGGTCAAGATCGCGGTGCGGCATACCGATCCCACGATTGCCGCCGAACTGGCCAACGCGCTTACCGACGGCTTCCTCGAACAGCGGCGAAGCATGTATCTCGGACGAGAGCTCGCGACCGTGACCGAGCGTCTGGAGAACGCCCGACGCGAAGCGGACCAGATCGACGCGCGGCTGACGCAGCTTCTCGGCGGGCCGGACCCGAGCGTGGTCGAGGAGCAGCTGAAGAACGCCACCAATGATCATGCAAAGCTGACCGCCGATCTGCGCGATGCCCAGCTGGCGCTGATCTCGTTCCAGCAGCAACATGCCGCGCTTCAGGACCGGCTGGTGTCCGAGACCGAGCGGCGGCAGGCCGAACTCGCCGTCAATGACGCGCAGGCCCGGGTCGACTTCCTAAGCCAGGAAAAGGCGTCACTGGAAACCGAGATCGAGGACATCTCCGAGATCATGCCGCGGGTGCGGATCCTGCGGGTCCGCCAGGAAGCACAGGCCGAACGTCTGGCCGAGCTCGAACTGCGGCTGCGCGACAGCAAGGCCGTGTCGAATTTCGACAACGTACGGGTCATCGAAACCGGCGTCCCGCCGCTGCGCCCGGCCAGCATGCCGCGCAATACCAAGCTCGCCGTCGCGGTCGTGGTGGCCGCGCTTGCCGCCTTCGCCGCGGTCGTGATCTCCATGCTGCTCGCACCCAAGAAGGTCGAGCCGCGGCCACAGCGGGTCCCGAACGATCCGGGCGTCATGGTGATCCGCAATGCGCGCCGCGCGACCAACCGTTCCGGGACCTGAGCGCGATGAACATCGCCACCGGCATCGATGCGCATATTCACTTGGCCGAGCCGCTTCGGCTCGGCTACCTGGTCGACACGCTGGTCACCGGCGGCGCCGAGCGCTTGGTGGTGACCTTCGCCGAGGCGGTGCGGGACCGCGTGGACGTGTCCCTGACCGTCTTCGTGCTGAGCGACGCCGACACGCCGTTCCGCCGCGAGCTGGAGGCCATGGGAACCAGGGTCGTGGCCCTGCCCGGAAAGAACCTGATCGATTACAGACGGTTCAGGAACCTGCTCCACGAGCTTCGGCGACACCGGATCGAGTATCTGCACGCGCATCTGGCGTCCTCGACCACCCTCGGCGCCTTTGCCTGCCGTCTGCTCGGCATCCCTTTCGCCACCACCATCCACAACGTGCGCCCCAGCGTGAAGCGGGTGCGGCTGAGCCGCAAGCTGCTCCACCGCGCCGCCATGCGCCTTCCCGGCGTTCAGAGGATCGCCGTAGGCCAGGCGGTTGCGGAGGCCTCCCGTGCCGAGATCGGCCGAGCAAGCGTGCGCGTGGTTCCGAATGCGGTGCCCGAAAGCGTTGTCGCCGATGCAGCTGCGCGCTCCCGGATCAGGTCGGAACTCGGGCTTTCGGACGATACATTGGCCTTGGCCTGCGTGGGGGCGATCATCGGGCAAAAAGCCCATGACGTCCTGCTCGAGGCTTTCGCTCGCGTCGCCGCCGAGGTGCCCGACACCGTACTCTTGCTGATCGGGGACGCCCGGGAGCCCGATCGCCAGCAAAACCTTGAACGACTGGCCGAAAGGCTCGGGATCACCGAACAGATCCGCTTCCTCGGGCAGCGAGGCGATATTCCGGATCTCCTCGCCGCGAGCGACATCTTCGTCAGTTCGTCGCATTGGGAGGGGGCGCCGGTTTCGCTACTCGAGGCCATGGCCAACGGTGTCCCCCCGGTCGTGACGGATGTCGGCGAAAATCGCCTCGTTCTGCGCGACACGGGCGCGATCCTCGTTCCCCCGCAGGCCCCCGAGGCGTTGTCGCGCGGGCTCCTCGACATGATCGGCGACCCGGCGCTGCGCCTGCAGACGGCCGAGGCCGTGCGACGTCGTGCTCTGGGCAACTACGGGGTCAAGTCGTGGATGGAGCGGCTGCTCGACGTCTACGCCGAAACCGGCCCCCAACGCGATTGGCGTCGCACCTACCCATAAGGGAACACCCATAGGGGAACATTTTCCTTGATGGTTTCGGGGAGGCACTTGGTCTCGCCCGACGGGGCGAAGAATGGTCCCATCCGCCTCAGCGCCGGCTTCAGGCGCCTGAATCCCACCCCGCCTTGTTGCGTCGTCAGAGTACCATGCGAGGTGAGACGCGATGCCAAGCTGAGGGCCAACTCAGCCTTTGGTTGATTCTTGTGAAGGGAGAGAGGCTCACCAACCCGCCATGTAACCACGCCCCATCGCCCAACCCTGCACCGTCATCTCCCGTCGCCTTCCGAGCCGGCGAGAACCGAAACTGTCTCCAGAAACGCCGCGTCTTTTCAATGTGCGAGGGTGCCCACAGAACCACTGATTCAATCTTCCGAGTTGTCCGGCTGAAAATTTATCGAGAATGCAAATGATCGCCGATTATCGGACGCTTTACTCATCCGTTGAGGCTGTGACTTGATCTACAGATTGCACCTCAGAACGAGGAAAGTTCCCTAGGCGGACAACGGTGAATTGACAATAGGATCCCTTTTTCGAAGATGAAGCCCCGGCAACAGGCCCCATAGCAAAAACTCAAACTCGAAAACCATTACCAATAATATGGAGAAAATTTCCTTCAGGAAAACAGGATATGCTCCGACGCGGAATCAAATGAATACCCCGAAGTACGATGTACGAACTCCCCCCCGGCGCCGCATTACGGGATGCCTCGAAAAGAAGTACGGCTATCCGGGACGAACGCCCCGAAGCGCTGCCCGCCCCCTTCGCGTGCCACGCTTCGGAGCTCGATCCAGTTCATGTCTCCCGAACCCTATTGCCCCACCGCCTGCAGACCGACCATCTCGACCATCAGGAGATCGTCGGGAGCGAGGGGCGTGTTGGGTTCGGCCCTGATCGGACCGTCCTCGCCCGAACGGTGAATCTCGTACACGGTCTGCATCATCGCGCCCATGTCGCCCATGCCCTGCATCGCCGAAGGATCGGTTTCGCGAAGATAGTCCAAGGCCAGCTGCAGTTCCGCGCGCGCCAAGGCGACGCGCTGGTCGGCCGCGATCTTGTCGGCCAAAAGCTTGTGGTTGTACTCCATCTCCGCGATGCGGATGTCGCTCTCGGCATTCGCGATCGTCTGGCGGGCGCGCGCCTCGAACGCCGCAGCCTCGAGAGCGTCGGAGCGGAACTCGTCGGCGTTGATCTCGAGCTGAAGCGTCTGTTCGCGCCGCGCCAGCCCCCTCGCGGCAAGATCTTCCATGCCGCTCAACTGCTCTTGCGTCGCGGCGAGCTGGCTGTTGATCAATTCGCGGCGCTGCGAGAAGAGCATCGCCTCTTCATCCGCAAGGATCATCTTGCGCTCCGAACCCGCGGTCAGCCCCTCCGTCAGGGAGCGTCGCAGATCGACGAGTTGGTGCTGGTCGCCAAGGGGGCCTTCGGGAAGCGTCTCCTGCGCTTCGGCGACGCCGCCTCCCTCGATCCGCGCCAATTCCTTCGCCAGCGCCGCCTGTTCCGCCTCGGCGAAGGTCAGCTTTTCGCGCGCCTCCACGGCGCGGCGGCGGGTCGCCTCGACCTCGCGGTCGAGATTGGTTTCCGCGGGCGCCTTCTGCAGGCCGCCGGCAAGCGCCACCGCTTTCATCACGGTCAGGCCGGGGCGGTATTCATAGGCGCCGGGAATGTCGACGACGCCCGCGACATACACGCTGCGGTACTCGGCCATGTCGACCAAGACGGATTCGCGGCTGGAGAACCGCTCCTGCGCCTCCGCCTCGATGCGTTGCTCGATCTCGCGGACCGTCGCGCCGGCCACCGGGATGCCCCCCAGGAGATGCAGGACCACCTGCCCGTCGGCCCGAACCTCGAAGGTGCCGGACAATTCGGGTTTGCCATAGATCGAGACGGCCAGCCGGTCGCCCACCCCCACGGTGTAATCGGCATCCGTCTGGGCGTGGACCGCGACGGCGGAACAGATCGCGAGGAGCGAAAGGAAGAGAACTTGCAAGGTCTTCGAAATCATCTGCATCGTCCTTCGTTCAGGCCAAGGTTTCCGGCATGTCCGGCGGTGGGGCATCGGCCAAGGTCGCGTCGTAGAGGTCGCACAGGCGCTGGCGCATCACCTCGGCGCTGAAGCGCGTCGAGACGGTGCGACGGGCCGCGATCCCGATCTCCTCGGCCCGGATCGGATCGGCCAGCATGCGCTCCATCGCCGTGGCGAGCGCCTGCGGATCCGATGGCGGCACGAGGCTGCCATTCACCCCGTCGACCACGACATCGGGGATGCCCCCCACCGCTGTCGAGACCACCGGGCGCCGCATCGCCATGCCTTCGAGCAGCGTCATGGGCAACCCTTCCCAGCCCGAGGAGATCACCAGCATGTCGATCGCGGCGAGCAGCTCGGGCATGTCGAGGATCGCGCCGGTCAGCGTCACGCGCTCGGGCGGAAGGCCCATCTCGCCTATGCCTCTCTGGATCCGGTCCCGAAGCGGGCCCTCACCCACGACGAGGAAATGGGGCCGCGACCGATGCGGGGCCAGCAAGGCGGCGGCGCGTAGGAAATTCTCGTGATCCTTCTGCTCCGTCAGGCTGCCGATCACGGCGATCACCGGAACGCCGGGCTCGACGCCATAAGGGGACAGGTCCAGCGGATCGACCGCCTCGGGATCGAACCGGCCGAGATCGATGCCGTTGACGATGGTATCGATCCGGTCACGGCGATAGCCGCCATACTGCGCGACATGCTCGGCCACCCGGTCAGAGACGGCGATGCAGGCATCCGCGCCGGACGTTGCCGCACGATATGCAAAGCTCATCTTGCGGTTCCGGCGCCAAGGGTCGGTGTTGTGCAGCGTGATGATGCGACGGCGCCGCGCGAGCCGCGCCGCCAGCTGGCCGACCAGATCGCTCTTTATCAGATGGGTATGCACGATATCCGGACGCCAGCGGCGGATCAGCTGCAGGGCCCGGATCATCGCGAGGGGATCGCGAAGACCTTTCTCGCTCAGCCGGGTTGCCTCGATCCCCCGCGCCGCGACGGCGCTTTCCAGCGGACCGGGCGAGAAATAGGCGACATGCGCGATGTCGCCGCGTTTCTTGACCGCATCCAGCAGGCCGAGAAGAAGCATTTCCGCACCGCCGATCTTCAGGCTGTCGATGATATAGAGGATGCGGGTCACCAGCTCGGCTCCAGATCGAATGCGCGGGCCCCGGTTTCCTCCATGGCGCGGGCGAGGATGCGCCGCGCGACGGCATCCCAGGTGAACTGGGTGGCGCGCCGCCGGGAAGCCCGCCCCATGGCCTGGCACTGCGTCGGATCGCGAAGCGTGTCGTAAAGGGCCTGCGCCAGGGCCGCGGTATCTCCCGGCGCGGCGAGGCGTCCGGTTTCGCCCGCCGCGACGATGGCGCCAATGTCGCTGACATCCGTAGCGACGACCGGCAGGCCGAACTGCATCGCCTCGATGAATACGATGCCAAAGGGCTCCAACCGTGACGGCATGCAGAAACAGGAGGCGGCGTGGTAGTGCTCCTCCACCTCGGCGAGCGGCAGCCGCCCGAGCACCGTCACCCCGGGCTCCGTCACCTCGGGCCGGCAGCCGATGATGGTGAGCGTCGCATCCGGCAGGCGGCGGCGCAGCGCCCGGAACGCGGCGACGAGTTCGGGCCCGCCCTTGCGCTCCCAATCGATGCCGACGAAGACGATATTCCGGGCCGCGTATCGCGTGAGCGTTTCATCCACCGGCCGCTTCGGAACCACGGAGGCCCCGGCGCCGATCGCCGAGGTCTTCGAGGCCGGTATGCCGTAGCCGGTCGTCAACATGTTCCGGATCTTGGGCCCGAAGGTGAAGACATGCGCGGCCTCGTCGTAGATCTCGCGCTCGCGCGCCCACCAGCCCGCGCTCGGCTCGCTCGAAGCGGTCTGCATCTCGCCACAGGAGGCTCGCGCCACATGATCCGTGTAGACGAAATTCGGCGTGCCCGGCAGCGCGGCGTTGATCAACGACTGGGTCTGCAGCGTGAAGGCGAAATTTTCGCCGGCGAAGCGGCGGCGGAGCAGCGCCCGAGCCTCGCGGTAGTAGGATTGCGACCGCATCACCCGGTAACGGGCGGTGTCGCGCGACCTCCAGCTGGACAGCCCGTATTCCCGCTGCACACCGAGTAGGCAGCGTAGCTGCGCCATTCTGTCGGTCTTCAGGGCCTCCGTCACATCGAAGCGTTGGATCACCAGATCCGGGCGCACCCTGCGCAGCGCCACGTCGAGCTGGGCGTTGATATGAGAGAAGCTCCCGCGCGTGACGAACAGGGCGCGCGGCGGGACCGGTGGCGGGACGATCTTGTTCAATTCTCTACTCCCGACAGGGTGGGGGATGGGTGGCGTATCGCGCGGGACCGCCACCCCCGATCGCTCGCACGCTACGGACTGCCATTCGTCGATAGCGCGGCGCCGTGCCCCACCGCCGTATCAGCAAGCCCGGCCAGAGTTGCAGCTGCGGCGGTGGCTGAGGGGAATGGCACGGGACTGGGCATGATGCTCTGTCGGCGATCCCGACTATGGCGAGACCGGTGCGCGCCGCGACATGGCGCGCCCGATCCGGGCTGCGAGAAACTCGGAACGGTGGGGAACGACGACCTTCTGAAAGAAGTACCGGCTGAGAATATGCTCACCGAACTCGCTGCGTGGCCGGTAGCGGAAAAAGCCGCAATCGCTCACCGCCGTCCCGTCGAGACCTTGATCGAGATCTATGCAGACGCAGCGGGACTGGCCGTTCGGCAGCGACAGAAACAGCCGCCCGGTGGCCGGGGATGGAAGGGCCTTGCCGCCTTCGAGGGCCAAGGCGGTTTCGTCGATCCATGCGACACGGCTTTCGGTGCCATCATCCGCGATGAACCGCAGCCCGCGATCGGCCTTCGCCTCACGGGCTGAGCTCGCCGGCCGCAAAATCGATCCGATCTGTTTGAGCATCCGAGAAACGGTGCGCATCAGGACACAGGCGGCGACGATGCAGATGAGATACGCCTCGCCCCGATAGGAGACGGGAGCCCGGCACATCTTGTTGTTGAGCCTGGACCGGATGGCCTTCGAGGTACCGTGGCTCATATAGGCCTGCGCCGGTCCGATCATGCCCGGCTTCACGCAGAAGCGGGTCTCGTAGCCGGGGATTTCCGCGATGTTCAGCGTGGCGATCTCCGGCCGCACCGGGCGCGGGCCGCACATGTTCATGTCGCCGCGCAGCACATTGAAAAGCTGAGGCAACTCGTCGAGCCGCGTCTCGCGCAGGAACAGGCCCAGCGGCGTCTCGATCCCCGATCCGGAGGGCAGGACGCGATTGGCGGTCAAGGCCGCCGCCTTGGCACCGTCGAGCGTCCGGAACTTGATGATGTTGAAGGTATGTCCGTCCTCGCCGATACGCGGTCCCCGATAGAAGATCGGTCGGCCCTGCGTGGCATAGAGAAGGCCTATGATCATGAGGCACAACGGCAATACGAGCAGGATCAGCGCCAGGGCGATCGCCGAATTATAGACCCTGTAGATCGCTCTCGAACGCGGCTGGAAACCGATCGTCACCCGGAAAAGGCGTCGCTTCCAGCGACGCAGGGCCGGCCCGAATGGTGCCGCCTGTTCCGGCTCCGTATTGTCACGGCCGCGCGTGAAATCTCCGGTCGCCTGCGGCTCCGGGGCGATGATGTCCCCACGAGCAAGAGGTGACTTGAGAACGCGACTCGCTTCGAAATTAAACATTGAAAACCCTCGAAAAAACCGACCAACCCAAAAGCGAGGGAGATTGGCCGCGACTACTTTTAAACTGCGATCCGGACGTCTGGAAACGCCGCGCCGGATCTACAACCGAACCATACTAGCCCAAGAGAACCGCAAGATACGCCTTGCGTTCATGGCGAGAACAACGTCCCGCCACGGGGCCCGAAGTCTTACTTACCGCATGAGCCGCCTGATTTTCTTGAAGAAAGACAGCTCATGACCTCACCTTGCTACAATCGGCACACCGGAGCAACGATTTTTAGCTCTCTTCGGTGTACATCCGGGCCGACGACTATCCTTGGTGTTGCGCCGCTCCACCTTGCGGATCGGATTGCCAAAACGAGGAATCATGCCATCGGTGCATTCTCATTCCACTTGAGGTGGCCCAATCATGGAAAGACTGTGTTTCCGATCGAAGGACAGAGAGAATAAATCTCAGGTTGTATTCGAAACAAGGCTGCATCCTGTGTTTGCGCCATCAAGAAGATGTGAGTAGGAAGTCAAGGACCATCGCGCTTTTGGGGATCGGGCGGGGCAGGGCACACCAGACATGACCCCATCTCGACCGTCCTGACCCTAAACCTCTGATCTATATGAATGAGTTCCGTCCCTTGACAAGATTACGCAAGACTTATGCAGGGGCGCAGGAAGCAGATCATGATCCGATGCCGATATCCGGTGAATTGCGTCTGCTGGACGATGCCCCGTCGTTCCGGACCTCCGCCTTGGCTACGGCGTTTATTATACTGAATATTTCGCCGTTTTGCGCAAAAGGGGCGAGCGACCAAGCTGGCAATTTGAAGGGCTGTGAACATCTTGGCCACAGTTTGGGCATGATTTCGACAACGAGGGAGTCCGTTATGTGCATGTTAAGGGATTTTTGGCAAACACCTTGCCATTCAGGTCATTTGGCCATGCCGAAGGAGACTAGCCATAAAACACCATATCATGCCTGGCAGTAGATTTCGTTCCTACTCGATCATGAGCAAGCCGCCGAAATCCGACCGCCCTCTCGCCCGCCTGGCCATCCTGACGGTCTCCTGCGCCCTGACGGCCCTTTTTTATGTCGCGCTGGGATCGTTCGCCTTCGGCTTCGACATGGAAGCGACCGGATACCTGCTTGCTGCCCTCGTGGGCGCGTTTGGCGGCGTGGTGATTTCCGTAACCGTGTAGCTCCATCTCCGGCAGGAAGTTGGGGCTTGCGTGAACGGCACCATTTGCGCTTAGCTGATCAGCAATAGACCATTGACGCGACCGGAAGGTTTTGCCGGTTGCGTGTATAGTTTCCCGTGAGGAGAAACCGCTGTGTCGATTGCCGAGTTCGGCCGCGGTGATGCGCTCGTCACCGACCGGTCCCTGTTTCCACCTGCCGCCTATATCATTGGCGCACCGAAATGCGGCACCACCGCATTGGCGCAATACCTGTCCGAACATCCGGCCATCTCGATCAGTCGACCGAAAGAGCCCCACTACTACTCCAAGGATCTGGGCGGTCTCAGGCGGTGTTCCGACGATGAGGAATACCGGGCCTGCTTCACCCCCACTCCGCGGACCCGCATGCTCATGGAGGCATCGGTCTGGTACCTCTATTCGCAGACCGCCATCGCCTCCATCCTCGAGGCTCGTCCCGACGCCCGTTTCATCGTCATGCTCCGCGATCCGGTCCGGATGCTGGCCTCGCTGCACCGACAGCTCCTCCGGGCACTGGACGAGGACGAGCCGGATTTCGAACGGGCGTGGCACCTCTCGTCCGAACGAGCTCGGGGAGAGCGGGTCCCGCCCGGTTGCCGGGCCCCGTCGACCCTCGTCTATACGAGGACGGCGGCCTTCGGCGAACAGCTCGAGCGGCTCTTTTCGCTGGTGCCCCGGGATCGTTGCCTCGTCCTGTTCCAGGAGGAGATGCAGGCGGACACGGCAAAGACCTATCGAAGGGCTCTGGATTTTCTAGGCCTTGAGGATGATGGCCGCTCGGAGTTCCCGCGCATCAACGAGGCCCGCAGATCGCGATCGCGGTCGCTGCACTACCTGATCGCCCGAGGCCGACCGCTCCGCGAGGCCTTTTCCCGCCCGGTCAAACGCATGCTGGGACGCAATTCCCTCGGTGTCATGAAAAAGGTGGATGCATGGAACACGGCGAAGCTCGGTTTCATCGAGATCTCACCCGATCTGGCCCGGACCATCACCGAGCATTACGCGGAGGATAACCGCAAGATGAGGGAGTTGTTGCGAACCGATATTCGCTATGCCGACGATCCCGCGCCGCCGATCGGGGCGGAGCGGGCCATATGATGGTCGAGTAAATTTCAGGACTTTTTTACGAGTTTTAGAGGGTTTGGTATGAAAAGGGTCTACAATAGCAGGAAGCGCATTCTCGTCACCGGAGGCGCCGGCTTTCTTGGCTCGCATCTCTGCGACCGCTTGCTGGAGAGCGGTGCCGAAGTGCTCTGCGTCGACAACCTGTTCACCGGCACCAAGCGGAACATCGAGCACCTCCTGACGCATCCCCGTTTCGAGTTCATGCGCCACGACGTGACGATCCCGCTCTATGTCGAGGTCGACGAGATCTACAATCTCGCCTGTCCCGCCTCGCCGATCCACTACCAGCACGACCCGGTCCAGACGACCAAGACATCCGTCCATGGCGCGATCAACATGCTCGGGCTTGCCACGCGGCTGAAATGTCCGATCCTCCAGGCCTCGACCAGCGAGGTCTATGGAGATGCGCTGACCTCACCCCAGAGCGAGGGGTACTGGGGCAACGTCAACCCGATCGGAATCCGCTCCTGCTATGACGAGGGCAAGCGCTGCGCCGAGACCCTGTTCTTCGATTATCACCGGCAGCATGCCCTGCCGATCAAGGTGGTCCGGATCTTCAACACCTACGGGCCACGCATGCACCCACAGGATGGCCGCGTGGTCTCGAACTTCATCCGGCAGGCGCTCCTCAACGAGGACATCACGATCTTCGGCGATGGCAGCCAGACCCGGTCCTTCTGCTATGTCGACGAATTGGTCGAGGGGCTGATCCGGATGATGAATTCCGACCCCGAAATCATCGGTCCGATCAATCTCGGCAATCCGCATGAGTCGACGGTACTGGAACTGGCGGAACTGATCGTGCGGCTGACCGGCTCGCGCTCTAAACTGGTCCGGCGCGAATTGCCCAGCGACGATCCGGTCCAGCGCTGCCCCGACATCAAGCTCGCCAAGGAGCACCTGAATTGGACGCCGAAGGTCGAATTGTCGGACGGCGTCATGCGGACGATCGAGTATTTCCGGGATCTCATCGGTAGCGCGGCCCCCCACGAGGTGAGCTAGGCGCTTGCACAGGGCGAAGTCTGCACCATGCGGCTGATCCAAAGACGACACGCTCTTGCCACCATGCTGATGGCGGTGCTCCTGCTGATGCCCCCCATGGTCCGTTCCCAGGGGATGGCGCCCAAACCTGCCGATTATGCGGGGTTCGGTTCCGAAACCACGGGGGGGCAGGGCGGGCCGTTGCTGCGGGTCACTACGTTGGCCGATACCGGCAGCGGGTCGTTGCGATGGGCTCTGGAGGACATGGAGGGGCCGCGCGTCGTGGCCTTCGACATCGGCGGCATCATCGCACTGAACGATCAGATCGAGATCAACGGCGACGTCACGGTCGAAGGCCAGAGCGCGCCGGGCGGCATCACGATCACGGGCGCGCGGCTGCGCGTGGTCGGCGACAACGTCATCCTGCGCGGCCTGAGAATACGCCCCGGCGACGGGCCCGGCATGCCGGCGCAATCGCGTGACGCGATCTCGATCGGCACGCCGAAGCGAAAAGTCAGCGGCGTCGTGATCGACGGCAATTCGCTGACCTGGGCGATCGACGAGACCCTCTCGATCTGGGGGGACGTGGAGGATGTGACGATCTCGAACAACATCATCGCCGAGGCCCTGGACGAGGCTGGCCACGAAAAGGGTGGGCACAGCATGGGCCTGTTGATCGGTGGCGGTGAGGTGTCGCGCGTGACCATCGCGGGAAACCTGTTGGCGCATAACCGCAACCGGAACCCGACGATCAAGAACCAAAGCGAACAGATCGAATTCGTGAACAATCTGGTATACAACTGGGGCGAGAACGGCCTGCAGGTCGATGGCGGCTCGCTGCATGTCGTCGGCAATGCCTATATCGCGGGACCCGACACGGTGCCGCGCGCGCCGATCCGGCTGGGCAACTCGAAGAGCCCCGAAGGCGCGTATTACGTGGCGAAGAATCTGGGGGAGGCGACGCCGCAGAGCCTGCTCGAAGGGACACCCGTCTTTCGAGGCAGCGGGATCGAGATCGCCCCTGCGACGGAGGTCGAAAGCCACGTTCTCGCGCATGCGGGCGCCCGCCACCCGGCGCTCGACGCCATAGACCAGCGCATCGTCGAGAGTGTCGCCACAAGAACGGGGCGGATCATCGATTCGCAGGGCGAAGTAGGCGGCTTCAACTTGCTGCGGGAAGGCACAGCGTCACAGGAGCCGAAGGACGGCACCCCGACCGGGACCGCAAACAAAGCTGGTAAGGCCCCCCGATCCGCCGAGACAGCCACGCGGTTCTGACATCGCCGCTGACGGGGCTGATCTGGTTGTGGTGTTGACGGAGTGGAACGAGTTCCGGGCGTTGGACCTGCGGGAGCTGGCGGGGCGGATGGCCTGTCCGCGGATGGCGGATCTGCGCAACGTCTACAGCCCGGGCGACGTCCGCGCGGCAGGCTTCGTGGCCTATGAGGGGGTGGGCCGCCGCGGCTGAGACCGCGGCCCCGGTCCCGGGCGCTTGTGCGGCTCAGGGGTGGCTCCGGAGTGGCTTTGGGCGCGGATACGACAAGACCCCGGCCGCGGGGGCGGCCGGGGTTGCGCGCGCCGGGGGACGGCCGGCGCGGCGGGGATGGCCCCCGGGCGGCCGGGCCGCCTGGGGGGATCGCGGGGGTCGCGCGGGCCGGGGCCCGGCGTCGCGGGCCCGGCCGGTCAGGCGGCCAGCAGGTCGTTGGGCAGGAAGTCGAAGGAGTCGACGCGCAGCGGCTCGCCGCCATCATCCTCGCCCGACAGGCTGAGCCGGTCGCCCTTCTGCAGCCGGACATCCTCGATCACGTGCCGGGTCAGCGGTGTTGTTGTTGGCCAGCCGGTCGCCCAGATCGGCGTCCCAGATCCAGGCGTCGAGCGCCTCGCCGTTGAGTTCCACCGCCAGCCGGCTCGCGCCGTCATTCTCGTCGAAATAGTTCACGACGATGTCGTAGAGCCCGGCCTCGCCCTCGAAGTCGGTCTCGGCGGAGTGCTCGCCCCGGCCGTCGCGGCGGATCGCGGTGCCGCCGGAGGCGTTCTTCAGGCTCTCGGCGACGAAGCCCGAGAGGTCGAAATCCTCGGCCTCGAGATGCAGCGCCGTCGCGGCGGGCGCGGCCTTCGCGGCCTCCTCGGGCGCGGCGGGGGCCTTGGGCGCCTTGGCGACGTCGCCGCCGCCGGTGCTCTGCGCGAATTCGAGCGTGTCGATGCGCAGCGGCTCCTTGCCGTCGCGGGTGCCCAGCAGCGTCACCGTGTCGCCCTTGGCGAGCTCGAGCCCCTCGATTACCTTGGAGGTCCGGGTGTCGTTGTTGGCCTTGAACGAGCCGAGATCCTGGTCCCAGTCCCATTCGGCGACGGTGCGGCCGTTGACCTGCACCGCCAGCCGGCTGACGCCGTCATTCTCGTCGAAATAGTTGACGGTCAGGTCGTAGCGGCCGCTGGCGCCGTCGAAGTCCATCTCGGCGCGCTGCATCGCGTCCGAGCGGGCCCGGACCACGCCGTTGCCGGAGGCCGCGTTCAGCGTGTCGACGCTGAGACCGCCGCTGAGCTGCAGCGTCTCGGCCTCGACCACGCGGCCCGGCGCCACCTTGGCGGCCGAGCCCGTCGCCGGCGCCGCCTCGGCGGCCGGCGCGCTCTGGGCCGGGGCCCGCGCCGCCGGGGCGCCGGCCGTGTCGCCGGCCTTGTCACCGCCTGTGCCCGGCTTCGTGTCGAAGCCGTCGATCAGGCCGTTGATGTAGTCCTCGATGTTGGCGTAGCCGTCCTTGTCGGCGTCGGCCTGCGCGTCGGCGCGGTTCGGGTCCGAGCCGATCAGGCTCTCATAGTCGTCGGGGATGCCGTCATCGTCGCTGTCGCGCGGGCCGCGGCGCAGGCCGCCGTCGAGATAGCCGCCGACCTCGTCGGGGCTGTCGATGATCTTGCCCTTGCCGTTGCGGACGTAGTCGATGATCCGCGCGTCGATCGCGTTCAGCCCCTGGGCCCGCGCGCCGGCGGTCGAGAGCACGTGCTCGAGCAGCTCGTCGGTGCCCATCACCTCGGTGGTGCGCGGCGTGAACACGTAGTCGTTCTTGACCTTCGAGGTCGCCGAGCCGGCGATCTCGGCCTCGTTGCCCGACAGGTAGTAGGCGGTGGAGGCCTGCGGCGATTCCAGGCGGATCGCCTCGCGGCCGGCGCTGTCGGGGCCGGCCTGGTAGATGTTCGAGACCACGTTGGCGGTCGAGCCCTCGTTCAGCCGCAGCCCGTTCGGCCCGTAATTGTGCACGACGTTGTTGACGAACTCGATCTGCTTGGCGTCGTCCTTGATCGTCGCGTTGCGGTGCTCGTTGCTGGCCAGCAGGTTGCCGACGACGCTGACATTCGAGCTGCCGTCGCCGATCAGCAGCCCCATGCTGTGATCGCCCTTGGGGTGGATCGAGCTCTGCAGCGCCTCGGCCATGATGTTGTTGGAGAAGGTCACGTTCTTCGGCGCGCCCCAGGTCGAGGCCAGCTCGTCGACCGACCAGGAGATCGAGTTGCTGTCGATCATCACGTTCTCGACGGTCGCGCCGCGCTTGCCCACCGCGATGCCGTCGCGGTCGTCGGGCTTGCTGCCGTCGGCGGCATCGCCCGGCCGCACGTTCAGGCCCCGGATGATCACCTCGCTCTCGACGACGCGCAGCCGGCCGCCGGTCACGGTGATGCCACCCGGCGCGGTCTGGCCGGCCACGGTGACGTCGCCGTTGATCTGGATCTGGTCCTTCAGGTCGATCTGGCCGCCGACCTCGAACACGACGATCCGCTTCTGGTCGAGATCCTCGAGCGCCCAGCGGAGCGACCCGACGCCGGAATCGTCGAGATTGGTCACCTTCACCACTTCGCCGCCACGGCCGCCCTTTGCCTGGGCTCCAAAGCCCTGAGCTCCTTCGAAAGCCAACATGTTGCTACGTTCTTCCCTATTCCCTGGATCGCCCGACCATTCCCCGATCGCCGGATCCGATTTGGCATTTGCGGACCGATCCCCGGCCCCATTCCGACGTGATGCATATCCAGCCCGATCTGCCTGTGCAGTCCCTCAGGTCGTGACGCCACGTCGCTAAGTGGAAATCCGCCATTGATCGGCGGAGCCTTACCGAAACTCGCGAAATCCGCCGCGAAAGGCGGGAACGAGGGGCAGGCTAGACCGCGAAACTTTCCCGACCCGTTAACGGGCTGCGGGCCGCCACACGACAAATCGTCGCACCCGACCCGTTCCCGCCCCGCAGCCCGCGAAACCTTCGTTTCCCAGCCGAACCGGCTCCTTCGGGGCCGATCACAGCGCAAGGACCGACCGATTCCCCGGCGAAAACCCGGCAATTTCACGCCGGTCCCGCCGCCCGCCCCCCAATCCGCGCCGCAATCACGTTTTTCCTGTCATCACCGCAACACCTGCGGCATGCTCAAGTGGCCGGCGAATGCCTTTGGCTTCCGGGCTAACCCCAGCCATCACGAGAACCGCCGCGCTTTTAGAAGACCTTTCAATCCGAATCGGGATTCGCGGGGCTAATTCGGACGGAGATCGAATGCGCCGTATCGCCCTCGTTTCGGACTTGGCACTTATCTCCAGTTCGCAGCATTTTCGCGAGCCTGGTTGCGCCTGAAACACCCGTTTCGGAAATGCAGGGTCGGTAGGCGCTGTTTTCAGGCAATGGCCGGGGACAAAAATAGTGCGACCGGGCAAGAAAAATATGCGCACAATATGTCTTATGTAATATGTGAGAGTTTCAGGGGCGCCTGGCGCAATCGAGGTTTCCGCTGGTCAGAACCGCCGCGCTTCATCCGCCCAACGACTTACCGGCCGAGGCATAGGCCATCATAGGAGACCGACTGGCCCGCTTCATCTACTTGGAAGGCTCGAAAACCTGTCCTGAGATCGGCCGTGATCCGTCGGGACCTCCTGAAACCAGCCCGCCTCGGCCGCGCGGCGTCCGAAGAGCGCGGCGCCCTCGAGGGTCCAGTGATCGCGGTCATACATCGTCTTGCGACCCTCGGGCGAAACCAGCGCACAGCTTTCGGCCGCGTCGTCGCAGATCAGTTGCCGGCGCGACAGGAAGCCCAGGCCATGCTCCTCGGCCATTCGGTCGAGCGCCCGCTCGGCCGCACGCCCTTCGGCGGATTCGCGGTCATGGGCGAGGTCGTTCAGCCCGGCGAGCTGCGCCCGCGTGCCCGCGCTCCTGAGATGCCAGTCGAACAGCGGCAGCACGCTGGGCGAATCGAACTCGGCGGTGTCGCCGATGACCACGACCTCCTTGCCGTGACGCTGGAACAGCGCGGCCAGTCGCGGCAGCGCCGCGCGGAACTCGGGCGTGTAGCGCGGCGCGAGGGCGATCACATGTGCCGCCGCGAAATTCGGCGCGCGCAGCAGCATCTCGATATGCGCCTCCGGCACCTTGGCGCCGATCGCAAAGCGCGCGAACTCGATCCCGTCGAACCGCTCCGCGTTGAGCCACAGCGCGTTGAACATGTCCTTGCTGTGCGAATTGCCGATGATCAGCACCTTGCGGCTCTCGGGCCGGCGGAACCACAGCGCCTCGCGCTCGTGGCGCGACGGCGTGGCGGCGTTCCAGCGATCGATCTTCTCATCGGGGTCGAGCGCGTCGAGGATCGACCAGCTTTGCGCCTGCAGCACCTCGTTGTCGAAGGAGGCGTCGCCATAAAGCGGCGCGAGCCGCGCGCTCTGTCGGCCGAAACCGCCATCCGAGCCGAGCGACAGGGCACCGAACAGCAGCACCATCACCGTCGCACCGGCGATCGCGGCCGCGAAAGCCCGGGTCGGGAGAGCGAAGCGAAAGGGCCGCTCGACGAGGTGATGGCTCAGCACCGACAGCGCCAGCGTCAACCCCAGCCATGCGGTCATGTCGACCGCGGTGATCCCGTCGATATTCGCGAGCCGTCCAAAGGCGAAGATCGGGAAATGCCACAGGTAGATCGCGTAGGAGAGCTTGCCGAGATAGACCAGAGGCGGCGTCGAGAGCAGCGCCGTCACCGGCTCGCCGGGTTGCGCGAACCAGATCAGCGCGCAGGAGGCGAGGATCACCGGCAGGGTCGGCAGGCCGGGATGGCCCGAACCTTCGAGCTCGAACCCCGCGAAGCAGGTCAGCAGCACCAGAAGCGCGGCCAAAGGCGCCAGCCGGGCCAGCGGGCCGCGTCGCAACACGCCGGCACGGTGCCGCGACAGCCAGGCGAGACCGGATCCCGCCAGAAGCTCCCAGGCACGGCTCGCGGGGGAAAAGAACGAAAAGGACGGCATCGCCCATGTCGAGAACTGCGCCACCGCGAGACCCGAGACGAGCAGCACCGCGATGCCGGCCCCCACCGCCCGGCCTCCGCCCAGCCGGACCAGCAGCATCAGCACCAGAGGGAACAGCAGGTAGAACTGCTCCTCGATGGCGAGGCTCCAGCCATGCAGGAAGGGCTGCTGATCGGCGGCGGCGGCGCCATAGGCGCCCAGCGTCTCGAACCAGAAGAAGTTGCTGACGAATCCGAGCGTCGCCAGCAGGGACCACGCGAAGCGCTGCATCTCGCTCGGCAGCAGGATCGCCCAGGCCGCGGGCAGGCTCGCCAGCATGACCAGCAGCATCGGCGGCAGAATCCGCCGCGCCCGGCGCGCATAGAACCGGACGAGCCGGATCCGCCCCCCCTCCGCAAGCTCCTGCAAAAGGATGCCGGTGATCAGGAACCCCGACAGGACGAAGAACAGGTCGACCCCGAGAAACCCGCCGGGAAAGACGATGCCGTCGCCGTGGGCGATACCGAGGTGATAGACGAGAACGGCCGAAACCGCGATGGCGCGCATACCGTCGATCTCGGGACGATACGATACCTGACTGGTCAAGATGATGGCTCCGAGGACGCGGCGGTGTCCCCTATCCCGACCCCACACCTATGCGACCTCGCGGGAATCGCCGGCGCATCTCGCTGTGGAATGGTCAGGATATTCACTACGAAAAGGAAATTGACAATATAGCTCTTCAACCTTGAGTAGCACGGCCAGTTTCTTGCGGAAACCATGCCACCGTAGCCTCGACCCGCCGGGAGACGGGTCGTCGATGGGAATGACCGAACCCGCCACCGCGATTTGGCTTGGCCCGAGGGGATTGGTCCGTTGCGACCACTGACCGCCCGTAACCGGCGAAGATCTTGGGCTTTTCGCGCAGCATCTGGACATTTCCGACACCCGAGCAGGCACCGGACAGCGGGTCGGTCTTGTGACATCGGTGCCAAAAGACATAAGCACGGGACGCAGGCAGGATGCGTGGCGCGTCCTGCGACAAGGTGATTTTGAATGGTTGATCTGGTTCTGAACGGCCGCTTTCTGATGCGGCCGCCCACGGGTGTCGATCGCGTTGCGAGCGAGTTGGTGGCGGCGCTGCTCGAACACGGGCTGCCCTCGCGCTTTGGCGGGTTTTCCGCGATCCGGCCGCGCGGCGACACGGTCCGGCCCGAGGAACGGCCGAAGGCGATCCTCGACGCGGCGACGACCAGCGCCTCGAAGCTCGGCGGGCATGGTTGGGAGCAACTCGCCCTCGCCCGCGCGCGGCCCCGGGACTGGCTCCTGAGCCTGTGCAACACTGGCCCGGTGCTGCGGTCGCGGCAGGTGGTGATGATGCACGACGCGCAGGCGTTCC
The DNA here is from genome assembly GCF_050847355.1 of Limimaricola sp. AA108-03. Lineage (NCBI taxonomy): Bacteria > Pseudomonadati > Pseudomonadota > Alphaproteobacteria > Rhodobacterales > Paracoccaceae > Limimaricola > Limimaricola sp. AA108-03. The sequence continues at coordinate 111,466 of NZ_CP193758.1, forward strand.
GGCAGCCCGAATCCTACTCCCGGGCCTTCGTACGCTGGTACGGCACGATGCAGCCGATGCTGGGGCGGCGTGCGGCGATGGTGCTCACCGTCTCCGAGCATGCGCGCGCCGATCTCGAACGCTTCGGCGTGGCGCCGAAGGGCAAGGCGCGGGTGGTTCCGAACGGCGCCGATCACGTGCTGCGCCTCGCCCCGGACCCCGAGACGCTGAAGCGGCACGGGCTGGAGCCGGGGCGCTTCCTGCTGGCATTGGGCAGCCTCGCGCCGCACAAGAACCTCGCAATGCTGGTCCGCGCGGCGCGGGCCCGCCGCGACCGCTCGATTCCGCTGGTGATCGCGGGCGGCGGCGATGCGGGGGTCTTCGCCGATGGCGGCATCACCCCTTCCGAGGATGTGCGGATGCTGGGCCGGGTCAGCGATGCCGAGCTGCGCGCGCTTTACGACAACGCCACGGCGCTGGCCTTTCCCTCGATCACCGAGGGCTTCGGCCTGCCCCCGGCCGAGGCGATGTTCTGCGGCTGCCCGGTGATCGCCTCGACCGGCGGCGCGGTGCCCGAGGTCTGCGGCGACGCGGCGCTCTCGCTCGACCCGGGCGATGCCGATGGCTGGCGCGCGGCGATGGAGCGCGTCTGCGCCACGCCGGAGTTGCGGTCCCGCCTCGCGCAGGCGGGCCGGGCCCGGGTGCAGCGGTTCACCTGGAAGGCGGCGGCCGCGACGCTGGCCGGTCACCTCGAGGATCTGCCCACGGGCTGATCTCAGGCGATCGGCCCGAACCCCGCCGGCGCCGCATGGCGCCAGCGGTCGCGGCTGCCATGCAGCCGGGCCTCGGCGCCGCTCTGTCTCTTGAGCTGGACATGGGCGCGGATCGGCGGGGTGAGCGCCGCGAGGCTGAAGCCGCCCGTCCCCGCCGCCGGGTCCGCCGCCGCATCCTCGTTCCACGCCCCGGCCTCCTGCCGGACCCAGAACAGTCCGGCCCCGGTATCGACGGCAAGGCAGGCCCGCTGGCCATCGGCCAGCGCGTTGCCGATGGCGGTATTGCCGTCGCTGTGGAACACCAGCCCCCCGGCCTTGCCGTGGCGATCCGCGGTCAGGCTGCCGGTCGCGATGGTGGTCTGCGCATCGGCGATGCCGACGAGATTGACGCCCGAAACCAGCTCGACCTCGAAATACACTTGGCCCGAAAGCGCGTCGGCCCCGACCGCGTTGCGCATCCCGTCCATCCCCGGCACCGCCGCGACGCCGCGCCCCTGATCGGCATAGAGCAATTGCTCGATACCGCCGAAATGCGTCCAATCCGGGTCGCTGTCGTTCCAGCCCGTGACGCTGGCGGCCCCGCCCGCCACCACCGGATCGCTCGGGACGGTCTCGGCCACGGCGCTTTCGCCCGCCGCATTGGCGGCCCAGACCTGGCAGGTGATCACCTGCGGGGCCACCCCGACGGCGATGGTATGGCTTGGCCCGGTCTCGCCCGCCTGGACGTTGCCGGAATGCCGCCACTGGTAGCGGAAGCTGTCGGGCGCGTTGCTCCAGGCCCCCACATCGACGCCGATCGTCTCGCCCTCGGCCGGGCTGGTATTGCTCAGCGTCGGGGGCGTGGTGTTCGCCGGAACGCCCGCCGCCGTCACCTCGATCGCGAAAGGCGCGAGCGTCGCGGTCGCGCCCAGAGCATCGGTCACCCGGATCGCGATGCCGCCATGGCGGCCGGTGGCATCGGCGCTGCCGGTGATCGCCCCGGTGCCGGGATCGAGCGACAGCCCCGACGGCAGGCTCCCCGAAGCGAGATCGAAGCCGTAGGGCGCGCTGCCCCCCGACACCACCGGCGCGAAGCCATAGGGCTGCCCGACCTCGACCGCCCTCATTGGATCGCCCGCGATCTCGAGGGCGTTGGCGGCGTTGCGCACGAGCAGCATCGCCGCCCGCTTCAGGGTATAGGTCACACTGCCCCCCGCGACGCAGGACAGGCCGAGCGAGACCTGCCTGACGCCATGCGCGCCCTCCTGCGCGTAACCGCGCGACCGGGCAAAGAGCGGCCAGGGCGGCACCGTCAGGAACGGCGTGATCGCGTTCATGCCGAGCAGGGTCGATCCGGCCACGCCCGACATCAGCCCGCCGAAGCCGGTCGAGGCCGGGTCGACCTCCACCTCGAAGATCGCGTCGAAGATGTCGCCCGTCGCGCCGCCGACATCGGCGTTGTAGCGCAGGGTGAGCTGCGCGCTGTCGGGCGCGTCCCGACAGGAGATGACGAGATCGCCCGCGCCGTTGCGCGCGACGTTCCATGACGCGGTGCCGATCCGGGTGAAGACCCAGCCATCCGGCTGGATGCCCGACACGCCCGCGACCGCGCTCGGCGCATCGCCTGGAAACTCTCCCGCGGTGCCAAGCAGGTTCGGGGCCTCGGACAGCCGCGAGCCGGCGATCAGCGGCAGCACCACCTCGCGCACCCTGCCTGCGAGATAGGCGGCGCCATGCTCGATATTGGGGTGGGTTTCGTCGTTCTTCATCGACACCGGGTCGAAGCCGGCGACATCGACCATGTGCACGTCGGCATCGGTCGCTGCGACCTCGGCCAGCGTGGCGTTGATCGCGTCGTACTTGTCCTGCTTGGCGGTATAGGGATTGGCCGGGTCGTCGTAGCCCGACGGCAGAGCCGGTACACAGACCACCACCGCGCCCGCGTCGCGGTAGATCCCGATCAGCTCGGCCATCTTGGATTTCGACCGGGTATAGGGGGCCGCCGGATCGGTCGGGTCCCAGTTCGCGCCGACCGGGCCGATCACCACGATGGTCTCGTCGCGCTCGATCAGGTCGACCACCGCCTGCGCCCCGTCGAGCATGGTCTGGATCGTGTGGCCACCGGTGGCCTGCTGGTAGGTGTCGGGCAGCCATGTCACGTCGCCCAAGGCCCAGAGCAACGCGTCGCGGAAGCCGGGATTGGCCATGGTGCTGTCGCCGTCGACGATGAGACGCGGCCCCGTCCGGTGGGCGGCGAATGTCGTGGCGCCCGGCGAACTGCCCGGGGCCGCGACGAGCGCGATGGCAAGCCCTGTCTCGGCCCAACCGGCTGAATTGCTTGCGCGCAGCAGCAGGTCGTGCTGCCCCGCCATCTCGGGTTGCCCCGTCAGGACACCCGCGCTCGAGAGCGCGAGCCCGGCGGGCAGAAGGGCCGAGCCGGGCGCCAGCGAAAACACGAGATCGGCCCCGGTGAAACCGGTCGAGAGATCGACCGAGACCGCCTCGCCCACGCGCAGTTCCAGCGTCACGGCCCCGCCCGCGACCGGCGCGGTCGCGACGGGCGCTAGGCTCGGCTGCGCCACGATCGAGCCGTGCTGCAGCAACCGGCGCCCCGGGCCCTGTTCGATCCAGACGTTGTAGACCCCCGCCCGCCCCTCGCCGAGCGGCGCGAGATCCTCGGGCGAAAGCGCGACCCTTTCGTCGCCGCTGCGCTGCACGAGCGGCGGCGCGGCGGTGTCGAACCCCATCGTCACGGTGACGCGCGTGTTCGCGGGCCGGTCCGGCACCTCGAAGGTGATCGCCTCGCCCGCGAAGAGCCGCAGCCCCAGATAGCCCGCTCCGCCGTCCGCCCGCACCACGACCTTCTGTTCCATCGCCGCTCTCCCCAATCGATGTCGGGGAAGAATGGCGCGGCCGCCCTAAATCGCGGTGTCGGCACCGTACGCGCAACGGCGGCGCATTTCAGCTGGGGATGTCGAGCGGCCGCGAAGTGACGGTGACGATCAGCGTGTCGCCCGGCAGCAGCGGGGTCTGCGCGTCGATCTCGGTGATCTCGTCGCGGCCCGGGCGCGGGCTCAGCAGCCGGTAGCCCAGCTCGACCGTCGTGGCATCGAGCAACGCCCCCGCCCCGCCGCCGCTCAAGAGCGCGAGCTGTTCGAGGGCGCGCGCATGACGCAGCCGCAGCCCGTCGATCTCGATCCGTCCCGCCTGCAGGTCGGCGAGGTTGGTCCGCTCCCGGTCGGCGAGGAACTGCGCGCGTGCACGGCGCGCGTCCGATATGGCGCGGGTCGCGGCGATCTGCGCGGTTTCCAGTTCCAGCGCCCGGGCCTGCGCATCCGAGGCGCGCTCCTCGGCGCTGCTGAGGCTCGCGGTGGTCTGAAGCCCCCGCTCCTGCAGCTCGCGGGCGTTGCGCAGCGCCTCGGCGGTGTTGGCGACGATCTCCTCCTGCAGAAGGATGCGCTCGTCGAAGAGCTGCTTCTGCGCCTCGATCGTGCGGATCTCCTCCTCCCAGGAGGTCATCAGCATTTCGGCCCGCTCGCGCTCGGCCCGCAGCAGCGCGCGCTCGGTCTCCACCAGCGCCTGCAACGGCGCCGCGCCGGGCGACGGGACCTGCCCGCGCACCGCCTCCGGCGTCAGCGTTTCGAGCGGCGCCTCCCCCAGCGCCGCCTCGAGCCGCGCCAGCCGCGCCGCGGCGCCGGCGATGTCGAGGTTCAGCGTCTCGAGCAGGCTCTTGGCATCGGCCCGCGCCCGGGCGAGGTCGAGCTGGCTCAACCCCAGCGTCTCGCTGCCGCCAGAGGTGGCGAGGGCGACGGCCACGGTCATGCCGGGGAGGTAGTCGTAGCGTCCCGGCGCCGCCACGTCGCCGGTCACCACCACTGGGGCGTAATCGGCGACCACGACATTGACCCGCGCATCGACGTAGAGCCCGGCCGCGCCCACACGGGCCGCGATCTCGGCCTCGACCTCGTCGAGGGTGAGGCCGATCACGTCGATGCCGCCGATCTCCGCCAGCCGCACCTGCCCGTCGGTGTCGACGGTAAGCTGGACCGGCGCCTCCATCCCCGCATGCGCGATCTCGATCCGGTCGCCCGCGATCAGCCGGTAAGGGGCGGCCTGAAGCGGGGCCCCGACCAGCGCGACGGCGAGCATGATGGCAGCAAGGCGAGCGGGCCCGGGGAGGGTAAGGCGGATCATGGCAAAACTCGTTCTCTTGCAGGCCCGCCGGAACCGGCGGCTGCGATACCTCGTAAACAACAAGGCGCCTCAGGGATGGCGCCAGTCGCCGCCGCCAACCCGTCGGGCCAGCGGAACGACAGAGCGGACGCCACCCGGGCCACGCTCGCTGCGATTGCTACGCTGCGGCATACCACACGGTCAAGGTGTATAGATGGTTTACGTGGGCGCGAGCCCGGGTCCCATCGGCGCGATCGCGGGACCGGCATCGCGCACCCTGATCCGCAGGGTTCCGATATCGCCGCCGGGATCGCCACTCGGGTCGATCACGATATGCACCGGCGCGCCGGGGCGGGCCTCGAACGGGCCGAAGACCAGCCGCTCCGCGCCCTGCTCCACCACCCGGCGTTCATGGGGATGCCCGTCGACCTGCAGCGCCACGCCGACGCCGCTGCGGCTGATCCGGTGCATGCCGATCTCGACCTCGACTATGAGCGCACCCGCCTCGGCGGGGTTGTAGCGATGCACCAGCGAGACCGGTCCGCCGAGGGTGAAGTCCTCGGGCTTCAGCACGAAGCGCGGCAGGTCGGCGTTGCACAGATAGGGCCGCCACGGCGTGCCGGGGGCCTGCTGGCCCGGACAGGTCGACAGGTCGTACATCCGGCCATCGCGGATCACGTAGCGGTCGAACCCGGCCGTGTCGCGATCCACGGCCCGCCCGCCCGCGACCGGCCGCTCGAACTCGTGGTAGCTGTCGGCCCGCAGATCATGGGGCCCGAGCACGAGATCCGCATAGGGATCGACCGCGCCGCCCGGCGCCCGCAGCACCAGCACCCGTTGCGGGTCCAGAACCGGCGGCCCGGCGATCGAATCGAGCGCGCCGGTCAGCAGCTCGATGTCGTCATCGAGCATCTGCACCTCGCGGCGCTCGCCCCACAGCACCGCCAATTCGCCGCCGAAGCGGCAGCCATAGGTATAAGGGTCGGGCCGGAACGGCTCGACCTTTCGGCCCTGCGCCTCTTCATGCCCCAGCATCAGCGCCCGCCCGACCGGGGTCAGGCCGAAATCCTCGCCCAGCATCGCGGCATAGCCGTCGCCACGGGTTTCGAGGGAATACCAGACGGCCCGGCGCACCCCGGCCATCGCCATCATGCAGTAATTGCGCCAGAACAGGTCCGGCGCGGCGTCTATATCGGTCGTTCCGAACTCCGTCGCCTCGATCTCGAGACCCGCCATCTCCGGGTGGCGCCGCAGCACCGCCATCTCGCCGGGGATATGCTCGGCCGGCGTGGTGTAGGGATGCACCGCCACCGCATCCATATGCGCCGCCCCACCGGCGTCGAGCACCTCCCAGACGTAACCGGCGGCGATCGAATGGGTCGAGCCGCCAAGGATCCGCACGCCCTCGAGTTCCGGCCGCGAAGCCAGCGCGGCGAGATGCCGCGCATGCAGGCGGGCCCGTTCCAGCGGCGCCATCTCGCGCGCCGGACCGGTCTGGAACGAGGCGGAATTGAACTCGTTCCCGACCTGGATCGTGTCGATCTGGGGAAAACGCTTCTTCAACTCTGAGGCGAATCGCGCGAAGGCCGCGATCCCCTCTTCGCCCATCAGCGTGTTGCCGGATTCATAGATCGGGTTGCGGGGATAGATAGTGATCGATCCGGCCCGGCCCGCCGCGATCAGCGCGGCGATGCCGTGCTGGTTCTGGCGGTCGAAATCATAGATCCCGGGTTGCGATTCGATTCGCCCCCAGACCACGCCGTCGCGCAGCGAATCGAGGCCGAGCGCATCGAGCCGCCCCTCAACCTGATGGTGTGGACCGGCCTGGAATCCGGAATTGGCCGAAACGACAGGCGCCGTATCCGCGCCCGCAACCTGCGCCAGCAGACAGGCCAGAACCGGCCACACGGCTCGGCGCGTCTTCTCCGAGATAGGTCTCATGTTATTGTCCTTGAACGGTTTTCTAAGGATCGTTCGGCGCCTGTCGTCTGCCGTCGCGCGGTGTCCCCAGACAATAGGCGGCGCCCGCAGTCCAGGCACCCTCCAAGAATAGTCGACGGACACATCCGCGTGATCATCGAGCAAGTTGCTGAGATACATAAGGGTTTTGTTAGCGAATGCATCTCTACTTGTGTTCGCGGCGCACGAGATTGTGGCAGAAGTCAGGCAATACTTGATTGTTTTTGGGCGATCACCCTATGATACAACCGCTAGTAATTGTTCTAGTTAGCGGTCTGCACTTTAACGGGTGCTCCATGAGCACGGTCCTGAACCACCTCGCGGCGGCTTCCGTCAAGAAGAGACATTTTTGGAGTAACGACGAATGGCCATCCAACCCAACATCGTCCAGGGCAACGGCGGCGATATCAATGCATCGGGAATCGGCGTCGCGCCGGCCCGGATCTATGCGACCAACAATTCCGAGACCATCCGCTCGACCGGCAGCGACGACCAGATCTACGCCAAGGGTGGCGACGACATCATCTATAGCGGCCACAACCAGGACGTGATCAATGCCGGCGACGGCAACGACTTCGTCGACGCCGGGGCGAGCCGCGATTTCGTGTTCGGCGGCGCCGGCAACGACACGCTCTATGGCAACGAGGGCAACGACGTCGTGGTCGGCGGGGATGACGACGACATCATCTATGGCGGCGACGGCAATGACGGGCTCTGGGGCGACAACAGCAACGGCTCGCTCGACGGTACGGTCGGCGCCGATACCTTCCGCTTCGACAAGGCCGATGGCAGCGACAACGTGTTCGACTTCGCCGTTGGCATCGACGCGGTGGAGCTCACCCAGGGCGGCACCTACAGCCTGACGCAGACCGCGGCCGGTCACACCAAGCTGGTCTACGGCGAGACCACGGTGCTGTTCCACAACGCGCTTCTGACCGCGGACGATATCGGCTTCATCTGATCCCGCCCAGCATTCGAACCACGGCAAAGCGCCACCGGAAGGTGGCGCTTTCGCCGCGCCATGGGGGTACGGTCGGAAACGGGACGATCCCGGCGCGTCGGGATCCGCATCCCCGCATCGCAACCTGCCCAGCAAACGGACAAATCGTGACGGATCGGCGCTGCAGGGTCGTTTAGGGGCTGGGGCTTGCGGCCTCATACGTGTACGCCGAAATAGTAAATCACCTTATCGGCGAGCGCATGCTGCACCCGACCACCACGCCCATCGCCCTGCTGATGTTCGGCGCCATCCTCTGGCTCGGGCCGGTGCGGGGGCTATGGGTGTTCTTCGCCTCGATGACCTTCCGCAGCGCCGCCGCCCTGTCGCTCCCGGGCCTTGGCGACCTGTCTTTGACCGATCTTTGCGTCGTCGCGCTCTGGGTCGCCTGCCTCGGTCGCCCCGTGGGCTTCGCGCGGCTGTTCGGCACGATGCGCCCCGCCCGGCCCGGCTTTCCGCTGATGCTGCTGATGCTGTTGGCGACGATCGGCGCGGTGTTCCTGCCCCGGGTGTTCAGCGGCCAGACCGAGTTCTTTACCCTCGGCCAGATCGAGGGCCGGCTGAGCTTCTTGCTGGCGCCGCTGCGCCCGACCGGCAACAATATCGGCCAGCTCGTCCGCTTCGCGCTGTCGGTCTCGTCCTACGTGCTTCTGGCCGCGGCCTTCGCCTATTGGGGCCGCCCGGACCAGGCGCTGCGCGCGATGACCATCTCCACCATGGTGCACGCGGGGGTGTCCTTCGTCGATCTGGGCAGTCATGCCGCCGGTCTGCCATGGATGCTGGAGGGCTTTCGCACCATGAACTACGCCATGCTCGACGATCAGCGCCTGATGGATATCCGGCGGCTGATCGGCGGCTTTCCCGAGCCTTCGGCCTATGCCTTCTATACCGTCGGGCTCTATGGCTTCTGGCTGAAGCTCTGGTTCGATGATCGCGGCGGGCGCTGGACGCTCGCGACGCTGATCCTCGTGGCGCTGCTGCTGCTACGCTCGATGTCCACCTCGGGGATCGTCGCCTTCGTGAGCTTCACCGGGCTGTTCTTGCTGTGGCATGTCCGCTCGGCGGCGCGGGTGCAGGGCGTGGCGAGCCTCTATCTCGGGCTCAGCATGGCGATCCCGCTGGCGATCGGCGGCGTGGTGCTGATCTACAACTTCGTGCCGAGCGTGCCGATCGTGCTCGACACGCTGATCTTCAACAAGATGGACAGCGAGTCCGGCGTCGAGCGGATGAGCTGGAACATGCAGGCGCTGCGCAACTTCGCCGACAGTTACGGGCTCGGCATCGGGATCGGCAGCGTCAGGGCGTCGAGCTGGATCATGACCAATCTCGGCAGCTTCGGCCTTCCCGGCAGCCTGCTGCAGCTCTGGTTCCTGCTGGCGCTGGCGACGCTGGGCCGGGGGTTGCGCGGGCTCGACAGCGCCGCCACGCGGACCGGCGCCGCGATGGTCAGCGGCTGCATGGCGATCGTGCTGCAGGCGATGATCGCCCGCCCCTACCCCAATCTCGACACGCCCTTCTACGCGATGGCGGGGGTGGCCGCCGGGCTCTATGCCCATGCGCGGCTGCGCGACCGCCGTCCCGCCCCGATCGCGACGCCCGCCCGTCCCGAGCCGGCCGGTGCAGCGGGGCCCCTCTTTGCCAAGGAATAGGATTTTACCACGTGCAGCTGGTTCGACGCCCCCAAGACCGCACCACCCTCAGGAACGGGATCAAGCGCATCGCCGCCCGGACTGCCGCGCATGCCCCGCAGGCGCGCTACGATCGCTGCCTGCTGATGCTGTCGCATATGCGGGCCACGACCACCGCGCTGTCGAACGTGCTGTGCAGCCATCCGCGGATCACCGGTTACGGCGAGACCCACGTGTCGCATGGTCGGGCGGAAAGCCTCGGGCAGGTGGTGGTGAACCTCGCGCTGCGGCGGGCTCTCTCGCTCAGGGCCGATCTGCTCTATGACAAGGTGCTGCACGATCACCTCGACGCCACCGCCGATGCGCCGTTCTTCGAGGCGCGCGCGCTGTTCATGCTGCGCGCGCCGGCCCCGGCGATCCGCTCGATCGAAGCCCTGGCGCGGCGCACCGACATGCACCAATACCGCAGCGCCGAGGCCGCCGCGCTCTATTACGCCGAGCGGGTCGAGACCCTGTGCGGCCACTGGGACCGGTTTCCCGCCACGCGCAGGTTCGGCGTGACCTCCGAGGCGCTGCTGCGCGATCCCGATGCGACCGTCGCCCGGCTGGGCGACTGGCTCCGGCTCGATCCGCCGCTCACCAACAGCTATGTCAGCCACCGCGCCACGCAGAAGGGCGGCGGCGGCGACCCGACCCGAAGCGCCAGCCATACGCGAATCGAGCCGAGCGATCGCCCGGCCGAATCGGGGCCGGTGGCCGGGGTCTCGGCATCGCTGGCCGCGCGTTGCGAGGCGGCGCATGGCGCGCTCGCCGCGCGGTTCGTGGCGAATTCGGGGCCATACCCGGACACCGATCCGCATCCCGATTTAAGCAATCCTCAATCTTAACCCGCCATAAACCGTGGGGACCCGTCCTGGGTCCGGTACCGGCGCCGGCTGTCGGACCTCCGGGTCGGGCGATGATCCGCGATATGTCCCGCCGCTCTGACGCGGCGGGAGCGGTACGCATCTGATTGTAGCGCTTGCTATTATTTGCAACCCAAGGTGGATCTTCGCCATGCCGGCGAACCGCCTCTTGCCGCCATGGGAAACCTTCGCCGCCGAGGGACCAGCGCCATGCCACCCCTTCGGCATCCAGCAACCGCGGCGCCATGCGGGTCGCGCAAACCGATCAAACGTGACCCTCGTTTCCCAATCCCGCCATCGCGGCTGCGCAGTTCGGCCGCCGGGATGCCTTGATGGGCGGTTCTTTTGGCGTGGTCGGGCAGAAGCCGGGCAAGTCGCGTCCGAATGAACGAGGCGCGACGACAATAAGAATGAGTACGAGGGTCAGATGTCTCAGTTCAGTTCGTCGATTTTGCCGCCGCCGCTCGCCCAGAATTCCTCCTTCAGTGATCCGAATACCGGGGCGCAGTACTACTTCGACCGCCCCTACCTGTCGAAGATGTCGATCGACGCCGAATCCGTCTGGGCAGACTACACCGGCGCGGGCATCACCGTCGGCGTGCTGGATTCGGTCATCAACTATGCACATGGCGATATCGACGACAATTACGACGCCGGCCGCGACATCGATCTCGGCACCGGCGGCACCACCCCGGTCTGGGACCGCAGCGCCTATCCGGACGCGCATGGCACCATGGTCGCGGGCGTCATCGCCGCCGAACGCGGCAACGGCCTCGGCACCGTCGGCGTCGCCCATGGCGCCAAGGTGGCGAGCTTCGCGCTCGACTACAACGCCGACAACGTCGTCGCGCAGGTCGAGGCCGGGGTCACCCATGGCCGGACCGTCGACGTGCTCAACAACAGCTGGAGCTACAGCCGCGCCTTCCAGGACAACCTGCAGCCCGGCACCAACGGCCACGAGGCGCTGGTCACCGCCGTGCAGCAGGGCCGCGACGGGCTCGGAACCGTCGTCGTGTTCTCCGCCGGCAACGCGGCCTATTCGCAATCCTCGAATTACCACGGCTACCAGAACTCGCCCTTCACCATCGCCGTGGGCGCCACCGACAAGGAAGGCAACGCCGCCGCCTTCAGCTCGTTCGGCGCCAACCTCCTGATCACCGCCGCCGGCGTCGATATCATGACGAGCGAGCCCTATAGCGGCGGCGTGCGGATGATGTCCGGCACCTCGTTCTCGGCGCCGATCGTCTCGGCGGCCGCGGCCGTGATCCTCGAGGCCAACGACCAGCTCGGCTATCGGGACGTGATGGAGATCCTTGCCCTTTCCGCCCGGGCCGAGGATCTCGGCACCTCGTCTTCGGTGAGCTATGGCTGGGTCGCCAACGCCGCGACGAATTTCAACGGCGGCGGCATGCATTTCTCCGACAGCTTCGGCTTCGGCTACCTGAACCTCCACGACGCGGTGCGGCTGGCCGAAACCTGGCGAGGCCAGCAGCGCTTCGACAACCTGCTGACCGAAACGGTCGAGACGCGCTACAGCGACCTCGTGCTGACGGCCGGGCAGAACGACCACATCCGGGCGGTGATCGAATTCACCGAGGACGTGACGATGGAAAGCGCGCAGCTCGAACTGAAGCTGCCCTGGAGCCACACCAACGATCTCGAGATCTTCCTGACCAGCCCGGACGGCACGATCAGCCAGCTGGTCTATGATTTCGAGGCCAAGGGCGGCGGCGGCAGCCTGTTCAACTTCCCCTTCACCACCAACGCGGTCTTCGGCGAAAGCTCCAGGGGCAGCTGGACCATCGACATCCACAACCGCAACCCAGACCTGCTTCACTACAATGGCAGCGGCCCGATGAGCGGCGCGCTGATCGGCGCGAAGCTGACCGTCAGGGGCAACGCGCCGGAAACCGACGACGTCTATTTCTACAATGACGAGTTCGCCTCGGGCTTCTACGACGCGATCGAGCAACTGACCCGCGCTCGGCTCACCGATGAGGATGGCGGCACCGACACGATCAACGCCGCGATGCTCACCCATGCGATCGCGATCGATCTCTCGGGACAGACCGAGAGCCGGATCGGCGAGTCCAAGCTGGACCTGCAGGCGAACGTGATCGAGAACGCGTTCGGCGGCGACGCGAACGACCTGCTGATCGGCTCGGCGGCGGACAACCACCTTGCCGGGGGGCGCGGCGACGACACGCTGCAGGCCAGCGGCGGCCGCGACCGCATCGATGGCGGCGCCGGGACGGACCGTCTGGTTTTCAACCTCGCCTCGACGGCGCTGCTTTCGGCCGAGAGCCGCGAGGGCGGCGTCGATCTCTCCTTCAAGCTCGGCGGCGCCACCGCGACCAGCATTGTCAGCAATGTCGAGGCGTTCGTCTTCAGCGATGCGAGCTTCGATCTCGACGGCATCCTGAACCGCGGCGCGGCCCCGGCCGAGGAGGAGGCCTCGCCGCCTCCGCCCGTAGCATCGGAGCCGGAACCGGCGCCCCAACCAGAACCGGCGCCCCAGCCGGAACCCGAGCCGGAACCGACGCCGACGCCAGAGCCGGAACCGGAACCGGAGCCGGAGCCCGAACCGGAACCGATGCTGCCCGAAGCGCCCGCCGCCCCTGCGCCGCGATACGATTATCAGGCGCTCGGGACCGAGGGCGAGGATCGGCTGGTCGCGCGTGGCCTGCACAACCTGCTGGATGGCAAGGGCGGCAACGACCTGCTGATCTCCAACAAGGGCGATGACGATCTGCACGGCGATCTGGGCGACGACCGGCTGTTTTGCGGCGCCGGCGATGACGAGGCCTATGGCGGCGCCGGTGCCGACATGGTGATCGGCGCCGATGGCGACGATCTGCTCGATGGCGGCGCGGGGCAGGATCTGGTGAATGGCGGCGCCGGCAACGACCGGCTGTTCGGCGGCGACGGCCGGGACAAGCTCTTTGCCGGGGATGGCGACGACATGCTGTTCGGCGGGGCCGGCAACGACGTGCTGTTCGGCCAGGACGGATCGAACAGAATGGATGGCGGCACCGGCAGCGACACGTTCTTCTGCGGCGCCGGGGTCGACACGATCATCTTCGCCGCCCGGTCCGACGATCTCGACCGGGTCTACAATTTCGGCGAGGACGACCGGGTCGTCGTGCAGGGCGGCACCGCCGGGGCGGACGGCCTGCGTTTCGAGGAGAAGGGCGGCGGCGTGTCGCTTTTCGTCGAAAGCGGCGGGACCCTGACCGAGATCGCCCACTTCTCCCGGGTCGAGCTCGCGGCGCTCGAAGGGCAGACGACGCTCGAATTCGCCTGACCCGTTCGGCGCAAGGATCGGCGCGGCGCATGGGCCGTGCCAATCCGGATCAACGCGGACGCGCCGCGAAGTCGAGAATGCGCTCGGGCGCGGAGCGGCCATGCAGCAGGTCGCCGAGCGCCATCCAGTTGCCACTGGCCCTGGCGCGGCGATCGACCCAAGGCTCGGGGCGCAGCATCTTCAGGTGGTTGGCCAGCATGTTGCGCACGATCAGCCGCAGGCCGAACCCCGCCGGGATCGAGCCCTTGCGCATCAGATAGGCGACATTCGCGACCTGGCTGTAGCCCAGCAGGTGCCCGTTGGTGTCGCGCCCCGATTTCACGCCGCAATGCACGCCGCGAAGCGCGTCCGTGCGGATCATCTCGCCCGGCACGCGGCTGGCGAAATCGACATCCTCCTGCCAGCCATAGAGCGGCAGGCGCTCGTCGAAGCGCAGCGCGCCGATCCGTGCGGCGCGATAGGCCATGTTGCAGCCATAGAGCCCGACGAGGTCGCGCTCCAGCGCGCGCGGCGTCGCATCCCGGCCGATCCGCTCGGCCTCGTCCGCCTCGATCATCGCGGCGGCCGAGACGAGATCGACACCGGCGCCGTGGATTCCATCGGCCAGCAACGCGCCGGTCAGACCCGAGATGTCGGGAAACGCCTTGAAGGCCCGATCGATGCCGATCAGCGCATCGCGCGCGGGCAGGTAGTCATCGTCGATGAAGAACACCACGTCGCAGCGATCCAGCACCGCGTCGAGCCCGCGATTGCGCTGCCGCGGCAGGCCCTTTTCCGAGATCAGCACCTGCGCCGCGGGCTGCGCCGCGGCGAGGATCGCCTCGTCCGGCAGGTCACCGGGTTTCGTCACCACGCAGAGGATCTCGCTCGCCCGCTTGGTCTGGCGCGTCAGCCATGGCAGCAGCTGCGCCAGCGCCTCGGGGCGGCCGACCGAGCAGATGACGACCGCGATCCGCAGGCCGTCATTCGCGTCGTCGGGCATGGTATCGGCGAAAAGTGTCATTCAGCAGCCGGTCCGGTTGAGCACCGCGCCCACGGTCTGGAACAGGATCTTCAGGTCCAGCGGCATCGACAGCCGCTCCAGATACCGCGCGTCGAGCGCCACGCGTTCGTCATAGGCGATGTCGTTGCGGCCCGATACCTGCCACAGCCCGGTCACGCCCGGCCGCAGCGAAAGGTAGACCCAGCTCCGGTGCCCGTAGCGCGACAGCTCGGCCGCGGTCACCGGGCGTGGCCCGATCAGGCTCATCTCGCCCTTGAGCACGTTCCAGATCTGCGGCAGCTCGTCGAGCGAGGTCTTGCGCAGCAGCGCCCCGAGCCGGGTGACGCGCGGGTCGTCGCGCAGCTTGTGATCGCGCTCCCATTCCGCGCGCACCTCGGGATCGGAGGCGAGCAGCGCAGCGAGCCGCGCCTCGGCATCCGGCACCATGGTCCGGATCTTCCAGCACTTGAAGGTCACGCCGTTGCGGCCGACCCGCTCGTGGCCGAAGAAGCCGGGCCCGCCCTCGCGGCGGACCAAGAGATAGAGGGTGCCGATCACCGGCAGCAACGGGACCAGAAGGATCGCTACAAGGACCAGATCCAGCAACCGCTTGGCAAAGCGGTTGTAGCCCATCGGCGCGTCGACGGCCGCTTCCTGCAGCGCCAGTGCCTCGATCGAGGTGCTCGAAGATTGTGTCATCGCGACATCCTTGAAACCGTTTAAAATCGTCATCACTCGAAAATGCGCGCCCCTCGAAAGGGACGCCCGTCGCCACGCGGTGATCGGCGGCGCCGACCCAAGGGAACAACCTTTGGATGAGTCGGCCATGCCTTGGTTCTGCCTTGCACCGGTCCTGTTAACAAATCTGCCGAGATACCCAGCAGACCTGTCCAGAATGCGACTCGTGCATATTTATGTTTTTTAACAACTGGTTGTCTTTGCCCCTTGCGTCCGTTCGATTTGTCCACTTGCTGGACTATTTTGCAGCGCACCACTACTACGCGTTTTCAGACATTAAAAGCACAATCTAAAGGCGATCTTTCACCACATTCGCTCTGGTTGTGAGAGGGGGTCGAGCCGCGACGCGAAAACGGCCCGCCCTGGAGGGGACGAACCGTCGCGCTTCGACGACATGCAAAGGGTCAGTGGTAGGCGTAGCTGCTGCTGTAGCCGTCGAGATCCTGCGCGGTGTCGACCATGGTCAGCACCGTTCCCAGCGGCGCCACGCCGATGTTCTTGAGCATCACCAGCCCCTGCGCCACGACCCGGCGCGGCGTGCGTTTCCAGCGCACAAGATAGACCACGTGATCGACCGCCAGGGCGATGCTCAGGCTGTCGGACATCGCCAGGACCGGCGGCGCGTCGACGATCACCATGTCGTAGCGCTGCTTCAGCGCCTCGATCAGCTCGCCGATGCGACGGGCCTCGATGCCGTCCGACAGCAATGTGTCGTGCTCGCCGACCCCGGAGATGTCGAATCGCAGGCTGTCCGACCGGGCGATGGCCGCATCAAGCGAGGCCTCGCCCATCAGGTGATCCGAGAGGCTGGCCTGCGACACCGCCCCCACCTCGTCGTGGAGCACCGGGCGCCGGGTATCGAGGTCGATCAGCACCGTCGAGACGCCGGAGCGGGCATAGGACTGCGCCAGCGCCAGCGCGGTGGTGGTCTTGCCCTCGTCCGGCACCGAGGAGAGCAGCATGACGCTGCGCGGCCCGGCATTGGCGGCGATGCGCGTCGCGATCACCGTGCGCAGTTGCCGCACCCGTTCGCCGAGGAAGGAATACGAGCCCTTGTCGAGATGCGCGAGCACGTGGCGCGGCTGGCGGATCCGGTCGGCGGGCAGCATCGACAGCACCTTGAGGCCGGTCGCCCGCTCCAGTTCGACGGCGCGGCGGAAGCCCGCGCTCATCAGCTCCATCAGGAGCGCCGCGATCAGGCTGAAGGTCAGGCCCAGCGTGCCACCGAAGGCGGTCATCAGAACGGGGCGCGGCGCCGAGGGGCCGGTCGGGATCAGCGCCGGGTTCAAAAGCTTGGCCTCGGCGCGCTGGATCTCGGCCTGCGCCCGGATTTCGCCCAGACGTGTCAGCAGGTCCTCGAACCCGGTGCGCGCCGCCTCGGCCTCGCGTTCGAGCTGGCGCAGCTGCAGCGACGAGGCCGACATGTCCGAGAGCCGCTGTTCCAGCGCCTCGACGTCGCGGCCGAGCGAGGCCTCGCGCCCCTGCAGCACCTCGATCTCGTTGCGGTAGGACTGGGCGATATTGGCCACCTCGGCCGCGATCGCCGCCTCGATCCGGCCGATATCCGAGGCGATGTCGCGCCGGTCGGGATGGTTCTCGCCCAGCGTCGCCGAGAGCCGCGCATCCTCGCGCAGCATCTCGTCGCGCTGCTGGCGCAGCGACACGAGATAGTCGGAGGACTGGGTTTCGGCGGCGATGGTCGGGCCGCGTTCGGCGATCAGCGTGTCGATCTGCTGCAGCCGCGCCTCCTGGTTGGCGCGCTCCGAGCGCGCCATGGCCAGCTGCTGGTTCAGCTCGGCGAGCTGCTGCTGGACCACCTCGACCGAGGCGCCGGCGGTGTCGAGTTGCTCTCTCTTGTAGGTTTCGGCCGCGGCCTCGGCGGCCACCACCTCGCCGCGCCGGCGCTCGACCTGCTGCGACAGCCATTGCGTGGCGTTCTCGGCCACCCTCTGGCGGTCGAGCAGCTGCTCGGCGATGTAGGTCTCGGCCAGACCGTTGACAACCAGTGCCGAAAGCTCGGGATCGCCGGTCTGCAACGCGATCTGGATCACGTAGGAATCGCCGACCCGGTTGATGAACATGCCCGATTGCAGCGCCGTGACGATCCGGCTGAGGCGCCGCCGCTCTTCCGAGATCAGCGGCGCGGCATCGCCCTGCGCCGCTGGCGTCGCGGGCGCGACCAGCCCCCGCACCGCCTGCTTGGCGCCGCCGATGATCCGCGCCACGGGGCCCGGCGCGGCATTGGCCGGATCGATCCCGGCGAAGCGGTCGACACCGATCTGCTCCACCACCCGTTCGAGCAGCGCCGACGAGCGCAGGCTGGCCACCTCGCTCTCGATGATCGCGGTGTTGAGCTGCAGGTCCGAGACCACCTCTTCGCGCGCCGAGACCACCTGCTGCTGGCGCGGGTCGAGCATCACCGTCGCCTGGGCGGTATAGCGCACCGGCTTGGTGATCGTCATCGCGAAGAACAGCGCCGCCGCAGCGAGGGTCCAGAACAGCACGAACCACTTGCGGCGCCACAGCGCGCCGATCAGTTCGCGAAGATCGACGCTCTCCTCATGGGTGTGCGCCGCATCCTCCTGCCGTCGCGCGGAGGACAGGAAGGCCCCGTGATTGAATGCGCTGTTATCGGTCGCCATGCCTGACCCTCTCCGATCAAATACCGCTTACAAATTAGTCTCATCGCAAAAGCACGACCTGCCCCCGCCGAACCTCGTTGCACTCGGGCGGGGGAGACGGATAGAGCATGGACACCTCCCCGAACTGGATGTCCACATGTCAGTGAAGTTTATTTCGTATTCGCCGCATGGTTGCGGCACCCGGCCTCGCCCATGAGCCGCGAAAGCCACTCGAACAGGCGCGGTAATGGCGGCGGCGGCGGCGGCGCTGTCATCTCGATGCTGGGGCTGACCTCGCAGCAGGTCGCCTCCTTCGTGATCACCCTGCTGGCGGCGGGCTTTCTCAGCGCGGCGGATTACGGGGTCTACACGCTGGCGATCGTCTTCGTCGAGTTCGTGGTGATGCTGACCTATACCGGCTATTTCCACTTCGTCGTGACCTCCGATTCCGAGGAGGAGGCGCTGCTCTCGACCATGTTCTGGATCATGACCGGCATCGGCGCCCTGGGCGGCCTGCTCCTCGTGATCTTCGCGGCGCCGCTCGCGGCGCTGTTCGACGCGCCGGAGCTGGCGCCGGTGCTGCGGCTGTTCGGGGTGATGCAGCCCTTCGCCTCGGCGATCGGCTGGGCCTCGGCCGCGCTCACCCGTGCCGGGTCGATGCGGCGCTACTTCCTGATCCTGATCGCCACCAATCTCGGCGGCCTCGCGGGCGGCTGTCTGGTGCTGGTGTTGTGGCAGTCGCTCTATGCGCTGGTCGCCTACCGCGCGATTCGCATCGTTCTCGGCGTGGCGATGTTCGGCATGGCGGTGCCACGGTTGCCGCGCTGGCGCTTCGACACGGCGCTGGCACGCGAGGCCACCAGCTATGCCGGCGGCCTCTACGGCTCGCGGCTCTTGGGCTTCTTCTCGACCTTCGGCGCGGACCTGATCCTCGCCTACCTGTTCAGCACCGCCGAGGCGGGGCTCTACCGTTTTGCCAACCGCCTCGCGATGGCCTCCGTCGACATCGTCGCGCAGCCGCTGCGCAGCTTCGCGCTCAAGCGGTTCGGCGAGGCGGCGCGCGGCGGCCGCCCCTTGGGCACGGAGGTGGCAGGGTTCCTGGGCGCGAACGTCTTCCTGATGGGCGGCGTGGCGATCACCATCGCGGTGCTGGGCGAAAGCCTCGTCGGCGCGCTGTTCCGCCCCGAATACCTCGCAGCGCTCGCGGCGCTGCAGGCGCTTGCGGTGCGCGCGGCGGGGCTGGCCGGAAACCATCTGATCGAGCCGGTCTTCGCGGCCCGGCACGCGAACCGGATCGGCATGTATTACAACATGGTCTGGACCGCGATCATGCTGGCGGCGATCCTCGTCTTCTCGGGACAGGGGCTGGTGGCGCTGGCCGGCGCGCAGGCGGCGGTGGCGGTGCTGTCCTCGGTCTCGGCGCTCTGGGTGATCGGCCGGCATGGCAAGGTGGCGCTGCGCCCGGCGCTGCGCAACGCCGCGATCGCGCTGGTCCTGCTGGCGGTCTACGCGGTGGCGCTGGAAACCGGCTGGCTGGCGATCTCGATGCTGCTGAACGACGACACGCTGCGGCTGGCCGGTGGCATGGCGCTGGCGCTGGGGCTGGCGGGCGTCGCCTCGCTGGCCGCGACCCGCAGCCGGGTGTTCAGCTTCCGGCTCTTCGCGGGCTGAGGATCAGCCCGCGAACCAGCGGTCGAGATGCGCCAGCATCCGCGCCGCCGCTTCGTCCCAGGTGAAGGCGGCGGCGCGGGTCCGCCCGGCCCGCTCGAGCGCCTCGCGCCGCGCCGGATCGCGGGCCAGCGCCGCCAGCGCCGCGACCCATGCGGCCGGGGCATTCGCCGGAAGGATCAGCCCGGCCTCGCCCACCACCTCCGGCAGGGCCCCGCGATCCGACACCACCGCCACGCAGCCGCAGGCCATGCCCTCCAGCGCCGGCAGGCCGAAACCCTCTTCAAACGACGGCATGCAGACCGCCAGCGCCGACCGGTACAGCGCCGCCAGCTCCGCGTCGCTGACGAAGCCGGCGAATAGGACGTTCGGCCCCGGCCGATGCCCGGCGGCGAGGAAATCCTCCCGGGTCGACTTGCCCACCAGCACCAGCCTCGTCCCGGCCAGCGCCGGATGCGCGAAGGCGCGCAGCAGCAGGTCGATGTTCTTGTGCGGCAGCAGGCTCGCCAGCGCCACGCAATAGCTTTGGGGCGCCAGCCCGAGCCGATCGCGCAGCCCGGGATCGGGGGCGACCCGCCCGACCTCGCCCAGACCGCAATGCACCACGCCGATCCGCTCGGGCGCGCCGAGGCCGATCTCCAGCAACTCCCTGCGCGAATGCTCCGACACGGTGAGGAGATGATTGCCCCGCGCCCCGGCCCGGCGTGACAGCAGCCGCCGCCAGGCGCCGGTGGCGCGCCCATAGGAGCGCGGCGTGGTGAAGACATGCGCGTCGTGCAGCATCGTCACGTAGCCGGTGCCGCGCAGCGGTACGGTGTTGAAGAAACCCGCCACCACCCCCTCGCGCCGCAGCGCCGGAAGATCGCGCTGCTCCCAGCCGATGCCGCCGCCGCGACCGATGACGCGATGGGGCAGCCCGCGATCGCTTGCCGCCCCGGCCAATCCCGGCGGCACCGCGACCTCGACCCGCCAGCGCTCCTCGCTGCGGGCCAGCGCGGCGGTCAGCTCTGCGGCCACGGCGTTGACGGCCGTGACCGGCCCCGCGAGGAACCGGCCATTGACGAAGAGGCGGCGCGGCACGGCGTTCATCGCCAGCCCAGATAGGCTGCGACCCTAAGCCGGTCGGCCAGCATGGCCGCCACGAGCGGCGCGATCACCCCGATGATCGTGGCCAGCGCGATGATCAGCGAGGCATTGGTCAGACCGAGCTCCAGCATCACGATGCGGACCCCGGCGGTGAACAGGATATGGGTGACGAAGATCGGCATGGTGTTGCGCCCGACCAGTGCCAATGCCGCGCCGAGCGCACCGCCGCCCCGTGTCGCGCCGATCGCATAGGCCAGCCGCATCGCGACCACCGGCCCCGCCAGCAGCGCCGGGATATAGAGCGGCGCGAAGGCGGCATAGCCCGGGATCGGCTCGGCCGCGTCGACCCAGGCATAGGCGAGCGTCACGCCCATCACCCCGGTCGCGAGCGCGACCCAAACGGGCGCCAGCAGCCGCTCGAACCCGGCGCGGCCCACCATCGCGGCCACGAGATAGATGGCGATGAAGCGCAGCGAGGTGCGGATCCAGTCCATCTGCGGATCGAGATCCGGCAGCAGGTATCCCGACGCGAAGAGCACCGCGGCCAGCGCAACGGTCGCCGGGCGGGAAAAGGCCGAGGTCAGCTTCAGCAGGATCATCCCCAGCAGGAGCGCATAGAGAAACCACATCACCGATGGCGGCTTCCACAGGATGTCGAGGACGGCATAGCCCTTGAGCGGCGTGTTCACGTAGCCGCTCATGGCGAAATGGATCGTCTTGAGCAGCACCGACCACAGCAAGTAGGGCCAGATCACCCGCGTGAAGGCCATGCTCCAGAACTCGGACCAGCTGCGCTTGCGGATCGACCCGGCCAGCAGGCCGGCCAGGATGAAGAACAGCGCCATATGCGTGGTATAGATCGAGAGCAGCTCGAACCGGTGGATCTGCGTGTCGTGCCCGGCATTCATCACGCCGTAGAGCGCGTGCCCCCAGACCACCAGCACCATGCCGATGCCGCGCGCGATGTCGATGCGCGCGTCGCGCGCCGCAGCCTTCGACAGCCCCGCGCTTGCCGGGATCGAGGCGGCATCCCTCGCCAGCGCCGTCATTGCGGCGCCCCCCGGCCATCGCGGATCAGCGCCGCCGGCAGGCCGCCGCTCGGAAAGCGCAGATGCGATTGCGGCTCCGGCCGCATGCCGGAGGTGCCGCCTGCAACGCTGCGGGTCACGGTCTGTCTCATTTCTCTACCCTCGAACACTCGTGAAAAAGACTGCTTGCGGCCCGCGGGCCCGACGCAGGGGAGCACGGCATGGTCCCCGGCCGGGGTCCGGTCAGGCGCCGATGGCCGCGAGGCTGCGCCGGATTCCCTGCTGGAAGGCCTCTTCGGTGAAATGCCCGGCGCGCGCGACGCAGGCCTCGGGCCCGGCATCGGCCAGCCCGGAGGCCTCGAACCGCTCGACCGCCTCGACCAGCGCCTCGACGCTCTGCTCGCGAAAGAACAGCCCGGTTTCGCCCTCGACCACCGAGTCGAGGATGCCGCCGCGGCCATAGGCGATCACCGGCCGGCCCGAGGCCATGGCCTCGATCGGCACGATGCCGAAATCCTCCTCGCCCGGAAAGATCAGCGCCCGGCAGCGCGCGAGATGGTTTTTCAGCACCTCGAACGGCGCCTTGCCCAGAAAATGCGTGCGCGGTCCGGCCATGGATTTGAGCCGCGCCACCGTGCTGTCGGGCCCGCCGATCACCACCAAGGGCTTGTCGAGCCGTCGGAACGCCTCGATCGCCAGATCGGGCCGCTTGTAGGGGGCCAGCTCGCCCGCCCAGAGGTAGAAATCGCCCAGTTCGCCGGGCCTTGCGGGCGCGAAATCCTGCACCGCGACCGGCGGCGCCACCACCTCGGCCTCGCGGCGCCAATACTTGCGGATCCGGTCCGCCACGTGGTTCGAATTGGCCGCGAAGCCGTCGACGCGCGCGGCGCTGATGACGTCCCATTGCCGCAGCGACGGCGCCAGCAGCGGCATCATCGCCCGCGTCACCCGCCCGGCCCCGTCGCGATAGACGTGGTACTGGTCCCACAAGTAGCGCATCGGCGAATGGCAGTAGCACAGATGCGGCGCGTCGGGCGGCGCGATCACGCCCTTGGCCGGCCCGGCCTCGGACGAGATCACCAGATCGTAGCCCGACAGGTCGATCTCCTCGAGCGCGCGCGGCATCAGCGGCAGGTATTTCTGGTAGTGCCGGCGCGCCATCGGCAGCCGGGCGATGCGGCTTTCGGTGATGCGGTGCCGCGTCAGCGTGGCGCTGAGCTTCGAGGGCTCGGCGACATGGGTGAAGATGTCGGCCCCGGGGAACATCCGGCACAGGGATTCGATCACCCTCTCGCCGCCGCGCATCCCCACGAGCCAGTAATGGATGATCGCGACCCGGCGCGTCTCGCTCATGCCGTCCGGTCCGTCGGTCGCCTGTGGATCATGCTCATCATCGTCACCCTTCAAACCGTCATCACTCGAAAACCACCGGCAGACTTGCCCGGCCCGGCCGCGCCCCGCAACCCCGCCGCACCGCGGCACGGCCGGTTTGTCATCGGGCTTTTTCAGCTGCCAGTTGCAGCGGCAACCGCCATTGGGGTGCGCAACTAAATGGGGATTTTATGATTTTCAAGACAACTCAGAGAATAACGCCCCCAGCTGGCCGATACCGGGCCAGAAGCGACGACCGCCCCCCTTCTTTCTCGGGATGTCCGCTCCCGGTCCATGCTTGGCAATGCATGCCGCCACGGCACGAATCGGCCGCACCTTCGCAGGGAATTCGAGCACGCGCATCGCGGGAGCACGATCCGACCTACCGGGACCTCGCGGCAAGGGCGCGCAGGCGGCCCCTCGCCCCCCGCGTGCCGGATTGATCTCCGGGGGCGGAGGCCCGATGATCGCCCCCCGGGGAGGATCGGCAGTTGGACAGGATCGCTGAGGACGATGCGGAGGCGGCACGCCTGACCGCGCGGCTGGCCGGCGCGCGGCTGCTCGTCGTCGATGACGAGCCGGGGATGCGCAATTTCCTCGTGAAGACGCTGGCGCCGCATTGCCGCGAGGTGGCCGAGGCCGACAGCGCCGAGGCGGCCGAGGCGCTCACCGCGCAGCAGCTTTTCGACGTGGTGATCCTCGACAACCGGATGCCGGGGCGTTCGGGGCTGGAATGGCTGGCGGAGCAGCGGCGGCGCGGCAGCCAGAGCGACACGATCATCATGACCGCCTTCGCCGATCTCGACACCGCGATCGAGGCGATGCGCGCGGGCGCGGTGGATTTCGTGCTCAAGCCGTTCCGGTCGAACCAGCTTCTGAACGCCGTGCGCCGCTGCGTCGAGCTGGCCGCGATGCGCCGCGAGAACGCGCTCTTGCGCCATGAGCTGGCCACCGGCGACCCGGGCCGGTCGCGCCGCACCCGTCTGATCGGCGCCTCGCCGCAGATCGATGAGGTGCGGCGGATGCTCGAACGCGTCGCCCGCGTCCCTTCGCCGGTGCTGCTCACCGGCGAGAGCGGCACCGGCAAGGAGGTGGCGGCGCGGCATCTGCACGGGCTGTCGGATCGCGCCGCGGGGCCCTTCGTGCCGGTCAATTGCGCCGCGATCCCGGCCGACATGCTGGAGATCGAGCTGTTCGGCCATACCCGCGGCGCCTTTCCCGGCGCCGACGCCCCGCGCGAGGGGCTGCTCGTCTCGGCGCAGGGCGGCACCGTCTTCCTCGACGAGATCGGCGAGCTTTCGGCTTCGGCGCAGACCGCGCTGCGGCGGGTTCTGGAGCACCGCACCGTGCGCCCCGTCGGCAGCGAGCGCGAGCGGCCGCTCGATATCCGCCTCGTCTTCGCCACCTCGAAGACCCTGCCCGAGGAGGTCGCGGCAGGCCGTTTCCGCGAGGATCTGTGGTTCCGGGTCAACGTGCTCGAGATCAACATGCCGCCGCTGCGGCGGCGCGGCGCCGACACGGTCGATCTCGCCCAGCTCTTCGTCGACGAGCTGTCGTCCCAGCTCGGCCTGCCCCGGGTCGAGATCGACGCGCCCGTCCGCGCCGCGATCCTGCGCCATGACTGGCCCGGCAATATCCGCGAGCTGCGCAATTTCGTCGAACGGGCGCTGATCTTCGGCCGTTTTCCGTTCGAGCAGCTCAGCCCGCCGCCCAGCAGCCCGATCGAGCCACTCGACGATGTGGAGCGCCGCGAGATCCTCTCGGCGCTGGAGGCCACGGGCGGCAACCGCGCCGAGGCGGCGCGGCGGCTCGGCGTCAGCCGCAAGACCATCGATCGCAAATGCGCCGCCTGGGGGCTGTGACGCTGCGCCCCTTCGCACTTTTCGCCCGGTCGGTGCGGGCGCGGCTGCTGGCGATCGCGCTCCTGCCGGTGCTGGTGCTGCTGCCGCTCTTCATCGGGGTGATCGTGCTGCGCTGGTCGGACCGGCTCGACGAGCTTCTGATCGTCAAGGTGAACTCCGACCTGACCATCGCCGACCAGTATCTCGGACGGCTTCTTGAGAACGCGGCCGAGCGGCTCGACGCGCTCGGCGCTTCGACCGAGTTCGCGGCGGCGATCGCGCGCGAGCCCTCGGCGCAGGGCTTCCTCGCCGAGCGCCGCGACGCGCTCGGCTTCGATTTCCTGTTCCTCGCCCGGCCCGGCGGCATTTCGCGTTTCGACGCGATCCTGCCGGCCGAGGACTGGCCGGTGATCGCGTCGGCGCTGGAGGGACGGGCGATGAGCGCGGTCGACCTGTTCGCCCCGGCCACGCTCGCCGCGTTGTCGCCGGATCTGGCCACGCGCGCGGCGATCCCGCTGGTGCCCACCGCCGCCGCGCGCCCGACCGAGCGCGACCGCGAGGATCGCGGCATGATGATCCACGCGGCGGCGCCGGTGACGCTGGCGGGGGGTGGCCGCGCGGCGCTGGTGGGGGGCGTGCTGCTCAACCGCAATCTCGGCTTCATCGACACGATCAACGACCTCGTCTACCGCGACCGCTCCCTGCCCGAGGGCAGCCGCGGCACCGCGACGCTGTTTCTGGGCGATGTGCGGGTCTCCACCAACGTGCGATTGTTCGAGAATGTCCGGGCGCTCGGCACGAGGGTCTCGGAGGCTGTGTCCGAGCGTGTGCTGGAGCGCGGCGAGACATGGCTCGACCGCGCCTTCGTGGTCAATGACTGGTACGTTTCGGCCTATGAGCCGATCCGCGACAGCCACGGCGACGCCGTGGGCATGCTCTATGTCGGCTTTCTCGAAGCGCCCTTCTCGGCGGCGCGGGCCAATTCGCTGTTATGGGTGGCGCTGTCGCTGCTGGCGGTGCTGGCGATCACCGTGCCGCTGTTCCTGCGATGGGCGGGGCGGATCTTCCTGCCGCTGGAGCGGATGACCCAGACCATGGCCCGGGTCGAGGCGGGGGATCTGCGCGCGCGCATCCATCTGCAGGGCCCGGACGAGATCGGCCAGGTCGCGGGCCATCTCGATACGCTGCTCGACCAGGTGCAGGAGCGCGACGCGCGGCTGCGCGACTGGGCCGCCGAGCTGGAGCGCGAGGTCGAGGCGCGCACCCGCGACCTGCGCGAGGCCAAGGACCGGCTCGAACAGGCGACGCGGCAGCTGGTGCTGTCGGAAAAGCTCGCCGCCGTGGGCGAGATCACCGCCAGCGTCGCGCATGAGATCAACAACCCCGTGGCGGTGATCCAGGGCAATCTCGACGTCGCGCGCGAGACGCTTCCGCCGGAGGCGGCGCGCGAGGTGAAGACCGAGTTCGACCTGATCGATGCGCAGGTGCACCGGATCTCGGCCATGGTGTCGAAGCTCCTGCAATTCGCGCGCCCCGGCGATTACGCGCCCTCCGGCGAGATGCTGGAGGCGGGCGAGGCAGTGCGCGACGCGCTGGCACTCGCGCGGCACCAGCCGGGCGCGGGCCATCTCGAAATCGAGACCGACCTGTCGCCGGAGGCCCGCGTCGCCATTGATCGCGGCGAGCTGACCCAGGTGCTGATCAACCTCGTGGTCAATGCCGCGCATGCCATGCCGGAAGGCGGGATGTTGCGGATCGCCAGCCGCGAGGCGCGGCACGAGGGGCGCGACTGGGTCGAGATCGAGGTCGCCGATACCGGGCCCGGCATCGCGCCGGAGGTGCTGGCGCGCATCTTCGATCCGTTCTTCACCACCAAGCGCAGCCGCGGCACCGGGCTTGGCCTGTCGATCAGCCAGACCCTCGTGACCCAGGCCGGCGGCACCATCCTCGCCGAGAGCGAACCCGGCCGGGGCAGCCGCTTCACGATCCGCCTCCCGGCGGTGTGACCCGCTACTGGGACCGGCTGACCGCGCCGCGACCACGGGGCACGGGGCCGGAGGACAAAATGTCCACTTCCTGACCCCCACAGGCGTCAAAATCCGACAGAATGTCCATCTAAGTCATTGTTTCAAATATGTATTTTTCTTGACAGCTTCAGATGTGCGCCGCAAGCATCGCCGCCATGACGGCTCCGCCCGGCGGGCAGGCGCCGCGACTCTGGGAGGAGACATCATGAGCTTGAGTGACGCGAAGGGGCCGTTCGGCTTCCTTCACAAGGACAACATTGTGGCCAAGCCCGGTTTCAACCGCTGGCTGGTCCCCCCCGCTTCGATCGCGATCCACCTGTGCATCGGTTCGGTCTATGCCTGGTCGGTCTTCAACCCGCCGCTGACTCGCGAGTTGGGCGTCGTGGCGCCGGCGGGCGATGACTGGTCGCTCTCCTCGGTGGTCTGGATCTTCTCGGTCGCGATCGTGTTCCTCGGCCTCGCCGCCGCCTTCGGCGGCAAGTGGCTCGAGAAGGTCGGGCCGCGCATGGTCGGCGTGCTCTCCGCCTGCCTCTGGGGCGGCGGCTTCGTGATCGGCTCGCTCGGCATCGCCGCGCACCAGCTCTGGCTGGTCTATCTCGGCTATGGCGTGCTCGGCGGCTGCGGCCTGGGCCTGGGCTACGTCTCGCCGGTCTCGACCCTGATCCGCTGGTTCCCGGACCGGCGCGGCATGGCCACCGGCATGGCGATCATGGGCTTCGGCGGCGGCGCGATCATCGCCACCCCGCTCAAATCCTGGCTGCTGGGCCTCTATTCCGAGGCGCCGACCTTCCTCGGCATGACTGGCGAGGTCGCCACCAGCACCGAGAATGGCCGGCTCTTCGTCGAGCAGAACGGCCAGCTGATCGAGGCGGTCAGCGCCACCGCCGCGCAGGCCGGCCAGATCGACGGCGTCGTCGCCAACGGTCTCTACGCGGTGGGCACCGGCGATACCGGCGCCGCTGCGACATTCCTGACGCTCGGGATCGGCTATTTCGTGGTGATGATCATCGCCGCCTTCGGCTTCCGCGTGCCGCCCAAGGACTGGAAGCCCGAGGGCTGGCAGCCGAAGCCGGAATCGGCCTCGGCCGGGATGATCACCCGCTCGAACGTGCATATCGACCAGGCGATGAAGACACCGCAGTTCTGGCAGCTCTGGCTGATGCTGTGCTTCAACGTCACCGCCGGCATCGGCGTGATCGGCGTGGCCAAGACGATGATGAGCGAGATCTACGGCACCTCGATGCCGCTGATCGTGACGGCGGCCTTCGCCTCGACCTACGTGCTGATGATCTCGGTCTTCAACATGGTGGGCCGCTTCTTCTGGGCCTCGACCTCGGACTATATCGGCCGCAAGACCACCTACACGATCTTCTTCGTACTGGGCGCGGCGCTCTACATGTCGATCCCGTTCTTCGCCTCGGCCACGGCGTCCGATCCCTCGATCATCTGGCTGATCGGCTTCTACGTCGCGACCATGATCATCTTCACGATGTATGGCGGCGGCTTCGCGACGATCCCGGCCTATCTGGCGGACATGTTCGGCACCATGCATGTGGGCGGCATCCATGGGCGTCTGCTGACGGCATGGTCGACGGCGGGCGTGCTCGGGCCGCTGCTGATCACCAGCCTGCGCGACATGTCGGTGAACTCGGCGATCACCGATCTTGCCGCCAAGGTCGATCCGGCCACCTTCGCCGAGAAGTTCGGCGCCGGTCTCGACCAGCTCGACCAGCTGGTCGCGGCCAAGACCGTCACCATCGCGCGGCTGATGGAGATCGCGCCCGCGGGCACGGTCGATCCGACCTCGAGCCTTTACAACACCACGATGTACGTGATGGCGGCGCTGCTGGTCGTGGCCTTCTTCGCCAACCTGATGATGCGCCCGGTACGCGAGAAGCATCACTACCGTGAGTCGGATGCGGGCATGAGCGCCGTGCCGGGTGAGTGACCCTAGGTAAGTCGTTATTCCGACGAAAAGTTTCGGGGCCGCGCCGCTGGCGCGGCCCTTTGTTTCAAGATCTCCCTAGGGTTGTTGCGCTCCGGGATGCGTCGGGCATGTTTCCGCCGGTCTTCAAGCCCCGCGCTTGCAACGAAACGGCGAAAACCCGATCCAGAACTCCAGCCGGCCCGACATGCCGGCGGCCAAACATCACCGGCTTCGAGCCTAAAAAGATGATGTCGCGGCAGAGGGCAGGGAGAAGGACATGTCAGCTCAATCGGCGATCTGCTATTCGGCGAAGGATTCGGAGAGCGTCCATATCGAGGCCGTTGCCGCCGATCTGCTTTGCGCGCGCCGCTCAAAGCCCCGCCCCACGCCCCTCCCCGCCATGCCGAAGGTGGCGCTGGTGACCCCGAAGCCCGGCCGCAGGAAGAGCCTGTCCGTCGCGCGGGCCCGGCTGCCGAAACCCGTGCCGCTCCCCCAGGCAGCCCCCGTCGAGGCCGCCAACCGCCCCGAGGAACCGGCGGCACCGGTGGATTGCTTCCTGTTCCGCTAGGCCGGGCGCTATTGGCGCTATACAGCGCCGCATGATCCGTCTATGAGGCTTGGTCTGACACCGCGCGATCCGGCGCGGCTCCCGGCTATTGCCGATCTTGGACCAACGGACATTTCTTACCTATGATGCAGACCCTCAGGGACGCGCTCGATGCGCGCGGCTACGACACGCTCACTCCTGTGCAGGAGGCCGTCACCGCAGCGGAGCTTGCCGAGCGCGACCTGCTGGTCTCGGCGCAGACTGGCTCCGGCAAGACCGTGGGCTTCGGCCTCGCCATCGGCCCGACCATCCTCGACGAGAACGGCCAGCTCGGCCGCGCCGCCGCCCCCGTGGCGCTGGCCATCGCGCCGACCCGCGAACTGGCGAGCCAGGTGATGCGCGAGCTGGACTGGCTCTATCGCGGTGCCGGCGCCCGCCTCGCCACGGCGATCGGCGGCATGGAGATCCGCGACGAGCGCCGCGCGCTCGACCGGGGCGCGCATATCGTCGTCGCCACGCCGGGCCGCCTTGCCGACTACGTGCGCCGCGGCGCGATCGACCTGTCGGACATCCGCGCCGTGGTGCTCGACGAGGCCGACGAGATGCTCGATCTCGGCTTCCGCGAGGATCTCGAATTCATTCTCTCGGCCTGCCCCGAGGCGCGCCGGACGCTGCTCTTCTCGGCCACGGTGCCGCCGGCCATCGCCAAGCTGGCGCAGGATTTCCAGAACGACGCCGAGCGCGTCGTCGTCGCCACCAAGGGCGGCCAGCACGCCGACATCTCCTACAGGGCGCTGCAGGTGGCGCAGGGCGACGAGGAGGCGGCGATCATCAACACGCTGCGCCATCAGGACGCCACCAACGCGATCGTCTTCGCCAATACCCGCGCCACCGTGGCCCGCCTCACCGCGCGGCTGTCGAACCGTGGCTTCTCGGTGGTTTCGCTCTCGGGCGAGCTGACCCAGAACGAGCGCACCCATGCGCTCCAGGCGATGCGCGACGGCCGGGCCCGGATCTGCGTGGCGACCGACGTGGCGGCGCGCGGCATCGACCTGCCCGATCTCGAACTGGTCATCCATGCCGAGCTGCCCTCGAACGCCGAGACGCTGCTGCACCGCTCGGGCCGCACCGGCCGCGCCGGGCGCAAGGGCGTCAGCGCGCTGATCGTGCCGATGAAGCTGCGCAAGAAGGCCGAGCGGCTGCTGAGCTTCGCCAAGCTCTCGGCCGATTGGACCGTGCCGCCCTCGGCCGAGGACATCCTCGCCGCCGACGAGGCGCGGCTGCTCGACGATCCGGTCTGGAACGCCGAAGTGACCGAGGATGCCAAGGTCTTCGCCGCCAAGCTGCTCGACCGGCACGCGCCCGAGACCATCGCGGCGGCCTATCTGGCGCTCTACCGCGCCCGCCGTTCGGCGCCCGAGGAGCTGCAGGCGCCCGATGCCAAGCCGCAGAAGCGCCCTGCCGAGAGCTTCGGCCCCGGCAAGTGGTTCTCGCTCTCCGTCGGCCGCAACGAGCGGGCCGAGGCGCGCTGGCTGCTGCCGCTGCTGTGCCGCGCCGGCGACATCTCCAAGGACGCGATCGGCGCGATCCGGATCCAGGGGACCGAGACCTTCGTGGAGATCGCCGAAGCCTCGGTGCCCGGCTTCCTGCGGGCGATCGGCCCGGACATGTCGCCCGAAGAGGGCCTGAAGATGACCGCGCTCGACGCGGCGCCGGACCTGTCGCGCGTCCCCCGGCCCGAGCGCGGGCAGCGGCCCGAACGCGGGCAACGACCCGAGCGCGGGCAGCGACCCGAACGTGGCCCCCGCCCCGAGCATAGTGACCGGCCCGATCGCGGGCCCCGTCCCGAGCATGCGCCGCGCCCCGCCCCCGAGGCCACGGCCCCCGCAGCCCCGGCCGCCCCCGCGCCGGAGGACAGCCGCCCGCCGCGCAAGCCGCGCGCGGACAAGCCTGCGGGCGACAAGCCGCGTGGCGACAAATCCTGGAAGAAGCCCGAAGCCGGTGGCGGCAAACCCGAAGGCAAGCCGTGGAAGAAGCGCGACGGCGAGACCGGCGACAAGCCGTGGAAGAAGAAGGACGCCAAGCCGTTCGACCGCAGCCGCGATGGCGCGGTCTCCGAGCGCGGCGGCAAGTCCGGCGGCAAGCCGGGCGGCAAGCCCTTCAAACCCGGTGCCAAGCCCGGCCCTCGTCCCGGCAAGCCCGAGGGCCCGTCGAAGCCGCGCGGTGCCGCCGACACCTCGCGCCGCTTCACCCCGCCCACCGGCGCCAAGAACGGGACAAAGGCCGGCAAGCCCGCAGCCCGCAAGGGCGGCTTCGACGCTCCCAAGCGCCGCGACTGAACTGGGGTCTAAGACGAACGAAGGGGTTCCCGAGCGGGAACCCCTTCGCGTTTCCGGGGACCGGTCAGGCCTCGCGGATCTCCTGCGCGCGATTGTGGCGGATCGAGGACCATAGGGCGACCCCGATCAATGCCGCGCCGAGAAGGCCGGTGATCGCCTCGGGCACATGCACCAGCGTCTGGGCGAACATCAGCACCGACAGCACGAGGATTGAGTAGAACGCCCCGTGTTCGAGGTAGCGGAACTCGGTCAGGGTGCGCTTCTCGACCAGCATGATCGTCATGGAGCGCACATACATCGCGCCGATTCCGAGACCGATGGCGATCAGGAACAGGTTCTTGGTCACCGCGAAGGCGCCGATCACCCCGTCGAAGGAAAAGCTCGCATCGAGCACCTCGAGATAGAGGAATGCGCCCAGGCCCCCGGCGCGGGCCGCCGCCCCCACCTCGTCCTCGGCATCGAGCCAGTTGCCCAGCATGTCGAGCGCCAGAAAGCTCAGAAGCCCCAGAAGCGCCGAGAACAGGAAGGTGCCGGTATCGACCGGGTCGAGCACCGCCGCGAAGCTGACCAGCACCACGAGCACCAGCCCGACCTGCAGTCCCTGCACGCCGGCGGCGCGCCGCAACCGCCGTTCGAGACCGCCGAACCAGTCGACCTCCTTGCTCTCATCGATGAAGAAGGAGAGCGCGACCATCATCAGGAAGGTGCCGCCGAAGGCGGTGATCGACAGATGCGCCTCTTCCATGATCCGCGCGTATTCGGCGGGCTCGGCGGCGGCGAGGCGCACCGCCTCCCACGGACCGACCCCGGCGGCGACCACCACCACCGCGAGCGGAAAGACGATGCGCATGCCGAACACCGCGATCAGGATGCCCCATGTGAGGAAGCGCCGGCGCCAGACCTCGGACATGGTGTCAAGCTTGTTGGCGTTGACGATGGCATTGTCGAAGGAGAGCGAGATTTCCAGCACCGCCAGCACGGTGGCGATGATCCCGAAGGACAGCGCGCCGGCGGCTCCGCCCTGCCGCCAGCCCAGCCAGACCGCCAGCACGAGACCCAGTATCGTGACACCGAACGACCAAGCGAAATACCGACCTATCGCCGCGCGCATAAACAACCCTCCCGTGATGCCCCGAAGTGATGCTGCGGTGGCGCGATAATGTCCAGCGCCGCCCGGGATCGGTGCAGGATCGGCCCCCGCCCCGGCCCGATGGGCGAAAAGCCGGCCAAGAGGTCTTTTCAGAGAGGATGGATTGACGGTAGGAGTTCGCCCAAGACGCCGATAAGGCGGCGTACGCCAGTCGGGATTCTACCTGAAGGCGAAATTGCAGTGGACAGTAATTTATCATGGTAATCGATATGAGTGACATCACCCCGGTTCTTCTCTGCGGCGGCTCCGGCACGCGGCTCTGGCCGCTCTCGCGCAAGAGCTATCCCAAGCAGTTCGTGCCGCTGATGGGCGAAGAGACGCTGTTCCAGGCCTCGGCCCGGCGGCTGCACGGGCGCGGGCTCGGGCCGGATGAGGCCTTGGGCTTCGCGGCGCCGCTGGTGCTCACCAATTCCGATTTCCGCTTCATCGTCACCGAGCAGCTCGGCCTCGCCGGCATCGATCCCGGCGCGGTGCTGATCGAGCCCGAGGGACGCAACACCGCCCCCGCGATCCTCGCCGCGGCGCTGCATCTGGTGGCCGAGAACCCCGAGGCAGTGATGCTGGTCGCGCCCTCCGATCACGTGGTGCCCGACGCGGCGTCCTTCCATGCCGCCGTGGCGCGCGGCCTCGGGCCGGTCTCCGAGGGCCGTCTCGTCACCTTCGGCATCGCGCCGACCCATGCCGAGACCGGCTACGGCTATCTCGAGCTCGAAGGCCCGGTCGGCGACGGCGCGCCGCAGCCGCTGACCCGCTTCGTCGAAAAGCCCGATGCGGGCCGCGCCGAGGACATGCTGGCCTCGGGCAACTTCCTGTGGAACGCCGGCATCTTCATGGCCCGCGCCGCCGACATGGTCGCGGCCTTCCGCGAGCACGCGCCCGAGATCCTCGGGCCCGTCGAGGCGGCGCTGGCGCAGGCGAAGACCGATCTGGGCTTCCTGCGGCTCGACCCGGCCTCCTGGGCCGGCGCCCCCGACATCTCGATCGACTACGCGGTGATGGAGAAGGCGCCGAACCTCTCGGTCGTGCCCTACCAGGCGGCCTGGTCTGACTTGGGCGGCTGGGACGCGGTCTGGCGCGAGAGCGGCCCCGACGAGAGCGGCGTCGTCACCTCCGAAGGCGCCACCGCGATCGACTGCCGCGATACGCTCTTGCGCTCCGAGAGCGACCGGCTGGAGATCGTCGGCATCGGGCTCGAGAACGTCATGGCGATCGCGATGAACGACGCGGTGCTGGTGGCCGACATGCGCCGCGCCCAGGACGTGAAGAAGGCGGTCGAGGCGCTGAAGGCCAAGCAGGCGATGCAGGCCACCGCCTTCCCCAAGGACCACCGCCCCTGGGGCTGGTTCGAAAGCCTCGTGGTCGGCGGCCGGTTCCAGGTGAAGCGGATCCTCGTCCATCCCGGCGCCTCGCTCAGCCTGCAGAGCCACCACCACCGCTCCGAGCACTGGATCGTGGTCGAGGGCACCGCGCGGGTCACCATCGACGACGAGGTGAAGCTCGTGACCGAGAACCAGTCGGTCTACATCCCGCTCGGCGCGGTCCACCGCATGGAGAACCCCGGCAAGGTGCCGATGGTCCTCATCGAGGTGCAGACCGGCGCCTATGTCGGCGAGGACGACATCGTCAGATACGAGGACGTCTACGCCCGGGGCTGAACCCGCGAGCGGTTTCCGGAACCCTGATCGGCGCGGGCAGTTGCCCCCCTGACGGGGCCCGGATGGCCTGTGCCCCGAGCTTGAGCGAGGGGCACATGACCGAACGGCTGCAGGACAGGATCGCCATCGTCACCGGCGCTGAATCCGGGATTGGCCGGGCGACCGCCATCGCCTTCGCCCGCGAGGGCGCCGATCTGGTTCTGGCCTATCTCGAGGCCGCCGACGACGCCGAGGACACCGCCAATTCGGTGCGCGATGCGGGCCGCGCGGCGGTGACGGTGCAATGCGACCACACCAGCCCCGAAGACGTACAGCGGCTCTTTGCCGCCGCCTCCGACGCCTTCGGCGCGCCCGACATCCTCGTCAACTGCGCCGGGATGGACGCGCCCGGCGACGAGGTGGCCGAGATGTCGGACGAGAGCTGGGAGAAGATGCTCAAGACCGACCTTTTCGGCCCGTTCCTGTGCTGCCGCGCCTTTATCCATGCCCGACGCGCGGTGGGCGGCGGCGGCCGTATCGTCAACATCTCCTCGGTGCACGAGGAGATCCCGCGCATCGGCTCCGCCGCCTATGACGCCGCAAAGGGCGGGTTGCGCAACCTCACACGCACGCTCTGCCTCGAACTCGCGCCCGACCGGATCGCGGTCAACAACATCGCGCCGGGGATGATCCTGACGGCGATGAACCAGGAGGCGATGGACGACCCCGAGCAGCTGCAAAGACAGGTGCGCAACATCCCGTGGCGGCGCGCCGGCAAGCCCGAGGAGGTCGCGCATCTCGCGGTCTATCTCGCCTCGCCCGAGGCCGATTATGTCACCGGCCAGACCTTCACCATCGACGGGGGGCTGTCGCTGCATGTCGGACAGGGGGCCTGAGCAGTTGAGCGAACCGGCCGCGGAGCTGGACAAGCCCTACCGCCTTGCCCACCCGGCACTCGGTATGCTCGGCCTCGTGGCGCTGGTCCTCGTCGGTTGGGCGCTGCATGCGATGCAGCCCGTCTTCCTGCCGATCGCCTTCGCCTTCTTCCTCGCGCTGCTGCTGGCACCGGTCGATGGCTGGGCGGCGCGGATCGCGGGGGGGCGGCGCTGGGTCGGTCATCTCGCGGCGATGACGCTGCTCGCCACGGCGATTGCGGTCTTCATCGGCGTGTTGTGGATGTCGGCGCAGCAATTCCTGACGCGGTTTCCGGCCGAGCAGGCGACCGAGGCGATGGAGCAGCTCTCGGGCGAGTCATCCGGAGAGACGCCAGATGCCGCCGGCAGCGATGACGCCGGGGACGAGTCCGGCGAAGCGGCCGGTGAGGCGGCGGCGGGCGCCACCGGGGCGGCGGTCGAAAGCGCGATCCAGGCGACACCGGGCGCCGGGCTCAACCCGACCGACAGGCCGGACCCGGCGCAGGGCGGTGGCGGTGCCGCCGACGGGCTGGTCGAGCAGATCGGCAGCCTCGCCGGTGGCGGCGGGCTCGGCGGCACCTTGATCGAGCGCGCCTCGGGGCTCGCCACCACCGTGGTCTCGACCATTTCCGGCATCGCGTTGGCGCTGGTGCTGATCTTCTTCCTGACGCTGCTGATGCTGATCGAGGCGCCGCGCTGGCATGCCAAGCTCGACGCCGCGACGCGCCCGGAAAAGCGCCGCGAGGTCGCGGGCGCGGTGGAACTGGTGGCGAAGAAGGTACGCCGCTACCTCGCGGTCCGCTTCGTTCTGGGCATCGTCACGGCGCTGCTCTACACGGGCTGGCTCTGGATCTTCGGGCTCGACCTGCTGATCGTCTGGGCCCTGCTGACCTTCGTTCTGAACTTCGTGCCCTCGATCGGCTCGCTGATCTCGGGCATCCTGCCGGTGGTCTATGCCTTCGCCACCCGCGACCCCTGGACCGCGGTGATGATCGGCGCGGGGCTTCTGGTGATCGAACAGGTGATGGGCAACTACGTGGATCCGCGCGTGCAGGGCCGGCACCTCTCGATCTCGGCGCTGGTCATCCTCTCGGCGCTCTTGTTCTGGGGCTGGGTCTGGGGCGTGGCGGGCGCGATCCTCGCGGTGCCGATCACCATGGTGGTGATGGTCGCCTGCGCCCATGTCCCGGCGCTGCGCTGGATCGCGCTCGGCCTCTCGGACGAGACCGATTACGACGGCGTCGACGCGCAGCTCGGCGCCCCGGGCGAAGCCGGGGCCGCCGACTGAGCGCTACTTGCCGAACACCACGGTGCGGCCGCCATTCACCAGCACGCGCCGGTCGAGATGCAGCGCCACGGCCCGCGCCAGCACCCGCCGCTCGATGTCGCGGCCCTTGGCGACGAGGTCGTCGGGCGTGTCCGCATGGGTCACGTGCTCCACGTCCTGGCTGATGATCGGCCCCTCGTCGAGATCCTCGGTCACGTAATGCGCCGTGGCGCCGATCATCTTCACCCCGCGCGCATGCGCCTGATGATAGGGCTTGGCGCCCTTGAAGCCGGGCAGGAAGGAATGGTGGATGTTGATGCAGCGCCCCGAGAGCCAGGCCGACATCTCGTCGCTGAGGATCTGCATGTAGCGCGCCAGCACCACCAGCTCGGCCCCCGTCTCCTCGACCAGCGCCCGGATCTCGGCTTCCTGCTGCGGCTTGGTCTCCTTGGTGATCGGCAGGTGGTGATAGGGCACCTCCTCGGGCAGCCGCACCGACAGCGCGCTCTGCGGATGGTTGCCCGCCACCGCGACGAGATCCATCGGCATCTCGCCGATGCGCTGGCGGTAGAGCAGGTCCGCGAGGCAATGATCGAACTTGGAGACGAGGATCAGCACCTTCTGCCGATAATCCTGCGGGTTCAGCGTCCACTGCATGCCGAAAGCGGTGCCGATGCCGTCCATCTTGGCGCGGAAGGCGCCGTCGCCGCCGACCTCCTGCGGCAGTCGGAACGCCACACGCATGAAGAAGGTGCCGGTGAGCGTGTCGTCGAACTGCCGCGCCTCGGTGATGTCGCCGCCGGTCTCGGCGAGCGCGGTGGCGACGGCGGCGACGATGCCGGGGCGGTTGCGACAGGTGAGCGTCAGGATATGGGTGGTCATGGCATCTCTCGTCTTGGGCTGGCACCGCTTGTCGCGCGCTCCGCCCCCTGATGCCAGCACGCGCGCGCCGCTCCGGCGCGGTTTGGCGACATCGGAACGCGAAACCGCGGCTCCGCCGCCGCGTTGGGGAACGAAGGTTTCCGATAGGAGCACAAGATGAGCGACGCGAAGACCACCACCGACCACGACGAGATCCGCGAATGGTGCGAGGCCCGGGGCGGCCATCCCGCCCGGGTGTCGGATACCGCCGACAAGGGCGAGGGCGGCATTCTCAGGATCGATTTCGAACCCAGCGCCGAGGGGCTGGAGCGGATCGACTGGGACGACTGGTTCGCGATCTTCGAGGAAAGCAAACTGGCCTTCCTGCACCAGGATCGGGCCGCCGACGGCGCGGCGAGCCGCTTCAACAAGCTGGTGAGCCGCGACTGAGACGGGCCCCACGCGCGGACCGACCCTGCGAAACCCGTTGCCACGCCTCGCGAAGCTCTCCTATAGGTTGCATATAGAGAGCTGGGATACGAGCGAGGCGATGTGGCGGATGGCATGGTTCTCGGACCTCGCGGAACAACGGCCCCTGATCGTCGAGCTCCTGCTCAGCTCGGCGGTCGCCGCCTTGATCGGTGCGCATTTGGCCGCGATGAGCGATCTGCCTGGATCGGTCGTGCTCTCACGAATGAGCTTCACGTTCGCTTCGCTGCTAGTCGTCAGGGACCTCTCGCGCGGCGCCATCGCCGCCGACAGGGCCGGAGCCCCGAAGCCGCTGACCCGTTGGTGCATGGGGTTCGGGCAATGCGTTCAGTTCGCGCTCGTGCTCATGATCCTGGACGACACCACCCGGATCGGCCCGATCTGGCTGTCGGTCGTTATCCTGGTCGGCGCGCTCTCCGGCGCTTGGAACGCGGCCGATCGCGCCTTCTGGGAGGAACCGGCCACGGAGAGCGAGGTCGCCATCTTAGCTGGCGCGGGCCGCTGGGCAGTGGTGGCCATCACGATCCTCTGGGCGCCGCTCGTGATCGTATTGGCGGCGAATGGCGTAAGCATCACACAACTCGTCTTCCTGTCGCTTCTGGCGGTTGCCGCCGCCCACCCCCTGTCTCGTCGCAGCGGCTTTCGCGTGGGTCGGATCCTGCTGCAACTGGCCCTGATCGCCGGCGGTCTGGTTCTGGGCTGAGTGATGGCGCGCGCCCGGCCAAGGTGTCTGGCCAAACGCCGGGCCTGTGGCGCATCGAGGCGCGGCGCGCTATCGAATGGGCATGTCCCTGTTGCCAGCCCTGACCGGACGCCGTTTCAAAGGCGGCCCCGTTGCCCCGACGACGACGGTCCATGCGATCGGCGACGTGCATGGCCGCCGCGACCTGCTGGCGCCGCTGCTGCGTCGCATCGCGCGGCGCGACGCCCTCGCGCCGATCGTGATCCTCGGCGACATGATCGATCGCGGCCCCGACAGCGCCGGGGTGCTGCGGCTGCTGCATCACTGGCGACATGACCGGGTGATCTGCCTGCGCGGCAATCACGAGCAGATGATGCTCGACTTTCTCGACGCGCCACAGCGCAAGGCCGCGCCATGGCTGCACAATGGCGGCACCGCCACGCTGGCGAGCTTTGGCGTGGCGCCCCCCGATCTCGAACTGCCGGGCGAGGCCGCGCGCGCCGCCGCGGAACTCGCCGCAGCGCTGGGGCCGATGCTGGACTGGCTGCGCGCGGCGCCGCTGCTCTGGAGCAGCGGCAATCTCGTGGCGGCCCATGCTGGGCTCGACCCCGATCACCCGCCGGGTCGGCAGGCGGCGCAGACCCTGCTCTGGGGGCATCCCAAATTCGCCACCCTGCCCCGCCGCGACGGGCTCTGGGTGGTGCATGGCCACGTGGTTCAGGCGGCGCCGTTCGTGGAGGATGGGCGGATCGCCATCGATACCGGCGCATGGGCGACGGGCCGCCTAACGGCGGCCCGGATCTCGGACGGCACGGTCTCCTTCACGACCGAGGGCTGAGCCCCGGCCGACGTCAGGCCCTGATGCGGACCGGCACGCCCTTGTAGGCCGGGGTCTTCGACAGCTCGTCATGGTAGTCGAGCGGGATCAGCGGGTTGGTTTCGGGATAATAGGTCAGCACCGTGTCGTCGGGCAGGTCGTAGGCGATGACCCTGAGCCCGCCGACCTCGCGCGTCTCGCCATCCTCGATGGCGCAGGAGAGCGTCACCTCCTGCCCTTCCCTGAGACCCGCCCTGGCGATCATCTCGGGGTTCATCATCACCACGTGCCGGTCGGTCTTGAGCCCGCGCAGCCGGTCGTCGAAGCCGTAGATCGTGGTGTTGAACTGGTCGTTCGAGCGCACCGTGACGAGGGTGTAGCTGTCCGGCCCCGGCACCTGCCCCAGCGCCGAGAGCGTCTCGGGCGCGGTGAAGATCGCCTTGCCGGTCTCGGTCTTCCAGTGCCGCTCGCGCGCCGGGTTGCCCTTGTAGAAGCCGCCCGCCGTGAACAGCCGCTCGTTGAAGTCGGTGAACTTGTCGGGATAGGTCTCCTCGATCAGATCGCGCACGAGGGCGTAGTCGCCGACCCAGTCGTCCCATTTCACCTTGGGGTTCGGCGGTAATGTCGCCTTGGCGATCCCCGCAACGATGAAGGGCTCCGAGCGCAGCATCTTCGAGGCGGGCTCCCGCCTGCCCTGGCTGCCATGGATCATCGACAGGCTGTCCTCCATCGACACCGCCTGCGGCCCGGTCGCCTGCATGTCCATCTCAGAGCGCACGAGGCAGGGCAGCAGCCAGGCCTCCTTGCCGACCAGGGTGTGGCTGCGATTGAGCTTGGTCGCGATCTGGACGTTGATCTCCAGGTCCTTCCATGCGGGGTCGGTGCGGCCCTGATCCGGGATCGCCCGGGCGAAATTGCCCCCCAGCGACACGAAGCCCTTGATGGAGCCGTCGAGGATGCCCTGCACCGCCTCGACCGTGGTGGTGCCCTCGTCGCGCGGGCTCTTGAAGCCGAACAGCTCGTCGATCTTGTCGAGCGGCACCAGCTCGGGCTTTTCCGAGATGCCGACCGTGCGCTGGCCCTGCACGTTCGAATGGCCGCGCACCGGTGAGATCCCCGCCCCTTCGCGACCGATATTGCCGCGCATCAGCAGCAGGTTGACATACATTGCGATGTTGAGGCTGCCATGCACGTGCTGGGTCAGCCCCATGCCGTAGATGCCGATCACCTTCTCGGAGTTGCAGTACATCTCGCCGATCTCGGCCAGATCCTCGCGGCGCAGACCCGACACGCGCTCGATATCGGCCCAGTCGATCTCGCGGATCTTCTTCTCGAAGTCGGGCCAGCCCGAGGTGTGCTGCGCGACGAAGGTCCGGTCGATGACGCCGCCGCCCTGCTCGTTATCGATCTCGAAGACGCGCTTGCACAGGCCCGCCAGCACCGCCACGTCGCCGCCGGGCTTGAGCTGCAGGTAGCGGTCCGAGATCACCGTCTCCTTGCCCGCCAGCATCTCGACCGGGTTCTGCGGGTCGCGGAAGGTGACGAGACCGGCCTCGCGCACCGGGTTGAAGGTGACGATCTTGCAGCCGCGTTTCTTGGCGGCGCGCAGGGGATGCAGGAAGCGCGGCGAGTTGGTGCCGGTGTTCTGCCCCATGAAGATGATCATGTCGCAATGATCGAAATCCGACAGCACGCAGGTGCCGACCGGGCTGCCGGTGACCTTCTTGAGACCGACGCTGGTGGTCTCGTGGCACATGTTGGAGCTGTCCGGCAGGTTGTTGTTGCCATAGAGCCGGGCGAGCAGCGCCCAGAGATAGGAGGTTTCGAGGCTGGCGCGGCCGGAGGCGTAGAACACCACCGATTTCGGATCCTTCGCGCGGATCTCGGCCAGCTTCGCGCCGATCCCGGCAAAGGCCTCGTCCCACGTGGTCTCGACATACCTGTCGCTGGCCGGGTCGTAGCGCATCGGATGCGTCAGCCTGCCCTGGATCTCGAGATCGTAATCCGACCACGTCCGCAGTTCGGACACGGTGTGGCGCGCGAAGAACTCGGGCGTGCAGCGGTCGCGCGTCAGGTCCCACAGCGTCGCCTTGGCGCCGTTCTCGCAGAACTCGGCGATATGCGGGTTCGGCGGCTTGGTCCAGGCGCAGGAGGTGCACATGTGGCCGCCGGGCTTGTTCTGGCGGCGCAGCGTCTCGATCACACCGGGATCGGGCCGCTCCTGACCCATGTGCTTGGCGACGCTCTGCAGCGAGCCCCAACCGCCCGAGGGATGCTCGTAATGCGGCAGCTCCTCGCGCTGCTGGGTTTCCTTGCGGTCGGTCATGTTCGGTCCTTCCCTCGCCATTGGCCCTGGCCATCGGCCCTCGCCTCGCCACCGGCACCCATCAGGCGATATTACAGCTCTCGGCGGACAACCGCTGTCGGATGGCGGGGTTCCGCCCGGCGCCCGGAGGGCGCGGAACCCCGCGCATCGAGCCACGGTTTTTTCGTCACCATGCGAGACCGCTCTCTCCCCCGCCTCGTTTCGGTCGACAGCACCCTGTCGTTCCTGAGAGAGGGATATGATTTCGTGTCGCGGCGCTGCGACAGGCTCGGCACCGACGGGTTCCGGACCCGTATCATGCTGCGGCCGGTGACCTGCCTGCGCGGCCCGGCCGCGGCGCGGGCCTTCTACGTGCCGGGGCGACTTTCGCGGCGCGGCGCCATGCCGGGCGGCGTTCTGGCCCTGCTGCAGGACAAGGGATCGGTCCAGACACTGGACGGCGTGGCGCATCGCTGTCGCCGCCTGCTGTTCCTGTCACTGATGGCCGATGAGCGGCTGCGCATGGCACGGCGGATGCTGCGCGAGGAATGGCAGGCCGCCTCGTCCGGCTGGCGCGCGCGGGAGATCGTGCTCGCCGACGAGGTCGGGCCGATCCTTACCCGCGTCGCGCTGCGCTGGTGCGGGATCGATCCGGCCGAAAACGCGCCGCAACGGCGCTGCGAGGAACTGACCGCGATGATTTCGGGCGCGGCGCGTATCGGTCCCGGCCATCTGCGCGCCCGCGCGCTGCGACGCCGGGCCGAGGCCTGGGCCCGGGAGCAGATCCGCGCCGCGCGGTCCGGCGCACCGGACCCCGGGACGCCGCTCGACCGCGTGGCCCGGTATCGCGGACCCGATGGCATCGCCCTGCCCCGCGAGGTGGCGGCGATCGAGCTCTTGAACCTGCTGCGACCGATCGTGGCGGTCGGGCGCTACGTCGTCTTCTCCGCCCATGCGATGGTGAGCCATCCCGAGGCCCGCGCCGCTCTCGTGCCCGACGAGATCGGGCTGCGCGCCTGGGGCGACGAGGTGCGCCGCCTCTACCCATTCTTTCCCGTGATCGGCGGCCGGGTGATCGAGCCGTTCTCGCATGAGGGCCACCGCTTCGCCCCCGGCGACTGGCTGCTGCTCGATCTTTATGGCAGCAACCGCCACCCGGCGGCCTGGGCCCAGGCCGGGCGGTTCGATCCGCGCCGGCATCTCGGCGCGCCCGCCACCTTGGGCGGTTTCGTGCCGCAGGGCGGCGGCTCGATGCGGGTCGGGCATCGGTGCCCCGGCGAGGCCCTGACCGCGGCGTTGCTGTCCGAGGCGACGGCGCTGCTGCTCGAGAGCGGGTTCGACGCGCCGCCGCAGGATCTGTCGATCCCGCGCACCGCCATACCGCCATGGCCCGCGAGCGGCCTGCGGCTCAGGCTCTGAGGAACCGCGCTGCCTCGCCTCCTGTTGAGCGGTGACATTTTCAAGGAGCCGCGACATGGCCGAGACACCGCATAGCACCGACCGTCTGCGCCACGACATCGACGAGGGCGAGGCCGGCGACAAGAAAGGCTTTCCCGATCCCGCGGCCTCGCCGCTCGGTACGGATGACGAGGCCTCGGGGTTTCCCAACACCGAAGCTCAGGTCAAGCGCGCCCAGGATGCCGAGACCGATAACCCCGCGCGCGGTCAGGCACCCAAGGGGGCCGAGGCCCCGCGCCCGGTGAGCGCGACGTCGAAGCTGTCCGCGCGCGAGGCCAGCAACCGCACCATCCTGATCGCCGTGACGGTCGGAACGGCGGTGGTGCTGACAGTGATCGCGCTGATCATCTGAGGCTCAGCTCGCGGCGATCACCG
Source organism: Limimaricola sp. AA108-03 (assembly GCF_050847355.1). Lineage (NCBI taxonomy): Bacteria > Pseudomonadati > Pseudomonadota > Alphaproteobacteria > Rhodobacterales > Paracoccaceae > Limimaricola > Limimaricola sp. AA108-03. The sequence goes on from NZ_CP193758.1 coordinate 155,290, forward strand.
CCACCTCGGTGATATCCTCGTCCACCGATCGGCAGGCCGCGAGCAGCCGCGTCGCAAGGTGTGTCTGCACATAGGCGGCGTGAAACCGGGACGGCGCGACGAGTGTCAGCCGCCCGCCCGATCGTCCGGCGCGCTCCAGCGCCCTGAGCCACGACGCGTAGGGCCCGGGGGCCTCGGCATGGAGCACCGCCTGGGCCAGGGCCCATTCGGTCCCGGCCGACAGGTCGGGCGGCGGGACTTCTCCCCTGATCGGCAGCGGCACCACCTTGCCCTCATCCTCGGAGCCTTCGAGCCGGTGCGCGAAGTCGGGGCCGACGCGGTCCCATTCGGGCCGCGTGTCGGCGAGCAGCCTCTCGATGCCGAGCCGGTATTCCGCGACGCGGCCGCGCGCGCCGGCACGGATCAGCTCGAGCCATCCCCTGCCCCGCAGCTTGGCCATCTCGCGCTTGACGGTGCGCTCGTCGACGGACCAGAGCCGGGCGATCTCGCGCTGACCGACGGCGAGCTCGTCGCGACCCCAGTTGTAGCGCGCGGTGATCAGCGTCATCAGCCGCAGGGCAAGCACCTGCTCGGTCCGGCCGCCGGCGAGCGCATGCGCACCGAGGGCGGTGAGGATGTCGTATTTGCGAGCCGCCGCCCCCCGGCCCACGGCCTTTGTCATCAACATGGCGCGCCCTGTCCTGCCGCCGGTCGAGGCGGTACCCTGAACGCCCCCGGCACGGATGACCGACGGCGTCTGCTCACCGGCTCGGACATCGCTTCCCAACGTCTTTCCCCGGCATGGCCTGATTTGCGTCCGGAAACACGATTCTGTCAAGCCGACTCCGGAATGGCCCTCTGCGCCAATCCAATTTCCGGATGGAAATCGGTATGTATTGGTATTGGGGGACATTCATGGTGTCCCCTATTTGTCCGGAAATG
>NZ_CP193759.1:0-329295 GCF_050847355.1 Limimaricola sp. AA108-03
TTCGCGCAGTGAAACAAGGGCCTCGGGCGGCATGAACAGAGAACCCTAGAATCCAGAACAGGGGGTTTTCGGATTCGGATTTCGGGGTTTTGGGCGCCCCGCGGCGGCGATTTGCTACAAATCGGGATGGGGGAGGGGGGCGAGGTGCCGCGAAATCCGAACCATACGGCTCTTTGGGTCCGAGTGCGGTATTTGCGCCACGCCCCGGGCAGGTTCGGTTTTCGTGGCACCGCCCCGCGGATAGCGCACTTTACCTCCGTGCCGCGCCACCGCATCTTGGAGGCCGAACGCAGGCAAGGATATCGCTTTGGACATGGAAGACTATCCCGTCGGGCTGGATGAAATCGACGCGCTGGCGGGCCGGGCCGGGCGGGTGATCGAGAAGCTGCGCGCGCGGGTCTTCGCGCCGGGCGTCAGCAAGAGCCTCGATCTGCGCTTCAACGTGCGCAGCGCCGCCGAGATGTGCGGCCGCACCGAGAAGGCGCTGCGCGACGCCGAGGGCGACGGCCGGCTGCCCGAACCCGAGAAGGATCCCGATACCGGGCGCCGCACCGGCTATTCGCTGGCCGAGGTGAACCGGATGCGCGAGGTGTTCGGCACGCTGCCGCGCCGCGCCCCCACCGATCCGGCGACGGTGCTCGCGGTGCAGAACTTCAAGGGCGGGGTCGGCAAGTCGACGGTGGTGACGCATCTGGCGCAGTATCTCGCGCTCAAGGGCTACCGCGTCTGCGTCATCGATTGCGACAGCCAGGCCTCCACCACCAGCGTCTTCGGCCTCAACCCCGACGTCGATGTCGACGAGGAGGAGGACACGCTCTACCCGTTCTTCCGCCATGGCGGCCCGACCAGCCTGCATTACGCGCTGCGCGCCACCTACTGGCCCGGCATCGCGCTGATCCCGGCCAATCTCGGTCTCTACGACGCCGAGTACGAGTTCGCGGCGCGCATGGTGCGCGAACAGGATTTCGTGCTCGACCGGCTGCGCGGCGGCATCGAGACGATCTCGGACCAGTTCGACGTGATCCTGCTCGACCCGCCGCCGGCGCTCGGGATGATCTCGCTGTCGGTGCTGCGCGCGGCCAACGCGATCATCGTGCCGGCGCCGCCCAACAACATCGATTTCGGCTCGACCGCGCATTTCCTGCGGATGATGTCCTCGACCCTGGGCGAGCTGGCGCAACATGGCGGGACGCGGGGCTATCATTTCGTCAAGATCCTTGCGACCAAGATGAACGACCAGAAGAGCGCCCATGGCGCGATCAAGCGGATGATGGATGCGGTGTTCCCGCAGGACATGCTGTCGGCGGTCCTGAAGGACAGCGCCGAGATCGACAACGCGACGGCGAACCTGATGACCGTCTACGAGCTGACCGGGGCGGCGACCCGCACCGAGACGCACAAGCGCTGCCGCGTCTATCTCGACGCGGTGGGGCGCGAGGTCGAGACCGAGATCCGCAAGACATGGCCGAGCCACCACGCGGCGCTGCGCAAGGAGGGGATCCTGTGAGCAGGAAGCACGACGACATCTTCAACGACGTCCTGAACGGTCTCGACGAGACCGAAACCCGCGAGGACGGGGCAGGGCGGGCGCAGACGCGGTTTCTCAAGCGCTCCACCGCCATGTCCGAGCAGGTCACGGGCGGGCGCCAGGAAAAGGTGCTGCGCCTCGTCGATCCGGCCAGCTGCGTCATGTGGGAGGGGCACAACCGCGCCTACGAGCTGCTGACGCCCGAAAACTGCGCCGACCTGATCGAGGGGATGAAGGCGCAAGGCCAGCAGGAGTTTCCCGCGATCGTGCGGCGGCTGCGCCCGGCGGGGCAGGGCGACGGCCCCGAATTCGAGGTGATCTGCGGCGCCCGGCGGCATTTCACGGTGAGCTGGCTCAGGGCCAACAACTACCCGCAGTTCCGCTACCTGATCGAGGAGCGCGAGCTGACCGACGAGGAGGCGTTCCGCCTCGCCGATATCGAGAACCGCGACCGCGAGGACATCTCGGATTACGAGCGCGCCCGCGACTATGCCCGCGCGGTCGAGGCCTATTACGGCGGCCAGCAGAAGCTGATGGCCGAGCGGTTGCAGGTCTCGCCCGGCTTCCTGTCGCGGTTCCTGCAACTGGCCAAGCTCGAACCGGAGATCGTCGCTGCCTTCCCGTCGATCCGCGACATCAAGGAGCTGCATGCGCGGCAGCTGCGGCCGCTGATGGCGGAGCCCGGCGCGCGAGAGGCGGTGCTGGCGGAGGCCAAGGCCATCGCCGAGGAGGGCGCGCGCCTCGCGGCGCCGGCGGTGCTGTCGCGGCTCAAGGCGGCGGGCAAGGTGACGGCGCCGCGCAAGCGCTCGGACCGGGTGGTGCAGCATCGCGACGGCAATGTCAGCATCCGCCGCAAGGGCAAGTCCTACGTGATGGAGTTCGACGCCGATCTCAGCGACGCGGCGCTGCGCTCCGCGCTCGACCTGTTCCTGAAGGAGCGGAGAACACGCTGATTGCCAGCTGGCAATCGCAGGTGAATCCTAACCTAATCAACAACTTGCCTGCCGTTCTTCGACGGGAACGGCAGGCCGTTCAAAGCGCTGTCAGGAAGATCCCGGCGAGGAACAGCGTTTCGGCGGCGATCAGCGCGATCGCGGCGCCGCCGACCTGCATCACCGTGGCGAGCGAGGTCTTCATGCCCACCGCCGCGATCGCGATCAGCAGCGCCCAGCCCGAGGCATCGGCCAAGAGCCCGCCCAGCATCTCCGGCACCAGCCCCAGCGAGTTCAGCGCCCCGAGCGCCAGAAAGCCCAGCACGAAGCCCGGGATCAATGGCGGCCGCTTGCCCGTGGCGCTGTCGCCGAGGCCGCCGGCGCGGATCGCCAGCGAGAACAGCAGCACGACCGGGGCCAGAAGGCTGACCCGGATCAGCTTGACCAGCGTCGCGGTCTCGCCCGCCTCGGGCGAGATCGAGAAGCCGGCGCCGACCACCTGCGCCACGTCGTGGATCGTCGCGCCGAGGAACACGCCGGTAGTGCGGGTGTCGAAGCCGACCCAGCCGGTCAGCAGCGGATAGGCGATCATCGCCAATGTCGAGAGCAGGGTGACGCCGAGCACGGTGAAGCTCAGATCGGTTTCGGAGTTCTCGTCGCGCGGCAGCACCGCGGCGATGGCCATGGCGGCGGAGGCGCCGCAGATCGCCACCGCGCCGCCGGTCAGCAGGCCGAAGCGCCAGCCCTTGCCGAGCGCGCGGCCCGCGAGGAACCCGAGCAGGATCGTCGCGGCCACCGCCGCCACGATCAGCCCGATCAGCCCCGCGCCGAGATCGAGCAGAAGCTCGACCGAGATCCGCGCGCCCAACAGCGCCACGCCGAGGCGCAGCACGTGGCGGGCGGTGAAGCCGATGCCCGCGACGCAGCGGCCTTCGAGCGACAGGAATTGAAGCGCCATCCCCAAGAGCAGCGCCATCAGCATCGCCGGCGCGCCGTAATGCTCGGAGATGAACTGGGCCGCCACGGCGACCACGGCGGCGACGGTGAAACCGGGCAGGAGAACGGGCAGGCGCAGCACCGGCGCGCGCAGCCGGGCCGGTGCGATCGCATCAATGAACATCGGGGATTTCCTTGGCTTTGACGGCGCCCCGGTGGGGTCGGGGCGCCGGGGGAGGGCCTAGCCCGCGACCTTGGCGGCGGCGGCGCCGGCCTCGGTCACGGCGTAGCGGGTCAGGCGGATGTCGGCGGCGCGGGCGTGGCCCTCCATCCCCTCGACGCGGCTGATCCGGGCGGTGGCGCCGCCGAGCTGGCGCGAGGCGGCGCGGTCGGCGCGCTGCCAGGTCACCGTCTTCATGAACTTGTGCACCGAGAGGCCGCCGGTATAGCGCGCCGCCCCCGAGGTCGGCAGCACGTGGTTCGGCCCCGACGCCTTGTCGCCGTAGGCCACGGTGGTCTCTTCGCCGAGGAACAGCGAGCCATAGGCGCGCAGCCGGTTCAGCCACCAGTCGAGATCGGCGGCCTGCACGTGCAGGTGCTCGGGCGCGTAGTCGTCGGCGACCCGCGCCATCGCCTCGCGGTCGTCGCAGAGCATCACCTCGGCGAAGTCGCTCCATGCGGCGCGGGCGCTCGAGGCGTTGGGTTCGGGCAGCGCGTCGATCAGGCCGGGCACGATGGCCATCACCTTTTCGGCGAGGCCGCGATCGGTGGTGGCGAGCCACACCGGCGAGTTCCAGCCATGCTCGGCCTGGCTCACGAGGTCGATGGCGACGATCTCCGGATCGGCGGTCGCGTCGGCCAGCACCATGCTGTCGGTGGGGCCGGCGAACATGTCGATGCCGATCTCGCCGAATAGGATGCGCTTGGCCTCGGCCACGTACTGGTTGCCGGGGCCGACGAGGATGTCGGCGCGCGGCAGCCCGTAGAGCCCCTCGGCCATCGCCGCGACGCCCTGCACGCCGCCGAGGTTGAGGATCGCGTCGGCGCCGCAGAGATCCATCGCGAAGAGGATCGCCGCCGGGATGCCTTCGCCCGGGCGCGGCGGCGAGCAGGCGGTGATGTGTCCGACGCCCGCCACCTTGGCGGTGGTGATGGTCATCAGCGCCGAGGCGATGTGGCTGTAGCGCCCGCCGGGCACGTAGCAGCCCGCCGCCGAGACCGGGATCTGCCGCTGCCCGGCGATCAGCCCGGGCAGGATCTCGACCTCGCAGCCCTGCACCGTGCGCAGCTGCGCCTCGGCGAAGCGGCGGATATTGGCATGGGCGAAGCGGATGTCGTCCTTGAGGCTTTCGGGCAGCCGGGCGGCGGCGGCGCGGCGGGTCTCCGCGTCCACCAGCACCGGGCCGTCCCAGCGGTCGAGATCGCGGGCATAGGCCTCGACCCGGGCCTCGCCGCCCGACTTGATCTCGGCCAGCATGGCGCTGACGGCGGCGCGGGTGTCGGCCTGGTCGCTCTCGGCGTGGCGCCTGGCGCGCTTGAGATAGGTCACGGTCATGTCGGGTCTCACATCTTGCCTTTCCAGGGGATGACCTTGGCCTCGATCCAGCGCATCAGCAGGTCGAAGGCATAGGCGATCGCGGCGATCACGATGATCCCCATGATCACGGTCGGGGTCTGCAGGAACTGGCTGGCCGACAGCACCATGTAGCCAAGCCCCTTGGTCGCGGCGACCATCTCGGCGGCGACCAGAGTGGTCCAGCCGAAGCCGACCCCGACGCGCATCGCGGTCAGGATCTCGGGCAGCGCCGAGGGCAGGATCACGTGCCGCATCACCTGCCAGCGCGAGGCGCCGAAGCTGTAGGCGGCGTGGATCTGCTCGATCGCCGCCGAGCGCACCCCGGCGCGGGCGCCGAGCGCCACTGGGGCGAAGACCGACAGGAAGATCAGCAGCACCTTGGAGGTCTCGCCGATGCCGAACCAGATGATCATCAAGGGCAGGTAGGCCAGCGGCGGGATCGGCCGGTAGAACTCGATCGGCGGGTCGAACAACCCGCGCATCACCGGGCTCATCCCCATGGCGAGGCCGAGCGGGATGCCGACGGCGCAGGCCAGCAGGAAGGCGCCGAAGACGCGGGCGGTCGAGACCGCGACATGTTCGAGGAAGGAGGTGTTGGTGAAGCCGTTCTGCCAGACATCGACGAACTTGGCGAGGATCGCCTGCGGGCTCGGCACGAAGAGCGGCTTGACCAGACCCAGCGCGGTGATCGCCCACCAGACGAAGAGCAGGAACAGGATCGAGACGACCGAGAGCCACATCGTGTCGCCCTGTCCGGGCACGCCGTAGGTCTCGCCCGGCTTGGTGGGGCGGCCGCGCGCGAACCAGGCGAAGACGCCGCTGCGCGGGTTGATGCGGGCCTTTTCGGCGACGCTGGTGCTGTGCTTGACGGTCTCGATCATGCCGCTTCCTCCTCGTCGGCGAAGATGATGCCGAGCACCTCCTCGCGCAGGCGGATGAATTCCGGGGATGCCTTGATCTGCCGGGCCGGTTCGCCCGCGAGCACGCGGCGCGAGAAGGGCAGGTCGAAGCGGTGCGAGATGCGGCCCGGCCGGGGCGACATCACGATCAGCTTGGTGCCCATGAACAGGGCCTCCTCGACGCTGTGGGTGATGAAGAAGACCGATTTGCCGGTGTCGTTCCAGATCCTGAGGATCAGCTCCTGCGCCTTTTCGCGGGTCAGCGCGTCGAGCGCGCCCAGGGGCTCGTCCATCAACAGCACCTTGGGGTCGCAGGTCAGGGCGCGGGCGATGCCGACGCGCTGCTGCATGCCGCCCGAGAGCCGGTAGACCGGGGATTTCTGGAACCCGTCGAGGCCCAGCAGCTTCACGAAATCCTCGGCGATGGCGAGGCGCCTGGCCTCCGCCACGCCCTGCATCTTGAGACCGAAGGCCACGTTCTCGATCACGTTGAGCCAGGGCAGCAGCGCGTGTTTCTGGAACACGACCGAGCGGTCGGCGCCGGGGCCGGTGACCGGGCGGCCATCGAGCAGGATCTCGCCCGAGCTGGGCGCGAGAAAGCCCGCGATCAGGTTCAGAAGCGTGGATTTGCCGCAGCCGGAGGCGCCGAGCGCCACCACGAAATCGCCCTCGGCGATGGCCAGATCGATGCCGCGCAGCGCCTCGACCGGCGGCCGGCCCTCGGCTGCGGGAAACACCACGGAGGCGGATTTGATGTTCAGTCCCATTGGACCACTCCTCGTCGGGGTCTGGGGGTCCCGGCCCGCGCGGGGGCCGGGGCCGGGGGCCATCACTGGGTGGCGGCGGTGCCGATCTCGGTGTTCACGAAGCCGGAATAGTCCTCGGCCACCTGGTCGATGCGCCCGGCCTCCTTGAGGAAGGCGGCGGTGTCGCGCATCGTCTCGTGGGCGCTGCCGAGCCAGGTCTCGCCGAGCTGCTCGGCGAGCGGCACGAAGGTGAAGCCTTCGAGGATCGTGGGGATCTGCGCGGCGTCGGCGCCGGTCTCGGCGGCGATGGTCTGCACCGGTTCGCTCTCGGCGGTCCAGGCGGCGGGGTCGGCGAGATAGGCGGCGTTGGCCTCGTCCATCGTCCTGGCGAAGGCAGCCACGGCCTCGGCGTTCTCGGCGGCGAACTCGGCGTTCACCACCCAGGCGTCGAAGGTCGGGAAGCCCCATTCGGCGGTCTCGGCCGAGGTGGCGAGGCGGGTGCCGGTTTCGAGGATCTGGTTCTGCACCGGCTGCCAGATGAAGGCGGCGTCGATCGCGCCCTGTTCCCATGCGGCGGCGATCTGGTCGGGGGGCATGTTCAGGAGTGTCAGATCGGAGGCGGCGATCCCGGCATGGTCGAGCGCGCCCATCAGCGAGAAATGCGCGGTCGAGCCGACCGGCACCGCGACCCGCTTGCCAGCGAGATCCTCAAGCGTCTCGATCTCGGCACCGTCGCGGGCGATCAGGCTCTCGGCCGAGCCCAGCACCTGCGCCAGCATGAACATCTCCAGCTCGACGCCCTGGCTGGTGGCGATGGCGAGCGGCGAGGAGCCGAGTTCGGCGAGCTTGATGTCGCCCGAGGCCATGGCGGCGATCACCTCGGAGCCGGAGCCGAACTTGCGCCATTCGATGTCCCAGCCGGTGGCTTCGTCGAAGCGGCCCTCGGCCAGCGCCACCTGCATTGGCGTGGGGTTGCCGAAATGGCCGATGGTCACGGTTTCGGCCAGAGCCGATCCGGCGGTCAGGAAGGTGATGAGCGCGAGCGCTACGCGTGTCGTCGTCCGAGTCATTTCATACTCCTCTGTTGGCTGGCTGCATCGACGCTGTTTCGCGCCGTTCTGCATGGGGTGTCAGGCGGCGGTGCCGTCTTCTGGGTGGGGCGCGCCGAGGGCGGCGTCGCGGATCGCCGCGACCAGAAGGTCGAGCGTGTCGATGCCCTCCGCCTCGGGCGCGAGCGCCCCGGCGATGAGCGAGAACTCGGTGCAGGCGACGAGCTGCAGCGTCGCGCCGCGCCGGGCGAGATCGGCCGAGGCGGCGCGCAGCGCGGCACGGCTGTCCTCGTCGGGGCCGTGCGCCTTGATCGCGCGGATCGCGGCCAGAAGCGCGTCCTCGTCCCGCGGGTGGAGCAGGGTGAGGCCGGCCTCGGCGCAGGCGCGGTCGAACAGGCCGATCCGGCGCAACGCCGGCGAGCCGAGAAGACCCAGCTTGCCGCCCGGCCCGAGCCGTTCGGCGGCCCGCGCCACCGCGAGCGCCACCATGTCGATGAAGGGCACATCGACGGCGGCGCGGATCTCGGGGGCGTAGTGATGCGCGGTGTTGCAGGGCATGGCCAGCGCGGTGGCGCCGCCCGCCTCGAGCCGGCGCGCCATCTCGGCCAGCACCGGGCCGGGATCCGCGCCGCGCCCCTCGATCAGCCGGGCGATGCGCGAGGGCACCTGCGGGTTCATGTCGACGAGGAGCGGGATGTGGTCGGCATCGTCGCGGGCCGGGGTGGCGGCGATCACGCGCTGCATCAGGAGCACCGTCGCCTCGGGGCCCATGCCGCCCAGGATGCCGATCCGTTTCGGGGTCATGCCGCGCCCTCCGGGCTGCGCAGCGCCGCGAGGGCGGCGTCCAGATGATGGGCGATCGCGTCGCAATCGGCCGGCTTGAAGGTCAGCGGCAGCCGCATGTCGAACAGGGTCGAGAGGATCGCGTCGGTGCGGGGCAGGGCCTGCGCGCGCAGGTAGCGCCAGCTGCCATGGTTCGAGGTGAAACCCACCGGCTCGGTCGCGCCGAACCATTTCAGCTCGACCCCGCGCGCCGCCGCCTCGGCGACCAGCTGCCGCGCCGCCTCCGCCCCCAGCCCCGGCAGCCGGAACTGGATCGAGGAGCCGACATAGAATTCGGGTTCGGGCCGCTCGGGCAGCGCCACGCCGGGCAGGGCGGAGAGGCGCTCGGCCATGCGGTCGTGCAGCGCGTTCCAGCGGGCGATGGCGTCGTCGAGCCGGTCGAGCTGCGGCAGCAGGATCGCGGCGCGCAGATTGTCCATCCGCGCCGACATGTTCGGCGTCTCGAGCCGGATCTTCTCGAAATGCTCGGGCCCGGGGGCCGCGCCGTGGCGCTCGTAGAGCATGTAGGAGCCCGACATGATGATCGCGCGGGCCATCAGCTCGGGGTCGTCCGTGGTGAGGAAGCCGCCCTCGCCGGAATTCATGTGCTTGTAGGTCTGGGTGCTGAAGCAGCCCATCGCGCCGAAATTGCCGGAGCGACGGCCGTTCCAGCGCGCGCCCATGGTGTGGGCGCAATCCTCGATCACGGTGAGGCCGCAATCATCGGCGACCCGCATCAGCCGGTCCATGTCGCACAGATGGCCGCGCATGTTCGACAGGAGCAGGTGCCGGGCGCCAGAGGCGCGGGCCTTGGCGGCGAGGTCGCCCAAGTCGATCACCAGGTCCTCGGTGATCTCGACCAGCACCGCCTCGGCCCCGATGGCGGCGACGGCGCCGGGCACGGGGGCGAGGGTGAAGGCGTTGGTCAGCACGCGGTCGCCGGGGCGCACGCCGCAGGCGCGCAGCGCGATCTGCATCGCCTGCCCGCCCGAGGCCAGCGCCAGGCAGTAGCGCGCGCCCTGCCAATCGGCATAGGCCGCTTCGAGCCGGGCGGTGAGCGAGGTCTCGCCCGGCGCGGTGTTGTAGCGGTGCAGCCGCCCGCTGCGGAGCAGCTCCAGCGCCGCCGAGATGCCCTCCTCCGGGATCGGCTCCTGCTGGGTGAAGCTACCGGTGAAACGCGTCTCGGCCATGGGTTTACTCCGCTGCCAGCTTGTCGCCCGGGGCGCGCTCGAACACCGCGTCGTAGCCGAACAGCGCCGCCGCGCCGCCGGTGTGGATGAACACCACCCGCTCGCCCTTCTTGAAGCGGCCCTTGCGGATCTGGTCGATCAGCCCCGCCGCGCCCTTGCCGGAATAGACCGGGTCGAGAAGGATGCCTTCGAGCTCCGCGAACATGCGGATCGCCTCGATCGTGTCCTCGCGCGGGATGCCGTAGCCGGGGCCGACATAGTCGCAGTTCGCGACCACGTCCTCGCGGGCGACGATGCCCTCGCAGCCGAGCTTCTCCGCGGTGAGGCGGGCCAGCTTGAAGACGTTCTCCTCCTGCTTCTCGCGCGGCGCGCGGACGCCGATGCCCAGGAGCGGGATCTGCGCGTTGATCGCCTTGAGGCCGGTGATCAGGCCGGCCTGGGTGCCTGCGGAGCCGGTGGCGGTGACGATGTGGTCGATCACCATGCCGCGGTCATTGGCCTGACCCACAAGTTCGAAGGCGCAGTTGACGTAGCCGAGCGCGCCGGTGGCGTTCGAGCCGCCGCCGGGGATGGTGTAGACCTTGGCGCCGTCCTTGCGGAAGTTGTCGGCCACCGCCTCCATTTCGGCATGCATGTCGAGATCGGGGCCGCGGGTCTCGGTGGTGGCGCCGTGCAGGTGGTCGAGCAGCACGTTGCCGTTGCGGTTGTAGTTGTGATCCTTGGACCCGGTGCGGTCCTCCAGAAGCAGGTGGCAGCGCAGCCCGAGCTTCGAGGCGAAGGCGGCGGTCTGGCGCGCGTGGTTCGACTGGGTCGCGCCTTGGGTCATCACCATGTCGGCGCCCATGGCCTGTGCCTCGGCCATGAGGAATTCGAGCTTGCGGGTCTTGTTGCCGCCGGTCGAGAGGCCGGTGCAGTCGTCGCGCTTGATCCAGATCTCGGGGCCGCCGAGTTCGGCGCTCAGGCGATCGAGCCGCTCGAGAGGGGTGGGCAGATGGGCGAGATGGACGCGGGGAAACCGGGCCAGATGCATGTGACGCTCCCGTTCATAATTCACTATGGGAATACTGCGCCCCCAAATATCGCTATGCAAATGCGAAGTTCACATTGTAATATGCATGATATGCAACTTAGCGGGACCCTTGCATGCGCTTGGAATGGTTGGAAGACCTGATCGCCGTCGCGGAGACCGGATCCTTCTCGGAGGCGGCCGAACGCCGCTCTTTGACGCAGTCTGCCTTTTCTCGCCGCATTCGGCAGATCGAGGACTATGTCGGGGTCGAATTGTTCGACCGCAGCCGCAAGCCGGTGCAGCTGCAAAGGACCACCGAAACCCAGCGCGATCGAATCCTCCAGATCATCCGCACGCTGCGCCAGCTGGTCGCGGATCTGCGCAGCGGCAGCCAGATGGCCGAGAACCACGTGGTGCTGGCGAGCCAGCACGCGCTGACCACCTCGCGCACGCCGCGGCTGCTGCAGGGCGTGCTGGCGCATCACGACTCGATCTCGATCCGGCTGCGCTCGGCCAATTTCGACGATTGCTATGGCCAGCTCCTGGCCCGCAAGGCGGATATCGCGCTGGTCTACCGGATCGAGGGGATCGCGCCGGAGGTGGAGGCCGATTACTTGGAGACGGTCGAGGTCGGGCAGGACCGGCTGATCCCGGTCCATGCGGCGGCGCGGCGCGCCGATCACCTGCGCGACCGCGCCATGGGGCTGTTGCCGATCGTCTCCTATCCCGACGCGGTGTTCCTCGGTCAGGTGATGAACCTGCTGATCCTGCCGAACCTGCCGCAGCCCTTGCAGGCGGTGCAGCGGGTGGAGACGGCGCTGACGCTGGCGGCGCAGGAGATGGCGCAGGTCGGCATCGGCACCGCGTGGATTCCCCACAGCCTCGCGCGGGACCGGATCGCCGAGGGCAGCCTGATCGACCTTTCGGACGAGCTGCCGAGCTGCGAGCTGGTGATCACCGCGATGCGGCTGGCCGGGGCCAAGCGCCGCTCCGAGGACGCGGTCTGGACCGAGCTGCTGGGCGAGGCCGGCGCCTGACGGGGGGCGGGCCGGGCGAACAGGGTCGGGGGCGGCAACTGAATTGTATCCGGGGCCAAGGCCGAAGCGGCGGTGCGGGCGCGGTGGGGCCGGGTGATTTTCGGTCGATCCGGCAGCGGGATAGGGCGCGGGGCCGGGGCCTGCGCGGCCGGTCGCGCCCTGTCGCCGCGCATACATTTCGCGACAATTCTCGACTGTAGCTTGGCCCGGGACTGCGCCATCCCGGACCCGACCCCGGCGCGGCGCAGCGCCGCGAGGACCGGGGGTGACGTTCCAATCGCAAGGACGACGAGAATGAAAATCGCAGGCAAGATCAGCATCATCGCCGTGATCGCCACCCTGTCGGGCATCGCCGCAGGCGCGGCTTCGGCCCAGCAGCATCCCGAGATGACGCCATTGCCGCGCGCCGAGGCGCTGAAGCTGGCGGGCGCGCGTTTCGACGCCGCGGACACCGACGGCGACGGCCGGGTGAGCGCCGAGGAAGCGCGCGCGGCTCGGAGCGAGGCCCGCCCGGGCAGGGGTGACGGCCGGGGCCATGGGCCGCGTCAGGGTCCGGGCCAAGGTCTGGGCCAAGGTCTGGGCCAGAACCGGGGGCAGGAGCAGCGCCCGGCCGCCGAAGAGCGGGCCGAGTTCAAGCCGCTGTCGCGGGCCGAGACCCTCAGCCAGGAGGCCGCGCGCTTCGACGCCGCCGACAGGAACGGCGACGGCGTGCTCAGCGTCGAGGAGATGCGCGCGAGCTTGCCGCCGCGCCGCTGATCCGCGCGGATCCGGCGGGGCCGGGGCCATGCCCCGGATACCCGGCATCCGGCCGGGCCCGAACGCAGTCGGGGCGGGATCGCGCGATCCCGCCCCCTCATGCGGTTGGAGGGGTCCCGCGGCCACGGGCCGGGGAGGGATCAGACCGTGCTGCCGAGGCTGCTTTCCAGCGTCGCCAGCTCCTGGCCGCCCGCCATCATGTCCTGCAGCTCCTCGGGGCTGATCTCGCCGCGCCTGGCGGTGCCATAGGTGCGGCCCCGGTTCAGCACGGTGAAGCGGTCGCCCACCGCCATGGCGTGGCGCACGTTGTGGGTGATGAAGACCACCGCCACGCCCTGCTTGCGCACCGTGTCGATGGTGGCGAGCACGTTGGCGGTCTGGCGCACGCCGAGCGCCGAGGTCGGCTCGTCGAGGATCAGCACGCGGGCGCCGAAATGCACCGCGCGGGCGATGGCGACGGTCTGCCGCTCGCCGCCCGACAGCGTGCCGACGGCCTGATCGGGGCCGCGCAGCACGATGCCCATCTTTTCCATCTCCCGCATCGTCACCCGGTTGGCGAGCTCGTGGTCGAAGAAGGAGAATGGGCCGATCTTGCGCACCGGCTCGTTGCCCATGAAGAAATTGCGGCTCACCGACATCAGCGGGATCATCGCGAGATGCTGGTGCACGGTGGCGATCCCGGCGGCGATGGCGTCGCGCGGATCGGCGAAATGCATGTCGCGGCCCTCGAACAGGATCTCGCCGCGGGTCGGCTTGTGCACGCCGGAGAGCGTCTTGATGAAGGTCGACTTGCCGGCGCCGTTGTCGCCCAGAAGGCAGTGGCATTCGCCGGCATGGATGTCGACCGAGACGCCGGCCAGCGCGATGACCGAGCCGAAATGCTTCTCGATGTTCTTCATCTGGATCAGGGGCTGGGTCATGTCAGCGCTCTCCGGTGATGATGCGGCGGATATAGGTGTTGAGGATCACCGCGAAGAGCAGGATCACGCCCAGGAACACCCGGAACAGCGAGCTTTCGACGCCCGCGAAGAACAGCCCCTGCTGGACCACGCCGAAGATCAGCGCGCCGAGCGCGGCGCCGATCACCGAGCCGTAGCCCCCGGTCAGCAGCGCGCCGCCGATGACCACGGCGATGATCGCCTCGAACTCCTTCAGCAGGCCCCGGTCGGCCCCGGCCGAGCCGAACTCCATCACCTGGCAGGCGGCGAAGACAGTGGCGCAGAAGGCGGTGAACATGAACATGGTGATCTTGACCCGGTTCACCGGCACGCCCGAATTGCGCGCGGCCTCGGCGTCGCCGCCTGCGGCGAAGATCCAGTTGCCGAAGCGGGTGCGGGTCAGCAGCACGTGGCCGAGCAGAACCAGCCCGAGCGCCCAGACGATCAGCATCGGGATGCCGTTCACCACCGGCTCGCCGGCGCGGGTGCCGCGTTCGAAGGTGGCGATGATCCCGGCCTCGCCCATCCAGCTGAAGAGGCCCTTGCCGATGGTGCCGCCGAACAGCGCCGCGAGCCAGTCGCCCTCGGCCGCCTCGCGGATGCCGCCGATGATGGTCTTGCGCTCGATGGTCTGGGGCAGGAAGATCGTGAAGCCGCGCAGGATGAACAGGAAGGCCAGCGTCACGATGAAGCTGGGCAGGCCGGTGCGCACGACGATGAAGCCGTTGAGCGCGCCGATCGAGATGCACAGCGCGAAGGTCACGAGGATCGCGATCCACATCGGCCAGCCCAGCGTCACCCCGAAGATGGCGATCATCATCCCCGCGAAGCCGATCATCGAGCCGACGGAGAGGTCGAATTCGCCCGCGATCATCAACAGGCAGGCACCGACGGCGATGATCATGAACTGCGCCGAGACGACGGACCAGTTCATGATGCCTTGGCTGTTGAACATGCCGCTGTCGAAGGCGAACAGTCCGAAGAAGACGAACACCGCGATGGTGCCCACGATGCCGCCCAGCTCGGGACGGATCATCGCGCGGCGCATCGGCGAGATCTGCTTGACCCGTTCGTCCATCACGATTTGCGGTGTATCTGCCATGCCCGCTTACTCCAGGGATCGGTTGAAACTCGATGGGGGCGGCCAATGGGGAGGTGCCGCCCCCGCGCGCTCGCTCAGCGGTATTCGCCGGCGAACTTCTCGACCATCTCGAGCCCCTCGGCGGTGACGAAGCCGGGGCCGGAGTTGATGTTGTTGCCGGGCAGCACGCCGTAGCGGTGGTAGTTGGTCAGCACGACCACCGGCAGGTAGGCCTGCAGGAAGGGCTGCTGGTCGATGCCCCACTCGATCACGCCGTCCTTGATGCCCTGCACGATCTCGGCGCCGAGATCGAAGGTGCCGAAATAGATGTCGCCCGCCATGCCGGTCTCGTCGAGCGCCAGCAGCGTCGGATCGGCCGAGGTCGGCCCGAGGGTGAGCACCGCGTCGGTGTCGGGATTGGCCGAGAGATAGGCCTGCACCCGGTTCTTGATCTCGGCCGGGTCCTGGCCGCTGTCGATCATCTGCTCGCCCAGCTCGACGCCGAGACCGTCGGCGAAGCCCTGGCAGCGCTCGGTCGAGGCGGGGGAGCTGATGTAGTGGTTCACGCAGAGGAAGCTCTCGACGCCGTCCTGCTTGGCCCGCTCGCCCGCGGCGAGGCCCGCGTCGTATTCGGGCTGGCCCACATACATCAGCGCGCCGACCTCGCGCGCCTGCTCGGGCGTGCCCGAATTCATGATGATCACGTCGACGCCGCTGTCGACGGCCGAGCGGACCGGGCCCGAGAGCACGTCGAAATCCGACAGGGTGGTGATGATGCCGTCGGGGCCGCTTGCCGCCGCCTGCTCGATGATCCGCGCCATGTCGGCAAGATCGCCGGTCGGCGGATTGCGGTATTCGACCTCGACGCCCATCTGCTCGGAGGCCAGCGCGATCGCGTTCTTGATGGTGTTCCACCAGCTGTCGCTGTCTGGGGCGTGGCTGACGAGGATGTATTTCTCGCCCTCGGCCTGCGCGGCGCCGGCGGCGATCAGCGGCGTGGCGGCGACGGTCGCGGCCAGCAGCAGCTTCTTTGTCGGTGTCATCGGACATCCCTCCCTGGTGTCGTTGGTTCCGTTGGAAGAGCGGTCCTCCGCCAGCCCTTCGACTCCGACTAGAGCATATCGGACGGCATTTTGCAACCGGTTGCAAAACGGGTCGGCGCAACTCATGCTGGACCCGGGCGTTCGATGAGGTAGAGCTATGCGGTCGCGGGAGGGAAGACGGGGGGTCATGGTGGTCACGCTCAAGGAGGTCGCCGAACGGGCGGGCGTGTCGCGCTCGGCGGTGTCGCGCACCTTTACCGACGGCGCCTCGGTCTCGCCCAAGATGCGGCGCAAGGTCGAGAAGGCGGCGCGCGAACTGGGCTACAGCCCCAACGCGCTGGCCTCGTCGCTCACCACCGGGCGCACCAAGCTGATCGGGCTGGTGTCGAGCAACTTCCACAACCCGTTCTTCCTCGAGATCTTCGACCTGTTCACCCGCGGCCTGCAGGAGCGCGGGCTGCGCCCGCTGCTGGTCAACCTCTCGGGCGAGACCGAGCCCGAGAACTCGGTGCGGATGCTGCGGCAATACTCGGTCGACGGCGTCGTCGTCGCCTCCTCGACCCTACTGCCGGGCTTCGCCATCGCGTTCCGCGAGGCGGGGGTGCCGGTGATCAACGCCTTCGGGCGCTATGCCTCGGACCCGCAGGTGCACACGGTGGGCATCGACAACGTCGAATGCGGCCGGACCGCCGCGCGCACGCTGATCGCGCGCGGCTACCGGCGGCTGGCCTTTCTCGGCGGACCCGAATCCGCGACCTCGACCCAGGACCGCCTCTCCGGGTTCCAAGCCGAGATCGCGCAGGCGCCGGAGGTCGGGCTGACCGTATCCTTCGCGGGGGCCTACACCTTCGACGCGGGGCGGCGCGAGATGCAGCGTCTGCTGCAGGCGCCGCCGGCCGAGGCCTATTTCTGCGGCGACGACGTGCTGTCGATCGGCGCGCTCTCGGCGCTGCGCGATCACGGGTTCTCGGTGCCGGGCGATGTCGGCGTGCTCGGGCTCAATGACATGGAGATGGCGGGCTGGGCCGGGATCGACCTGACCACGATTCACCAGCCGATCCGGCAGATCGTCACCTCCTCGATCGAGCTGATGGGGGCGATGCTGGACGAGCCGGACCGCTACCCGGAGGCACGGGTGTTCCCCTGCCGGATCGTCGAGCGCGGCACGCTCAGGCCATTGCCCGGGGCGGGCTGAGGGGCCGGGGCCTCGGCGGCCCCGGCCCGAACGGTCAGCGGAACATCGGCGGCCGGGCCTCGGTCCAGGCGCCGTCCTGCCTGCCGCTTTCGGCCACGGCGAAGACGGCGGCCATGGAGCGCAGCCCGTCCTCGGCGCGCGGGTAGAGATCGGCGGCCGGGTCCATTTCGCGGCCCGCCTTGCGCGCGGCGA
Source organism: Limimaricola sp. AA108-03 (assembly GCF_050847355.1). Classification (NCBI taxonomy): domain Bacteria; kingdom Pseudomonadati; phylum Pseudomonadota; class Alphaproteobacteria; order Rhodobacterales; family Paracoccaceae; genus Limimaricola; species Limimaricola sp. AA108-03. The sequence continues at coordinate 16,930 of NZ_CP193759.1, forward strand.
TCGCCTCGGCGAGATCGGCATAGATGTTGGCGAAGGCCAGCGGCATGCCCTCGGCATGGCCGATCGTCACCCGGCTGGTGCGGTCCGCCTCGGGCGAGAGCCCCGCCTCGCCGCGCTCGATCACCTCGCGCCGGCCGCCGAGCGGCATCCAGTAGAGCTGGTTCGGCTGCTCCTGCGCCCAGGACAGCCCGCCCTTCTCGCCGAAGACCTGAAGCGTCAGCCCGTGCTGGCGGCCGATCGCCACCGAGGAGGTCCAGAGCCGCCCCACCGCGCCGCCGTCGAAGCGCAGATTGACCATCGCGTCGTCCTCGAGCGTGCGGCTTTCGATGCAGCTCACCGTGTCGGCGGAGAGGCGCGCGACCTCCTGGCCGATCACGAAGCTCGCCATGTGCAGGGCGTGGATGCCGCAATCGGCGAATTGCGCCGAGACGCCCGCCTGCGCCGGGTCGTAGCGCCATCGCACGCGCGGATTGTCGGCGTCTGCCGCGTCGGCATGGTGGCCATGCGCGAATTCGGCCTTCACCAGCCGGATCTTGCCGAGCTCGCCGCGCGCCACCATCGCCCGCATGTGCCGCACCAGAGAATAGCCCGAATAGCCGTAATTCACCGCGCAGATCCGGTTCGCCGCGCGCGCGGTACGGACGATCTCCTCGCCCTCCTCGACGGTCATGGTCATCGGCTTTTCGCACAGCACGTGGAAGCCGGCCTCGAGGAACGCCTTGGTGATCTCGAAATGCGTGGCGTTGGGGGTGGCCACGGTGACGAGATCGACCCGGTCGGGGCGGTTCCTCTCGCCCTCCAGCATCTCGCGCCAGTCGCCATAGGCGCGGTCGGGGGCGAGGCCCAGGCGCTGGCCGTAGTCGCGCCCGGCCTCGGCGCGGTGGTCGAGCGCGCCTGCGCGGAAGTCGAACAGCCCGTCGAGCCCCGCGCCGAGGCGATGCGCCGGGCCGATCTGGCTGCCTTCGCCGCCGCCGATCATGCCCCATCCCAGTTTCGTCATGGCCGGACCTCCTATTTGAAGCCGATGGATTCGAGATATTCGCGGTTCTTGCGGGCGTCTCTCAGCGGGTCGGGGTCGAGCGTCGGATCGCAATCCTGCTCGACCGTGCACCAGCCCTCGAAGCCCGCTTCCAGCAGCGCCTGCCGCACCGCGGGGAAATCGACGTCGCCCTCCCCGAGATTGCAGAAGATGCCCTGTCCGCAGGCGTCGTAGAAGCCGGTGCGGTTCTCGATCACCCGGGCCTTCACCTCGGGGTCGATATCCTTGAAATGCATGTAGGAGATGCGGTCCTCGTGGCGCTTGATGAAGGCCACCGGGTCGAAGCCCGCATAGGAGTGGTGGCCGGTGTCGAAGCAGATCCTGAGAATGCGTTCGTCGACCTCGTCCAGAAGCCGCTCCAGCTCGGGCTCGAAATCCATGAAGCCCGCCGCGTGGGCGTGGATGCCGGTGGTCAGACCGTATTCCTCGGTGCCGATCCGCGCGACGGTGGCGATGCGCTCGCGGAAGGCGGCCCATTCCATCGCGTCCATCTGCTCGGCCTCGGAGGCGCGGCCGGCGGTCGGGGCGCGGCGCGGCGAGATCGAGTCGATCAGCACGAGGTGCTCGGCCCCATGCGCCTTGAGCGCGCGGCAGGTGCGATGCGCGGCGTCGAGCACGTCCTCCCATGCGGCGGGGTCGTGGAACGGGCGGAACACCACGCCGCCGATGAGTTGCAGGCCGAACTCGTCGAGCGCCGCGCCGAGCACAGCGGGGTCCTCGGGCATGTAGCCCACCGGACCGAGCTCGATGCCCTTGTAGCCCGCTTGCGCGCAGTCGCGCAGCACGTCGCGCCAATCGGGGTTGCGCGGGTCGGCCGCGAATTCCACGCCCCATGAGCAGGGGGCGTTGCCAATCCTGATCGTCATGTCCTGACCTCTGTTCTCAGTGTTTCTCGACATCGCGCCAGCGCCCGTCGCGCGCCGAGGCGCGGGCGGTCTCGATCACGCGCGCCACCTCGAGCCCGTCGCGGAAGCTGGGCCAGACCGTCTCGCCGGTCTCGATCGCGCGCAGGAAATCGCGCGCCTCGATGATGATCTGGTCCTGGTAGCCGGTGCCGTGGCCCGGCCCCTGGCAGAAGGGGAGGTAGTCGGGATGCGCCGGGCCGGTGAGGATGCGGGTGAAGCCGCGCGTGGCCTCGGGGCCTTCGGCACGGTAGAGGTGGATCGCGTTCTGATCCTCCTGATCGAAGCGGATCGCGCCGCGGGTGCCGGTGATCTCGTAGGCGTAGCCCATCTTGCGGCCCGTCGCGATCCGGCTGAAATGCATCTGCCCCATGGTGCCGCGCGCGAAGCGGCACATCAGCTGCGCCTGGTCGTCATTGTCGACGCGGCCGCCGGGGCGCTCGGTGTGCACCGTCTCCATGCTGGCCGAAAGCGCGGCGATGGGCCCGAGAAGCGCGAGCGCCGCGTTGACCATGTGGGGCGCGAGGTCGCCCAACGTGCCGTTGGCCTCGCCCGCGCAGCGCCAGTTGAACGGCGTTTCGGGGTCGGCGAGGAAATCCTCGGTGTGCTCGCCGCGAAACCACGTCACCTCGCCGATCGCGCCCTCGGCGATGAGCTGCCGCGCGAACTGGCTCGCGGGGGTGCGGATGTAGTTGAAGGCGACCATGTTGGCCGCGCCCGAGGCCTCGGCCGCCGCGACCATGGCACGGGCGTCCTCGACCGAGGCGCCCAGTGGCTTTTCGCACATCACCGGCTTGCCGCGCGCGAAGGCGGCCCCGGCGATCTCGCGATGCGTCTCCTGCGGCGCGGCGATCACCACCGCCTCGACCCGGGGGTCCTCGACCAGCGCGCGCCAGTCGTCGGTGGCGCGGGCAAAGCCATAGGCGGCGCGGTAGCGCTCGGCGCTCTCGGGCGAGCTGGCCGCGACCATCTCCAGCCGTGGCCGGAGCGGGGTGTCGAACACCGCGCCCACGGCCGACATGGCGACGGCGTGCGCCTTGCCCATGTAGCCGCCGCCGATGATGCCAATGCCGATCTCCCGCATGTCGAACTCCCCCCTCGTCGATTTCGATTTGCAACCGGTTGCAAAATACGTATCGTGAGAGTCGAAACGCCGCAAGCGGCATTCGCGACTTGCCACGAAAAACCTGGAAGGGCCGCCCCGCCATGACCGCATCACAGGGTACCGTTCGCCTCACCACCGCGCAGGCCATCATAAGGTGGCTCGCCGCCCAGTATATCGAGATCGACGGAGAGGAGCGTCGCGTCTGCGGCGGCGGCTTCGGCATTTTCGGCCATGGCAACGTCACCTGCCTTGGCGAGGCGCTGCACGGCGTGCAGGCCGAGCTGCCGCTCTATCGCGGTCAGAACGAGCAGGGGATGGGCTTCGCCGCCGCCGGTTATGCGAAGCAATGGCTGCGCCAGCGCTTCATGTTCTGCACCGCCAGCGCCGGGCCGGGCACGATGAACCTGCTCACCGCCGCCGGCCTCGCCCATGCCAACCGGCTGCCGATGCTGATGCTCTGCGGCGACGGCTTCGTCACGCGGCTGCCGGACCCGGTGCTGCAGCAGATGGAGAATTTCGGCGATCCGACCTTCGGCGTGAACGACGCCTTCAAGCCGGTGGTGCGGTACTGGGACCGGATCACCCACCCGGCGCAGGTGATCCAGTCGCTGCCTGCCGCGCTGGCGACGATGCTCGACCCGGCCGATTGCGGCCCGGCCTTCATCGGGCTGCCGCAGGACGTACAGGGCTGGGCCTGGGACTTCCCGGAAGAGATGTTCGAGAGGAAACTCCACCGCATCCGCCGCGTGGCCCCCGACGAGGCCGAGATCGCGGATGCGCGCGCGGCGTTGCTCGCGGCCAAGCGGCCGATGATCATCGCCGGCGGCGGCGTGCAGTATTCCCGCGCCGCCGATGCGCTGGCCGCCTTTGCCGAGGCGCATCGCATCCCGGTGGTCGAGACCATCGCGGGCCGGGCGAACCTTCTGGCCGAGCATCCGCTCAACATCGGGCCCATTGGCGTCACTGGCTCGGACAGCGCCAATGCCATCGCGGCGGAGGCGGACCTGATCCTCGCCGTCGGCACGCGGTTGCAGGATTTCACCACCGGCTCTTGGACCGCCTTCGATGCCAGCGCCCGGATCGTCGCGATCAACGCGGCGCGGCACGACGCGGGTAAGCACCGGGCGCTGCCGGTGGTCGGTGACGCGAAGCGGGCGCTCGAGGCGCTGGGGCAGGGGCTCGACTACGCGGCGCCCGCAGCGTGGGTGGAAAAGGCGCAGAAGGAGCGGCGCGGCTGGGACGCCTATGTCGCCGAGAACGTGAAGCCCGGCAATGGCCCGAACTCCTACGCGCAGGCGATCGGCGTGGTGAACGAGCTGTGCCACCCGCGCGACCGGATCGTCGCCGCGGCGGGCGGGCTTCCGGCCGAGGTGACGGCGAACTGGCGCACGCTGGGGATCGGCACGGTCGATGTCGAGTTCGGCTTTTCCTGCATGGGCTACGAGATCTCGGGCGCATGGGGGGCGCGGATCGCGCAAGAGCAGCGCGAGCCGGAGCGCGACACCATCGTCTTCATCGGCGACGGCTCCTACATGATGATGAACAGCGATCTCTACTCGGCGGCGCTGAGCCGCAAGAAGCTGATCGTGCTGGTGCTCGACAATGGCGGCTTCGCGGTCATCAACAAGCTGCAGAACAACACCGGCAACGAGAGCTTCAACAACCTGCTCGCCGATTGCCCGACCATCCCCGAACCCTTCGCCGTCGATTTCGAGGCGCATGCGCGGGCGCAGGGCGCCGAGGCGGTGACGGTCGAGAACCCGGCCGAACTGGCCACGGCGTTCCAGCGGGGCAAGGCGAGCGACCGCAGCCAGGTCATCGTCATGAAGGTCGACCCCTATGAGGGCTGGACCACCAAAGGCCACGCCTGGTGGGAGGTCGGCACGCCCGAGGTGACGACGAGCGAGCGGGTCCGCGCCGGCCATGAGAGCCAGGAGCAGGGCCGCGCCCGGCAGCGGCGGGGGGTGTGATGCTGGACCGGTTGAAGGGACGCCGCTTTCTGGTGATCGGCCGGGTCGGCATGGATCTGACACCGACGCCGCCCGGCACCCGCACCCGCGAGGCGCGGGAGATGATGGTGGCCATGGGCGGCAGCTCGGCCAACATCGCCGCCGGTCTCGTGAAGCTCGGCTGCACCGCGTCGCTGGTCACCTGCGTCTCGGACGACGCGGTGGGCTGGTACTGCGAGGACCAGCTCGACGCCTACGGCATCGAGCGCCGCCACGTGCGGCGCGTGCGGGGCGAGGCGCGCACCTCTCTCGCGATCTACGAAACCCGCATCGAGGAGCATCAGAGCGTCATCTACCGCAACAACGCCGCCGATTTCGAGATGAGCGTCGCGGATGTCGAGGCGGTGGATTACGCGTGTTTCGACGGGGTGATCACCACCGGCACGGTCTTTGCCGCCGAGCCGTCGCGCGCGGCCGCTTTTCGCGCCTTCGAGCTGGCGCGCGCGGCCGGGCTGCCGGTGATCTTCGACGTCGATTACCGCCCCTATAGCTGGCCCTCGCCGCAGGTCGCCTCGGAGGTGCTGAGCCGCGCCGGGGCCATGGCCGACATCGTCATCGGCAATGACGAGGAGTTCGGCTTCATGGCGGGCGGCATCGAGCGCGGCTTCGCCCATGCGCGCGCGCTCGCCGAAAGCTCCGATCTGGTGGTCTACAAGATGGGCCCCGAGGGTGCGGTGACCTTCGCGCATGGCGAGGAGTTGCGCACCGGCATCTTTCCGGTCGAGGCGCTCAAGCCCACCGGCGCGGGTGACAGCTTCATGGCGGGACTGATCTCGGGTCTCGCGGAGGCGCGCCCGCTGCGCGAGGCGGTGCTGCGCGGCTCGGCCTGCGCCTCGATCGTCGTGGCCAGGCCCGGCTGCGCCCCCGCCATGCCCGATCCGGCCGAATTGCAGGCCTTTCTCGACACCCATCCCGGCCCCACGCAGGGCTGAAAGGACATCCCATGCACATCGCCCCCCATGACAACCGCAACCAGCCCATCGTCGATGCCGATCACGATCTGGTGCCGCTCAACTACTTCAACATCGTCAAGCTGAAGCGCGGCGAGAGCTTCGACTATGCCGTGCCCGGCTACGAGACCTGCGTGGTGCCCGCCACCGGCACGGTCGATGTCGATGTCGAGGGGATGGGCTTCGAGGCCCTCGGCAGGCGCGGCGTCGATGTCTGGGACGGCGAGCCCGAGGGCGTCTACGTCCCCACGGGCGCGAAGGCCCGCATGACCTGCCGCAGCGAGGCGGCGGAAATCTTCGTCGCGGGCGCGAAATACGACAGGGTGCTCGAGCCCTTCGACGTGCGCGAGCCCGAGCTCGACATCGTGCAATACGGCTCGGACGACACCAAGACGCATCGCAAGATCAAGCACATCCTTGGCGCCAAGCAGCACGACAAGGTGGGTCGCCTGCTGGTGAGCGAGCTCTACACGGTGGGGCAGGGCGGCTGGTCGGGTTTTCCCAGCCACAAGCACGACACCGACCGTCGGGACGACAAAGGCGAGATCGTCGAGACCCGGCATGACGAGACCTACAATTTCCGCTTCCGGCCCGATTACGGCTCGGGGCTGCAGATGCTCCAGCGCGAGGACAACGAGCCGGGCGACGCCTATCACATCGTGAACGGATCGACCGTGCTGATCGACAAGGGCTACCACCCCTGCGCGGTGCTGCCGGGTTACGAGATGTATTACTTCACCATCCTCGGCGGGCTGAGCCAGCGCAGCCTCAAGCAGTATTTCCAGCCGACCCATGCGGCGCAGCTGCACACGATCCCGGGGATCATGGACATGGTGGCCAAGTTCAAATGACGCTCGCTACGCTTTCCGAGGTGCTGGGGCCCGCGAACCGCGACGGCTACGCGGTGGCGGGCCTCGTGACGCTGGGCTGGGAGGACATGCGCGCCTATGTCGCCGCCGCCGAGGCCGAGGGCGTGCCGGTGATCCTGCAGGCCGGGCCGTCCTGCCGCAAGCACACGCCGCTCCCGATCCTCGGCGCGATGTTCCGGCATCTGGCCGAGGCGGCCGCGGTGCCGGTGGTGGCGCATCTCGACCACGGCTACACCGAAGCCGAATGCCGCGTGGCGATCGCGGCGGGCTTCACCTCGGTGATGTTCGACGGCTCGAGGCTGCCGCTCGCCGAGAACATCGCCCGCACCGCCGAGATCGCCGCCATGGCGCATGCGGCGGGGGTGTCCTGCGAGGGCGAGATCGGCTTCGTCGGCTATGCGGGCGGCGAGGGCTCGGCCGGAACCGATCCGCAGGAGGCGGCGCGCTTCGCGCAGGAGACGCGGATCGACGCCATGGCGATCTCGGTCGGCAACACGCATCTGCAGCGCGGCGGCGAGGGCGGTCTCGACGAGGCGCGGATCCGCGCCATCGAGGCGGTCACCGAGGTGCCGCTGGTGATCCATGGCGGCTCGGGCGTGCCGCATGCGCAGCGCCGGGCGCTGGCGCGCGGCTCGCGGATCGCCAAGTTCAACATCGGCACCGAGCTGCGCATGGAGTTCGGCCGGGCGCTGCGCGCGGCCGTGGCGCGCGACCCCGACCGCTTCGACCGGGTGGCGATCCTGTCGGAGCTCCACGAGCCGCTGGTCGAGGCGACGCGCGGCGTGCTGCGCGGGTTCAAGGGGGAATGAGATGCTGAATGTCGGGATACTGGGCTGCGGCCGCATCGGCCGGGTCCATGCCGCCTCGCTGGGCCGGATCGCGGGGGCGCGCGTCGCCGCCGTGGCCGATGCGATGGACGAGGCCGCGCGCGGGCTGGCTGCGAACTGCGGCGCGACGGCGATGACGGCGGAGGCGCTGATCGACAGCGCCGAGGTCGAGGCGGTGGTGATCGGCACGCCGACCCACACCCATTACGACCTGATCCATGCCGCCGCCCGCGCCGGCAAGGCGATCCTGTGCGAGAAGCCCGTCGACATGTCCGCCGAGCGGATCCGCGACTGCATGGCCGTGGTCGAAGAGACCGGCGTGCCCTTCATGACCGCCTTCAACCGCCGCTTCGACCCGAACTTCGCCGCGATCCGCGCCCGGATCGAGGCCGGGGAGATCGGCGGGGTCGAGATGGTGACGATCCTGTCGCGCGACCCCGCCCCGCCGCCGCCCTCCTATATCGAGGGCTCGGGCGGGATCTTTCGCGACATGATGATCCACGACCTCGACATGGCGCGGTTTCTTCTGGGCGAGGAGCCGGTCACGGTCTACGCGGTCGGCGCGGCGCTGGTCGATCCGGCGATCGGCGAGATGGGGGATGCCGACACCGCGGCGGTGACGCTGACCACGGCCTCCGGGCGGATCTGCCAGATCTCGAATTCGCGCCGCGCCAGCTATGGCTACGACCAGCGGATCGAGGTGCATGGCGCCCGCGCGATGCTGCGGGCCGACAACATGCTGCGCGACACGGTGGAGATGGCCGGGCCCGAGGGTTTCTGCCGCGCCCCGGCGCAGGCTTTCTTCCTCGAACGCTACGCCGCCGCCTACGAGGCCGAGATGCGGCATTTCGTCGAGAGCGTGGCACAGCGGCGCGAGATGTCCCCGAGCCTCGCCGATGGGCTGCGCGCGCAGCTTCTGGCGGATGCGGCCGACCTGTCCTGGTGCGAGGGGCGGGTGGTGCGGCTCGACTGAGTGCGACCCAACGGCGCGGTCGTTGTCTTCGGCGCGGCACCGTTTCGGTGTCGCGCCGTTGTCCTGCGGGCGAGCCCCCCGCGTGACGGCGCGCCGGAACGACGAGGCCCGCCCCGGGAAGGGGCGGGCCCGCGATCGTGGGGGCGGAGGGTGGCGGGGCTTCAGCTGCGGCCCTTCCACGGCACCAGCCGGGTTTCGGCCTGGCGCATCAGCATGTCGATGCCGAAGCCGATCAGGCCGATCAGGATGATGCCCATCAACACGATGTCGGTCAGCTGGAACTTCGAGGCAGCGATGATCATCATGCCCGCGCCCATCTGCGCCGCGACCAGTTCGGCGGCGACGACGGTGCCCCAACACACGCCCATCGCCACCCGCGCGCCGGTGAAGATCTCGGGCAGCGAGTTCGGCACGATCACGTGACGCAGAATCTGCCATTTTGACGCGCCGAGCGAATAAGCGGCGTGAATCTTGCTGATCTTGACGCCGGAGACGCCGGCGCGCGCGGCGATGGTCATCACCCAGAGCGCGGCGAGGAACAGCAGCACCACCTTGCCGGTCTCCCAGATGCCGAACCAGATGATGACGAGCGGGATCAGCGCCAGCGGTGGCACCGGTCGCATGAACTCGACGATCGGGTCGAACCAGCCGCGGAACCAGCCCGAGAGCCCCATCGCGTAGCCGAGCGGAATCCCGACCGCCGCGCCGAGGGCGAAGCCGGTCAGCACCCGCAACAGCGAGGCGCCGATATGCTCCCACAGCGAATGGTTCTGGTAGCCGTTGGTCATGATCTCGATGAAGCGGCCCACCACCGCCTCGGGCGAGGGCAGCCAGATCGGCTCCATCTGCAGGCCCTTTTCGGCGGCGAAGCTCAGCGTGCCCTTGGCGGTCATCGACACGGTGCCGTCGGCGACCGAGACCGTGCCGCCCGGCGCGATCCCGGTGCCGTTCACCGACACCACCCGCGCCTCGCCCGGCAGCTGAATCAGCTTGTCGCGGCCGCTCTGGACCGCGACCGCGACCTCGCCGAGTGCGTCTGTCCCGGCGGTCTCGGCGGTGGGAAGCTGCCCGCCCGGCCCGACTGTGATCCGCACCCGGCCGTCGCTCACCGCGCCGTCGCCGGTTTCGGCCTGGTAGACGAAGGAGGTCTCGCCGGCGAAGGGGCCGGGCACGTGCAGCGGCACCAGCTTGGAGCCGGTGAAGGCGCCCCAGAGCAGGAAGATCACGACGACCGAGGCGATCGAGGCGATGCGGTCGGGGCGGATCGCGCTCTCGTCGCCGAAGGTCACGGTCTTGAGGCTGCTGAAATCGGCGCGGCGCATCCGGCCGCGGCGCAGCAGCCCGGCGGCGGTGGCGGCCAGCACGAAGGAGAGGATATAGACGAGGAGGATCGCGATGCCGGTCATAATGCGGTCTCCATGTGACCCATGATTTCTTCTTCCATGTTCCAGATCATCGACAGGATCTCCTCCCTGGTCCGGCCGAAATCGGGGTGTTTCTTGACCTCGCGCAGGTCCATCTCGGCGCCGAGATCGGCGAAGGGCAGGCGGTATTCCTTGTGGATGCGGCCCGGGCGCGGCGCCATCACGATCAGCCGCTCGCCCAGGAGCAGCGCCTCCTCGACCGAATGGGTGATCAGCATCACCGTCTTGCCGGTCTCCTTCCACAGTTTGAGGACCAGCGCCTGCATCTTTTCGCGGGTGAGCGCGTCGAGCGCGCCCAGGGGCTCGTCCATCAGGATCACGTCGGGATCGTTGGCGAGGCAGCGGGCCAGCGCCACGCGCTGCTGCATGCCGCCCGACAGCTCGTAGATCGCCTTGTTGCGGAAATCCTTGAGGCCGACGATCTCCAGAAGCCGGTCGACCTCGGGCAGGTATTCGGACTTGGACCGCCCGGCCATGCGCGGCCCGAAGGAGACGTTGTCGCGCACGTTCATCCACTCGAACAGCGCCCCCTCCTGGAACACCATGCCGCGCTCGGCATCGGGGCCGCGCACCGCGTGGCCGTTCAGCGTGATCTCGCCCGAGGTGGGGGCGAGAAACCCCGCCACGATGTTGAGCAGCGTGGTCTTGCCACAGCCCGACGGCCCGAGGACCGACAGGAGTTCGCCCTGCGCGAGATGCAGCGACACGTCCCGCAGGGCCTGCACATGGGTTCCATTGGGCAAATCGAAGCGCATCGAGATGTCGTTCAGCGTCAATCCGGGCATCCGGGCATTCCCTTGTCGGTGGGGATGGGGTGGGGGAGGCGCCGCCGCGCCTCCGCCGGCTCAGTGGGTGACGATGTCCTGCAGCGGCGCCGTGATGATCAGCTCGCCATAGCCGGGCAGGATCGAGGGCACGGTGCCATGCGCGTGGAAGAACTCGGCCGCCCCGTCGATATAGCTGCCGACGCGGCCGCCGAGCCATTTCTCCGACAGGAGCGTGTCGACCGGGATGAAGGTGAAGTCGTCGATCACCTCGCCGGCGGGGCCCTCTTCCATGCCGGCATCGCGGGCGATGACCGGCAGCATCTCGGCCCGGTCCGCGCCGGCGTTCCACCTGGCGTTCATCTCGGCGGTGAGTTCGAGGAAATCCGCCAGCAGTTCCGGCCGGGCCGCGGCGAACTCGGCCGAGGTGGTGGTAAGGTCGAAGGAGAGGATGCCGATCTCCTCCTTTTCCGCACCGGTCAGCAGTACGTTGCCGTAATCCATCATCCGCGCCAGCGCCCCGCCCCAGCCGCAGGCCATGTCGACATCGCCGCGCGAGAAGGCGGCGGCGCCCTCGGCCGGTGCCATGTCGACGATCGACATGGTCGAGGTGTCGACCTCGAAATGCTCCATCAACTGGAGGAAGGTGTACTGCGCGCCGGTGCCGACCGGCACCGCGACGCGCAGCCCCTCCAGCTCCTCGGCGTTCTCGGCGTCGATCTCGAGCGCCGCCGCGACGACGCAGTTCTCGTTGTCGGCATAGGAGGCGGCGATGTCGACGATGCGCAGATCCTGACCCGCCGAGGCGGCGCCGATGAAGGGCAGCACGCCCTGGCTGATCGCGATCTGCACGTTGCCCGCCGCCATCGCGGCGGACATGGCGGTGCCGGAATCGAAGCGGACCCAGTTCACCGGCAGGCCGAGCTTCTCGTCATAGAGCCCCTCGGCCTTGGCGTATTGGAACGGCATCGGCCATTCCGGGAAATAGGCGACGGTCAGCCCGTCCTGGGCGCTGGCGGCGGTCCCGGCCAGAAGACCGGTCAGGGCGAGGATCGGCAGGGTCGGCTTGCGTGTCATGGGTCTGTCCTTGTTGGGTCCGGATATGGCCGGTCGGTGCGGCCGGGGTGACGATCGGTTCGCCCGATTTCTGTCGTGGGGGCGGCGCGGAGGGGCCGCGCCGGTGGGGGGATCGGGCTCAGCCCATCCGTTCGCTGGAATAGGAGCCGGGCGAGGCCGGGAAGACGACGGTCTTGTCGCCGTTGAGGAAGACCCGGCGGTTGGCGTGGGAGTGGATGGCGCGGGCGAGGACCTGCGCCTCGACGTCGCGGCCGAGCGAGACGTAGTCCTCGGCCGATTGCGCATGGGTGACGCGGACGATGTCCTGCTCGATGATCGGGCCCTCGTCGAGATCGGCGGTGACGTAGTGCGAGGTGGCGCCGATCAGCTTCACGCCGCGCTGGAACGCCTGCTTGTAGGGGTTGGCGCCCTTGAAGCTGGGCAGGAAGGAGTGGTGGATGTTGATGATCCGGCCCGACATCTTGCTGCACATCTCGTCGGAGAGGATCTGCATGTAGCGCGCCAGCACGATCAGCTCGGCGCCCGCCTCCTCGACCACCGCCATGATCCGCGCCTCGGCCTCGGGCTTGTCGGCGCGGGTGACCTTGATGCAGTGGAACGGGATGTCGTGGTTCACCACCAGCTTCTGGTAGTCCATGTGGTTCGAGACCACCGCGACGATGTCGATCGGCAGCGCGCCGATCTTCCAGCGGTAGAGCAGGTCGTTGAGGCAATGGCCGAAGCGCGAGACCATGACCACGACCTTCATCTTGCGGGCCTCGTCGTGGAACGCGTAGTCCATGCCGAAGCTGCGGGCGGTCTCGGCGAAGCCCGCCTCGAGATCGGCCAGCGTCGCGCCGGTCTCCGAGACGACGCTCACCCGCATGAAGAAACCGCCGGTCTCGGGGTCGTCATACTGGGCGCTGTCGGCGATGTTGCAGCCGTTCTCGGCCAGGTAGCCGGCGATGGCCGCGACGACGCCGCGGCTCGATTGGCAGGTCACGGTCAGGCAGAACTTGGTCATGGGCGTCTCCGAAGGATGGCGGGCGGGCCGGGACGCGGTGCCCCGGCGGTCGCTGGTGCGGCGGGTCAGGCGGTGAGCCCCTCGGGCTCGGGCAGGCCGTGGGCGCGGCAGCAGGCGGTCAGCGTGTTGGACAGCAGGCAGGCGATGGTCATCGGGCCGACGCCGCCGGGCACCGGCGTGATCGCGCCCGCGACCCGCGCCGCGTCGTCGAAATCGACATCGCCGACGAGCCGGGTCCTGCCGTCATCGGCCTCGATCCGGTTGATGCCCACGTCGATCACCGTGGCGCCGGGCTTGATCCAGTCGCCCGGGATCATCCCTGGCCGGCCCACCGCCACCACGAGGATGTCGGCGCCCCGGCAGATCGCCTCGAGATCGCGCGAATGGCGATGCGCCACGGTCACGGTGCAGTCGTCGCGCAGCAGGAGCTGCGCCATCGGCCGGCCGACGATGTTCGAGCGTCCGACCACCACGGCGTCGAGCCCCCTCAGGCTGCCCAGCCGGTCGCGCAGCATCATCAGGCAGCCCAGCGGCGTGCAGGGCACCAGCGCCTTCTGGCCGGTGCCCAGTAGGCCGACATTGGAGACGTGGAAGCCGTCGACATCCTTGGCAGGATCGATCGCGGCGAGCACCGCCTCGGTGTCGATGTGGCGCGGCAGCGGCAGCTGCACGAGGATGCCGTGCACCGCAGGGTCGGCATTGAGCCGCGCCAGCAGCGCCAGGAGCTCGGCCTGCATCGTCTCGGCGTCGAGCTTGTGCTCGAAGCCGGTCATGCCGACCTCGCGGGTCTGGCGCGCCTTGTTGCGCACATAGACCTCGGAGGCCGGGTCCTCGCCCACCAGCACCACCGCGAGCCCCGGGGTGATCCCCCGCGCGGCTTTCAGCCCCGCCACGTGATCGGCGACGCGGGCGCGCACACCCGCGGCGAAGGCCTTGCCGTCGATGCGGGCCGCGCGCGTGGTCTCGCGGATGTTCATCTCAGCGCCCCCGCCAGCTCGGGCACGAGCTCGAACAGGTCGCCGACAAGGCCGTAATCGGCGACTTGGAAGATCGGCGCCTCCTCGTCCTTGTTGATCGCGACGATGATCTTGGAGTCCTTCATCCCGGCGAGGTGCTGGATCGCCCCCGAGATGCCGACCGCGACGTAGAGATCGGGCGCCACCACCTTGCCGGTCTGGCCGACCTGCCAGTCGTTCGGGGCGTATCCCGCATCGACCGCGGCGCGGGACGCGCCGACGGCGGCGCCGAGGCTGTCGGCCAGCCCCTCGACCAGCGCGAAGTTCTCCTTCGAGGCCATGCCGCGCCCGCCCGAAACTACGCGGGAGGCCGAGGTCAGCTCGAGCCGGTCGCTCTCGGTCACCGCGTCGGAGAGCCAGGTCGCGAGGCCCGGATCGGCGAGATCGGCCACGGTCTCGACCGGGGCGGCCTCGGCCTCGCCCGCCGCGTCGAAGCCGGTGGTGCGGATCGTCATGAGCTTGACCGCGTCGCGCGAGCGCACGGTCTGGATCGCGTTGCCGGCATAGATCGGCCGCTCGAAGGTCTCGGCGTCCACCACCTTGAGTACGTCGGGGATCACCATCACGTCGAGCAGCCCGGCGACGCGGGGCAGCGCGTTCTTGGCCACCGAGGTGGCGGGGGCGGCGACGTGCTCGAACTCGCCCGCCAGCACCGCGATCAGCGCCGCCAGAGGCTCGGCCATCTGGTGGGCGTATTGCGCGCCCTCCGCGCGCAGCACGCGGGCCGCGCCGTCGATCCGCGCCGCCTCGGCCGCCGCTTCGGGCATGGCCCCGGCGCAAAGCAGCGTCACCGGCCCGAGATCGCGCACCGCGCGCATCGCCTTGGCCGTGGCGTCGCGGTTCAGCGCGCCCCTCGAGATTTCAGCTACCAGAAGAACCGCCATCAGAGGACCCCCGCTTCCTTGAGTTGACCGACCAGCTCGTTCACCGAGCCGAGCTTGATCCCGGCCTGGCGGCCCTGCGGCTCGCGCACCGAGACGATTTCGAGCCGCGGGCTGACATCGACGCCGTAATCGGCGGCGCTGGTCTCCACGAGCGGCTTCTTCTTGGCCTTCATGATGTTGGGCAGCGAGGCGTAGCGCGGCTCGTTGAGCCGCAGATCGGCGCTGATGATTGCCGGCAGCTTCACCTCGATGCTCTGCAGACCGCCATCGACCTCGCGGGTCACCTTGGCGACACCGTCTTCGATCTCGAGCTTCGAGGCGAACATCGCCTGACCCCAGCCGAGCCGGGCCGCCAGCATCTGTCCGGTGGCGTTCATGTCGTTGTCGATCGCCTGCTTGCCGGTGATGACCAGCTCGGGCGCCTCGGCCTCGACCACCTTGGCGAGGATCCGCGCCACGGCGAGCGGCTCGATGTCCCGATGCACGTCGTCGCCGGCATTCACGAGGATCGCGCGGTCGGCGCCCATGGCCAGAGCCGTGCGCAGCGCGTCCTGCGCCTGCTTCACCCCGATCGAGACCACGATCACCTCGGAGGCCACGCCCGCCTCCTTGAGCCGGATCGCCTCCTCGACCGCGATCTCGTCGAAGGGGTTCATCGACATCTTCACGTTGGCGAGGTCGACGCCGCTGCCATCCGCCTTCACCCGCGGCTGCACGTTGTAGTCCATCACGCGTTTCACCGGCACGAGTATCTTCATGTCGTCTCCAGTCTCTGTCTTGGGGGGCGGGCCCGGCGGATCGCCCCGTTTGTCTCGGGCCGGGCGGGGCGTGCGCCCCGCCCGGTGCTCGGGTCAGGCCCTGATGCGCTGGTTCTCGGGGTCGTAGAGGCCCGGATCCACCACTGTCGCGGCGACCGCCTCGCCGATCACCTCGACCTGCAGCGGCGTGCCCACTTCGGCGAATTCGGGGTGCAGGAAGCCCATGGCGAGGTTCTTGCCGACCCGGTGGCCCCAGCCGGCCGAGGTGATGGTGCCGATGCATCTGCCATTGGCGAGGATGCTATCGCCGCCATGCGCCGGGGCGTGGTCGCAATCGAGCGCGAGGGTGACGAAGCGCCGCTTCAGCCCGCCCGCCAGCTGCTTTTCCAGCGCCGCCTTGCCGATGAAATCGGGCTTGTCGAGCTTCACGAAACGGTCGAGCCCGCTCTCGATCGGGTTGAACTCGGTGATCAGGTCCGCCTTCCAGTGGCGGTAGCCCTTCTCGAGCCGCATCGATTCCACGGCATGGCCGCCGAACAGGGTCAGCCCGTGCTTCTCGCCCTCGGCCCTGAGCGCCAGCCAGGCGGCGTAGAGCTGGTTGTTGGGCACGTGGATCTCGTAGGCGAGCTCGCCCGAGTAGCTGACCGACATGATCACGGCGGGCGCGATGCCGACGAAGGCGCGGCGCACCGAGAGCCATGGGAAGGCCGCCCTCGACCAGTCGCCGCGCGACACGCCCGACAGCACCTCGCGCGATTTCGGACCGGCGAGGACGAGGATCGTCCAGTCATTGGTGAGCGAGCGGAGCTGCACCGAGCCGTCCTTCGGCAGATGCGCCTGCAGCCAGTCCATGTCGTGGGATTCGGAGGCCGCGGCCGAGCCGTACCAGATCGTGTCGGCGTCGAGATTGGCCAGCGTCGCCTCGGCCTTCACGTTGCCGTGGTGGTTCAGGAGGTAGGTCAGGCCGACCTTGCCGTCCTTGCGCGGAATGCGGCCGCAGACCATGGTGTCGAGCCAGTCGTGCGCGCCGGGGCCGGTGATCTCGAAGCGGTTGAAGCCGTTGACCTCCGCGAGGCCCACGCCGGTACGCACCGCCTCGATCTCGCGGGCCACGACGGGGAAGGTCTCGTTGAAGCGGAAGCTGTGGGTTTCCTCGAAATCGGGTGTGGGCTTGATGTAGGCCACGCGCTCCCAGCCATTGACGGTGCCGAACTCGGCGCCCTCGGCGGCGAGTACCGGGGTCAGCGGCGTGGTCTTGGCCGGACGACCCGCCGGGCGGTGCTCATGCGGGAAGTGGAAGCGGAACTCGTTCTGGTAATCCTCGATCGCCTTCAATGCGGTCAGCTCGACATTGGCGTGGCCGGTGAAGCGGCGCGGGTCGATCACCCAGGTGTCGTAGCAGGCCTCGCCATGCACGATCTGCTGCGCCAAGAGCCAGCCATGGCCGCCGCCCTCGCCGAGGCCCGCGCGCAGCCCGATGATGCAGAACGCGTTGCGCTTTCCGGGGATCGGGCCGACCAGCGGCGCGCCGTCGATGGTGTAGGTGATCGGGCCGTTGACGACCGAGTGGATGCCCACATCCATCAGCGCCGGCATCCGCGCGAAGGCGCCCTCGAGCACGTCCATCACCCGGTCGAGATCGTCGGGGCAGAGCGCGTTGACGAAGTTCGGGTCGATCCCGTCCATGCCCCAGGTCTTGCAGTCCTGCTCGTAGAAGCCGACCAGCAGGCCGTTCTTTTCCTGGCGGCAGTAGTAGTCGCTGATCGGGCAGCGCAGCAGCGGCATGCGGAAGCCCGCCTCCTCGATCGCCTTGATCGGCTCGGTGAGGAAGTACTGGTGCTCCATCGAGGCGACGGGGTGGTGCACCCCCATCATCGCGCCGACCTCGTTGACCCGGTAGCCGCAGGCGTTGACGACGATCTCGCAGTCGATGTCGCCATGCTCGGTATGCACGGTCCAGCTGTCGTCCCTGTGCTGGGTCAGCCCGGTCACGGGGGTGTTGCGATAGACCTCGGCCCCGGCGAGGCGGGCGCGGCGCGCCAAGGCCTGGCACAGCTGCGCCGGGTCGATGTCGCCGTCGAGCGGGTCCCAGAGCCCGCCCAGCAGGTTGTCGGTGGAAATCAGCGGATGTCGCCGGGCGCATTCCTCGGCATCGATCACCTCGAATTCGACGCCCATGCCTTTCGCGACGCTGGCGAAATGGCGATAGCCTTCCATTTGCCGTTCGGTATTGGCCAGTCGAATTCCGCCATCGGCGTGGTGATAATTGATCGGGTATTCCGGGTCCTCGGCCAATTCCTTGTAGAGCTTGATGGAATGGCTTTTCAGTCCGACCATGGTCTGGGTCGCGCCGAAATTGGTGACCTGCGCGGCCGAATGCCAGGTGGTTCCGGATGTGAGCTCGTTTCTTTCGACGAGCACGACGTCGGTCCAACCTTCCTGGGTCAGGTGGTAAAGGGTGGAGCATCCCGCGATGCCTCCGCCGATTACGACGACGCGTGTCTGACTTTTCATTCTACCCTCGGACCGTTTCGGATTTGTGACGAGTAGCGCGGCAGATTGCCGCCCGGTCAATCGCGCCGAGGCTTCGTTCAGGGAAACAGAACGGGGGTGGGTGATCTGCTGAACGAAGCGCCGCCTCAGACGGGAAATCCGGCCCGGCGAGGCCTTGCCGCATCACGCGGCCGGCGGAATTTCGGGCGGGGTGCTCATCCGCAGGTCAGCTTCGAAACCCGCTCCCGCAGGGGGCTTCGGGGGGGCGCCAGCCCCGGCCCGGGTCCGGATTCGAGGTCGACCGGGAGACGAAGCACGGGCATTGTCCGAGGCGGGACATCCCGAGGTTCGATGATGGCGACGACACAGACCCCCCCGACCGCGACCGAGAGGCCGATCGCGCGGCTGACGCTGCGCGGCCTGCGCGCCTTCATCGCGCTGGAGGAGGCGCGTTCGGTCGCCGGGGCCGCGCAGAAGCTCGGGGTGAGCAAGTCGAACGTGTCGCAGCAGATCACCGCGCTCGAACAGAATGTCGGTGCCAAGCTATTCGACCGCAACAGCCGGCCGATCCTGCTGACCCCGGCGGGGCAGGTGCTCAGCATGCATGCGCATCGCATCATGGCGACGGTATCGGCGGCGGAGGCGAACCTCGCCGAGTTCAACCTGCGCAGCCTGCCGGTCCTGAACCTCGGGATCATCGACGATCTCGACGCCTCGATCACACCGGTGGTGGCCTCCTCGTTGCAGCGGCAATTGCCGCAGTGCTTCATTTCGACCTTCTCGGGCCGCTCGGATCAGGTGACGGCCAAGCTCCTGTCGCGCGATGTCGACATCGCCATCACGGGGATCATGCCGACCGACATGCACCGGTTCAGCATCCTTCAGCTATTGC
The DNA here is from genome assembly GCF_050847355.1 of Limimaricola sp. AA108-03. Classification (NCBI taxonomy): domain Bacteria; kingdom Pseudomonadati; phylum Pseudomonadota; class Alphaproteobacteria; order Rhodobacterales; family Paracoccaceae; genus Limimaricola; species Limimaricola sp. AA108-03. The sequence continues at coordinate 35,915 of NZ_CP193759.1, forward strand.
GCGAGCAATTCGTCCTGATTTCCGCCAAAGGGCAATATGACCGCCGTGAGGATTGGCGGCAGAGCCTGACCCGGCTGCCTCTCGTGCAATACGCGGAAACGATGCCGATGGGGCGACTGGTTTCGGGCCATTTGAAACGCGTCGGATTTCACCCGCAGCGGCGATTTTCGTTCGAAACGAACCGGTCGGTCATTGCGACGGTGGCACAAAACGGTGGCTGGACGATTGCCACGCCGCTCAGCCTTCTCGATGTCGGATCGCTCGTGTCGGAAATAGACATATCGCCATTGCCTTTCGCGAGCCTGTCGCGGCAGATCTATCTGGTGACCAGAAGCGACGAGCTCGGCAATCTGCCGACCCGGCTGGCGCGGGAATGCCGGGCATTGCTGCATGGAAAGCTGCTGCCGGATTTCGCGAAGATCGCGCCGATGCTCGCCGGCGCGATCGAGGTGCTGGGCGACGCGGAATCCCTTGGCGAACCGGCGGACCCGGTCGGTTTAGAGCACTAGAACGGGGCAGCCCTTCAGTCCTTCGGCCTCGGGCCGTGCCAGCGCCGCCACCTTGTGAAGGGAAGCGTTCAAGCTTTCGCAAAGCGTAGATTTGCAATGCGTCGTTCCCGCGTTCGTGCAAGGCTTGGTGACCCGTCGCTTCGCCAATCCCACGCCCATGGTGGATGCCGGGAAAGCTGGCGCCGACCGGTCAGGTCACGCTGACGGCCAGATCACCCAGCCCCTCGATGCTGGCCCGCATCCTGTCGCCGCGGCTGACCGGGCCGACGCCCGCGGGCGTGCCGGCCATGATCACGTCGCCCGCGGCGAGCTCGAAATATTCCGACAGGTAGGAGATCATCTCGGGCACCTTCCAGATCATCTGGTTCAGGTCGCCCTCCTGCGCGAGCTCGTCATTGACCCGCAGTTCGATCCGGCCCTGCTCGGGGTGACCGGCCTGCGCGACCGGCATCAGCGGGCCCACCGGTCCGGAGCGCTCGAACGCCTTGCCGATCTCCCAGGGGCGGCCCGCCTTCTTGGCCTCGCCCTGCAGGTCGCGCCGGGTCATGTCGAGCGCCACGCCGTAGCCCCAGACGTGATCCAGTGCCTTTTCAACGGGAATGTCGCTGCCGCCGGATTTCAGGGCGACCAGAAGCTCGACCTCGTGATGCACGTCCCGGCTCTGCGGCGGGTAGGGGAATGTGCCCGAGGCGTCGAGATTGTCGGGGTTCTTCTGGAAGAAGAAGGGCGGCTCGCGATCCGGGTCATGGCCCATCTCGACCGCATGCGCCGCGAAATTGCGACCGATGCAGTAGACCCGGCGGACCGGGAACAGGCCGCCATCGGTGGTCGGGATGGTCGGAACCGGCGGCGCCGGGATGACGAAGTCGTTCATGTCTCGCCTCGCTGGTATGGACATCGATCCAACCCCATCCGCCGCCATTCGTCGAGGGCGCGCGGCTGCGAAGCCGGGCGCTCACAGGCAGGAGGAGAAGGCCACCACCGGCAGCATCGTCCAGGCCGTCGCCAGCAGCGCCACCGTCGCCAGGGCGAGGCCGATGTTGCGGAGCCGGGGATCGGGTTCGCGCCAGCGCGGCGATCTGAGGATCAGCAGGCAGAGGGCCTGCAGCGCGATCGCGGCCAGCGTCGCGCCGATCAGCAGCGCGCGCTCGGACAGGGCGATGGGCGGCGCGGCCCAGCGGCTCGAGCACAGCAGGCCGTGCAGGCCGTAGACCGCGCTGAAGGAGGCGAGCCAGAGCCCCAGCGGCAGCGACAGGCGCAGCACCGAGATCATGTCAGCCATCCCGGCAGCGCCGCCGCCAGAACCGCGATCCCCGAGACGAGCACGGCGTAATCGCTCCACAGCCGCGCGATGCGGGGCTCTCCGCCAATGATGGCGCCGACATGACCGGCCCGGCGGCGCGCCGCGACGAAGAGCGCCATCACCAGTGCCACCGCCAGATGCAGCAGCGCGTAGCCGATCAGCACCCAGAGGGTGGCGTCATAGGCATGCGCGGTCGGGTCGGGCATGCGGGTCAGAATTTGGCTCCCTGCCCATGCGAGGCCGCCAAGGCCCGGCAGCAGGAGGAGCAGCCCGGTGCCGGGGCGCAGCCTCGGCCCCAGAGCGGCGAGCCCGGCGCCCGCCAGCGCCGCGAGAACCACGTCGAGCCCGGGCTCCGCGTAGCGCGGCGGCGGCCAGTTGGGGGCGATGGTCCATAGAAAGACATAGCCGAAGAGCAGCGAGCCGAAGAAGGTGCCGTTCGCGAGAAGCAGGAAGATCGACCCCCACCAGCCCGGCGGATCGGCGACCTCGCCGGCGGTCAAGAGCTCGGGGCCGTGCCCCACCGGCAACGCGCCCTCGCGCGTGGTGCCGCCGAGGCTCCAGGCCCAGTACAGGGCGCAGCAGATCACGCCGGTGGCCGAGATCGGCACCAGCCAGTAGGTCTTGAGCAGCATCCCCAGAAAGAACAGGCCGGTCACCGCCGACATCAGCATCGGCAGGACGGTGTTGCCCGGAAAGACGGTGATGTAGCGCGGCGCGCCGGTGGCGATCTCGACCGAGAGGGTTTCGCGTCGGCCCCGTGACGGATCGCCGAGATAGCCCTCGCCCCGGGCGAGCCGGACCGGCAGGTCGGGGGCGTCGTAGAGCGGCTCGCGCGAGGTGATTTGGGGCAGGCTCGCGAAGTTGTACGGTGCCGAGGGCGTGGGCATGGCCCATTCCAGCGTGCCCGCCTTCCACGGGTCGCGCGAGCCGCGGATCGCCACCGCCGCGTTGATCACGACGTCGATCAGCACCAGCGCGAAGCCGATCGACATGACGAAGCCGCTGATCGAGGCGATCAGGTTGATCGCCTCCCAGCCCTGACCGCTCTCATAGGTGTCGATCCGCCGCCGCATGCCCAGGAGACCGGCCCAGTGCAGCAGCAGGAAGGTGCCGTGAAACCCCGGCACGATCAGCCAGAAGGCGGTGTTGCCGAGCTTGAAGTAGGTCTTGCGCCCGGTGAAATGCGGCATCCAGTAATAGAGCGCCGCCAGCATCGGAAAGACGAAGCCGCCGACCAGCACGTAATGCAGATGCGCGACGATGAAGTAGGTGTCATGCGCCTGCCAGTCGAAGGGCACGATCGCCACCATCACCCCGGTGAGACCGCCGATCACGAAGGTGGCGAAGAAGGCCAGCAGCCACAGCATCGGCAGATGCAGGCTCGGGCGGCCCTTCGACAGCGTGCCGATCCAGGCGAAGATCTGCACCGCCGTCGGCACCGCCACCAGCGTCGAGGCGGCCGAGAAGAAGGCCAGCCCCATATGCGGAATGCCGGTGGTGAACATGTGGTGGACCCAGAGCCCGAAGCTCAGCACGCCCAAACTCACCGCCGCCGCCACGACCCAGCCGTAGCCCATCAGCCGCGTGCGCGCCATCACCGGCAGGATGGTCGAAATCGCCCCCGCCGCCGGCAGGAAGATGATGTAGACCTCCGGGTGGCCGAACAGCCAGAACAGGTGCTGCCACAAGAGCGCGTCGCCGCCCGCCGCGACCTGGAAGAACGGCATGTCGAAGGCGCGTTCCAGCTCCAGAAGGATCGAGCCGAGGATCAGCGGCGGAAAGCCGGTGAGGATCATCACCGCCGTGACCAGCGCGTACCAGGCGAAGATCGGCATCCGCGACAGCGACATGCCCGGCGCGCGATAGCGCAGCACCGTCACGGTGATCTCGACCGCCGCCGAGATCGCCGAGATCTCGACGAAGGTGATGCCGATCAGCCAGAAATCCGAGTTGATCCCCGGCGCGCCGATGGTCGAGGAGAGCGGCGGATACATGAACCAGCCGCTGTCGGGCGCCACGCCGGCCAGCAGCGAGAAGATCATCATCGAGCCGCCGAAGACGTAACACCAGAAGCCGTAGGCGGTGAGCCGCGGGAAGGCGAGATCGCGGGTGCCCAGCATCTTCGGCAGCAGGTAGACCGCGAGCCCCTCGAAGAACGGGATCGCGAACAGGAACATCATGATGGTCCCGTGCATGGTGAAGATCTGGTTGTAGTGGTCCGGCCCGAGGAAGGCCGAGCGCGGGCTCGCGAGCTGCGCCCGGATCAGCATCGCGAGGATGCCGCCGACGATGAAGAAGAAGATCGCGACCGCGAGGAACATGCGGCCCAGATCGGTGTGGTTGACCGTGGTGAACCAGCCCCTGAGGCCGGGCTCGGAGGCCCAGATGCGCGACAGCGCGCGGTGACGCCGGAGCGCGTTCATGGTCTCTCTCCCCGCAGGAAGGCCTGCCAGCCCTCCGCGTCATGCGCGATCACCGTGAAGCGGTGGTCGCGGTATCCCGGTCCGTTGTATTCGGCGTTCAGCCCCTCGTAGCGGCCGGGCCGGTCGGCCTCGATCCTGAGCACGTTCACATGGCCCGGCACGGCGTCGAGCTTGCCCGCCAGCCGCGGCACCCAGAAGGAATGGACCACGTCGGCGGAGCTGATCGCCACGTCGACCGGGCGCCCGGCGGGGATGTGAAGCTGGTTCTCGGTCACCCGTCCCGGCGCGTCGGCATAGCCGAAGCGCCAGTCCCATTGCCGGGCCTCGGCGCGCACCTCGACCAGGTCGGGCGTGGCGCGCGGCAGCAGCCGTTCGCCGATCACGAGGCCGTAGGCCAGCAGCGCGGCGAGCACAGCCAGCGGAAAGGCGAGGCCGAGCCAGACGACGAAGCGCCGCTCCGGCACCTCGCCAGGCGGTCGCCGCCAGGCCCAGGCGATCAGCCCGGCGACGAGAAGGAAGATCGCCGTCGCGCCGATCAGGAGCACCCACCACAGCGTGGCGATGATCGCGGCGGCGGGTCCGGCCGGATGCACCGTCGAGAGGCTCTCTTCGCAACCGGCGAGCAGCAGGAGTGTTGAGCCGGCGACACCACTGCGCAGGAGAGGCCGGGCATGGCTGAGGAGATGATCAACGAAAAGGAGGATCTGGTCGATCCGATCGCGGAAGCGCCGGGCTACGACCAGACGGAATCCCTCGTCGGGATCTGGGGCCACCCGCTGCACGCGATGAGCGTGGCCTTCCCGGTGGCGCTGACCTTCTGCAATTTCGGGGCCGATATCCTCTACTGGTGGTCGGGAGAGCTGTTCTGGGCCCGCGCCGCGATCTGGGCGGCGGGCACGGCCTTCCTGTTCGGCCTCGCGGCGGGGGCCACGGGCACCGCCGAGCTGCTGCTGGTCCCGGGCATCCGCATCCGGGCCCCGGCATGGACCCATTTCGTGATCGCGGTGCTGCTGCTGTCGCTTCTGGGGCTGAACTGGGGCTACCGGCTGCAGGGATACGAGGCGGCGGTGCTGCCCTATGGCATCCTGATGTCGGGCTTCAACGTGCTCGTGGTGATGGTCACGGGGTGGCATGGCGGCAAACTCGTCTTCGATTATCGTCTGGGCACGTCGAAAGGCAGCTGATTGCCGCGCGGCTCGGCGAGCCAGCCGGGCACCGGGATCTCGCCCAGCTCCGGCTTGGCGAGGACCAGCGCCAGGATCGTCAGGATCGGCACCAGCAGCAGGACGAGCGGCAGCGCCGGGTTCGGCGCCCGGTGCGCGCCCTCGCGTTCGGCCACGGCGACGAGGACGTAGCCGACCCAGACGTGAAAGCTCACCAGCAGCGCCACGAAGACCAGCTTCGCGAACATCCATGTCACGAAGACCTCGCGCAGGAAGATCAGCCCGGTCCCCGAGGCGATGGCGAGCACCGCCGAGGGCGTGACGAAATAGGTATAGGCGTAATGGGTGGCGCGGCGGATGCGGCGGTAGTCGCTCGGGCCGATCGCCGGGTCGTGCCGCGCCAGCATCAGCGGCAGCGCGAAGAGCCCGCCGCACCACAGCAGCAGCATGCCGACATGCAGCGCCTTCAGATGTGGGATCAGCCCGGCGAGCCAGCTCATGCCGCCGCGCGCTCCGCCAAGCGCCAGCCGCGGCGCGCGGTGAGGGCGATCACCGCGAGATAGGGCAGCATCGCCGGCACCCACATGATCAGCCCGCCGAGTTGCTGGTCGGCCAGCGGCGAGAGGCCCCAGCCGAGCGGCGCCAGCGCATGCGCCGCGTAGAGCTGCGCCGGGGCGAAGGTGAGGATCGCGCCGAGCAGCCCCATCTGCATGAGCCCGGCCAGCGACCACAGCATCGCCTCGATGGCCGATCGTTCGGCCAGCACCGCGCGCCAGAACCAGACGGCGGAGCCCAGCAGGCTCAGCTGCATGATCCAGTAGACGGCGATGTAGCGCAGCGCGAGGTCATAGGCGGCGGGCAGGTGCCAGGCCCAGAGCAGGGCGGTCGAGATCAGGAAGGGCAGGGCGGCGCCCGAGGGACGGCGGCTGGGCCACGCGGCGGCGAGAAGCGGCGCCGCCACGGCGACCAGCAGCACGTGGTGAACGACCCGTGCCGAGAACAGCGCCACCGCCATGGCGCAGAGCGGCGAGACGAAGGCGAGGGCCAGCACCGCCGTCGCGGCGAGGCCGGCGCGGCTGTGCCGCAGGGCGATCGCCATGGCGAGCAGACCGCCCAGCAGCAGGGGATCGAAATTCCACGATTGCAGCGCGTTCGCCGGCACGGGCGCCGCGCCGCAATAGCTCCCCGGCAATAACCATTCCGACATCCGGCATCCCCTCGCCCCGTTCGCGCGGGCGCCCGGTTTCGGCCGTCCCGCTGAACCGAACGTCCCGGACCGGCTCGGGTTCTACCGGTGATCGCATAAATTTGACGCGTGCCCGCAATCGGGTAGGGGGCCAGAGAATGCCCGGCCCGGCCATTGCGGGGACATGCCCGAACATCCTATTTTCGGGCATGGGTAGCGAAGCGCTTTACCACCTGCTCGACCCCGGCAACGCGTACCGTCTCCGGGGTGCCGAGGTCTTCGACCACGCGGTCGATCCCAACCAACTCGCCAAATTCCTCGCCGACGAGGGTCATGTTCTGGTCTTCGCCACGATCGGCGACGCGGTGGTGGGTTTCGCTTCCGGCACCGTGCTGCTGCATCCCGACAAGCAGCCGATCTTCTTCGTCAACGAGGTCGGCGTTCGCGAGGCGTCGCGGCGGCAGGGCATTGCCACGGCCTTGTGCGAGTTGTTGATCGACGTGGCACGTGCGCGCGGATGCAAGGGGGTCTGGCTCGCCACCGAGGCGGAAAATATTGCCGCACGGGCGCTCTACCGGCGGCTCGACGCGCGGGAAACGCGAGATCTGGTCGCCTATGACTGGGATGACGCGATGGGCAAATGAGGGTTGCGATGCCCCGATACGGCCGTTGGAGGTTCCCCGCTGCCTCGCCCCGAGATGGCAGCGACGCGTTCCGGGCCCAAGCATCGTGCCGTTGTTGGCCCCGGTGAAGGAGGACCGGTCCGACCGTCGCCGCCGTGAGGTCAGGGCGGCGCCGATCTCCGGCCGGGACGCTCAGTCGATCCAGCCGTCCACCACGTCCTTGTTCTCGCGGACCCAGTTCTCGGCGACGTCGCGCGGGTCCATCTCGTCACGGCCGATCTGCAGGATCCAGCCGTTGACCATCTCGGGCTCGAGCCGCAACTGGCTGAGGAACTTCGCGACCGGCGGGTTCCGCGTTTCGAGCGATTTCGAGTAGCCCACGAAGATCTCGGCATCGCGGCTGGCACAGGCGAAATGCGAGACTTCGAGCCAGTCGGTCGCGTCGAGATCGACATTCTCGCAGCCCTCGCTCCGGGCCGGTTCCTCGATCGGCGAGAGGTCGTAGGCGGCATGCACCCATTCCGGGGTCCAATAGTAGAACAGGATCGGCTGTTCGCGCTGGATCGCGGTCTTGAGCTGCGCCTTGAAGGTGGCATCGGGCAGGTTCTCGGCCTCCCACAGCTCCGAGAGGCCGTAACTCTTGAACTTCACCTCCCACATGCGAGCTGATTTCCAGCCGACATCGCCGGCCCAGTACTCGCCTTTGCCGTTGCCGTCCTTGTCGAACATCGCGGCGATCTCGGGATCGCGCAGATCCTCGATCGAGCGGACCCGCTCGGCCATGTAGGCGGGCACGTAGAGCTTTTGCGTGCCCAGGTAGGGCGCGTTGTGCGCCATGGTTTCGGCGTCCTCGACATAGGCGTTCCAGATCGCCTCGCGGGCGGGCAGCCAGAGGTCGGGAAAGACGTCGGCCGAGCCATCGCCCTTGTCGATGCCCGCCGCGATGATCGAGCCGTCCGACAGCCCTTCGACGATCTCGGCCTCCGAACCCAGCGGCCCGTCGATCACAGCCTCGATCACATGGGCGATGGCCGAGGCGCCGGTCCAGGTCAGGTCGCCGATCCGGACGGTCGGGTCCTGCGCGGCGGCGGGCAGGGCAAGGCCGCAGGCCGCGACGCTCGCGGCGAGGGTGAACGCTCTGGTCATGTCATGGTCCTTCCTTCTGGTCTCGTCGTTGGCTTTTGGGGGAAGAGGGGGCGCTCAGCGCGCGCCTGGCCTGGTTTTCTGCACCACCCGGTCGATCATCATCGCCAGGAGCGCGATGCCGATGCCGGCGAGGATGCCGCGGCCGGTCTCGGTGTTCTCCAGCGCCTCGGTGACGACGTAGCCCATGCCGCCCGCGCCGATCAGCGCCGCGACAACCACCATCGACAGGCTCATCATCACCACCTGGTTGATCCCGGCCATGATCGAGGGCAGGGCGAGCGGCAGCTCGACCTTGGTCAGCAGGTGTTTGGGGCTGGCGCCGAAGGCGAGGGCGGCCTCGCGGGTGGAGGCGGGGACCTGCCTGATGCCGAGCGCGGTCAGTCGCACCATCGGCGGCATCGCGAAGATCACCGTGGCGAGGATGCCCGGCGGCTTGCCGATCGAGAAGAAGGCGATGGCGGGCAGCAGGTAGACGAAGGAGGGGATCGTCTGCATCACGTCAAGGATCGGCGTGACGATGCCCTGCCCGCGCTCGGACTTGCCTACGAGAATGCCGAGCGGCAGGCCGATCGCCACGCAGATCAGCGAGGCGGCCACCACCAGCGACAGCGTGTCCATCGCCGTCTGCCAGAAACCGAACAATGCGAGATAGGCCAGCGTCGCGCCGACGAAGAGCGTGGTCCGCGCATCGGCCAGCCGATGCGCGAGGACCAGCAGCACGCCCATGGTGATCGGCCATGGGGTGCCGACGAAGACCGAGGTGATCGCGCCGAGCATGCCGCGCAGCGCTTGGGTGATGCCGTCGAACAGGACCCCGTGGAACACCGTCAGGTAGGAAATCGTGTCGTCGATCGCGCCCGCGACATAGGTGTTGAGGCTCACCGGCGGCGCGTCCGGGGCGGCCGGGGTTCGCTCCATGATCCGGTTGCCGGAGGCATCGCGCGGAAAGCTGACCTCGTCGGGCCGGTCGATCCAGATCAGGGTCGGGAACTCGCCGATCAGGAAGCAGTCGAAGCGCGCCTTGAAGCCCACCGCCTCGCCTTCGACCACGGCCTCGGCCTGACGCAAGCAACTGCGCTCGTCCGGCACGAACTGGGTGGCGCGGTAGATCATCATCGGCACGATCAGGAGCGTGATCATCGCGCAAAGCAGCAGCCTCGACGTGCAGATGCCGCTGCTCACCGCGCGGTTGACCCGCCAGCGGCCATATTGCGCCGAGTAGACCCGGTCGGCCATCCAGGCGAAGAAGAGCCGGCCAAGGATTAGCGCGGCGACGCCCGCGATGAGATGGGTGTCGGCCCAGCCCTCGTAGCGCGCGACGAGGAAGTCCTTGTCGGCATTGTCGGCGGCGGCCTTGGAATACTTGTAGACCAGCGCGCCGTTGACCATCGCGATCAGGTCGATCACCAGCCCGGCCACGAAGAGGGTGATGTTGCCCCTGAGCGCGGCCCAGACGAAGCTGCCGAGCAGCGCCGCCTTGTTGAAATGCAGGCGGCCCAGCGTCGCCTTCTGGATCTTGAGAAAGACCTCGGCGTAGTAGTCGCCATTGGGGCCGGCGAAATCGCTGAAGTGTTGCCGGGGATCGGATTGGTCGCTCATCTCTTCATACCTCTCCCTTGATGCCATGCAGCAGCGCGTCCTTGGTCACGACGCCCACGGGTCGGCCGTCGCTCATGATCATGATGGGATGCTCCTGATCGACGGCCCGGGTGATCAGCGCGTCGAGATTGTCGTCGGGCCCGGCCTTGGGGCAGGCCTCGAGCGGCGGCAGAACGATGCCATTGCGGGTGTAGGCATCGATCGACTGCATCACGGTATGGGCGAAGACTAGCTTCAGCTTGGAGATGCCCGCGACGAACTCCGCGACGTAGTCGTCGGCCGGGGCGGTCACGATCTCTTCCGGCGTGCCGGTCTGCACGACCTCGCCATCCTTCATGATGGCGATGCGCGTCCCCATGCGGATGGCTTCGTCCAGATCGTGGGTGATGAAGAGCGTGGTCTTGTTCATCACCCGCGACAGGGCGAGGAACTCGTCCTGCAGTCCACGGCGGATCAGCGGGTCGAGCGCCGAGAAGGGCTCGTCCATAAGCAGGATGTCGGGATCGGCGGCCATGGCGCGGGCGAGGCCCACGCGCTGCTGCATGCCGCCCGACAATTCGCTGGGCATGCGGTCGCCATAGCCTTGCAGGCTGACCAGCTCGATCACCCGGTCGGCGGCCTCGGCGCGGGTGAAGGGATCGACGTTGCGCAGTTCCAGCGCGAAGGAGATGTTGTCGCGTACCGTACGGTGCGGCAGCAGCGCCATGTTCTGGAACACCATGCCGATCTTCTTGGCGCGCATCGCGCGCAGCCCTTCGGGATCGAGCCGTCCGACATCGACCCCGTCGATCAGGATCTGGCCGCTGGTCGGCTCGATCAGCCGGTTTATGTGACGCACCAGCGTCGACTTGCCCGAGCCCGAGAGCCCCATGATGCAGAAGATCTCGCCCCGGCCGACTGAGATCGACACGTCGCGCACGCCGACCACCGATTGGTAACGCTCGAGCACCTCCGACTTGGAGAGGTTCTCGCGGCGCAATGCCTGCATCGCCTCCTCGGCGCGGGGCCCGAAGATCTTCCAGATGTTGCGGGCGACGACGACTTCGTCCGTATCTGCTTGTGTCATGCGCGGGCCTTCTCTCTCTCGGGGTCCAGGAAGGGCAGACCGGTGACGCTACAGGGCAGGCGCTTCATGCGGCCGTCGAGCCGGCCGATCTCGAGCGCGGTGCCGATCTCGGCGGTCTCGATGGCGATCCGGGCCATCGCGATGGCATGGCCGAGCTGTGGCGAGTAGCAGCCGCTGGTAACGGTGCCGACCTGCTCGCGGCCCGCGAAGACCGCGTTGCCGTGATGCGGCGCCTCGTCCCCCGTTAGATGCAGGCCGACCAGGGCGCGCCGCGGGGCGGCGCCGTTGCGTTCGAGCGCGGCGCGGCCGATGAAGTCCGGCTTGGCCATTGCCACGGCGAAGCCCAGCCCCGCCTCGAACGCGTCGCACTCGGGGCCGAACTCGGCGCCGGCGGTCATCAGGCCGGCCTCGATCCGCAGCATCTCGAGCGCGTCGGCCCCCATCGGGACCAGCCCCTGTGGCGCGCCTGCCTCCATCAGCCCGTCCCAGATCGTCACCGCGTCGTCCCGGTCGCAGAAGATCTCGTAGCCCAGCTCGCCGGTGAAGCCGGTGCGGCTCAGCATGAAAACCGGCCCGTCGCGGTCGCGCAGTCGGGCGATGGTGAAGCCGAACCATTTGAGGTTGTCGAGCGAGGGGCGCGTCGGCGGCGTGAAGACCACCTCGCGCAGGATGTCGCGGGATTTCGGACCCTGCAGCGCCAGATTGGCCATGCGCTGCCCGACGGCGAGCACGCGGGCGTTCAGGCCGAGCCGGCGCGCCTGCTCGCGCAGGTGCAGCGCGGAGTCCTCGGAACCGCAGCACCAGCGGAAGACGGCCGGCTCGATCCTGAACAGCGTGCCATCGTCGAGCACGCTGCCGCGCGCGTCGCAGAGCAGCGCGTAAATGCCGCGATGCAGCGCCAGCTTCGAGACGTCGCGCGTCATGCAGTGCTGCAGCAGCCGCTCGGCATCGGGGCCGGCCACGTCGAACTTGCGCAATCCGGACATGTCCTGCAGCGTCGCGGCGTTCTTGCAGGCCCAGTATTCCTCGATCGCGCCGGTGCCGTCGTAGTCGGAGGGCAGCCACAGGTCGCGCCGGGCGTGAAACCGGGTGGTGAGCCGCGAAGTACGGGGGTGGAACGCCGATGGCTCGGTCAGGCGACCGGCGTCGTCTGGTTGCGCGCGCCAGGTGACCGCATGTGTGATGGGCGTATCCTCTCGATAGATGCGGACATGGATGTCCGTCGGGTTCCAGCCATTGACCGGGTCGACGTCGTCGGGGCAGGCGGTGTTGACGCAGACCAGATCGGTCAGCGCCTCCATGACCACGTGGTCACCAGGGCGCGACCAAGCCTCGTCGCTGGCGATGCGGTGATCGGCGCCGTCGATCCAGGTGTTGAAGAAGAAGTTGATGGCTGGCCATGCGCTGCGCGGGGCGACCCCATAGGGGGCGAAGGCCCCGGTGATATTGTCCGAGCAGTTCACGTGGCCGGGAAAGCCGCGCTCTTCGTATCCGCGCGCGGTGCAAGCCAAGGCGAAGGTGTCGTGGCGCCCCACCGTGTCCTGACGCATCGACAGCAGCGGGCGGATGTCCTGATCGAAGAACTTGTCGCCGAGGCCGGGCGAGGGAAAGGCGCTGCGGCTCATGGTGCGCGAGACGGTGCTGTCGATGTATCGTTCGATCCCGGCATCGAGCGCATCGGAGCGCATCGCCATGAAGTCGGAGCATTGCTGCCCCTCTACGTCGATGATCTGGACGAACTCGCCCTTCCTGAGCTCATAGGCCAGAGCGGTGCCGCGGGTGACGCGGAACTCGTCGCGGATCTGGCCGAGGGGTTCGGGCAGCATCAGATGGCCCGTGATGTGCGCGGGCGGGGTGACCGTGATCTCGGCCAGGCCACCGCCGCCCGAGGTCAGGTAACCGGGATCGGTCGGGACGATCACGAAGACGGAGGCGTCGGCTTTCGCCCTCGTGACGTAGATCTCGCCCCCGGCGCCGTCGCCGAACAGGACGAGCGCGGTCGCTTCCTCGAGCCAGGCGTCGCGAGCCGCGGCGATCGCCGCCATCTCGCGGCTGTCGAAGCCGCCGGTATCGAGGGCGGTCGCGGAGTTGGTAGGGATGTCCAGCGCCGTGACTCCGAATTCCCGTTGGTCGTCGGCGATGGCGGTCAGGTAGACCGGGGCGCCGCCATCGACATCGGTGATCGAGATCAGGCTGCCCGCGGCGACGCGCAGCCGCACCGCCATGCCGTTCGAGACGCGGGCCTTGTGGTGTACCGGCTGACCGAGACCACTATAGCGCGATCGGGCCTCCCCTAGGGGCCGGGCCATGGTCATAGTATCCTCCCCGTGGTCGCGATCCGAAGCGAAGGGATCAGTGCACATTGAAACCGGTTACATTTGCGAGCGCCGTTACAGTTCATCTCGAATTCTCGGTTGTTGAATGGGGAAGTAACCGGTTACATCGAGGCATTCGACGTCACGCCACGTCAATCTCGAATCTTGTACGACACCCGGGAGCTGGGCATTGGCCGAAAAAATAGGCAGAATTCGCGATGTTGCGAAGGAAAGCGGGCTTTCCATCGCAACGGTGTCGCGGGTGATGAACGGCTACAAGGGGGTCAGAGAGGCGACTCGGGAAAAGGTGCTACGCGCCTGCGAGCGACTGGACTACGTGCCCAACTCCGCTGCGCGGGCCCTCTCGACCAGCCGGACTCGCACCGTGGCGGCGATCATCCCGACGATCGAGAACTCGGTCTATGCGAAATTCGTGGCCGCGATCGAGCAGACGCTCTCCGAACAGGGCTATACCTTGCTGCTTGCCGTGTCGCATGGCAGCGAGGCCGAAGAGATCGAGGCCGCCCGCAAGCTGCTCGCCATGGGCGCGGATGCCTTCATCCTAAGCGGCGCCGCGCATGATCGGGCGCTGCTCGACATGCTGGCACGCCGCAAGGTTCCGCATGTCTTCACCTCGATCTGGGCCGGGCCGGAGGGCCCGGTGCCCTGCATCGGATACGACAATCACGAGATCGCAAGGAGCGCCGTCGGCTATCTCGCCGAACGGGGACACCGGCATCTTGGGGTGATCCACGGGCCGCTCGCCGATAACGACCGCGCCGTGGCTCGAAAAGCCGGGGTCGTGGCGATGCGCGCGCAGGGGCTGGAGCTGTGCTTCGAGGAGACCGAGCTGAGCGTGGCGGGGGGCAAGAGCGCGACGGCGCGGTTGCTTGACCGCGATCCCGATCTCACCGCGCTGCTGTGCTTTTCGGACGTGCTGGCGCTTGGCGCCTATTTCGCGCTGGCCGAGCGGGGGCGGCGCGTTCCTGACGATATGGCGGTGATGGGCTTCGACAACCTTGACTGGACCTCCGAGACGGTGCCGCCGCTCACCACCATCGACCTGCCCGCCGGCATGATGGGTCGCGAGGTGGCGGGGCAGATCGTCGAGCATCTCGAACATCGCACGCCACTCGCCCCGGTGCTGCTGCCCTCACGCATCGTCGAGCGCGGATCGGTCGGACCGGGGCCCGGCGGGATCTCCTGATCGCGCCACCCCTGTCGATGCCCGTTCCGCCCGTTTTTCGAGCAATTGGAGGGCATGGATGGCAACGGCAGCGGGGGTGCGCGTCGTTCACACGATGCTCATGAAAAAATCTTTGAAAATTTCACGAACCGTGTGAGGCTCCATCTGACACAGCGATGGACCGCGATTCGTGATGACGGGAGCCGATCTCAGGACACTGCGCCGCAATCGCGGCATGACGCTGGCGGAGCTCGCCTGCGCGATGGGCCGGTCGGTCGGCTGGGCCTCTCAGGTCGAGCGTGACCTGTCGCGGATCGGGGCCGAGGATCTGGAGCGGCTCGCGGCGGTGCTCGGCGTCGCGCCGGCGCTGCTGTCGCAGCCCGCGCCGGAAGCCGCGCGGGAGGAGGGGCGCATCGTGCGCGCCGACCGCCGCCGCCCGATCGGTGACAGGCATGAGGGCCTGTTCGAGACGCTGATCTCGCCCGATCTCACCGACAGCTTCGAGATCGTGCATTCCCGCTTCGAGCCCGGCAGCGCCCTCGAGACGCCGATGCAGCGCGCCACGCAGGAGATCGGCTTCATGCTGTCGGGCCGGCTCGACATCTGGTTCGGGGCCGAGAAGTTCACGGTCGCTTCGGGCGACAGCTTTCGCATCCGAAACGAGCCCTATCGCTGGGCCAACCCCCATTCCGAACCCGCGATCGCCCTGTGGGTGATCTCGCCCCCCGTCTACTGAACTCAGAGAGGCCAACATGTCCCAGCTGCCCACCACAGCGCGTGTCGTCATCATCGGCGGGGGGGCGGTGGGCACATCGGCCCTCTACCATCTTGCCCTCGCGGGCTGGACCGACTGCGTCCTGCTGGAGCGCAACGAGCTGACCGCCGGCAGCACCTGGCACGCGGCGGGCAACGTGCCGATCTTCTCCACCGACTGGGCGGTGATGAACATGCAGCGCTTCTCGACCCGGCTCTACCGCGAGCTCGGCGCGCGGGTCGATTATCCGCTCAACTACCACGTCACTGGCTCGATCCGCCTCGCGCACAGCGAGGCGCGGATGCAGGAATTCGCCCATGTCCGCGCCATGGGCGACCGGCAGGGCCTGCCGATCGAGCTTCTGGATGTCGACGAGATCAAGTCGCGTTACCCGTTCATCGAGACCCACGATCTGGCGGGCGCGCTCTACGATCCGCATGACGGCGACATCGACCCGGCGCAGCTGACCCAGGCCTTTGCCAAGGGCGCGCGCGATCTCGGCGCGCGGATCATCCGTTTCTGCCCGGTGACGGGGGTGCGGCGCGAGAACGGCCGCTGGGTGGTCGAGCACGAGAAGGGAGAAATCGCCTGCGACAAGGTGGTCAACGCGGCGGGATATTACGCGGGCCGGGTCGGCAAATGGTTCGAGCCCTTCGGCGGACGCCCGGTGCCGCTGGCGGTGATGGCGCATCAATACATGCTCACCGACGAGATCCCGCAGATCGAGGCGTGGAGCCGCGAGACCGGGCGCAAGCTGCCGCTGCTGCGCGATGTCGACACCTCCTATTACCTGCGCCAGGAAAAGCACGGCTACAATCTCGGCCCCTATGAGCGGGAATGCCGCGCCCATTGGTGCGGCGATGGCGACCCGATGCCCGAGGATTTCAGCTTCCAGCTGTTCTCGGACGATCTCGACCGGCTCGAACCCTATATCGAGGACGCGATGGGCCGGGTGCCGCTCTTGGCCGAGACCGGGATCAACAAGGTGATCAACGGGCCGATCCCCTATGCGCCGGACGGGTTGCCCTTGATCGGGCCGATGCCCGGCGTGCCCGACGCCTTCGAGGCCTGCGCCTTCACCTTCGGCATCGCGCAGGCGGGCGGGGCGGGCAAGGTGCTCTCGGAATGGGTGATCCATGGCCGCACCGAGTGGGACTGCTGGTCGGTCGATCCGCGCCGCTTCACCGACTACACCGATCCCGACTATTGCGTCGACAAGGCGCGCGAAGTCTATGGGCATGAATTCGCGATGCATTTCCCGCGTCACGAATGGCCGGCCGGGCGCGACCGCAAGCTGTCGCCGCTGCATGAGCGGATCAAGGCCGCGGGCGGGCAGATGGGCGTCCATGGCGGCTGGGAGCGGGCCAACTGGTTCGCGAAGCCCGGCGACGATCTGAGCGAAGCCGCAACGCAGACCTGGTCGCGCCACGGCCCGTGGGAGCCGCGGATCCGCGAGGAGGTCGAGGCGGTGCAAAGCGGCGCGGGCGTGCTCGACCTGCCGGGCTTCGCCCGCTTCGAGATCGAGGGGCCGGGTGTCGCGGATTGGCTCGACGGGCTGATCGCGGGGCGGCTGCCGAAGCCGGGACGGCTCTCGCTCGGCTATGTCTGCGACGCGCGCGGCCATGTGCGCACCGAGTTCTCGGTGCTGCGCCACGAAGGCGACCGGGTGACGCTGATCGGCGCCGCCTCGGCGCAGTGGCACGACGCCGACCTCCTGCGCGCGGCGCTGCCCGGCGACGGCTCGATCACCTTCGCCGATCGCAGCCGCGAGATCTCGACACTCGTGCTTTGCGGCCCCGGGAGCCGCGCGGTCCTGCAAGGCGTGAGCGATGGCGATCTGTCGCTGCCATGGCTCAGCCATCAGGAGGCGCGCGTCGCAGGCCGCCCGGCGCTGTTGGTGCGGGTCTGCTTCGCGGGCGAGCTGGGCTGGGAGATCCACGCCGCCAATGAGGAGATGGTGGCGATTCACGATGCGCTGATGGAGGCGGGGGTGCGTCCCTTCGGGATGTACGCGCTGGACTCGATGCGCCTCGAGAAGGGCTATGGCGCGTGGCGGCGTGAGTTCTCGAGCGATTACTCCGCCCTCGAATCCGGGCTCGACCGTTTCGTGGCGCTCGGCAAACCGGCCGATTTCCCGGGCAAGGCGGCGCTTGCGGCGCAGGCCGGGGCCGGCCCGGCCCGACGGCTCGTATCGCTGATCGTCGATGCGCCCGAGAGCGATGCGCCCGCCTCGGCCCCGGTCTGGCAGGGCGACCGGATCGTCGGCGAGGTCACCTCCGGCGGCTATGGCTACAGGGTCGGTGCGGCGATCGCGCTGGCCATGGTCGAGGCCGCGAGCACCGCGCCGGGCACGGCGCTCGAGATCGATATCCGCGGCGATCGGCGTCCCGCCAAGGTGCAGGACGGGATCTGCCTGTGGGATCCCAGCAATGAAAGGATCAAGGCATGAGCGAAGCGAAGGGGCAAGGCACGGGGCCGGCATCGGCCCTGCCGCCCGGGAAGGCGCGCGTGGTCATCGTCGGCGGCGGCATCATCGGCTGCTCGGTCGCCTATCACCTGAGCCGGCTCGGCTGGACCGACATCGTGCTGCTGGAACGCAAGCAGCTCACCTCCGGCACCACGTGGCACGCCGCCGGGCTGATCGCGCAGCTGCGCGCCAGCCAGAACATGACCCGCCTCGCGAAATACAGCCAGGAACTCTATGGCGCGCTCGAGGAGGAGACCGGCGTCGCCACGGGTTTCCGGCGCAACGGCTCGATCACCGTGGCGCTGACCGAGGCGCGGCGCGAGGAGATCTTCCGGCAGGCCTCGATGGCGCGCACCTACGGCGTCGACGTGGAGCGGATCACCCCCGACGAGATCGCGGCGCGCTACCCGCACATCAATCTCGAGGGCGTGCTGGCGGGCGTCTATCTCGAAAAGGACGGGCAGGGCGACCCGGCTAACATCGCGCATGCCCTGGCGCGCGGCGCCAAGATGCGCGGCGCGCAGATCCTCGAGGGCGTGCGCGTGACCGGGATGCGGCGCGAGGGGCGGCGGATCACCGGCCTCGACTGGGCCGCGCATGGCGAGACCGGGCGGATCGAGGCCGAGACGGTGATCAACTGCGCCGGCATGTGGGGCCGGGAGGTCGGCCGCATGGCCGGTGTCAACGTGCCGCTTCAGGCCTGCGAGCATTTCTACATCGTCACCGAGAGCATCGACGGCCTGCCGCGGCTGCCGGTGCTGCGGGTGCCGGATGAATGCGCCTATTACAAGGAGGATGCGGGCAAGATGATGCTCGGCGCCTTCGAGCCGGTGGCCAAGCCCTGGGGCATGTCGGGCATTCCCGAGGCGTTCGAGTTCGACCAGCTGCCAGAGGATTTCGACCATTTCGAGCCGATCCTCGAAAAGGCGATGCACCGGGTCCCGATGTTCGGCGAGGTCGGCATCCACACCTTCTTCAACGGGCCCGAAAGCTTTACCCCCGATACCTCCTACCTGATGGGGCAGGCGCCCGAGATGGACAACGTCTGGGTCGCGGCCGGCTTCAACTCGATCGGCATCCAGTCGGCGGGGGGCGCCGGCATGGCGCTGGCGCAATGGATGGACAGCGGCGAGAAGCCCTTCGACCTCGGCGATGTCGACATCGCGCGCATGCAGCCGTTCCAGGGCAACCGCAGCTATCTCGTCGCTCGCGCGAAGGAGTCGCTGGGCCTGCTTTACGCCGATCATTTCCCCTATCGCCAGAAGGCCACGGCGCGCGGGGTCCGGCGCAGCCCGCTGCACGCGCATCTCGAGGCGCGCGGCGCGGTGTTCGGCGAACTTGCGGGATGGGAGCGCGCCAACTGGTTCGCCGATCAGGGACAAGAGCACGAGTACCGCTATGGCTGGGGCCGTCAGAACTGGTTCGACAACGCCGCGCGCGAACACATGGCGATCCGCGAGAATCTCGGCATGTACGACATGTCGTCCTTCGGCAAGATCCGGGTCGAGGGGCGCGACGCCGAGGCCTTCATGAACCATGCCTGCGGCGGCGACATGTCGGTGCCGGTCGGCCGCATCGTCTATACGCAGATGCTCAATTCGCGCGGCGGCATCGAGGCCGACGTGACCGTGGCGCGGCTGTCGGAGACCGCCTATCTCGTGGTCACCCCGGCGGCGACGCGGCTGGCGGACCAGACCCGTCTGAGGCGGCTCGTGGGCGACCGCGAGGTGGTGATCACCGACGTCACCTCGGGCGAGGCGGTGCTCGCCGTGATGGGGCCGCGCGCGCGCGACCTGCTGACCCGCGTTTCGCCGAATGATTTCGGCAACGAGACCAACCCGTTCAACACGTTCCAGGAGATCGAGCTCGGCATGGGCCTCGCGCGGGCGCACCGGGTCTCCTATGTCGGCGAGCTGGGCTGGGAGATCTACCTGCCCGCGGAGATGGCCGCGCATGGCTTCGAGACGCTGGCCGAGGCCGGGGCCGATCTGGGGCTCAAGCTGTGCGGGCTGCACATGATGGACAGCTGCCGGATGGAGAAGGGCTTTCGCCATTTCGGCCACGACATCACCTGCGAGGACCACGTGCTCGAGGCGGGGCTCGGCTTCGCGGTGAAGACGCAAAAGCCCGATTTCCTCGGCCGCGAGGCGGTGCTGCGCAAGCGCGAGGAGGGGTTGCAGAAGCGGCTGGTGCAGTTCCGGCTGACCGACCCCGAGCCGCTGCTCTACCACGCCGAACCGATCCTGCGCGACGGCGAGGTCGTCGGCCATCTCACCTCGGGCGCCTATGGTCACGCGCTCGGCGGCGCGATGGGGATGGGCTACGTGCCCTGCGCGGGCGAGACGCCGGGCGACCTCCTCGGCTCGCGCTACGAAATCGAGATCGCCGGCACCCGGGTCGCGGCCGAAGCCTCGCTCAAGCCCTTCTACGATCCGACATCGGAGCGGATGAAGGCCTGAACGGCATCGGGGCGGGCGATCTGCCCGCCCCGATGTTCCCCCGATGCCCGGAGGGGCCTGTCCTCATGCGTGCTGCGCCGGGTCGGCGATGCGGATCGCGTTCCGATCGGTTGCCGCGCATTGCGCGGAGGTGACGGCGATCATGTGCAGGATGTCCTCGGCGGAGCAGCCGCGCGAGAGGTCGTTGGCGGGCTTGGCGAGGCCCTGCAGCACCGGGCCCACCGCGATGGCGCCGCCGACGCGCTGCGCGATCTTGTAGGCGATGTTGCCGGCGTCGAGATTGGGAAAGACGAAGACATTGGCGCGGCCGCCGAGCGCGCTGTCTCGGGCCTTGGCGGCGGCGACCTCGGGCACGAAGGCGGCGTCGAACTGGATTTCGCCGTCGACGGCGAGGCCGGGCGCCGTGGCGCGCAGGAGCGCGGTGGCCTCGGTCACCTTGGAGACCCGCTCATGCGCGGCCGAGCCGCGGGTCGAGAAGGACAGCATCGCCACGCGCGGCGTCTCGCCGACCAGCGTTTCCAGCGAGGCAGCCGAGGCACGGGCGATCTCGGCCATCTCCTCTGCCGTCGGATCCACCACGAGGCCCGCATCGGAGAAGACATGCGCCCCCTTGGTGGCGTGGTGGCGCGCGCAGAACAGCATCAGGAAGAAGGAGGAGACGAGCTTGGCCTCGGGCGCCTTGCCGATCACCTGGATCGCGGTCCGCACGATCTCGGCGGTGGTCAACCGCGCGCCCCCCAGCGTGCCGTCGGCAAGGCCGAGCCTGACCATCAGCGCGGCGAAGACATGTGGCTGGCGCGCGGCCGCGAGCGCGGCGGCCTCGTCGACCCCCTTGTGGCGGCGCAGCTCGTGATAGGTCCGGGCCATGCGCGGCAGATGCGGGCTGGTCTCGGGATCGGCGATCTCGATGCCGTCGGGGACGGGGCCATGGGCGGCCAGCGCGGCGGCGATATCGCTTTCGGGTCCGACCAGCACGATCCGGGCGACCCGCGCATGGCGGGCCATGAGCGCCGCCTCGATCACCCGCGGATCGGTGCCCTCGCTCAGCACGATGCGACGCTCGGAGCGGGCGGCGTCGGCGAGCAAGGTCTCCAGCGGCTTCATGGCGTCTTCCCCGGCGCGGTGTCGCGGATCACGAAGTGCTTGGTGGCGGCCTCGATCACCTCCCATTCGCCCTCGAAGCCGTCGGGGATGACGAAGGCGTCGCCCGCGCGGAACTCGCGCGCGGTGCCGTCGGCGGCGATCAGCCGGACATGGCCGGCGGTCAGCACGCAGACCTCGTCGCGCCCGGTGAAGGCGCGCCAGCGGCCCGGGGTGGAGGTCCAGCTTCCGGCGAGGAAACGACCATCCGGGCTTTGATGCACGATCCGGGTTTCGTGGCGCGGGTCGCCCTCCATCACCCGGTCGGGCAGGTCGGCGAGGCGGCGATGCGTGGTGGCGGGACCCGGATCTGCGAAACCGGTGACGGTGGGAGAGTTCATGCGCTTCATTCGGGGCCTCTCGGTGGCGGCGTGGGATGGCAGCGGCGGGTTCATCGTCGCGATCATTGGGGAGGGGCCTCAGCTCGCGGTGCCCATCCCGCCCGGATGGGGAGGCGGAACCGTCCGCCTCCCGCCCGGGGGTGGCTTAGCCCACGGTCTGCGGTCGCATGTCGGCGCGGGATATACCTGCCACGCGCACCGGCTTCTTCATCGCGTCGCGGCGGAACGGCTCGCCCAGCTCCTGGTTCAACACCACCTCGATGAAGGTGGTGACCCCGTCCTCCATCTGCTCCTTCACGGCGGTGCGCAGCGCCTCGGTGAGCGCTTCGGTCGAGGTGACCTGCACGCCCTTGAGCCCGCAGCCCTCGGCGATCTTGGCGTAGTTCACGTCGAGGCTGAGCTCGGTGCCGACGAAGTTGTCGTCGAACCACAGCGTGGTGTTCCGCTTTTCCGCGCCCCACTGGTAGTTGCGGAAGATCACCATGGTGATCGGGGGCCAGTCGCCGCGCCCGCAGGCGGTCATCTCGTTCATCGAGATGCCGAAGGCCCCGTCACCCGCAAAGCCGATCACCGGCGTGTCGGGGCAGCCGATCTTGGCGCCGAGGATCGCCGGCAGGCCGTAGCCGCAGGGGCCGAACAGGCCGGGCGCGAGGTATTTCCGCCCCGCCTCGAAGCTCGGATAGGCGTTGCCGATGGCGCAGTTGTTGCCGATGTCCGAGGAGATGATCGCCTCGCGCGGCATCGCCACCATGATCGCGCGCCAGGCCTGGCGCGGGCTCATCCGGTCGGGCTGGCGGGCGCGGGCGCGCTCGTTCCAGGTGATGCCCTCGTCATTGTCCTCCTCGTGATCCATCGAGGAGAGCTCCTGCGCCCAGCGGGATTTCAGATGCGCGATGGTGTCGCGCCGCTCCTGGCGGTCGCGCTCGCCGGCCTCGACCGAGAGCTTCGACAGGATCTGCTCGGCCACCTTCTTCGCGTCGCCCTGGATCGCGACATCGACCTTCTTGGTGAGGCCGATCCGGTCGGCGTTGATGTCGACCTGAATGATCTTGGCGTCCTTCGGCCAGTAGTCGATGCCGTAGCCCGGCAGGGTGGAGAACGGGTTCAGGCGGTTGCCGAGCGCCAGCACCACGTCGGCCTTGGCAATGAGCTGCATCGCCGCCTTGGAGCCGTTGTAGCCCAAGGGGCCGACCGAGAGCGGGTGATTGCCCGGGAAGGCGTCGTTGTGCTGGTAGCCGCAGGCCACCGGCGCGTCGAGCCGCTCGGCCAGCTTGCGCGAGGCGTCGATCGCGCCCGACAGCACCACGCCCGCGCCGTTCAGGATCACCGGGAAGGCGGCCTCGCTCAGAAGACGCGCGGCCTGCGCCACCGCCTCCTCGCCGCCCGCCGGGCGCTCGAGCCGGATGATCTGCGGCAGCTCGATGTCGATCACCTGGGTCCAGAAATCGCGCGGCACGTTGATCTGCGCCGGCGCCGAGCCGCGCCACGCCTTGGCGATGACCCGGTTCAGCACCTCGGCGATGCGCGACGGATCGCGCACCTCCTCCTGATAGCAGACCATGTCCTCGAACAGCTTCATCTGCTCGATCTCCTGGAAGCCGCCCTGACCGATGGTCTTGTTGGCGGCCTGCGGCGTCACCAGCAGCAGCGGCGTGTGGTTCCAGTAGGCGGTCTTGATCGGCGTGACGAAGTTGGTGATGCCCGGGCCGTTCTGGGCGATCGCCATGCTCATCCTGCCGGTGGCGCGGGTGTAGCCGTCGGCGATCATCCCGCCCGAGGTCTCGTGCGCGCAGTCCCAGAAGGTGATGCCGGCTTCCGGAAACAGGTCCGAGATCGGCATCATTGCCGAGCCGATGATGCCGAAGGCATGCTCGATCCCGTGCATCTGCAGAACCTTGATGAAGGCCTCTTCGGTGGTCATTTTCATGGGAAGTTCTCCTTTGAGATCAGCGGGTCAGAGGGTCTCGTCGCGCAGCTGGTACCAGGGGTAGAGCATGCGCTGGCCGAGCCTGCGGAACGGGGTGAGGGGGCCGTGATGCGGCAGGGCGGTGCCGAAGATCGGCAGTTCCGGAAGCCGCTCTCCGGCGACGAGTTGCGCCATGCGGCGCCCGGCCTGCGCGGAATACATCACGCCGTTGCCGCCATAGCCCATGGCGTAGAAGACGCCCGAGCCCGGCTCGGCCTCGGTGATGCGCGGCATCATGTCGTGGCTGACATCGACCCAGCCCCACCACGAGTAGTCGAGCGCGATGCCGGTCAAAGCCGGGAACTTGGCGAAGAGCCCTTTCTGCAGCAGCGCCAGGTGCTTGGGGTTCTCGGCATCACGGCCGGTGATGGCGCTGCGCGAGCCGATCTGCACCCGGCCGTCGGGCAGGTAGCGGTAGTAATGCCGCAGCGTGCGCGTGTCGGTCAGCGGCGAGCCGGTCCGGAAGCCGCAGGCCGCGCGCTCCTCATCGGTCAGCACCCGCGTCACGATCGAGTTCGACAGCACCGGCATCAGCCGGTGCCTCGTGCGTCGGTCGAGCCCGGGCGGCGTATAGCCCGCCGTGGCGATGGCGACGCGGCGGGCGCGCACCGTGCCCCCGGGCGTGCGCAAATAGTGGTAGCCACCCTTGCTGGTCCAGCCCTCGACCGGGCTCGATGGGTGCACCTTCGCGCCGAGCCGGCGGGCGAGGCGGAGATAGGAGAAGGCGAGTTTGGCGGCGTGGATCGAGGTGCCGTCGGGCTCCCACATCGCGCCATGCGCCTCCTGATCCTTCACGTGGCGCGCGTGCAATTCCTCGCGGCCCATGAGGCGCGCGCCGTAGCCGAAGACCTCGTTGAGAAGCCGCGCTTCGGCCGCGAGCTTCGGCATTACCTTGGCGCGGTGGGCGATGTAGAAATGCCCGCCGGGCTGCGGGTCGCAGTCGATCTCGTCCGAGCCGATCAGATCGTTGAACACCTCGAAGGCCTCGACCACCTCGCCATGCAGCCGCTTGGCGGCGTCGAGCCCGTAGCGCACGATCCATTCCGAGCGCTTGAGCCGTCCGGCCGAGATCTGCGCCTGCCCGCCATTGCGGGTCGAGCAGCCCCAGGCGACGGCGTTGGCCTCGAGCACCGCGACCTCGATGCCGTGATCGCGCGCGAGGTGGATGGCGGTCGACATCCCCGTGTAGCCCGAGCCGATCACCGCCACCTCGACGCTCATGTCGGCGGTGACGGGGCCGTCATCCTCGGGCGCCGGCCCGGCGGTGCCGATCCAGTAGGTCGGGGCATAGTCGCGGCTCCGCCCCGGCCCGGCATCGGTCAGCGGATCGTAGCGCGGGTCGTAGGCCGTGCGGAGGAGCGTGGCTGGGGGCTGGTCGAGCATGTCCGTCTCCTGTGGATCGGGGATAGGGGCGGGGCCGTGATGAGGCGGGGTCAGGCCTTGAAGGGCGGGCGGTTCTTGCGCAGCGCCTGTTTCACCACGAGCCTGCCGTCCCGGATGGTGAAGAGGTCGGCGCCTTCGGCCTCGACGCGCATGCCGTCGGCATCGGTGCCCGAAAAGGTCCATTCCGACACGGCGCGGTCGCCCGAGACGAAGTGCGAATGGTGGTCCCATCGCGCGTCGGGCATCGCCTGCCAGACCGCCTCGAAGGCGCGCGCGATGGCCGCCCGTCCCTCGATCCGGGTGCCATGCGCCTCGGTACCGGCGACGGTGTAGAACACGCAGTCATCGGCGAAATGCGTCATCACGGCATCGATGTCGTGCCGGTTGAACGCGTCGAAGGTCGCGGCGAGATCGGCGGCGGTCAGGCGGGTTTCGGTCAGTGTGGCGGACATGAAGTCTCTTCCTCGATCATGGGAATGGGGATGCCGCAGGACGCGAGGCGGGGCTGCGGCGCGCTCGTAGGCCCCCGGGGATGCGCCGGGCGGCGCTTACGGGAGAGGGCGTCATCTCGTGCCTGACCCGTCGTCGCCATCTTGGTCCCCCGCTGCTTGCCTGAGCCTGACCGCGTTTCACCGAATGCGTCCCGCCCGGATGAGAAAGCCCCGGATGGCCGCCATTCATTAGGGCCAGTTTCGGATTTGACTTGGTCCAGTTTCGAGGTGATCCTCGCGCCCATGCCGGTCAGCAGAATTCCCTCGGACGTGTTCTTTCTCGACCGCGGTTCCGGGCGCGCCCTGCAGGCGCAGCTGCGCGAGACGGTCGTGGCGCTGCTGCGCACCGGGCAGGCCGCGCCCGGCGCGACGCTGCCCTCGTCGCGCAAGCTCGCCGCGCATCTGGGCATCGCCCGGATGACGGTGACGCTGGCCTATCAGGAGCTGGTGGCGCAGGGGCTGGTCGAGGCGCGCGACCGCCGTGGCTACGTGCTGGCCAAGACTGCCATGCCCGAGCTGCCGCGCCCGATCCGGGCCGAACCTCGGCGACCGGGCGCCCCGGACTGGGACGGTTTCCTCGACCTGGGGCTGTCGAAGCGACGCCGGGTGATCAAGCCGCCGGATTGGCGGCACATGCCTTACCCCTTCGTCTATGGCCAGATGGATGCGAGCCTGTTCGACCACGCCGCCTGGCGCGACTGCGCCCGTCAGGCCAGCGGTGGGCGCGACTTCTTCGACCTCGCCGGCGACCAGGCCGCCGCCGACGACCCGGTGCTGGTGAACTATATCCGCTCCACCATGCTGCCTCGGCGCGGGATCCGCGCCGAGGCGGACGAGATCCTGATCACCGTCGGCGCGCAGAACGCGCTGTGGCTCGCGGCCGAGTTGCTGACCCGAAGACCGCTCAAGGCGATGGGCGAAAACCCGGGCTATCCCGACACGCTGCAGGCGCTGCGCTGGTGCGGAGCGGATGTCGGCACGGTCGAGGTCGACGAGCACGGGCTGCCCCCCGAGCGCATCCCGGAGGGCACGGGGGCGGTCTTCGTCAGCCCCAGCCATCATGCGCCCACCGGCGCGACCATGCCGGTCAAGCGCCGCCGCCAGCTGCTGCGCGCCGCCGCGGAGCGCGATTTCGTGGTGATCGAGGACGACTACGATTTCGAGATGAGCTTTCTCGAGGCGCCGAGCCCGGCCCTGAAGTCGCTCGATCGCGACGGTCGGGTGATCTATGTCGGCAGCTTTTCAAAGGCGCTGTTTCCCGGCCTGCGGCTCGGTTATCTGGTGGGACCGGCCCGCTTCGTCGCCGAGGCGCGCGAGCTCAGGGCGCTGATCCTGCGTCACCCGCCGGGCCATCTGCAACGCACCGCCGCCTATTTTCTCGCGCAGGGGCATTACGATCGGCTGATGCGCGAGCTGCGCCGAGCCTTCGCGCAGCGGCGCTCGGAGATGCAGGCGGCGCTGAGGGGGACCGGGCTCAGCATCGCCGGCGCGGCGCGGTTCGGCGGCTCCAGCGTCTGGGTCGAGGGGCCGCCGGGACTGTGCTCGAACGCACTCGCCGAGGCACTGCTGGGAGAGGGCGTGGTGATCGAACCGGGGGCGTCGTTCTTCGACCGGTTCGAGGGGCCTTGCCCGTTCTTCCGGCTCGGCTACTCCTCCATCGCCTCCGAGAGGATCGCCGAAGGCGTGGCGCGGATCGCGCAGATGGTCCGGCGGCTTCGGCCGATGGCATTCGCGCCGGGCCGAACGGGGTCGTAGCCCCCTCGGCCCGGCGCGGGATGTCGCCGGCTCGTCACTCCGCCGGGGCGCCTTCGGCCGTGTCGGTCCTGGCGGAGGCGGTGCCGAGCTGGGCATAGGCGTCATGCACGTCCGTGCCCATGTTGTGCTCGGCCTCGGCATCGCTGCGGAACCGCTGGCGGTGACGATGGACCATCAGGTTGTCCCAGCGGAGCGCCCGCACGAGGCCCCATGCGATCAGGCACAGCACCACCGCGAAGGGGAAGCCCGCGATCACCGCCGCAGCCTGCAACGCACCCAAGCCCCCCGCAAGCAACAGCACCGAGGCCACCGCGCCTTCGGACACCGCCCAGAAGATGCGCTGCACCTTGGGCGGGTTCGGATCGCCGCCGGCGGTCAGCATGTCGATCACGAAGCTGCCCGAATCCGAGGAGGTCACGAACCACATCACGATCAGGATCGTCGCGAACAGCGATGTCACGCCCGAGAAGGGGAAGTAGTCGAGCAGGGCGAACATGGTGTTGGCGTAGTTCTCGCGCGTGGCGTCGACCAGGGTCGGGTCGCCGGTGAGCGAGATCGAGATCGCGGTGCCGCCGAAGGCGGTGAACCAGAAGAACATGATCGAGCAGGGCAGCAGCATCACCCCGAACATGAACTCGCGCACGGTGCGGCCACGGCTGATCCGGGCCACGAAGACGCCGACGAAGGGCGCCCAGCTGACCCACCAGGCCCAGTAGAAGATGGTCCAGCTCTCCTGCCAGTTGCCGCCGTCATTGCCGCCCTGCCAGCCCTCGTTCCAGGTGCCGAGCTGGATGAAGCGGCTCAGGTAGTAGCCGTAATTGTCGACGAAGCTGTCGAGGATGAACAGCGTCGGGCCGACGATCACCATGAAGGCGAGGAAGACGAGCGTCAGGATGATGTTGATGTTGGAGAGGCGCTTGATGCCGCCGTCGAGACCGGCGACGACCGAAAGCGTCGCCATGCCGGTGATCGCGGCGATGATGAGGATCTGGACCACAACGTTGTTGGGCACGCCGAACAGCTCGTTCAGGCCGGCATTGACCTGCGTGGCGCCGAGGCCCAGCGAGGTGACGATGCCGAACATGGTGCCGAACACCGCGACGATGTCGACGAGATCGCCCCAGAACCCGTAGATCCGGTCGCCGATCAGCGGGTAGAGCGCCGAGCGGATCGCCAGCGGCAGCCCCTTGCGGAAGTGGAAATAGGCCAGCGCCAGCGCCACCACCGCGTAGATGCCCCAGGCGTGGAATCCCCAATGCATGAAGCTGATCGCCATCGCCTCCTGCGCCGCCTGCACGGTTTCGGGGTCGGCCATGGGGGGCGCGAAGTAGTGATACATCGGCTCGGCCACGCCCCAGTAGATCAGGCCGATGCCGATACCCGCCGAGAACAGCATCGCGGTCCAGGAGAACAGAGAATATTCCGGATTCTCGTCCATCCGGCCCAGCCGGACATCGCCGAAGGGCCCGACCCCCATGAAGATCACGAAGACCAGCAGCAGGTTGATAAGGATGATCATCGCCCAGCCGAAATAGCCGGCGAGCCAGCCTTGGATCCCGGTGAAGACCGTGTTGGCGAGTTCGTTGAAGACCGCGCCGAACAGGATGAACCCGATGATCAGCGCCGCCGAGACGATGAAGACCGGTCGGTTGACCTTTGGAAATATCCAGAACCGCTCCTGCGGTCGCATGCCTGACATGATCTCGTCCTCGCTCCTGCCAATCGATTGGGGCTCAACGCGCTTGGCCCGATGTCGTTCACATTACCTTTCGGCAGGTTCCGTCACGAAAGCCGGAGCACGGAGCAGGTGGCAGCGATCTGCCGATGCCACCGGAGCGGGCGTCCACGGGTGCCACAGCGGCGTGTTCGAGGCGTAAACGAAAGGCCGCGCGGGGCGGATCAGGCCCCGGCGACCGTGGTTTCGCGGGCTGTTTCCGGGCGAAAGCCGGAGGGATTTGTCGCGAGCTGTATCGCGTCGCGGCGCTGCGACAGACGGCGACAAAGCCCGCGTGGCGCGGCTCTTATCCAGCAGGCAGGAAGGCCCAAGTGAACGACACGGCGCCGATGACGACGCCGGACAGACAACCCAGAAAAGGGCCAAGACATGAAACCGAACACTCTTCTTCCCACCGCCTTCCTCGTGACCGCGCTGCTGGGTGCCGGCGCCGCGGTCGCCACCGCGCAGAGCCAGCCGCCGGTTCAGGAGCCGGCCGCCGCGACCGCCCAGGCCGCGCCGGCCGAGGCGCAAGCGGCCGATGAGCGCGGCCCCCGCATGCATCGCGGCGGCGACGAGGACCGCCGGGGCGGCCGGCACCATGGCCGCGGCGCCGGGCATGGCGGACCGCGTGGCGGCATGATGATGCAGCGGATCATGACCCAAGCCGATGCCGACGGCGATGGCAGCCTGACGCTGGAGGAAATCGAGGCTTTCCGCACCGCGCAGGTCGAGAGCGCCGATGCGTCTGGTGACGGCGCTCTGACGATCGAGGAGTTCGAGACGCTCTACAACGCCTTCATGCGCGAGCGCATGGTCGATGCCTTCCAAGCGTTCGACGCCGATGGCGACGGCGAGATCGTCGAGGGCGAGATCGATGCCCGCCTCGACCCCATGCTCGAACGGATGGATCGTGACGGCGACGGCGCGATCAGCCCGGCCGACCGCCGCCGCTGAACGTTCTTCTCTTGGCGGGGTCTCACCGGGCCCCGCCGAGCCGGATCGTCCTGCTACCGGCGATCCGCGCCGCGATCCGTCCTCCCCCGGGTCGCGGCCTATTCATGCCCGCCTTCCCGCGCGACGGCGAGGTCCGGATCGCCGGAGAGATAGGTCGTCCGCGATTGCAACGTGTAGTCGGACTCGGCCAGCATGATCCCCATGAAGACCAGCGCGGCGAGCGGCGGCAGCAGGATTGCATAGACGAGCGCCAGCCGTTCCCATGCCATGTGCATGAACACCGCGACGATCAGCCCGGCCTTCAGCACCATGAATATCAGGATCAGACTCCAGCGTAGCGCGCCCTGAAGCTGCGCGTAATCCACCATGTAGGAGGCGGCGCTGAGCACGAACAGGAAGCCCCAGCAGGTGAGGTAGAGCCGGATCGGATGGGCCTGCCCTTCGTGGGCGGCATGGGTGTCGGAGGCGGCGGCATGCGTCATGTTTCCCTCACCATAGGTAGAAGAACGCGAAGATGAAGACCCAGACGAGGTCGACGAAGTGCCAGTAGAGGCCCATGATCTCCACCGCCTCGTAATCGCCCTTCTCGCGGCAGAGCCATGTCCTGCGGCCGCTGTCGAATTCGCCCTTGCGGACCTTGTTGGCGACGATCAGCAGGAACAGCACCCCGAAACTGACATGGGTCCCGTGAAAGCCGGTGATCATGAAGAAGGTCGCGCCGAACTGCTCGGCGCCCCACGGGTTGCCCCATGGCCGCACGCCCTCGGAAATGAGCTTCGTCCACTCGAAGGCCTGCATGCCGACGAAGAGCGCGCCGAGCGCGGCGGTGGCGAACATCAGCTGTGCGGTGCGACGGCGGTTGCGCGCATAGGCGAAGTTCACCGCCATCGCCATCGTCCCCGAGGACGAGATCAGCACGAAGGTCATGATCGCGATCAGCAGCAGCGGCAGCTCGGTCTGGCCGACATGCAGCGCGAAGACCTCGCTGGCATTGGGCCATTCGACCTCGGTCGAACTGCGCGCCGACATGTAGGAGATGAGGAAGATCGCGAAGACGAAGGTGTCGCTCAGCAGGAAGATCCACATCATCGCCTTGCCCCAGGAGGCGGTCTTGAACGCCCTCTGGTCCGAGGCCCAATCCGCGGCGACCCCTTCGAGCCCGCTCGGGCGGGGCGGTGACCTGTGGGCGGTGGCGTCGGTCATGCTCGTCTCCCTCAGCTCAGGATCGCCCGGCACAGCGCGGCGGCGTCGCTGGCCCAGCCGGTGAGGATCGCCATCATGGCGATCCAGACGATCAGCAGGAAATGCCAGTAGATCGCGCAGAGCGCGACGGCGGGCGCGGCGGCGCCGGGCCCCGCGCGCAGCCGCGTGGCCACCCGCGCCAGCGCCACAAGTCCGCCGAGGATATGCAGCCCGTGCAGCCCGGAGATCAGGTAGAAGAAGCTCGCCCCCGGCGTCGCCGCGAGCCCCTGCCCGGTTTCCACCATCCGCGCCCATGCGAGGCCCTGCGCCAGCAGAAAGGCCGCCATGCTCGCCGCGCCCGCGCCGATCCAGCGCGCGAGGCCCGGCCCGTCGCCGCGCCGGGCGGCGAAGACGGCGGCCTGCAGCGCGAGGCTGCTCAGCGCCAAGAGCGCCGTGCCGGCCCAGACCACGCGCGGCAGCCGCATCTCGAACCAGTCGGCATAGCCCATCCGCATGGTGACCGCGCTGCCCGCCAGCGCGAACAGCCCGCCCGCGACAATCAGGAACACGCCGAGCCCGGCCCGGCCCGTGGGCTGGCCGCCGGGGGAGGGGCTGCGGGTGACGGCGCCGGTCTCGAGCCACGGCCTCTCGGCCACGCCCTGCCGCCAGAGCCATGTCAGCGCGATCCCGGCGACCAGCGCCACGAAGCCCAGCACGATGCTCATGGCACGTGGCTCCAGCTGGCGCGGTGGCCGGGATCGTCCTGCGCGATGTAGTCGCGCGGCGCGCCGGGCACCGAGTAGTCATAGGCCCAGCGATGGACCACCGGCAGCTCCTCGCCCCAGTTGCCGTGGCGCGGCGGTACCTCGGGCGTCTGCCATTCGAGCGAGGCGGCGCGCCACGGGTTGTGGCCCGCCTTGCGGCCCCGCGCGAGGCTCCATGCGACGTTGAACAGGAACAGCATCTGCGCCGCGCCCACGGTCAGCGCCGCGACGGTGATGAAGGCGTTGAGCGTGGCGACGCTGTCGGGCACGAAGCTCGCCGAGATGTCGGGATAGCGGCGCGGCACCCCGACGAGACCCACGTAATGCATCGGGAAGAAGATCGCGTAGGCGCCGATGAAGGTGACCCAGAAGTGGATCAGCCCCATCCTGTGCGACAGCATCCGTCCCGAGATCAGCGGGAACCAGTGATAGATCGCGCCATAGATCACCATGATCGGCGCGACCCCCATCACCATGTGGAAATGCGCCACGACGAACATCGTGTCCGACAGCGGCACGTCGACCACCACGTTGCCGAGGAAGAGGCCGGTGAGCCCGCCATTGAGGAAGGTGACGATGAAGCCCAACGCGAAGAGCATCGGCAGGGTCAGGTGGATGTCGCCGCGCCAGAGCGTCAGGATCCAGTTGTAGACCTTGAGCGCGGTGGGCACCGCGATGATCAGCGTCGTGGTGGCGAAGAAGAAGCCGAAATAGGGGTGCATGCCCGAGACGTACATGTGGTGCGCCCAGACGATGAAGGACAGCGCGCCGATGATGACGATGGCCCAGACCATCATCCGGTAGCCGAAGATGTTCTTGCGCGCATGCACCGCGATCAGGTCCGACACGATGCCGAAGGCCGGCAGCGCCACGATGTACACCTCCGGGTGGCCGAAGAACCAGAACAGGTGCTGGAACACGATCGGCGAGCCGCCGCCATAGCTCAGCTGCTCGCCCATCTCCACCAGCGCCGGCATGAAGAACGACGTGCCCAGAAGCCGGTCGAACAGCATCATCACGCTCGCCACGAACAGCGCCGGAAAGGCCAGCAGCGCCATCACCGTGGCGGTGAAGATGCCCCAGATGGTGAGCGGCATCCGCATCAATGTCATGCCCCGCGTGCGCGCCTGCAGCACCGTGACGGCGTAGTTCAACCCGCCCATGGTGAAGCCGATGATGAACAGGATCAGCGACACCAGCATCAGCACGATGCCCCATTGCGTGCCGCCCGGCGTGCCCGACAGGATCGCCTGCGGCGGGTAGAGCGTCCAGCCCGCGCCCGTCGGCCCGCCCGGTGCGAAGAAGCTCGCCGCGAGCACCACCACGGCGAGGAAATATACCCAGAAGCTCAGCATGTTGACGAAGGGAAACACCATGTCCCGCGCGCCGACCATCAGCGGGATCAGGTAGTTGCCGAAGCCGCCCAGGAAGATCGCGGTGAGCAGGTAGACCACCATGATCATGCCGTGCATGGTGATGAACTGGTAATATGCCTCGGCCGAGATGAAATCGAACACGCCCGGAAAGCCGAGCTGCATCCGGATCAGCCATGACAGGACGAGGGCGACGAGGCCGATCGCGATGGCGGTGCCGGAATATTGCAGCGCGATGTACTTGGCGTCCTGCGAGAAGACCCAGCGCGACCAGAAGCCGTGGGCATGCGGCGGCGGCAGGTCGGGCACTTCGGCGGGCGGAATGCCCGTGTCGGGGTCTTCGCTGACGCTGCTCATGGATCGCTCCCTCCGATCGGCTCCGCGGTATTCGCGACCTGCACTTCCTTGCCAGCTGGCAATCCCGCGAAGGTGAGCTGCTCGCCGAGCCAGGCCTCGTACTCGGCCTCCTCGTCGATCAGCACGTAGCCGCGCATGTAGCCGTGCCCGGTGCCGCACAGCTCGGCGCAGAGCACCTCGAACTCGCCCGTGCGGGTCGGGGTGAACCAGAAATAGGTGACCATGCCGGGCACCATGTCCATCTTGGCGCGGAATTCGGGCACGTAGAAATCATGCAGCACATCGACCGAGCGCAGCAGCACCTTCACCGGCTTGCCGATCGGCAGGTGCAGATCGCCGCCGTCGATCACCACGTCGTCGGCGCCGAACCGGTCATGCGGGTTGAGCCCGAGCGGGTTGTCGGCCGAGATCCAGGTCACGTCCGAGCTTCCGAGCTGTCCATCCGCGCCGGGCAGCCGGTAGCTCCAGAACCACTGCTGGGCCACCACCTCGATCTCGGTGGCGTCATCGGGCACGGTGATGAACCGGTTCCAGACCACCAGCCCCGGCGCCAGCATCGCCGCGACGCCGAGCGCGGTCAGCGCCGTGAGCCAGATCTCCAGCCGCTTGCTCTCGGGCTCGTAATGGGCGACGCGGCCGGGCTTGTGGCGGTAGCGGAACACGCACCACGCCATGAACAGCACCACCGCCGTGAAGACGGCGCCGGTGATCCAGAAGGTGATGACCAGCGTGGTGTCGATATAGCCCCAGTTCGAGGCGATGGGCGTCCACCACCATGGGCTGACCAGATGGAACGCCACGGAAAACAGAACAATCAGAACCAGACTAGCCGCAACGATCATGGCGATGTCCCTTCCACGCGGGGGCGCAGGTCTCGGGTGCAGGCGCGTGGCAATCTTGCGAAGTGAAGCGACCATAGCCGAATTTCGGGAAATTTTCCAGCGGCATGCGATGGCACCCCGAAAGGGCACCCTGCGCCCGGGCGGATGACTGCCCCAGCGTCATGAGGGCGCGGCCCGGGTGGTCCGAAACGCGCTGCACGGGCCCGCCCGACCCTTCGCAGGCCGGGGGGCGGACCCGGGCGCTGGGTCCGGTGCTCTTCCAGAGAGCGGGTGGGTGACGTGGCAGGGCCCGGTTCCAGGGCCCCGCGCCGGTCCGAGGCGACCCACCTCGCGCGGCACGGCGCCCGCGTCGCGCGCCAGCAGGCAGAGCCAGTCATGCGCCACGGTGGCGGCGGCGATGGCGGTGATCTCGGCATGGTCGTAGGGGGGCGAGACCTCGACCACATCCATGCCGACGAGGTTCAGCCCGCCCAAGCCGCGCACCAGCTCCAGCGCCTGCCACGAGGCCAGCCCGCCCGCGACCGGCGTGCCGGTGCCCGGCGCGAAGGCCGGGTCGAGCCCGTCGATGTCGAAGCTCAGATAGACCGGCGCGTCGCCGGCCCGGTCGCGCAGCAGATCGAGCGCGGCGTCGATGCCATTGCGGTGCAGCCAGGGCGCGGTGAGGATCTCGAAGCCGTGGTCATGGTCGTTAAAGGTCCGCAGCCCCAGCTGCGTCGAGCGGGACACGTCGATCACGCCCTCGGCCGCGGCCCGGGCGAACATGGTGCCGTGGTCGAGCCGTTTGCCGTCGTCCTCCCAGGTGTCGCAATGCGCGTCGAACTGCAGCAGCGCGATGGGCCCGTGCTTCTTCGCATGCGCCTTCAGGAGCGGGTAGGAGATCGAATGGTCGCCGCCCAGCGTCAGCATCCGTGCGCCGGAGGCGAGGATCGCGTCGGCATGGGCCTCGATGGCGGGCGCCACGCTCATCGGGTGATGCGGATCGATCATGCAGTCGCCCCAGTCGATCACCGAGAGCGTCTCGAACGGGTCGAAACCGAATGGAAAGGCCTTGAGCTCGGCGAGCTGGGTCGAGGCGGCGCGGATCGCCGCCGGGCCGAAGCGGCAGCCGGGGCGGTTGGTGACGCTGGCGTCGAAGGGCACGCCGGACACCACCACGTCGACGCCCGCGAGATCGCGGGTATAGCTGCGGCGCAGGAAGCTCAGCGCGCCGCCATAGGTCATCTCGGGCCAGCGGCCCCGCGTCTCGCCGCGCCGGAACGCCTGATCGCCCTGCTGCATGTCCTGCGTCACCTTCAGATTCCGAGCCTGTCGCGCAGGCCGTAATACCAGCTGCCCATCACCGAATAGGGCACGCGCAGCGCCCGGCCGCCGGGGAAGGGTATCCAGGGCAGCGCCGCGAAGACGTCGAAGCGCGAGGCGTCGCCGTGGATCGCCTCGGCCAGGATGCGTCCGAAGGTGTGCGATCCGGTGACGCCGTGGCCGGAATAGCCATGCGCGAAATAGGTGTTGGCGCCGATCCGGCCCATCTGCGGCACCCGGCTGAAGGACAGCGCGAAATTGCCCGACCACGCATAGTCGATCCGCGCCGATTTCAGCTGCGGGAACACCTTGTCCATGTTGCGCTTGAGCTTGGCCTTGATGTCCTTGGGGTCGGTGCCGCCATAGACGGTGCCACCGCCGAACAGCATCCGCTTGTCGGCCGAGAGCCGGTAGTAGTCGAGGATGTAGCGTACGTCCTCGACGCATTCATCCTTGGGGAGAAGCTCGGCGGCCAGCTCCTCGGAGAGCGGCTCCGTCGCCATGATCTGGGTCGAGACCGGCATCACGCGCGGCGCGAGTTCCGGCACCACGTGGCCGAGATAGGCATTGCCGCACAGCACCAGCCGGTCGCAGCGGATCGTGCCCTTCTCGGTTTTCACGACGGGTCGCGCGGCCTGGGTATCGACCGAGATGACGGGCGACATCTCGTGGATCACGCCGCCATTGCGTTCCACCGCCTCGGCCTCGCCGAGCGCGAGGTTGAGCGGGTGGATATGACCGCCGGTGGTGTCGAGCAGCCCGCCCGCGTAGAAGTCCGAGCCGATATGCTCGCGCAGCCGAGACTTGTCGAGCATCACCTGGTTGTCGATGCCGTAGCCCTGCCAGAGCTTCTGGCGCGCCTCGAGCTCGCGCATATGCGCGCCGGTGATGGCGGTGAAGATGTTGCCCTGCTTCAGGTCGCACTTGATGTCGTAGCGCGCGACCCGCTCGCGGATGATCTCGCCGCCCTCCTGCACCAGAGACGCCACGAATGTCGCGGTGTCTCGGCCGTAGCGCTTTTCGATGGTCGAAAGAGAGGCGTTCAGCCCGTTGACGATCTGCCCGCCATTGCGGCCCGAAGCGCCCCAGCCGACGCGCGCGCCTTCGAGCATCGTGACCTTGTGGCCCTTCTCGGCGAGATGCAGCGCCGTGGACAGCCCGCTATAGCCCGCGCCGACGACGCAGATCTCGGTGTCGTGTTCGCCCGTCAGCGCCGGACGCTCGGGCGAGGGGTTGGCCGAGGCGGCGTAGTAGGAGCCGGTGTGGCTTCCGTCGCCCGCGTAGGATGCGGCCATCAGACGATCTCCAGATAGCTGTGGAATTCCAGTTCGGTGACGTGCCGATTGAAGCGGGCCTGCTCCTGCTTCTTGCATTCGACGAACATCTTCTGCAGCCGCCGCGAATAGATCTCGGTCACCAGGGTGCCGTTCTGGAAGGCGCGGATCGCGGTGGCCCAGTCCAGCGGCAGGTGTGGCAGGTCGAGGCTGTAGGCGTCGCCGGTGATCGCCGGCGGTGGCGTCAACTCGCGCTCGATCCCCAGGAGCGCGCCGCCCAGAACGCTCGCCAGCACCAGATAGGGGTTGGCGTCGGCGCCCGCGACCCGGTGCTCGATCCTTCGCGCCTTGTGATCGCCGCCGGGAATGCGGATCGCCACGGTGCGGTTCTCGTAGCCCCATGCGACGTTCGAGGGCGCGTGCGCGCCGGGCAGCAGCCGGCGGAAGCTGTTCTCGTGCGGCGCGAAGATGAGCGCGTTCTGCTGGATCGTCTCCAGAAGCCCCGCCACCGCGTTCAGCATCATCGGCGTGCCGTCCTCGCCGCCATCGTCGAAGAGGTTGCGGCCCTCGTCGTCGGTGATCGACATGTGCACGTGGAAGCCCGAGCCGGCGCGGTCGCCATAGGGCTTGGCCATGAAGGTCGCGGCGAAGCCGTGCTGCCGGGCGATGCCGCGCACCACCCGCTTGAACAGCAGCGCGTCATCGGCGGCCCGCAGCGGGTCGGCGACGTGGCGCATGTTGATCTCGAACTGCCCGGCGCCGTTCTCTGAGATGGCGCTGTCGGCGGGGATGCCCTGGCTGTGGCAGGCGGCGTAGACGTCGTTGAGGAAGGCGTCGAAATGCTCCAGCTCGTCGAGGCAGAGCGCGCCGTCCGAGGTCAGCCGCTTGCCGGTGATCGGCGAACAGGGCGGGGCGGGGTGATCGCCCGAGGGGTCGATCAGGTAGAACTCCAACTCGGTCGCCACCACCGGCGTCAGCCCGTGTGTCTTGAAGCGTTCGACCACGTTGGCGAGGGCGCGGCGCGGATCGCCAAGGAAGGGCGCGCCGCTCTCCTCGTTCATCCACAGGGGGATCAGCGCGGTCGGCTTGCGGGTCCAGCTCATCGGCATGGCGCCGCGGCCGGTGGGAACGCAGACCCCGTCGGCGTCGCCGGTCTCGAACACCATGGCGCCGCCTTCGATATCCTCGCCCCAGATGTCGAGGCCGCAGATCGACAGCGGCATCCGCACCGTGCCGGCCATCACCTTGTCGAGCTGGTCCGCCGGCATCCGCTTGCCGCGCAGCACGCCGTTCAGGTCGCAGACGCAGCCGAAGATGTTTTCGAGCTCCTGCGGCGCGGGGGCCGAGATCGGTTCGTCTTCGTTCATGCCGGGGCCAATCGAGATACAATTTTCAGATTTGTGATACCTTTTTGCATGACAGTCCGATATGGCTGTGTCAATCGCGATCGCGTCCGCCATCGCGCCTGCCGCGTTGACCCGACCGGAACAGGGGATGTCATGCTGGATCTGCCCGACCTCCCGCGCGAGGGCTTCGTGACCGCGCAGGACTATGTCTATGCGAGGCTGCGCAACGCCATCATGGTAGGGGCGGTACAGCCCGAAAGCACGCTGACGATCCGCGGCCTCGCCGATTGCATGGGGATCAGCCCGACCCCGATCCGCGAGGCGCTGCGGCGGCTCGGCTCGGAGCGGGCGATCGAGCTTCTGGGCAATCGCCGCATCAGCATTCCCGGGATGACGCCGGAGCGGTTCGAGGAGATCGTGAGCCTGCGCCGCGCGCTCGAGGGGCACGCGGCGCGGCGCGCGCTGCCCTATGTGTCTCAGGTGCTGATCGACGAGTTGGCCCTCATCGACGACCGGATGGACGGCCATGTGCGCGCCGGCGACTTCGATGCGCTGACCACCTCGAACCACGCCTTCCACCGGCTGCTCTACACCGCCAACCCGCATCAGCAGGCGATGCCCGCGATCGAAAGCGTCTGGCTCCAGCTCGGCCCGTTCCAGCGGCGGGTGATCCGCGACGTGCGGCAGTTCTATCTCGTCGACCGCCACAAGGAGATCCTGCGCGCCCTGCGGGAGCGCGATTGCGGGGCGCTGGTCCGCGCGATCGAGGACGACATCCGCGACGGCATCCAGCAGGCGGGCCAGCTGGTCCTTGCGGAGGATCGAGGCTGATTTGTCAGGCCGATCCCGCCGTGGCGAACCGGCCCGGCGAGAGGGCCGAGACGACGTGCGGCGGCAGGGCGGCAGCCCGGCCGAGGCAGAGATCCGCGGCGAGTCGCGACAGGGCCGGGGCGGTCTGCACGCCGTAGCCGCCCTGTCCGGCAAGCCAGAACAGCCCGGTCCGCGCCGGATCGAAGCCCACGACGGGGCTGCGGTCGGGCGCGAAGCTGCGCAGGCCGGCCCAGCTGCGTTCGACCCGGCTGACCGGGACCGTCACCGCCTGCTCGTAGCGGTGCAGCCCCTCGGCCAGGACCATGTCATCGGGCCATGCGTCATGCGGATCGACGGGATCCTCGTCTGCGGGCGACACCATCAGTTTCCCGGCCTCGGGCTTGGCGTACCAGCTCTCTGCGGCCGAGGCGAACATCGGCCAGTCGTCGAGCGCAACCTCCTCGGGCATCGGCAGGATCGCGGCGGAGCGGCGCAACGGCGTGATGCCGAGCGGCGCGGCCCCGGCGGCGCGGGCCACCATGTCGGCCCAGGCCCCGGCCGCGTTGATCAGCACCGGCGCGGTGATCTCGCCCCCCTCCGTCTCGATCCGCCACAGGCCGGCCTCGTGCCGCAGCGCCCCGACGCGCAGCCCGGTCACGATCCGTCCGCCCCGGTGGCGCAGTAGCCGCGCGTAGCCCTGAAGCATCCGGTCGACATCGATGTCCTGCGCGTCGCGTTCGAGCAGGGCTGCCACGATGCTCTCTTGCCTGAGGATCGGCACGATCTCCACGGCCTCTGCGGGGCTCAGCCGCTCGAGCCCGGAGGCGCCGTCGGCATAGGCCTCGAGGGCATCCATCTCGCTCTCGTTCGCGACCAGCAGCTCGCCGCGCGGTGACAGCAGGCTGCGATCCGACACGCCGTCGGGCGCGTCGAGAAACGGGGCCGAGGCGGCGTTGAGCGCGCGCAGCGTGGCGTTGCCGTAGTTGCGGATGAACAGCGCGGCGGACCGCCCCGTCGCGTGGTAGCCGATCGAGGGCTCGGCCTCGATCACGGTGACGCGCGCCTCGGCGGCGATCTCGGCAGCGGCGCTGACCCCGGCGATGCCGCCGCCCAGCACGATGACGTCGTTCTGCTTCATGCTCCAAGCGCCTCCATTCCGCGTCGCACGTTCTCGACCACCGCCCCGGCCTCCGCCTCGCCCGCGATATGCGGAGTCACGAGGATCTTCGGATGGTCCCAGAACGGGTGGCCGCGCGGCAGCGGCTCGGTCGCGAAGACGTCAAGCGACGCGCCCGAGAGCTGGCCGCTGTCGAGCGCCGCAAGCAGGTCCTCCTCGACCAGCTGGCCGCCGCGGCCCATCTGGATCAGCGCCGCCCCGCGCGGCAGCGCGTCGAACAGCGCCCGGTCGAGCAGGCCGCGCGTCTCCGGCGTCATCGGCAGCACGTTGATCAGGATGTCGGTCCCGGCGAGGAACGCCGCGCGCCGGTCTTGGGTCAGATGCGTGACGCCCGGTTCGGGGTCGGGCGGGTGGCGCGTCAGGCTGGTGACGGGATAGCCGAGCACCGCGAGGCTGCGGGCGATCTGCCGCCCCATGAAGCCGAGGCCGAGAATGCCGATGCGCCGTCGTGCCGGGCTGGCGCCGCCGGCGCGGCGGGCCCATTCGTGCCGGGCCTGCGCCGCGATGAGATCGGCCATGCCGCGATGGTGCCAGAGCACCTGGAACACCGCGAAGCCCGCCATCTGCAGCGCCTGGTCGGGATCACGCAGCCGGATCAGCGGAATGTCCCGGGGCAAGGAGCGGCTGGCCGTGATGCCGTCCGTGCCCGCGGCGATGGAGAACACCGCGCGCAGGTTGGGATAGGGGGTGAAGGCCTCCTGGCCCGGCCGCCATGCGAGGGCGAACTCGATCTCCGATGGATCCGCGATCCGCTCGGGTGGGCGCAGGTCGAGGGTCGGTTCGGCATCGAAATACGGGCCGAACAGGCGCATCAGGTCGAGCCGCTCGCAGAGCGCGACACCCTTGTGCACGCGGCCCATCAGATCGCCTCGGCGCGCGCGGGCGATCCGCCATCGGCCCAGCTCGCGCCGGGCACGGCGTCGAGCAGGCTGCGGGTATAGGGATCGCGCGGGTGCAGGAACACTTCGTCGACCGGGCCGATCTCGACCAGCCGTCCCTTCTGCATCACGGCGATCCTGTCGCAGAGCTGCGCCGCGACCCGCAGGTCGTGGGTGATGAAGAGAAGCGACAGGCCGAGCCGCGCGCGCAGATCGCGCAACAGGTCGAGCACCTGCGCCTGGATCGACACGTCGAGCGCCGAGACCGCTTCGTCGGCGATGATCAGGTCGGGGTCCATGGCCAGCGCACGGGCGATGCCGATGCGCTGCCGCTGGCCGCCCGAAAACTCGTGCGGGTAGCGGTCGGCGGCGTCCGCGCCCAGCCCGACCACCTCCAGAAGCTCGCGGGCGCGGGCCTCGGCGTCGCGCTTCGGCACGCCCTGCGCCACCGGCCCCTCGGAGATCGAGCGCAGGATGCGCGCACGCGGGTTGAGCGAGGCGTAGGGGTCCTGGAACACCATCTGCACCCGCCGCCGGGCGCGGCGCAGCGCGTCCG
This sequence comes from Limimaricola sp. AA108-03, assembly GCF_050847355.1. Classification (NCBI taxonomy): domain Bacteria; kingdom Pseudomonadati; phylum Pseudomonadota; class Alphaproteobacteria; order Rhodobacterales; family Paracoccaceae; genus Limimaricola; species Limimaricola sp. AA108-03. Next base: position 77,719 of record NZ_CP193759.1, read on the forward strand.
CATTCAGCGCGGCCATGTCGTCGCCGCCGACGAGGATCTGGCCGCCGTCGGGATCGACGAGACGCACCACGGCGCGGCCGAGCGTCGACTTGCCCGAGCCGCTTTCGCCCACGAGGCCCAGCACCTCGCCGCGCGCGATGGTGAGCGAGACGTCGTCGATGGCGCGCACCTCGCGCGCGGCCCGGCCCCAGCCGCCGCCGGTGCGGTAGGTCTTGCACAGGTTGCGGATCTCCAGCGCGGGGGCGGCGGTGACGCGCTCGGGGCGCGGCACCGCGTTCGAGGGGATCGCGTCGAGCAGGCGGCGGGTGTAGTCGTGCTGGGGCGCGGCGAGCACCTCGGAGGCCGGGCCGGTCTCGACCATCTCGCCATGGCGCATGACGATGACCCGGTCGGCGATCTCGGCGACGACGCCGAAATCATGGGTGATGAACATCACCGCCATGCCGTGCCTTTGCCGGATCTCCGCGATCAGGTCGAGGATCTGCGCCTGCGTGGTGACGTCGAGCGCGGTGGTCGGCTCGTCGGCGATCAGGATCTCGGGTTCGAGCGCGAGCGCCATGGCGATCATCGCCCGCTGACGCTGGCCGCCCGAGAGCTGGAACGGGTAGGCGCGGATGATCTTCTCGGGATCGGGCAGGCCCACCTCCTCGATCAGCGCCAGCGCGCGGGCGCGCCGTTCGGCCGGGGTCAGCAGCCCATGCGCCTCGAACACCTCCGAAATCTGGTCGCCGATCCGCATCAGCGGGTTGAGCGCGGTCATCGGCTCCTGAAAGATCATGCCGATCTTCGCGCCCCTGAGCGCGCGGCGCTCGGCCTCGGGCAGGGTCAGCACGTCGCGACCGCCGAAGATCGCGCGGCCGCCGCCGATCTTCACCGCGCCCGGCAGCAGCCCCATCAGGGCGCTGGCGGTCATCGACTTGCCGGAGCCGCTCTCGCCCACCACGCAGAGCACCTCGCCGCGCGCCAGCGTGAAGCTCAGATCATGGACGGCATGGGCGCGGTCGGCGCCGGATGGCAGGTCGAGGGTCAGCTTCTCGATGCGCAGCACGGTGTCGCTCATGCCCGGCCCTTCCGGTTGAGATGCGGGTTCATCGCGTCGTTCAGCCCCTCGCCGATCAGGTTCAGCGCCAGCACGGTGATGACGATGGCCAGCCCGGGAAAGAAGCTCAGCCACCAGGCCGAGCGGATCACGGTGCGCGCGGCGCCGATCATGTAGCCCCATGACATGATGTTGGGATCGCCGAGGCCGAGAAAGGCGAGCGAGCTTTCGAGGAGGATCGCGGTGGCAACCATCAACGAGGCCATGACGATGATCGGCGACATCGCGTTAGGCAGGATCTGGCCCAGCAGGATGCGCCGATTCGACAGGCCCGCAAGCTGCGCCGCATCGACGAATTCGCGTTTCGACAGCGACAGCACCTCGGCCCGCACGAGGCGGGCGACAGGCGGCCACGAGACGATGGCGATGGCCAGAGTGATCGAGGTCAGCGTCGGCTCGAGGATCGCCACCAGCACGATGGCCAGCGCGAAGTTGGGGATGGTCTGGAAGAACTCGGTGAAGCGCATCGCCGCCTCGTCGACCCAGCCGCCGTAATAGCCCGCGACCGCCCCCAGCGGCACGCCGATGGCCAGCGCCACCAGCGTCGAGACGAGACCCACGAGCAGCGAGACCCGCGCGCCATAGGCGAGGCCCGCCGCCACGTCGCGGCCCAGCGTGTCGGTGCCCAGGGGCAGGCCTTCGGTCGCGAAGGGGGTGAGGAAGGGGCGCTGCACCATCTGCCACGGCCCCTTGGGGAACAGCAGCGGCGCGATCAGCGCCACGATGATCACGGCGGCGAGCAGCACGAGGCCGAGGATCGCGCCGCGATTGCGGGAGAAGCGGGACCAGAAATCGCTCATCGCGTGGCTCCGATGCGGGGATCGATCAGCCGATAGACGAGATCGGTGACGATGTTGAACAGGATGACCATCGCGGCCGAGATCAGGAACACGCCAAGAAGCGTGTTGTAGTCCCGCGCCTGCAGGCTTTCGAACATCAGCCGCCCGATCCCGGGCCAAGCGAAGACCGTCTCGGTCAGCACCGCGCCGCCCACCAGCTGGCCAGCCTGAAGACCGGCGAGGGTGACGACCGGCAGAAGCGCGTTGCGCAGGATGTGGCGGCGGCGGATCACCCGGTCGGGGAGGCCCTTGGCGCGCGCGGTCTTCACGAAGTCCATCTGCACCACCTCCAGCATCGAGGCCCGGGTCATGCGGGTGTAGACCGCCATGAAGAACAGCCCCAGCGTGGTGGCGGGCAGGATCAGGTGCTTGAGAATGTCGAGGGCACGGGAAAGCCCGGTGAAACCGCCGCCCACCGTCTCGTAGCCGAAGCCGGGCAGCCAGCCGAGCCAGACCGAAAAGACCAGCACCGCCATCAGCGCCGCCCAGTAGAGCGGGGTGGCGTAGAACAGCAGCGCGATGCCGGTGATGATGCTGTCTCCGGCGCGCCCGACCCGGGCCGAGGCGGCGACGCCCATGGCGACGCCGAACAGGAGCGAGATGCCGAAGGCGGTGAGGGTCAGCAGCAACGTCGCGGGCAGCCGCTCCATGATCAGGTCGAAGACCGGCGCGCCCTGCCGGTAGGAATAGCCGAGGTCGAACTGGATGATGTTGCCGACATAGTTCCACAGCTGCACGTAGAGCGGCTGGTCGAGGCCGAAACGCTCGCGCAGCTGGGCGATGAAGATCTCGTCGGCGGCACCGGCCTCGCCCGCCATGACGGCGGCGGGATCGCCGGGCGCGGCGTGGATCAGCAGGAAGTTCAGCACCACGATCGCCAGAAGCGTGATCGCGGCCTTGATGAGCCGTCCGAGGACGGTGGTGGCGATGGCCATGCCGGGGGCTCTCCGTTGCGATGGCGAGGTGCCGGGGCGGACGGGGCCGCCCCGGCGGGATCAGGCCGGGATCACTGCTTGATCCAGGTGTCGCGCAGGCCGTCGTTCACGCCGATGGCGGTGGTGACCAGATCCTGCACCTTGCAGTCGTAAAGCGTCGGGAATTCCAGCTCGAGCAGCCAGGCCACGGGCGCGTCCTCGACGATTTCCTGCTGGATCTCGGTATAGAGCTTCTGGCGCTCCTCCTTGCCCAGCGTCACCGCCGCCTCGGCCCATTTCGCGTCGAGTTCGGGGTTGCGATAGCCCTCGACATTGTTCCACGGGCTGCCCTTCTCGATCTGGTCCTCGAGATAGTTGCGCGCGGTGCCGAGTGCCGGGTCGCCGTACTGGTAGAGATAGGTGAAGGCGAGATCGTAGTCCCATTCGCTGGTCTTCTGGTTCCAGCCCGCGACGTCGGCGCTGTCGATCTCGACCTCGATGCCGACCTCCTGCAGGTTCTGCTTCACGGCCTCGGCCCAACGCTGCCAGGTCTCGCCATAGGGCAGGGGCAGGATCCGTACCGGTTCGCCGTCATAGCCCATCTCGTCGAGGAGCGCGCGCGCCTTGTCGGGGTCGTGGCTGTAATCGGTGACGTCGTCGGTGTAGAAATTGGTGCGCGAGCTGACCGGGCCGGTCGCGACCTTGCCGAAGCCGTTCCAGACCACGTCGCGCACGAATTCGCGGTCCATCGCGTACATCACCGCCTGCCGGAAGCGCTCGTCCGAGGTCGGCCCCTCGCGGTTGTTCATCCACATGAAGCTGTGCGGCGCGAGGAACTCCCAGCCCTCGCCGGTCGAGCAGGTGTCCTCGTCCTCCATCAGCCGCGCCACGTCCCAGTTCTCGATCGAGCCGCCGGGCAGCACGTCGACCTCGCCGGTCTCGAAGGCCACGGCGCGCGAGGCGGCGTCGGGGATGACGCGGAAGAACACCTCGTCGAGATAGGGCTTGCCGTCGAGATAGTAGTTCTCGTTCTTCACGAGGTGGATATGGCTTCCCTTTTCCCAGGCCTCGAACTTGAACGGGCCGGTACCGATCGGCGTCGCGTTCATCTCGTTGTTGGCGTAATCCGTGCCTTCGTAGATATGCTTCGGCACGATCGGCATGGTGCCGGCCTCGAAGCTGTTGATGAAGGGGCCGAAGGGCTCGGAGAGCTGGAACACCACCGTGTTCTCGTCCGGCGCGGTGATGCTCTCGACGTAGTTCAGGCTGACGCGCAGCCGCGAATGGGTCTCGCGCAGGAACTCGTCGGCGGAGAAGACCACGTCCTCGGCCGAGAAGGGCTCGCCGTCATGCCAGACCACGTCTTCGTGCAGGTGGAAGGTGTAGGTGAGGCCGTCCTCGGAGATTTCCCAGCTCTTGGCGAGCGATGGTTGCGGCTGGAGATCGGTGTCGTAGCGCAGCAGGCTTTCGTAGATATGGCCCGCGACCATCTGCGTGGGGCCGTTCTGCACGAGGCCGAGCATCAGGCTCGGCGGCTCGGGCTGCACCACGATGTCGAGGCGTCCGCCCTGCTCCTGCGCGAAGGCGCCGGTGGCCGCGGCCACGAGGAAACTCGTCGTCAGCAAATGCTTCATCTGTCTTCCCTGTCGGTCTGTTGGTGTGGTCCTGCTTTGAGTGACCTTCTTTTTATTCTCTTGCGCCCGGTTCAGGCGTCGAAGCCCGGCGCCGCCCGTTCGAGACGGCGCAGCTCGGCGGCCCATTCCGGGTCGGGCTTGCCGTCGATCTCGTAGCGGTCGTAGCCGCGCTGGTACTGCCGCGCCGTGTGCGCGGCGATCTCGTCGGAGAGCGGGCGCGGCCTCAGCCCCATGCCGAGCGCCGCGATCTGCGCCTTGCAGGAGCGTTCGAGGTTCAACGTCAGTTTCACCGCCTCGGCCACCGAGCGGCCGCAGGTGAGCATGCCGTGGTTGCGCAGCACCATCACGTTCTTCGGGCCGAGATCGGCGATCAGCCGTTCGCGTTCCGCGAGGTCGAGCGCGATGCCCTCGTAATCATGATAGGCGACCTGCCCGTGGAACTGCGCCGACCACTGGTTCAGCGACAGCAGGCCCTCCTCGACCGAGGAGACCGCGACGCCCGCCACCGTGTGGGTGTGCAGCACGCAGACCGCGTCGTGGCGCGCCATGTGCACCGCCGAATGGATGGTGAAGCCCGCCGCGTTGACGCCCGCGCCGTAAGGGTCGTCGATCACGGCGCCGCTTTCGTCGACGGTCACGAGGCTCGACGCCGTCACCTCGTCGAAACGCAGGCCGAAGGGGTTGAGCAGGAACCGCTTCTCGCCGCCCGGCCCGTCGGGAAGCCGCGCCGAGATATGGGTGTAGATCCCGTCATCCATGCCTTCGAGCGCGATCAGCCGGTAGGCGGCGGCAAGGTCGCGCTTGAGCGCGCCGACGTCTTCGGTGGTGCTGCCTCCCTGTCCGTCGGCCATGCTTCGTCCCCTCTGCAACGATCCGTCGGGGTCGAGCCTGTCGGGCGTTTGCCGTTCAGTCAAGAAGATTGTCGACAATCGACAGAACCGGGTCTAGCTTCGATCCATGAGCATGGACCCCGCCCCCGATCCGATCTTTGCCCGCCTCGATCGCGCCGGGCTGGTGCAGCACGTGGTCCGGCTGATCACCGACGCCATTTTGCAGGGGCGCCTGAAGCCGGGCGACCGGCTGACCGAATCCGGCATTGCCCGCGAGTTGGGTCTGAGCCGCGCGCCGGTGCGCGAAGCGGCGCGGCTTCTGGAGAATCGCGGCCTCGTCGTGTCGCAGCCCAATCGCGGCTTCTTCGTGCGCGAGGTCACGGTCGAGGCGATCGACAGCCTCTACGAGCTTCGGATCTGCATCGAATGCGCGGCGGTGGAGCGGCTGGTCGCGGGCGATCCGGCCCCGGCGCTCATGGGGTTGCGCGAGCGGATCGACGAGATGCGTGATCTGGCCGAAGCCGACGATCCGCTGAGCCAGATCGAGGCCGACATGGCGTTCCACCGGCTGATCTGCCTGCATAGCGGCAATGAGCGCTTCGTCACCGTGTTCGACCAGATCGCCGACGAGACCCAGCTCAGCCTGATGCTGATCGGGCGGCTCTACGACGATCCGATGCGCATGGCCGAGACCCACGAGCCGGTCTTCGACGCCATCGCCGCCCGGGACGCGAAGGCCGCCCGCGCGGCGCTCGAATATCACATCGGCACGGCGCGGCGCGTCGTGACCGACATCTTTCGCAAGCTGAAGGAGGACGGCTCCGCATGAGGTGCTTCCACGCCCCCGAATCCATGGCCCACGACCCGGATTTCCGCATCACCAACGGTCGCGTCACGCGCAATGCCGAGCGCGCCGAGCGCGGTCGGCTTCTGCTTGCCGGGCTCGATCGGCTGGGGCTGGTTCCCGAGGCGCCGCCGCGCTGCGACGACGCCGATCTTCTGGCGGTGCACACGCCAGAATTCGTGGCCTTTCTGGAGACCGCGTGGACCGAGTGGCAGAAGCTGCCGAATGCCGGGGCCGAGGTGGTGCCGAACACGCATCCGCAAAAAGCCCGCTCGACCTATCCCCGGCATATCCTCGGCCGGGCCGGCTGGCATCTCGCCGATCCGTCGGCGCCGATCGGCGAGCACAGCTGGACCGCCACCCGTCGCGCCGCCGATTGCGCCGTCGCCGCCGCGCGGGCGGTGCTGGACGGCGATGCCCTGGCCTATGCGCTGTGCCGCCCGCCGGGCCACCATTCGGACGCGGACAGCGCCTCGGGACATTGCCTGCTGAACAATGCCGCCATCGCCGCGGCGCATCTGCGCCGGCACCACGAGCGGGTGGCGATCCTCGACATCGACGTGCATCACGGCAACGGCACGCAAGCGATCTTCTACGACCGCGCCGACGTGCTCACCGTCTCGATCCATGCCGATCCAATGGATTACTACCCGTTCTTCAACGGGCATGCGCACGAAACGGGCCAAGGCGCTGGCGAAGGCTGCAATCTCAACCTCGCCCTGCCGCGCGACAGCGGCGACGGCGCCTGGCACGACGCGATCCGGCAGGCCCTCGCGCGGATCGCCGCGTTCGCCCCCGGCGCGCTGGTGCTCTCGCTCGGCCTCGACGCGCATGAAAACGATCCGCTGCGCGGCCTCGCGGTGACGACCGACGGTTTCCGGGGTGCCGGTGAGATGATCGCCGCCGCAGCTCTGCCTTGCGTGATGGTGCAGGAGGGTGGTTACCTCTCGGCGGATCTGACCGACAATCTTGCCGCCTTCCTGGGCGGCGCAACGGGCAAGGCGCCTGAAACATTCGCAACCGATGGAGCGCGGTGATGAACAAGCTGTCGAATTCGCTGGCGCAGGCCGATATCGCCACGTCCCTGCATCCCTATACCAATGCCCGCCGGCACGAGGAAAAGGGCCCGCTGGTGATCTCGCGGGGCAAGGGCATCCACGTCTATGACGAGCATGGCAAGGAATACATCGAGGCGCTGGCCGGGCTCTGGTCCGTCGCAGTGGGCTTCGACGAGCCGCGTCTCGTCGAGGCGGCCCACAAGCAGATGCAGGCGCTGCCCTATTACCACAGCTTCGCGCACAAGGCGCACGAGCCGTCGATCCGGCTGGCGGAGAAGCTGGCCGAGATGACTCCTCAAGGGCTTGACCGGGTGTTCTTCACCTCGTCGGGGTCGGAAGCCAACGACACCGTCGTCAAGATGGCATGGTACATGAACAACGCGCTGGGACGTCCTGAAAAGAAAAAGTTTCTGGCCCGCACCAAGGGGTATCACGGGATCACGGTGGCCTCGGGCTCGCTCACCGGGCTGCCCTACAATCACGTGGATTTCGACCTGCCGGCGATCCCGGTGCATCACCTGACCTGCCCGCATCACTACCGCTTCGGGCATGAGGGCGAGAGCGAGGCCGAGTTCACGCAGCGGCTCCTGGCCGAGGCCGAGGAGGTGATCCTGCGGGAGGGGCCCGAAACCATCGCCGGCTTCATCGGCGAGCCGCTGATGGCGGCGGGGGGCGTGATGCCACCGCCGGAGGGCTACTGGAAGGGCATCGAGGCGCTGTGCCGCAAGCACGACATACTGCTGATCGCCGACGAGGTGATCAACGGCTTCGGGCGGCTGGGGTCGAGCTTCGGCGCGGTGCATTACGGCTTCACCCCGGACATCATGGTGCTCTCGAAGCAGCTCACCTCCTCCTACATGCCGCTCGCGGCGGTGGTGTTCTCGGAGAAGGTCTACGATGCGATCGCCGACAACACCGGCAGGATCGGCACCTTTGGTCACGGCTTCACCGCTTCAGGTCACCCGGTCGCCACGGCGGTGGGGCTCGAGAACCTGAAGATCATCGAGGAGCGCGACCTGATGGGCAACGCGACCCGGATGGGGGCGAGGCTGCAAGAGGGGCTTCGGCAATACGCCGATCACCCGCTGGTCGGAGAGGTACGCGGCGCCGGGCTGATCGCTGGCCTCGAACTGGTGGTGGACAAGGCCTCGAAGCGCGCCTTCGATCCGGTCGGCAAGGTCGGTCTGGCCGCCTTCGAGATCGGCCATGAGGAAGGGATGATCATCCGCAATGTCGGCGACACGCTGGCCCTCTGCCCGCCGCTGATCGTGACCGAGGGCGACATCGACGAGATCGTCGCCCGGATGGGACGCATCCTCGACCGCACGCAGGATCACGTCTCGAGGGAGGGCCTCGCCTGAGGCGAAGAGGGCCGGGCGCTCCCTGTCTTGGGCATCGGGCAGGGTGCCGCGCAGCCGGTCTATCCTGCCCTAGGGCACGGGCTCTGCGATGAAGAAATCCGGATGCGCCTCGGCGACCTTGGGCAGGTCGTCGAGCACGCCACGCAGATGGGTTCGGACCGCCGCTTCGGCGGCATCCGGGTCTTTTGCCGCGATCGCGTCGACGATGGCCTGGTGCTGACCGACCAGCCGGTCGACCGGAAATTCCACGGCCGTGAGGTGCCGCACCCGGTCCATGTGCATCTTGATCGGTTGCAGATGCGTCCATGCGCCGGCGCGCCCGGCCATCTCGGCCAGCGTGCGGTGGAACAGCTCGTCCAGCTCTACGAAGCTGCGCCCCCCATCCCGCGCGGCCTTGGCCTGACCCGCCATCTGGCGACGCAACTCGGCCAGCGCGGCGGCATCGGCGCTGCGCGCCGCCAGCCGGGCGATATCGGCCTCGACCGCCTCGCGCACGAAGCGCGAGACCTCGACCTCGGCGACGTCGATCTTGCGCACATAGGTGCCGCGCTGCGGACGCACCTCCAGCAGCTTTTCTCCGGCGAGCCGGATGAACGCCTCGCGCACCGGCTGGCGCGAGAGGCCGTAACCGGTGGCGATGTCCTGCTCCGACAGGCGGGTGCCCGGCGTCAGTTCGCCGGTGACGATGCGCGCGCGCAGGCTGGCGATGAGCTGGAGGCCGACCGGGGCGGAGGCGTCGAGGGCAATAGATGCGGGGTTCGTAGCTGACATGGCGCTCTCTATGGATCTGTACTCACTCTAATCCATACTACCATACTTGTAAACTTTCGAATCGCGGTCTAGTCTTGCCGGTGATTGGGAGGGAGATCCGTTATGCGGCAGACATGGCGCTGGTTCGGGCCGAAGGACGGGGTCGGCATCGACGACATGATGCAGGCCGGGGTCGAGGGCGTGGTCTCGGCGTTGCACCACATGCCCACCGGCGTGGTCTGGCCTCTGGAAGAGATCGAGCAGCGGCAGCGCGAGATCGCCACGCGAGCCGACGGCACCGCTTCCGGTCTTGCCTGGGAGGTGGTCGAGAGCCTGCCCGTTTCCGAGGACATCAAGAAGCAGTCCGGCGACTGGCGTGCCCATATTGCGGCCTACAAGCAAAGCATGGCCAATCTCGCCAAAGCCGGCATCGAGGTGATCTGCTACAACTTCATGCCGGTTCTGGACTGGACCCGCACCGATCTCGCCTACCGCGTCGCGCATGGCGGCACGGCGATGCGCTTCGACCTGCACGACTTCGCGGCCTTCGATATCCATATCCTCAAGCGTCCGGGCGCGGCCGAGAGCTTTCCAGAAGGCGTGGCCGAGATCGCGGCCGAGCGTTTCGCGCGGATGGATGATGACACGCGCCGCCGTCTGGCCACCAATGTCGTCTTCGGCCTGCCGGGGGCCGCCGAGCATTTCACCCTCGAGGACGTGCGCGCGCATCTGGCCGAATATGCGGGGATGCGCGCCGAGACGCTGCGCGGCCACTTGATCGATTTCCTCTCGGAGGTGGCGCCCGAGGCCGAAAGGCTGGGGCTGCGGCTCTGCTGTCACCCCGACGATCCGCCATTCTCGCTGCTGGGCCTGCCGCGCGTCATGTCGACCGGGGCGGATTACCGCGCCGTGATGGAGGCGGTGGACCTGCGCGCGAACGGCATCACGCTCTGCTCCGGCTCGCTCGGGGCACGGGCCGACAACGACATCCCCGGCATGATGGCGCGGCTGGGTGACCGGGTGCATTTCCTGCACATGCGCAACGTCGCGCGCGAAGGCGACGGCACGCCCTGCTCGTTCCACGAGGCCGAGCATCTGGGCGGCGACACCGACATGGTGGATTTCATCGCCGCCGTTCTGCGCGAGGAGGCGCGACGCCGGGAAGAGGGCCGCGCCGACGTCTCGATCCCGTTCCGCCCCGATCACGGGCAGGACATCCTCGACGACCTGAAGCGCCGGGCCCAGCCGGGCTACCCGGCGATCGGGAGGCTCAAGGGGCTGGCGGAGTTGCGCGGCATCATGACCGCGCTCGGCCATGCAGAGCACGGGCTGCGGCCATGACCCGGCTGTCGCGTAGCGTATTGGCACAGCTGCCCGAAGGCGCGGCCCCCGATTACGACCCGGCGGCGCATGGTGTGGGTATCCTGCATCTCGGGGTGGGCGCCTTCCATCGCGCGCATCAGGCGGCGATCACCGACGCGGCGCTGGCGGCCTCCGGCGGCGACTGGCGCATCGCGGGTGTCAGCCTGCGCTCGGCCGATCTGGCCGAGGCGCTGGCATCGCAGGACGGGCTGTTCACGCTGATCGAGCGCGGCGCGCAGGGTGACCGGGCGCGGGTGATCGGTGCGATCGACCGGGTGATCGCGGCGCGCGGGGCGCCCGAGGCGGTGCTCGGGCCGATGTCGGATCCGGCGATCCGCATCGTCACGCTGACCGTCACCGAAAAGGCCTATGGCATCGACCGGGGCGGTCCCGACGCCGATCCGGCGCATCCGGATGTCGCCGCCGATCTCGAAAGCCCGGCCGCGCCGCGTGGCGTGCTGGGGTTGCTGGTCGAGGGGCTGCGGCGGCGGCGCGCGGCGGGGCACGCGCCCTTCACCGTGCTGTGCTGCGACAACCTGCCGGAGAACGGTGCGCTGCTGCGTGGCGGCGTGGTGGGTTTTGCCCGTCGGGTCGACCCCGACCTCGCCGACTGGATCGCGCGCGAGGTGGCATTTCCGTCCTCGATGGTCGACCGGATCACCCCGGCGGCGACCGGGGCGACACTCGCGCTCGCGGCCCGCCTGACCGGTTTCCAGGATGCCGCGGCGATCGAGACCGAGCCCTTCTGCCAATGGGTGATCGAGGATCGCTTTCCGCAGGGCCGCCCCGACTGGGCGGCGGGCGGCGCGATCTTCGCCCGCGACGTCGCGCCCTACGAGCGGATGAAGCTCAGGATGCTGAACGGGGCGCATTCGCTGATCGCCTATGCCGGGTTCGTCTCGGGCCATGCGCTGGTGCGCGACGCGATGGCCGACCGGGGCCTCGCGGCATTGGCACGGCGCCACATCACGGCGGCGGCCGCGACGCTCGATCCGCTGCCCGGCGTCGATCTCGCGGCCTATGGCGACGAGCTTGCCGCGCGTTTCGCCAATCCGGCGATCGCGCACGAGACCTACCAGATCGCGATGGATGGCAGCCAGAAGCTGCCGCAGCGCATCTTCGGTCCGGCCTGCGACGCGCAACTCGCGGAACAGGATCTGCGCCCCTTCGCCTTCGCCACCGCGGCCTGGGCGCGCTACTGCTTGGGCCGGGACGAGACAGGGAAACGCTACGCCCTGCGCGACCCGCGCGAGGCCGAGATCGCGGCGGTCGTCGAGGCGGCGGGCGATGATGCGCGGGCGCTGATCGCCGGGCTGCTGCGGCTGCCGGGTCTGACCCCCGCCGAGCTCCTCGACGGGGCGTTCGAGGCGCAGGCGGCGGAGATCCTGAGCGATATGCTGGCGCAGGGCATGGCCGCCGCCATCGCGAGCGAGGTGGCATGATGCAGCTTCTCGCGATCGGCGAATGCATGATCGAGATGTCGGGCGGGCAGGATGGTTGCTGGCGCATGGGGTTCGCCGGGGACACGCTCAACACGCTGTGGTACGCGCGCGCCGGGCTGGACCCCGCCGACGGGCCGGTGGGCTATTTTACCGCGCTCGGGACCGACGGCTTCTCGGACCGGATCGTGGCCTTCCTCGACGGCGCGGGCATCGCCACGGACGCGATCCGGCGGATACCCGACCGGCGTCCCGGTCTCTACATGATCGAGCAGCGGGACGGGGACCGGGCCTTCACCTACTGGCGTGATACCTCGGCGGCGCGTGCCCTCGCCGATGACGAAGCGGCGCTGCGGACCGCGATGCGGAATGCGCGGATGATCTACCTGTCGGGGATCACGCTGGCGATCCTGCCGGCCGAGGGCCGGGTGCGGCTGCTCGATGCGCTGCGCACCGCGCGGGAGCGCGGGGCCCGCATTGCTTTCGACCCCAACATTCGCCCTGCCCTGTGGTCCGACGAGACCGTAATGCGCGACGCGATCACTTCCGCCGCGGCGATCTCGGACATCGCGCTGCCGAGCTTCGATGACGAGGCGCGCTGGTTCGGCGATGCCGATCCCGCCGCCTGCGCCCGACGCTATGCCGCCGCCGGGGCGGGCGAGGTGGCGGTCAAGGACGGGGCGGGGCCGGTCACCCTTCTCTCGGAGGGCGGGACGACGATCATGCCGGTGCCGCCGGCGCCCAAGGTGGTCGATGCCACCGGCGCGGGCGACAGCTTCAACGGCGGCTATCTCGCGGCCCGGCTGAACGGCGTCGCGCCGGTGGAGGCGGCGCGGGCCGGAACCGCCATGGCCGCGCGGGTGATCGCGGCGCATGGGGCGATCATCGACCTGCCCGAAACCCGGATCTGGCACCGGGATGCACCCGAGGGAGGCCGCGATGACCGCTGATCGGACCATCGATACCGGTCGCCACGACACGGTCGCAGCCCGGCGTGTCGGCAATTTCCTCTTCGATACCCTGCCGAGGTGGCTGGAACTGGCGCAAGGCGACAGCGGCGCGGTGGCCGAACGGCTCAAGGCGCCGGGCAAACCCTTGCCCTCGGCCGAGCGCACGACGCTGACCCAGGCGCGGCTCGTCTTCACTTTCGCGCATCTGCATCTGGCGACCGGCGCGCCATGGATGCGCGAGGCCGCCATCGCGGTTCATCGCTATCTCGACACGGCGCTGCGCGACGAGGATGGCGGTTACCGCGTAGCGGCGCTGGCCTCGGGCGCGCCGAGCGCCGTCCCCGAACACGCGCTGCGCCGGAGCTACGACCAGTCCTTTGCCCTGCTGGCGCTGGTGACCTTGCGCCGCGCGGCCCCCGGGGCGGTGCCCGAGGGGCGGATCGAGGCGTGCTGGGATTTCATTTCGACGCGCCTCACCGATCCCGCGACCGGCGCGCTGTGGGAAGATGACGCGATGGCGGCGCGCGGGCCCCGGCCCGGCGATCTGCGGGCGCAGAACCCGCATATGCACATGATCGAGGCGCTGCTTCAGGCCCACGAGATGACCGGCGAGGCGGTATGGCGCGACCGCGCGGCCGGTCTGGTCGAGGTCGGGCTGCGATATTTTCTCGATCCCGACACCGGCGCGATCCGCGAGTTCACCGGCCACGATCTCGCCCCGATCGACACGGCCGATGGCCGGCGCCGCGAGCCGGGGCACCAGTATGAATGGGCCTGGTTGCTGCGCCGCTTCGCGGCGATGGGCGGCGATCCGGCGGCGGTCGAGACGGCCGCGTTGATGCAGCGCTTCGTCGAGGCGCACGGGCTGCGCCGGGATGGGTTGCTGGCCGGGGCGCCTTTTGACGCGGTCTCGGCCGATGGCACCGTGACCGAGCCCGATCACCTGCTCTGGCCGTTGACCGAGGCGGGCAAGCTCTATGCCGACCTGCATGCCGAAACCGGCGGTGCCGACCATGCGGAGCGGGCGCTGGCGCTGCTCGACCTGATCTTCGTGCGCTACGTCGCGGCCGGGCCCGACCCGTTCTGGGTCAACCGCCTCGACGGGAAGGGCCGGGTGCTCTGGCCCGAGGCGCTGAGCCGGCTGCTTTACCATCTCGCGCTGTTCTTGACCGAGGGCGGTCGCGCCGGGCTCTGGCCGCTCGGGCGGGATGCCGCGCCGCGAGATCAAGATGTTCACAAGGAGGAGGACCTTACATGAACCACCGCATCACCACCGCGCTTGCCACCATCGCCGCCCTGTCGGCGGGCGCCGCCACGGCGCAGGATTACTCGTTGAACCTGTCGACCTCGCAGACGCTGCAGGACCCGCTGGTCATCGCGATGCAGGGCGCTGAGGAGCGGATCGAGGAACGCTCCGAGGGCCGGATGGAGGTGACGATCTACCCTTCGTCGCAGCTTGGCGAGGACAATGACGTGCTCGAGCAGATCCGTGCCGGCGCGCCGATCGCGGCGCTGGTCGATGCCGGCCGGCTCGCGCCGTTCCTGCCCGAGCTGGGCATTCTCGCCGCGCCCTACCTGGTCAATGACTACACCGAATATGCCGCGATCACCGAGAGCCCGGTCTACGAGGAATGGGTCGAGGAGCTGGCCGAGCAATCCGGCATCCGGCTCCTGAACTACAACTGGTTCCAGGGCACCCGGCAGATGTTCACCCAAGACAAGGTCGAGACGCCCGAGGATCTGAACGGCGTCCGGGTGCGCACCATCGACGCGCCGGGCTGGGTCGCGACGGTCGAGGCGATGGGTGCCACGCCCGCGCCGATGGCATGGTCCGAGGTCTATTCGGCGCTGCAGCTCGGCGCGGTGGACGGGGCGGAGGCGCAGCTCACCGGGGCCTATGGCATCAAGCTGCACGAGGTGTCGAACAACGTCGCCTTCACCAACCACATCCAGCTCTTCACCGGGCTCGCCACCTCCGAGAGCTGGTTCGCGGCGCTGCCCGAGGATCTGCAGGCGATCGTCACCGAGGAGCTGAAGGCTGCCGGCGAGGAAGCGACGCGCGAAACGGTGGCGAAGCTGGCCGAGGTGCAAGGCGAGATGGAGGCGGCCGGCGTCGCGTTCAACGAGGTCGATATCGCGCCGTTCCGCGACCGCGTCGACGTGGTCTACGAGAAGGTCGGCCTGGTCGAGGCGCGCGAGGCGCTGGCCCCCTATCTGCCCTCGGCGGATTAAGTCCGAGGCCCCCGGCGCCACGGTGCCGGGGGTCGAATACCAGCCGCGCCGGGGAGGGCGAGGATGATCTTCTGGAAACTCTATGACGGTATCGAGCAGGCCCTGGCGCTGATCGCGTTGATCGGCACGGTGGCCGCCGTCCTGACCGCCGGGATCGGCCGCAGCATCGGCGCGCCGGTGACCTCGGCGCCGCAATTCGCGCAGCTTTTCCTGATCTGGACCTGCATGCTGGGCGCCGATCTTGCCATGAAGCGCGGCGAAGCGATCTGCGTCTCGGCGCTGCCGGATCTGCTGCCGCCGGGCGGCCGCCGGTTGCTGTCATTGGTGAGCCTCGTTCTGATCATGCCGTTCCTCGGCTTTCTCGCCTATCTCGGGTGGGACCTCGCGATCGGCAACTGGCAGCGCGAGCTCGGCGGCTCGGGGCTCTCCTACGGGCTGGTCACGCTGGCCCTGCCGGTGGGGGCGGTGCTGCTGGCACTGACGCTGACGCGGCGCGTGCTCTCGCTGGGGCTGAACGCGGCGTTCGAGCCGGTGCTGCCCGATCTCGGCGCGCTCGGCACCGACCGGGCCCCCGGTCACGCGCCCGGCCTCGCCGCCGGGCACAGCTCGGAGGACCTGCTGTGATTTCCGCCCTGATCCTGACCCTCGCGCTGACGCTGATCGTGATCGGCATGCCCGTGGCCTTCGCGATCGGCATCGCCGGCACCGCCTATTTCCTGCTGCCCGGCACCTTCCTGCCCGACAGCACCGCCGTGCAGCGCATCGTCGCGGCAAGCCAGTCCTTCCCGCTCCTCGCGGTGCCGCTGTTCATCCTGCTCGGCAACCTAATGAACAGCTCGGGCATCACGCCGCGCCTCGTGGGGCTCGCTACGGTGATCGCGGGCTGGATGCGCGGCGGTCTCGCGCAGTCGACGCTGATCCTCAGCGCGCTGATGGGCGGCGTCTCGGGCTCGGCCGTGGCGGATGCCGCGATGCAGGCGCGCATCCTCGGCGAGCCGATGGTCGAGAAGGGCTATGATCGCGGCTTTACCGCCGCGCTGCTCGCCATCGGCGGTCTGATCACCGCGACGCTGCCGCCGAGCCTCGGGCTCATCCTTTACGGCTATCTCGGCGAGGTCTCGATCGGCCGGCTGTTCATCGCCGGCATCGTGCCGGGCATGCTGTTGCTGACGGTGCTGATGATCGCCACTTGGGGCGTGGCGCGGCAGCGCGACTACAAGCCCGAGACCGAGCGCCTGCCGACGCTGCGCGAGGTCGGCCACGAGCTGTGGCGCAGCTTCTGGGCGGTGCTGTTCCCGGTCTGGTTGCTGATCGGCATTCGTTTCGGCTTTTTCACCCCGTCCGAGGCAGGCGCCTTCGCGGTGGCCTATGCGCTGATCATCGGCACGCTGATCTACCGCGAACTGACGCCCGCCAAGATCCTCGATGCGATGCTCCAGAGCCTGCGCGACATCGGGATGATCATGCTCATCATCCTGTTCTCCGGCACCTTCGGCTATGTCATCACCTTCGAGCGGGTGCCCCAAAGCATCGCCGAGGTGGCGCTGACGGCGCTGTCGGACCCGACCGTGCTGCTCTTCGTGATCGCGGGCTTCCTGATGGTGCTGGGCATGCTGGTCGAGGCCACGGTGCTGGTGATGCTGCTGACGCCGATCCTCGTGCCGGTGGTGACGGCGGCGGGCATCGATCCGGTGCATTTCGGGCTGGTGATGATGACGCTGGTGACCTTCGGCGGCATGACCCCGCCGGTGGGCGTATCGATGTTCACCGTCTGCGGCATCCTGCGCTGCAGCTACCGCGACTATTCGATCCAGATGCTGCCGCTGGTGGCGGCGGTGCTGGGGCTGGTGACGCTGATGATCCTGTTCCCCGGCCTCGTGATGTTCCTTCCCAACTGGCTGATGTGATCCGATGACCCTGCACCCCGACCGGCTGCTGCCGCCCGATCCCGCGACCCGCAAGCTGGCGCGCGAGCTGTACCATGCGGTCGCCGACCTGCCGATCGTCTCGCCGCATGGCCATACCGATCCGCGCTGGTGGGGCGAAAACCCGCGCTTTTCCGATCCCGCGCAGCTTTTCGTGACGCCGGATCATTACGTGACCCGGATGCTCACCAGCCAGGGCGTGCCCTTCGAGGCGATGGGCATCGGCGTAGGCGCAGAGACCGATCCGCGGGCGATCTGGCGGCTCTTTGCGCAGAACTTCCACCTGTTTCGGGGCACGCCCTCGCGGCTGTGGATCGAGCACGCGCTGGAAAGCCTGTTCGGCGTGACCGAGCGGCTGTCCGAGGCCACGGCGGATCGCGCCTATGACGCCATCGCCGAGCGGCTCACGCGGCCGGAATTCCGCCCGCGTGAATTATATGACCGCTTCAATATAGAGGTGATCGCGACCACCGACGGGGCGCTCGACGACCTTGCGCAGCACGCGGCGCTGCGCGGTTCGGACTGGTCCGGCCGGGTGGTGCCGACCTACCGTCCCGACGCGGTGGTCGACCCAGAGGCACCGGGCTTCGCGGCGGCGCTCGACCGGCTGGGCGAGTTGACCGGCTGCGACACCGGCAGCTGGGACGGCTATCTCGCCGCGCATCGCGCGCGGCGGGCCTTCTTCATCTCGATGGGCGCCACGGCGAGCGATCACGGCCACCCGACGCCGCGCACCGCCGACCTGCCCGAGGCCGAGGCGCGCGCCCTCTTCGATCGGGTGCGCCGGGGCGGGGCGAGCGTGGCCGATGCCGAGCTGTTCCGGGCGCAGATGCTGACCGAGATGGCGCGGATGTCGCTCGAGGATGGCTTGGTGATGCAGCTCCATGCCGGCTCCTCGCGCGGCCATTCCGACGCGGTCCGCGCCGCCTATGGCCCCGACCGCGGCTTCGACATCCCGCTGCCGTCGAGCTACACCGAGGCGCTGCGGCCGCTCTTGAACGCGGTCGGTCTCGATCCGCGTCTGAGCTTGATCCTGTTCACCCTCGACGAGACCACCTATGCGCGCGAACTGGCGCCGCTGGCGGGGGTCTGGCCCTGCCTGCGGCTTGGCCCGCCCTGGTGGTTCCACGACAGCTACGAGGGAATGCGCCGCTACCGCGAAGCGGTCACCGAGACCGCCGGGTTCCACAACACCGCAGGCTTCAACGACGACACCCGCGCGCTGTGTTCGATCCCGGCGCGGCACGACGTGGCGCGGCGGGTCGATAGCGGCTTTCTGGCCGAGTTGGTGGTGACGCATCGCCTCGACGAGGAGGAGGCCTTCGAGATCGCGCCGCTACTGGCCGGCGATCTCGCCCGACAGGCCTACCGCCTCGGCTGAGCGCGTGTCCGCGACCCCCGACGATACCGAGTGAAGGAGACCCTATGTTGAGCGTCGAGACCCGCCACGCCGTGCACCCGGCGCAGGCGAAGGTGATGGGCACCGCCGAACTGCGCGCCCACTTCCTGGCCCGGGACTTGTTCCGCGACGGCGAGATCCGCCTGATCTATACCCACTACGACCGCTTCGTGATGGGTGGCGCGGTGCCAGACGGTGGCAGCCTGACCCTCGAGACGGTGGCCGAGACCGGCACCGAGCGGTTTCTGGACCGGCGCGAGATGGGCATCGTCAATATCGGCGGCACCGGCACGGTGCGCTGCGACGGCGAAGGCTACGAGATGGGGCGCGGCGACGTGCTCTATCTCGGCAAGGGCAGCGGCGCGGTCAGCTTCGAGGGCGAGGGCCGTTTCTACATCACCTCGGCCCCGGCCCATGCCGCCTTTCCCTCGCGCCTGATCACGCCGGCCGATTGCAAGGAGGTGCGACTGGGCGAACCGGCGAGTTCCAACCAGCGCGTCATCAAGCAGTTCGTCCACCCGCAGGTGATGAAGAGCTGCCAGCTGATCCTCGGCTATACCAGCCTCGCGGAGGGTTCGGTCTGGAACACTATGCCGAGCCATCTCCATGACCGCCGCATGGAGGCCTATCTCTATTGGGACATGGAGGAAGAGGCCCGCGTGCTGCATCTGATGGGCGAGCCGCAGGAAACGCGGCACCTGTTCGTCGCGAACGAGGAGGGCGCGATCTCGCCGCCCTGGTCGATCCATTCCGGCGCCGGCATCGGCAGATACAGCTTCATCTGGGCGATGGCGGGCGACAACATCGACTTCACCGACATGGATTTCGTCAAGCCGGGGGAGATGCGCTGATGGCCGGCCTGTTTTCGCTCGATGGCCGCAAGGCGCTCGTCACCGGCGCCAATGCCGGGATCGGCCGTGCCATCGCAACGGCGCTCGCGGGGCAGGGCGCGCATGTTGTCTGCGCCGGACGACGCAGCTGCGACGAGTCGGTGGCGGAGATCGCGGCGGCGGGCGGCGCGGCCGAAAGCCTCAAGCTCGACTTCGCCGATCCGATGGCGGCGCGGGACGTGTTCGAGGGGGCGGGCTTCGACATCCTCGTCAACAATGCGGGCATCATCCGCCGCGCCGACAGCGTCGATTTCACCGAGGCCGATTGGGATGATGTCGTCGACATCAACATGAAGGCGGTGTTTTTCACCACGCAGGCCTTCGGGCGGGAGCTGATCGCGCGGGGCCGCCCCGGCGCGGTGGTCTCGATCGCCTCGCTCCTGTCTTTTCAGGGCGGGATCCGGGTGCCGTCCTATACCGCCTCCAAGCACGGGGTGGCCGGGTTGACCAAGATTCTCGCCAACGAATGGGCGAAGCACGCGATCACCGTCAACGCGGTGGCGCCGGGCTACATCGCCACGGCGAACACGCAGGCGCTGCGCGAGGACCCCGAACGCGCGGGCGCCATCCTCGACCGCATCCCCGCCGGACGCTGGGGCGCGCCCGAGGATATCGGCGGCACCGTGGCCTTTCTCTGCTCGCCCGCGGCGACCTATCTGACCGGCGCGGTGATCAACGTCGATGGCGGCTGGATGGCGCGCTGAGGCTTGGCCAGTACCACATCCTGCCCCGAATGCGGCGTCGGGGAGCGGTATGCATGACCGGATCGCGGTCAAACTGGACCCTCCCGGCCGGCGGCCGCTTCATGACCGGCGCGCCCATCATCATGGAACCGGAATGCCCCGAAGCGTTGGGACCCGGCCCGGAGCACCGCTCCACCAGGGGTCTTTCGGCGGGGAGCGAGGGGGAATTGTCGCGCCGTGTCACATGTCCGGTGCCCGTTACAACCTGCGACAATTCCGGAGGTGCCGCCCACTGGCGCGAGGATCCGTGTCGTAGCACGACAAACCCGGTCGCCTCGGGCTCTCGGGGCGCGACTCCCTCGATGTGACAGGCCCTCGCCGGAAAGGGTGCCCCATGATGAAGACGCTCGGATCCCTGCTCGTGGCGGCCCTGCTGGTGAGCGGGGCGTGGTGGATCGGCTTCGGGCCGGAAACCGGTGCGGGGCAGGCGCCCGCGGAAAGCGCGGCGCCGATGCGCGGCCCCGGCGGGGCGGGGGTTGGCGGCCGCGCCGCCCTCGTCACCACGCAGCCGGTCGAGTTCATTCCTTACGAGGACGTCTATCAGGCCATCGGCACGGTGCGGGCCGGGCACCGCGTGCAGGTCCAGTCGCAAGTATCGGGGCAGGTGACAGAGAGCCTGATCGAGACCGGCGCCGAGGTCGAGGCGGGCACGCCGCTCCTGCGGCTCGACGACCGGGTGCAGCAGCTCGCCCTGCGCACCGCGAAGGCCGAACTCGCCGAGGCGCAGAGCACGCTGTCGCGCTACGAGGCGCTTGCCGGTGGCGGCAACGTCGCCGTGACGGAGGTGCAGATCGCGGAGGCGCGCACGGCCGTCGAAATCGCGGCCGCGGCGGTGGAAGGCGCGGAGCACGACCTGTCGGAGCGGGTGATCGTGGCGCCGATCGGCGGGCATCTGGGGATGTCGGAAATCGAACGCGGCACCGCGATCTCGGTCGGCACCGACATCGTCACGATCAGCGATCTCGACGAGATGCGGGTCTCATTCAGCCTGCCGGACCGGGCGCTTGGCAGCCTTGCCCCCGGGGTCGAGGTGGCGATGTCGCTGCCGACCCGCCCCGGCACGGTCTACGAGGCGGTGATCAGCGCCGTCGATACCGAGATCGACCCCTCGACGCGGCAGATCGCGGTCGAGGCCAGGCTCGACGCCGCGCAGGTGCCGGTGCTGCCGGGATCGGTGGTCAACGTGGTGCTGGCCCAACCGAGCGACCCGGCAGCGAGCGTAGCGGCGCTCGCGGTGACCTGGTCGCGCGAGGGGGCGGGGGTCTGGCTCGACGAGGATGGCACCGCGCGCCGCGTTCCGGTCGAGATCCTGCATCGCGCGGGCGACGCGGTCTGGCTCGACGCGCCGCTCGAACCGGGCGCGCGGGTGGTGGTCGAAGGCACCCAGAAGATCCGCGAAGGGGGCGCGATCGCCACGGCGACGCGGCAGGCGTCGCCGGAGGAGGGCGAGACTGGCGGGCGGCGCATGGGCGCGGCGCGCGCGGCGGATCAGGACGAAGGAGGGCAGGGCCATGAAGGCTGAAGCCTCCGCCGGCGGCAGCCTCGCCGCGCTGTTCGTGTCGCGCCCGGTGCTGGCGCTGGTTCTCAACCTGCTTCTCGCCGTCGCGGGGATCGCGGCCTTCATGGATGTCGAGGTGCGCGAAATGCCCGATGTCGATCAGCCGGTGATCTCGATCCGCGCCTCCTATGACGGCGCCGACCCTCAGACCGTCGATACCGAGGTGACCTCGGTACTCGAGGAGGCGCTGAGCGCGCTGGACGGGATCAACGCGATCTCGTCGAGTTCCGGCTTCGGCTCGTCGCGGATCACCGTGGAACTGGCCTCGGGCATCGATATCGATGCCGCCGCCACATCCGCCCGCGAGATCGTCGCGCAGCAGGAGCGCCAGCTTCCCGACAGCATCGACACGCCGAGCGTGACCAAGAGCGACGCCGATGCCGATCCGATCATCCGCCTCGCCATCGCCGGGGACGCGACGCTGGCCGAGCTGTCGCGCATCGCCGAGGAGGATGTGGCCGAGAGGCTGGAGATGATCCCCGGCATTTCCGAGGTCGAGGTCGCGGGCACCCAGGAGAACGAGTTCCTGGTACGGGTGAACATGACCGCCCTCGTCGCGCGCGGGCTGGAGATCGGCGACGTCGAAACCGCGCTGGCGACGCTGCGCAACGACGCGCCGCTGGGCGAGATCGAGAGCGGCAGTCAGAGCGTCACGCTGCGCACCGCCAACCCCGGGACCACGGCCGAGGCGATCTCGCAGCTGCGGGTCGGCGCGACGGCCCGCCTGGGCGACGTCGCCTTCGTGCAACTCACCGCGCAGGAGCGCGACGTCTTCACCCGGCTCAACGGGCAGAGCGCGGTCGGGCTGAACGTGCTGCGGCAATCCGACGGCAACACGCTGACCATCTCGCGCGAGGTGCGCGCCGCGGTGGCCGATCTGTCCGAGACTTTGCCCGAGGGCATCAATCTCGTCGTGACCTCGGATGACGGGGTGTTCATCGAGGGTTCGATCACCGAGGTGGCGCGCTCGATCGGGCTGGCGGTGCTGATCGTGATCGCCGTGATCTTCGTGTTCCTGCGGGCCTGGCGCGCGACCCTGATCCCGGCGCTGGCGATCCCCGGCGCGCTCATCGGCACCATTGCCGCGATCTGGCTTGCGGGTTTTTCGGTCAATACGATCACGCTTCTGGCGCTGGTGCTGGCCAGCGGCATGGTGGTCGACGACGCGATCGTCGTGGTCGAGAACATCGTCAGGCATCGCCGCATGGGGGCCGGCGCGCGCGCCGCCGCGATCCGGGGCACCGGCGAGGTGTTCTTCGCGGTGATCTCGACCACCGCGACGCTGGCTGCGGTCTTCATCCCGATCTCGTTCCTGCCGGGGCAGGCGGGCGGCATCTTCTCGGAATTCGGCTATGTGATTGCCTTTGCGGTGATGCTGTCCTCCTTCGTGGCGCTGACGCTGGTGCCGATGCTGGCGGCGGCGCTCGATCCCGGTCGCACGGGGAGGGTTGCCGCGAGGCCCGCTCCGGGCCTCGTCACCCGCGCCTATGCATGGCTGATCGATCGCTGCCTGCGCGCGCCGATCGTCGTTCTCGGGGCGGCCATGGCCTTCGCGATCTTCGCCGCGGCGAGCTTCGCCTCGCTCGACTCGACGCTGACCCCGAACGAGGATCGCGGCTTCTTCATGATCATGGGACGCGGACCCGCCGGGGCCAGCGCGACCTATGTCGACACGCAGATCCGCGAGGTCGAGGCGATCGCCGAAAGCTACCGCGAGAGCGGCGCGGTCGAATCCGTGTTGTCGATCTCAGGCTTCGGCGGCTCCGGCAGCGGCTTCGTCATCGTGCGGCTGGCCGATTGGGAGGCGCGCGACGTGGCGCAGCAGGATCTCGTGGCCGATCTGAACCGGCAGCTGCAATCGGTGCCCGGGCTCACGGTGATGGCGCGGTCGAGCAATTCCCTCGGCATCCGGGGCGCGGGTCGGGGCCTGCAATTCGCAGTCACCGGCGACGATTACGACACGCTCGCGGCCGAGGCCGAGACGCTCGTGGCGGCGATGCGGCAGGAGCCCGAGATCTTCGCCTCGCCGCAGGTCGACTACGACACGACGCAGCCGATGATCGAGGTCGAGATCGACACCGCCATGGCGGCGGAGCTGGGCGTCACGCCGGCCGAGGCGAGCGCGATGATCGAGATGCTGACCGGCGGCACCACCCCGGTGAGCGTCTTCGTCGACGGCATCGAAACCGACGTGACGGTGCAGTCCGGCGGCAAGCCGATCGAGGGGCCGGGCGATCTCGAGCGCGCCTTCCTGCGCACGGATGGCGGCGGCTACGTGCCGCTTTCGGCCATCGCCAGCTTCGAGCAGGTGGCGGGCGCGTCGCAATTGTCGCGCGAGGGGGGCGACCGGGCGGTGCCCGCGACCGCGGGTCTCGCCAATGGCGTCGAACTCGGCGTCGCGGCGGCGCGGGCCGAGGCGCTGGCGGCCGAGCTGCTCCCCGACGGCGCCAAACTGGTGCTCCTGGGCGAGGCGGCCGCGCTGGAGGATAGCCGTTCCGGCACCATCGCGGTCTTCGCCGTGGCCTTCCTCGTGGTGCTGCTGGTGCTCGCCGCGCAGTTCGAAAGCTTCGTCTCGGCGCTGGTGATCATGCTGACCGTGCCGTTCGGGCTTTGCGCCGCCGTGATGGCGATCGCGCTTACCGGCGGCTCGCTCAACTACTACAGCCAGATCGGTCTCGTGATGCTGATCGGGATCATGGCCAAGAACGGCATCCTGATCGTCGAATTCGCCAACCAGCTGCGCGAGGCCGGGCATGAGATCGACCGGGCGATCCGCGAGGCGGCGGAACTGCGGCTTCAGCCGGTGTTGATGACCATGGCCTCGACCGTGCTGGGCGGGCTGCCGCTGGTGCTGTCCTCCGGTGCAGGGGCCGAGGCGCGCATCGCGGTGGGCTGGGTCGTGGTCGGTGGGCTGGGCTTTGCCTCGGTCTTTACCCTTCTGCTGACGCCGGTCTTCTACAGGCTGATCGCGCCTTGGGGCGGCCAGCCCGGCGCCGCCGCAGCGCGCGCGCGGCAGGAGATGCTCTCGTAACGACGGTGCGAGGGCGCGCCGGGAGGCCGGCGCGCGTCGCTCTACCCCCGGATGCCGGGAGTGTTCCTGCCGTCGCGGAACCGCGATGCCGGGGGCCGGGTTCTGGCGGTGAGACGCACCGTTCAACGGGAGGATGCCATGGCCTCGCGCCCCGTCTGGAAGGGCCAGCTGCGCCTGTCGCTGGTGGCCATTCCCATCGAGCTGCATTCGGCCCGCGAGAGCGGCTCGAAAACGAGTTTCCGACAGATCCACAAGCCCTCGGGCAAGCCGGTGAGTTACCAGAAGGTGGTGGCGGGGCTTGGACCGATCGACACCGCCGAGATCGTGAAGGGGTTCCAGACCGCCAAGAACGAATACGTCCTGATCGAGCCGGAGGAGATCGAGGAGATCCGGCTCGAAACCCGCAAGACGCTCGAGATGGTGCAGTTCGTCGAAGCGGCGGAGATCGCGCCGCTCTACTACGACGCCCCCTATTACGTGGTGCCCGCCGACGAGCTGGCGCAGGATGCCTACCGCGTGGTGCGCGACGCGTTGCGTCAGAGCGGCAAGGTCGGCCTCGGTCAGCTGGCGATGCGGGGGCGCGAATATCTCTGCGCGATCCGCCCCTGCGGCGACGGGCTGCTGCTCGAGACGCTGCGCTACGAGGACGAGATCCGAAAGGCGGAGCCGCTGTTCAGCCAGATCGAGGACGATCCCGCCGACAAGGAGCTGTTGGAGGTCGCGACGCAGCTCATCGAGGCCAAGACCGCGCCTTTCGATGCCTCGGCCTATGAGGACCACTACGCGCAGGCGCTCAAGGAGCTGGTAGCGCGCAAATCCCGGTCCAAGAAGGCACCGCGTGCCCGGCCCGGCGAGGACGCGCCCGAGGTCGAGACCGACGACAAGGGCAACGTGGTCGATCTCATGGCCGCGCTCAAGAAGAGCCTCGAGAAGGACAAGAAGGGCGGGCGGAAATCGTCCTCCTCCCGCAAGAAGGCCTCATGAGTCGGCTCGACCGCTACCGCGACAAGCGCGACTTCGACGTCACGCCGGAACCGCAGGCGGGCGAGGGCGGCGGTAACGGGCGCAGCTTCGTGGTGCAGAAGCACGATGCCACGCGCCTGCATTACGACTTCCGGCTCGAGCATGAGGGCGCGCTCTGGTCCTGGGCCGTGACGCGTGGGCCCTCGGACGATCCGCGCGAAAAGCGCCTCGCGGTCAGGACCGAGGATCACCCGCTGGATTATGCCGGTTTCGAAGGGGTGATCCCGAAAGGCAATTACGGCGCAGGCACGGTGATGCTGTGGGACCGCGGTAGTTGGGAGCCGCTGGACGAGGATCCGGGCGCGGCGCTGGCGGCGGGCAAGCTCAAGTTCCGGCTCTCGGGAGAGCGGATGCAGGGCGGCTGGACGCTGGTGCGCATGAAGGGCCGGGCTCGGGACCGGGGGCGCGAGAACTGGCTCCTGATCAAGGAGCGCGACGATCAGGCGGGCGACGATCCCGAGGGTTTGACCAGGCGTCATCTCACCTCCATCGAGAGCGGCCGCGACCTCGACGAGATCGCGGCAGGGGCAGAGGCGGCCACGTGCCCCGAAGATGACGCGCGGAGCGCGCCGCATGGGGATGGCGGCGCCTCGCCGGAACGAAAGGGGGCGGCGCCCGGCTTCGTCGCGCCACAGCTCGCGACGCTGCGCGAGGAGGCGCCCGAGGGCGACGACTGGTGGCAGGAGCCCAAGTTCGACGGTTATCGCTGTCTGCTGTCGCTGGGCGCCGACGGGCCGCGTGCCTTCAGCCGTAACGGTCACGACTGGTCCGACCGCTTCGCACCGTTGATCGGTCCGGCGCGGGCCATTCCCTGTGACACCGCGTTGATCGATGGCGAGGTGACGGCGGGCGACGGCAATGGCGATTTCTCGACGCTGCAAAAGGCGCTTGGCGAAGGCGGAGCGCTGTCCTTCTATGCCTTCGATCTTCTGCATCTGGATGGCGAGGATCTGCGGGCGCAGCCCTTGGAGCAGCGACGCGAGGCGCTCGACGCGCTCTTGGGCGAACTGCCCGGCGACGGCGCGATCCGGCTTTCGCCCTATATCAGGGGCAGTGCCGAGGAGGTGCTGACGCATCTGTGCGGCGCGGGGGCCGAGGGCATCATCTGCAAGCGGGCCGATGCGCCGTATCGCTCGGGGCGCAGTGCCGACTGGATCAAGGTCAAATGCGTCAAGAGCGCCGAGTTCGTGATCGGCGGCTGGTCCCCCTCCGACAAGCCGGGACGCCCCTTCGCCTCGCTGCTGCTGGGCAGTTTCGAGGGTGGGCATCTGGTCTATCGCGGCCGGGTCGGCACCGGCTTCGACGCCGAAACGATGCGGGACCTCGCCGCCCGGATGAAACCGCTCGCGCGCAAGACCTCGCCGTTCGACGAGGTGCCCAAGGATCTGGCGCGCGGCGCGCGTTGGATCACGCCGGAGCTGGTGGCCCAGATCCGCTATGCCGAGCTGACCGGCGAAGGCCGGGTCCGGCACGGCGTATTTCAGGGCCTGCGCGAGGACAAGGCCCCGGATGAGGTCTCCGCCGCGCAGGAGATGGCGGTCGAACGCGGCGACGCGTCGTCGGCCGAGCTGTCTCTGAGGGGCATCGACATCTCCAGCGCCGACCGCGTCGTCTATCCCGGCCCCGCCCTGACCAAGGGTGGTGTCGCGCGCTACTACGACGCTGTGGCGGACCGGATGCTCGCACATGCCGCGGATCGTCCCGTCGCGCTGGTGCGGATGCCCTCCGGGCTGGACGGGCAGCGCTTCTTCCAGCGCCACGTCGGCAAGGGATTCCCGGACGCCATCGGCACGGTCCGCCTGACCGAGGCCAGCGGCAAGGAAGCCGATTACATCACCTTGCCGAACGCACAGGCGCTCTTGGGCGCGGTGCAGATGGGGACCCTCGAGTTCCACATCCACGGCGCGCGCAACGATCGGCTCGACCGGCCCGACCGGCTGGTCTTCGATCTCGACCCCGACGAGGGGCTGGGCTTCGGCGAGGTCCGGCGCGCGGCTCGCGAGGTCGGCGATCTGATGCGAAAGCTCGGCCTCGCTTGCGCGCCGATGGTGACCGGGGGCAAGGGCGTCCATGTCGTCGTTCCGCTGCGCCGCGTCGCCGGCTGGGAGACGCTGCGCGGCTTTGCGCAGGCCGTGGCGCAGGGGTTCGAACGCCGCGCCCCGGATCGCTACACCGCCACCATGTCCAAGACCCGCCGCAGGGGCCGCATCTTCATCGACTGGTTGCGCAACGATACCGCCGCCACGGCGATCTCGCCCTATTCGCTGTGCGCGCGACCCGGCGCGCCGGTGGCCGTGCCGGTGACATGGGACGAACTCGTCGATCTGGACCGCGCCAACGGTTTCTCGGTGGAGACCGCGGTCGCGCGCGCACAGGAGCCGTGTCCGCTGCTGGCGGCGGCGAAAGGCGCGCCGGGGCTGTCGGAGGCGACGCTGGACGCGCTGGAGGATTGGCTGGAAGAAAGCGCTTGAGTGCTCCGACTGCGCAAGATCGCTCGAGAATCCAGGCGGCGATCCCCTCCGGATTGCCGAGGTCGGACCGCTTGTCCTTCGGCGCCGTCATTCCCAGTTCGGAGCGGATGGCCGGGCCCGGATCGCCCGGCGGACGAAGGAGAAACGGTATGTTCGGCAAGGTTCTATCGAGCCTCGGTATTGGCGGCGCGACGGTGGATGCGGTGCTGGAGAGCAGCGACGTCGAAGTGGGGCGCATCCTCAGGGCGGAAATCCGCATCGAGGGCGGCACCGCGCGGCAGGAGATCCGCAGCGTCGATCTGGAGCTTGCGACCCGCTGCCTCGTCGAGGGGCCCGGAGATCGCAAGATCCACAGCGACATCATCCTTGCCGCAGGCAGGGTGGAGATCGGCGCGGTGGATGCCGGAGAGGAGCTGAGCTTTCCGATCGAGATGCACGTTCCGGATTCGGCGCCGATCAGCATCGGCTCGACCCGGAGCTTCCTGCGGACCCGGCTCGACGTGCCCGGCGCGGTCGACCCCAAGGACGAGGATCTCGTCAACATCCTGCCCAGCCCGACCATGACGGCGGTGCTGCAAGGGGTGCAGGAGGCCGGGTTCCGGCTGGTGGAGACCGAGGTCGAA
Organism: Limimaricola sp. AA108-03; assembly: GCF_050847355.1. NCBI lineage: Bacteria > Pseudomonadati > Pseudomonadota > Alphaproteobacteria > Rhodobacterales > Paracoccaceae > Limimaricola > Limimaricola sp. AA108-03. Next base: position 106,694 of record NZ_CP193759.1, read on the forward strand.
TATGACCGCCGCCGTGTGCCGCCCTTCGTGCAGGAGTTCGATTTCAGGCCCACGGGCTTGGGCGATTTCGGGATCGAGGAGGTCGAGATTTCCTTCGTGCCGGTCTCGGGCGGCGTCGAGGTGCTGCTGACGGTCGATAATCGCGGCGGGTTCTTTCTGGCCGGGCGCGAGAAGACAGCGCGTATCCGGGTCGATCATGCCGAGGCCGCCCGGGTCGACATGGGGCGCGAGTTGCGCCGGGCGATCGAGCGGCTGCGCTGAGAGCCTGCCGCCCCCCGGGCGGATTCGGGGGGCGGCCATGCTATCTTTTTGCGCCCCCGAGGGCGCGGCAATCGGTTCGTGCGGCTCAGGCCGCCTTGTCGGCCGGGCTCCAGGCGAATTTCTGGAACGGCTTGTCGACCGGCGTTTCGGCGATGTGGTTGGTGTAGTTCGACATGACCTTCTGGCTGTAGCCGAGGATCACCTCGAGGATGTTGCGCTTGGTGAAACCGGCGTCGAGGAAGGCCTGCACGTCGGCTTCGGCGACGTTGCCGTGCTGGCGCACCAGCTTCAGGGTGAAATCGCGCAGCGTTTCGAGCCGGGTGTCGGGCAGCGGCGTGCCGTCGCGAAGCGCATCCGTGATCGCGTCGTCGACGCCCATGCTCTTGGCGATGCCGGTATGGGCGGGCACGCAGTAGTGGCAGGCGTTCTCGACGTTCACGGTCTGCCAGACGACGGTCAGCTCGTCCTTGTCGAAGCTGGAATTCAGAAAGAGCTCGTGAACACGCTGATAGGCGTCGAGCAGGCCGGGGGCCTCGGCCATGACGGCGTGCAGCCCGGGCACCATGCCGAAGGCGGCCTGCGACTTGGCGAGCAGGGGCTTCGATGCGTCGGGGGCGGTGGTTTCGTCGTGCAGCGTGAAATCGGTCATGCGTGTCTCCTTGGGTCGGGCCGGGAGGGCCCGTCACGAGGGCGAACATAAGGCTATTGAGTGATCGCTCAAGTACTGAATTGAGCAATCACTCAATCTTGAGGCGCGGGTCTCGACGCTGGGGCGGGACAATCGCCGCAGGAGCCCCTATCTTTCGGACATGACACGAGCACGCCCCTATGATCGCGAGACCGCGCTGGACGCGGCGCTCACCCTTTTCTGGCGGAAGGGCTATCACGCCACGTCGCTGAAGGATCTCGAAGCCGCCTTGGCGATGAAGCCCGGCAGCATCTACGCGGCCTTCAAGAGCAAGGAGGAACTCTACCTCTCCACGCTCGAGAGGTACTTCCAACGCAACCGGGCCCAGCTCGCACGTCTGCGCGGGGCGACCGGCTCGCCGCTCGCCGCGCTCGCCGATTTCCTGCGAGGTTTCGGGCGCTCCGAAGCCGGTGCGGCGGGCGGGCAGGCCTGCATGCTGGTCAAGACGCTGCTCGACGTGACCGAGCAGGACGGGGCGATCGGTCTCCGCGCGCGCAACTATCTCGACGAGATGACGGCCGAGATCACCGCCATCTTCGAGGCGGCGCGGGATGCGGGCGAACTTCCCGAAGGGGCCGATCCGGCACGGCTGGCCCGCAGATACCAGGCCGACATGACGGCGCTTCGGATCGAGGCACATCGCGGCGGCGATCCGGTCGCGCTCGCGGCCTTGGCCGATGACATGGCGCGCGACGTGGAGCGGTTGCGACTGGCCGAGAGCGGCTAGGCCTCGAGAAATTCATATCGGACTGGCGCGCCCGCAGGGCATGACGACCGTATGCTTGCCGTGGGGTAGGGCTGCGTCTAGCCTCGCGGTGAATTCTTCCCGGGAGGCCGCCACATGTCCGATCAACCCAAGCTTCGCTTCGACACGCTGCAGATCCATGCCGGCGCGGCGCCCGATCCGGCGACCGGTGCGCGGCAGGTGCCGATCTACCAATCGACCTCCTACGTCTTCAAGGATGCCGATCACGCCGCCCGGCTCTTCGGGCTCGAAGAGGTGGGGTACATCTATTCGCGCCTGACCAACCCGACCGTCTCGGCCCTCGCCGACCGGCTCTGCGCGCTCGAGGGCGGTGCCGGGGCGGTTTGCTGCTCCTCCGGGCACGCGGCGCAGATCATGGCGCTGTTCCCGCTGATGGGGCCGGGCTGCAACGTCGTGGTCTCGACCCGGCTCTATGGCGGCTCGGTCACGCAGTTCAGCCAGACGATCAAGCGCTTCGGCTGGTCGGCGCGCTTCGTCGATTTCGACGATCTGGAGGCCATCGAAGCGGCGGTGGACGACGACACCCGTGCCATCTTCTGCGAGTCGATCTCGAACCCCGGCGGCTATATCACCGACCTGCCGGAGGTCGCCCAGCTGGCCGGGCGGGTCGGCCTGCCCTTGATCGTCGACAACACGCTGGCCACCCCCTATCTGTGCAACCCGATCGCGCAGGGTGCGACGCTGGTGGTGCATTCGACGACCAAGTACCTGACCGGCAATGGCACCGTCACCGGCGGCGCGGTGATCGACAGCGGGACGTTCGACTGGTCCGCCTCGGGCAAGTTCCCCTCGCTCGCAGCCCCCGAGCCTGCCTATCACGGGCTGAACTTTTACGATGCGCTTGGGCCGATGGCCTTCACGTTCCATTCGATCGCGGTGGGGCTGCGTGATCTCGGCATGACGATGAACCCGCAAGCCGCGCATTATACCCTGATGGGGGTCGAGACGCTGAGCCTGCGCATGGCGCGGCATGTCTCGAATGCCGAAAGGGTCGCGACCTGGCTCGAAGCCGATCCGCGCATCGACCGGGTCACCTGGGCGGGCCTGCCCTCCTCGCCATGGCATCACCGGGTCGCGAAGGTCACGCCGAAAGGGGCGGGGGCGCTGTTCACCGTCGGCGTGAAGGGGGGCTACGACGCCTGCGTGAAGCTGGTCGACAGCCTCAAGCTGTTCAGCCATGTCGCCAATCTAGGTGATACCCGCTCGCTGATCATCCATCCGGCCTCGACCACGCATCGCCAGCTCACGGCAGATCAGCAGATGGCGGCGGGGGCCGAGGCGGATCTGGTGCGGCTGTCGATCGGTATCGAGGATCCCGAGGATCTCATCGCCGATCTCGATCAGGCCCTGACGATGGCGACAGCGGGCTGAGCCGCATGCGCCCCGTCATGCGGCTTCGCGCATGACGGGACAGCTCGCACGGAATGCGTCGCGCTTGAATGGAGCCGGTGCGCACCATATACTCCTGGATTATACGCCTGCCTCGGGAGGGTGCTGTGGGACGGATCAAGGTCAATTTGACGCTGGAGGCCGAGCTGGCCGAAACGGCTCGGTCGCTCGGGCTCAACATGTCGCGTCTGGCCGAGGCGGCGATCGCGGAGGCCGCGAAGGCCGAGCGCAACCGCCGCTGGCGCGAGGAGAACCGCGCGGCGCTGGCGGCCTATACCGAAGAGGTCGCCCGCGAGGGCCTGCCGCTCGCCTCCTATCGCAGCTTTTGAACGCCGACCGGGATGGCGCAGTTCGACTTGTATCGCTTGGTGTCCGGAGCGCTCGTCGTCGATCTCCAGACCGACCTGATCGGCCTCGACGCGACCCGCGTCGTGGCACCCCTGCGCGAGGCCGCGCAATACGCCGCTCTGCCCGGCCTGACGCCTCGGGTCGAACATGATGACCAATTCTGGATCGTGCGCGTGCAGGAACTCGCGGCGGTCCCGGCCTACGAATTGAAGAACCATGTCGGGTCACTGGCCGATGAACGCGACGCGCTGAAACGGGCGCTGGATATCCTGATCGACGGCATCTGAATCTGCTGTGAGGCAGTAAGTGCATGGCGCCCAACAGGAAAAGCTGGCCTTTGATCGGGGTGATCAGCGGCGGTACCATCGCTCCTCCGTGACGGAGGCGCGCATTTTCCTTCGCCAAGCTTGACATTCTGAAATATTAGCATTCTAACCTAAGAAATGAGCCTGAAGGCCTATTCCATGCATTACCTGCTGCATGCAGCCGATCTGCTGGAGGACCGTCTGCGCCGACGGCTGGCAGAGGCCGATATCCAGCCGCGCCAGGCACGGGTGCTCGACGCGCTCGACCGGATGGAGCCCGCGTCACAGATCGCCTTGGCCCGCGCCTTCGACGTCACCCCCGCCAGCATGAGCACGATGACCGCGCGGCTGCTCGACCGAAAGCTGATCACGCGCGAGACCCATCCCGAGGCGGCGCGCAGCAACCTGCTCCGGCTTACGGCGCGGGGGCGCGATCTTCTGGCCGAGATCCACGCCGCCTGGACCGATATGGACCGGCTGATCGAGACCGAGCTGGGCGCCGACAAGGCCGCCAATCTGGCCGAGCTGACCCGTCAATTGCGGGATTCCCTCGGGGGACGCGCGCCGGGCGCGGATGAGGAAAGCCCGCTGCCCAATGGGACCCCGAGATGAACCGCCTTCTCCCTTTTGCCGAGGTCGCTTCCTGTCGCGGCCGCGGGCGGAATGCGAAGGGGCGGCGCGATGTCGTTCCGGGGTTGCAGTAGATCTGCGGTCAATGCCTGCCCGATCACATCGAAGAGGGCTTTGTGCCGATCCACACCATCACGCTCAAGCCTGTGGTCCCGGATCGCCGGCCCGACACCCGCCGCGGCGACGCGGGTCTCACGCTCGACGGGGTTGAGGCTGGAAGGATCGGTGCCGGTTGAGAGGGTTCTGGGTGACTATGCCATCGCAGTCTTCGGCGATTGTAGCGCGCAGATCAGCCCGGTCGCATGCCGATTGCAACGCAAGCCAGAGGCCGCCCGGCCCGTAGCCGAAGCGGATCCGGAGGAAGCGATGCGCCGGTCGACCGCGCCGCCGCGCCAAACCGTAGGCAACCGTTCAGATCAGATTGGACCCGGCCGGACTTCGGGCCAAAGGTCCATAGGGACAGGAGTAACTAAAACTAACGTTTTTTCTGCCCCGCCCAGTAGGCCTGACTCTCCCGCCGCAACTTCTCATAGGAGGCGATTCTGAGGCGGGAGGCCTCACCGCCCCGGGTCACGAGCTGTGCGATCAGCGTCTCGATCAGCGCCATCGCCCCGGCATAGCAGCCGAAATGATGGGTCGAGAGCATCGAGGCGACCAGCGTCTCGTCGGCGGCGAATTCCGGCGAAACGATCTCGCTGTCGGAGATCATGACGAGCTTCATGCCCTTGCGAGCGGCAAATCGGCAGGCTTCGATGGTGTCGCGGGAATAGGGCGTGAAGGTGATGGCGATCAATACGTCATCCCTGCCGGCCGTATCGAGGTCGTCGATCGGGCTGTTCATGTGTCGCGGGATGAGCTGCAACGATGGCAGCGCCATCCGACCGACGTAATGCAGGTAATAGGCCAGCGCGTAGCTGGCCCGCGCCGCGGTCAGATAGACGTTGGGTGCGGCCAGCAGCATCGCGACGACGCGCTCGATCTGCCCGGCCTTCACCCCTTCGAGCGTGCGCTGCACGATTGCCATCTCGTTGAGCGCGGCCTCGGCCTGAATGCGACCCGGTTCGCCCTCCTCGCGAAGCCGCTCCACCCAGGCCGGCTTTTCGACCGCGGCCGAAACCAGCGCTTGCCGAAACGGCGCCCGCAGGTCGTCATAGCCCTCGAAACCGAGCCGTTCCGCGAGCCTCACCAGCGTATATGGGCTGACTCCGGCCTTGCGCGCGGTTTCGCGGATCGGGTCGAGGCCGAAATCGGACGGGTGATCGAGGACGTATTTGGCCCCGACGCGCAGGCCGCGGGGCAGGGTGGGGATCTCCGCCTTGAGGGCCGCGGTGACCTTGTTCTTCAATGTCGGATCCATGAGGTCTTCGATGCTGGGCCGGAACAGATGTTATATTTCGGGACTGTTGACCGAACACGTTTTGGGAGCAAGGTTTGGTTGGATACATCGTATCCGCGGAAACCGCAGAAGGTTCACATGCCAGCAACGCTCCCCGACCACGCCCCGCCCATTGGCGCTCACGCATTTCGGAAGGCCTGAACCATGGCTCGACCCTTCATCATGGTCGCCCCGAACGGGGCGCGGCGAAGCAGGGCGGATCACCCGGCCCTGCCGGTCACCACCGGGCAGATCGCCGAGACCGCCGAAGCCTGCCACGGAGCCGGCGCCGAGGCGCTGCACCTGCATGTGCGCGACGAGAACGGTCGGCATTCGCTCGACGTCGGCCGCTATGGCGAGGTGCTTCAGGAGTTGAAGCGCCGGGTGCCGGGCATGCGGGTCCAGATCACCACCGAGGCGGCGGGATTGTTCGATGTCCCGGCGCAGCTGGACTGCCTGCGCCGGGTCCGGCCCGGCTGGGCCTCGATCTCGGTGCGCGAGATCGCACGTGAGCCCGATCTTGCGCCGGAGGTCTACGCCACCTGCGCCGAGCAGGGCACCGAGGTGCAGCATATCCTCTACGACACCGCCGATATCGCGCTGCTGCGCGACTGGCAGGCCCGTGGCGTGGTCGCACAAGAGCAGTCTTCGGTCCTGTTCGTCCTCGGCCGCTACGCTGCGGGACAGGTCTCGGACCCTGCCGATCTCGACCCGTTCCGGGCCGCGATGCCGGAGGCCGTGGACTGGATGGTCTGCGCCTTCGGGCCGCGCGAGCACGCCTGCCTGATCGGGGCGGCGCAACAGGGCGGCAGCCTGCGCGTTGGCTTCGAGAACAGCCTGACCGACCATCGCGGCCAGCCCCATGCCGACAACGCCGCCTCCGTCGCGGCGCTTCGCGCCCAACTCGAAAGGCATCTCTCATGAGCGCCAAGCAAAGCCACGTCTTTCCCCGCAACTGCCATGCCGATCTTCCCGTCGCGGTCGGTGGCGAGGGATGCTACCTGATCGATGCGGAGGGCAAGCGCTACTTCGATGGCTCCGGCGGTGCCGCCGTCTCCTGCCTCGGCCATTCGAACGAGCGGGTGCGCGAGGCGGTCAAGCGTCAGGTCGACCAGCTCGCCTTCGCCCATACCGGCTTTTTCACTTCCGAGCCCGCCGAGGCCCTGGCCGATCTTCTGGCAACGAACGCGCCCGGCGATCTCGACCGCGTCTATTTCGTCTCCGGCGGCTCCGAGGCGGTGGAGAGCGCCATCAAGCTCGCGCGGCAATACCATGTCGAGCGAGGTGAGCCGCAGCGACGCCACCTGATCGCGCGGCGCCAGAGCTATCACGGCAACACGCTCGGCGCGCTATCGGCCGGGGGCAACGCATGGCGGCGCCAGCAATTCGCGCCCCTTCTCGTGGAGATGAGCCACATCGCGCCCTGCTACGAATATGCCGAACGGCCCGAGGAGGAGAGCCCCGAGGATTACGGGCGGCGCGTGGCCGACGAGCTGGAGGCCGAGATCCGGCGCCTCGGCCCCGACAGCGTCATGGCCTTCATCGCAGAGCCGGTGGTCGGCGCGACGCTGGGCGCGGTGCCTGCGGTGCCGGGCTATTTCAAGCGCGTGCGCGAGATCTGCGACCGGCACGGCGTGCTGCTCATACTCGACGAGGTGATGTGCGGCATGGGCCGGACCGGGCATCTCTTTGCCTGCGAGGCCGAAGGCATCGCCCCCGACATCCTGTGCATCGCCAAGGGGCTCGGCGCGGGCTACCAGCCGATCGGCGCGATGCTCTGCTCGGCCCAGGTCTATGACGCCATCGCCAATGGCTCGGGCTTCTTCCAGCACGGCCACACCTATGTCGGCCATCCGGTGGCGGCGGCGGCGGGGCTGGCGGTCCTGCAAGAGTTGCTCGACCACGACCTTCCGGCGCAGGTGCGGGCACGCGGCGACTATCTGCAATCCGCGCTCGAGGCGCGTTTTGGCCAGCACCCCCATATCGGCGACATCCGTGGCCGTGGCCTGTTCCGCGGGCTCGAATTCGTGGCCGACCGCACGGCAAAAGCGCCTTTCGACCCGGCCAGGGGTGTGGCGGGCAAGCTGAAGAAGGCGGCCATGGCCGAGGGGCTGATCTGCTATCCGATGCCGGGCACGCGCGACGGCAAGCTGGGCGATCACCTGCTGCTCGCCCCGCCATTCATCGCCTCGGAGGCCGATCTCGACGAGATGATCGAGCGTCTGTCGCGCGCCGTCAACGCGGTGCTGCCCGGGCTGTGATCCGCGCGTCAGTGCAGGGGAACGTCCCCGTTCCTTCCGCGCGCTTGCAACGGCCTTGCCCGTTTCGGCAATGACAAGGCCGCCCTCCGGCGGCCTTGTTCCGTCGCGGCCTTACAATCCGAGCAGTCGCGGCAGGCCCAGCGAAACGGCGGGCACATAGGTGACGAGCAGCAGCGCGCCGGCAATGGCGACGTAGAAGGGCCAGATCCCGCGCACCGCCTCTTCGATGCGGATTCGTCCGACGACGCAGCCCACGAAGAGGCAGGTACCCACCGGCGGGGTGCACAGGCCGAGGCCGAGATTGACCAGCAGCATGATGCCGAACTGCTCGGGCTCCATGCCGAGGCTGCGGGCGATCGGCAGGAAGATCGGCGTGCAGATCAGGATCAGCGCCGCCATGTCCATGATCATGCCCAGAACCAGAAGCATCAGATTGATCATCAGCAGGATCAGGATCTTGTTTTCGGTCAGCGCCAACAGCGCGTCCGAAAGCCGCGCCGGAACCTGATAGAGCGCCAGCAGATAGGCGAAGGAGGCCGCGAAGCCGATCAGGATCATCACCATCGCGGTGGTGCGAACCGAGTTGACGATGGCGGTGCGGAAATCCTCCCAGCTCAGGCTGCGATAGACGATGGCGGTCAGCGCCAGCGCGTAGAGCGCACCGAAGGCGCCGGATTCGGTGACGGTGAAGACGCCCGACAGCACGCCGCCGATGATGATGATCGCGGTGACGAGGCCGGGGATCGACTCGGCCGCCGATAGAAGGACCGCGCGCCAGCCCGGGAAGGTCTCGGCCGGGTAGTTGTGGCGGATCGCCAGGATATAGGCGGCGATGGCGAGGCACAGGCACATCAGCATGCCCGGCACGACACCGGCCAGGAACAGCTTGGAGATCGACACGCCGCCGCCCGCCGCGATGGCGAAGATGATCATGTTGTGGCTGGGCGGGATCACGATGCCGGCGATCGATGAGGTGACGGTGACGTTGACCGCGTAGTCGGCACGGTAGCCGCGTTCCTTCATCGTCGGCACCAGAAGCGAGCCGAGCGCCGAGATGTCGGCGATGGCTGAGCCCGAGATGCCGCCGAACAGCATGCTCGACAGGATGTTGACCGAGCCCAGCCCGCCACGGATATGGCCCACCAGCGTGCCGGCGAAGTTCACCAGCTTGCGCGCGATGCCACCATGCAGCATCAGCTCGCCCGCGAAGATGAAGAAGGGGATCGCCAGAAGTGAGAAGGCGGAGATGCCCGAGATCGTCCGCTGGAAGGTCATCAGGAGCGGCAACCCCTCGAACCAGAAGGTCAGCGCCGCGGCGATGCCCATGGCGAAGGCTACGGGGACGCCCAGAAGCAGCGCGGCGGCGAAGGCGCCCATCAGGACCACGAGTCCCATCAGATGTTCTCCAAGATGAAGGCGTCGGTGGCGGGCCTGTCGCCCAGCATCCGGCGCAGCGCGCGCGTGCCGCAGAACAGCGCCGCCAGCAGGCCGCAGATCGCGGCCGGGATCGCGCGCATCCCCTCCGGCAGGTTCAGCATCGGCAGTTGCGATGACCAGCCGAAGCGCACCAGCTCGGTCGAGGCGGTGAACATGACGAGCCCGAAGCCGGTCATCGCCAGGTCCGAGATGGAGCGCAGCACCGACGAGAAGCGCGGGCCGAAGCCGTCGCGCAGGAAGGTGACGCCCAGATGGCCATCGTCATGGATGCCCGCCGCGGCGCCCAGAAAGGTGATGTAGCCGACGAGGAGCAGCGACAGCTGCTCGACCCAGGTCGGCGTGGCGTTGAGCACGTAGCGGCCGAAGACCAGCCAGCCGAAGCTCGCGATCAGCACCACGAGGCAGATCGAGGCCACGAAGAGGCAGGCATTGCGCAGGAAATACAGTGCCGTGTCGAGACCGGCGGTCAGTCGAGAATGGGCAGTCATGGGCGATGTCCCGGCAAGAGAATGGGCGAGGGCCATGCGGGCCCCCGCCGCGATGGCTCACTCGGCGCTGCGGATCATCTCGACCAGCGGCGCCATGTCGGGGTTGTCGGCCACATAGGCATCGTAGACGGGGGCCATCGCCTGTTGGAATGCCGTCTTGTCGGCGATCTCATTGACCTCGACGCCTGCGGCCTTGAGCGTCTCGAAGCTCGTCGCCTCGCGCTCGTCCCAGAGCTCGCGCTGGTAGGTGGCGCTCTCCGCGCCGGCCTGCGCCACGATCTCCTGCTGCTCGGGAGTCAGCGCGTCCCACGCTTTGAGGCTGATGCACAGGCATTCGGGGATGATCAGGTGCTCGGTCAGCGAGAAGTACTTCGCGACCTCGTAATGGTTGGTCGACTCGTAGGAGGGCGGGTTGTTCTCCGCCCCGTCGACGACACCGGTGCGCAGCGATTGGTAGACCTCGGCGAAATCCATCGGCGTGGCGTTGCCGCCCATCGCCTCGATCATGCCGACGAAGAGGTCGTTGTTCATCACCCGCACCTTCATGCCGGCCACGTCCTCGGGCGTCTCGATCGGCGCCTCGCCGTTGTAGAAGGACCGGGCGCCCGCGGCGTACCAGCCCACCGGCACGATGCCGCGCTCGCGCATGCCCTCGCCGATCGCCTCGCCGAGCTCGCCATCCATCAGGCGGTACATCGTCGGCACGTCCCGGAAGATGAAGGGCAGCAGCGTGACATTGGCCTCGGGCACCGCCTGGCCCATCGGGCCGAGGTTGAACACGCCGAAATCGATGACCCCGAGCCGCAGCTGCTCGATCGCGTCGGGCTGCGAGCCCAGCACGCCGGAATGGAAGGTCTTGGCGGTCAGCTCGCCGCCCGTGCGCTCTTCGACCAGATCGGCAAAGCGCTCCATGCCATGGCTGACGGGATAATCCTCGACATGGATGTTCCAGCCCCGCCATTCCTCCGCCGCGACGGTTCCGGCGATCGCGGTCGCAGCCAAGGCGCCGCACAGCATATTCCTGATGGACATGTTTCCTCTCCTCCCTCGTTTGTAATTTTTGATTCTTAATTGCAATTACAAAAAATATCAACATGGATGTTGTGCGGCGGCCGGTACACACTTGGAAGGCCCATCGTGACGGTAGAAAAGCACAGCGCCAGGCACTGTTTGTCAAAATGGCAATTACAAATCTTGACAAGATGCGGGTCAGCCGCATAGTTTGGGTTCGACATCAAGCAGAGCCGTCACGGGACGGGCAGGAGGGGACGATGGAGATGACGGCGCTCGGGGCGCAGACCCATGCGAGGCTGATGCAGGTCAGCACGGCGACCTTGACGACCGCGCTGTTCAAGCGCGGCTTCCGCAACATCTACCTGCAGGGGCCGCAGCGGCTTCGCGCCGGGCGCAACATGGTGGGGCTGGCTTACACGCTGCGCTACATCCCGGCGCGCGAGGATCTCGATGTGCTCGAGAGCTTTGCCGACCGCGACAACGCGCAGCGCAAGGGGGTCGAGGAATGCCCCGAGGGCGCGGTCTTCGTGATCGACTCGCGCGGAGACGCGACCGCGGCCTCCGCAGGCTGCATCCTGGCGACGCGGCTGCAGCAGCTGGGCTGCGCCGGCATCGTCACCGATGGCGGCTTCCGCGACACGCCGGAGATCGCGCAGCTCGAAATGCCCGCCTATCACTCGCGCCCCAGCGCGCCCACCAACCTCACCAAGCATCACGCCGTGGCGATCAACGATCCGATCGCCTGCGGCGGCGTGTCGGTTTTTCCCGGCGACGTCATTGTCGGAGACAACGAGGGAGTTGTATGTATTCCTCGTTACATGGCCGATGAGGTCGCCGAGGAAGCGGTCGAAATGACGTCCTTCGAGGACTTCGTGATGGAGGAGGTGCAGAAGGGCGCTTCGACCTTCGGCCTCTACCCGCCGACCGATCCGGCCACCAAGGAGAAGTACAGCGCATGGCGACAGGCAAACGGGCGATAGAGTTCCCGCAGGCGGCGGCCCCGGCGAGGGCCGCCCGCGACACCGGCGACCGGACGCTGGCCGACACGGTCTATGAAAGCGTGCTGTCGCGGATAGTGAAGGGCGATTTTGCGGTGGGGGAAAAGCTTCCCACCGAGCACGAGCTCAGCCTCGAGATGGGCGTGTCGCGCCCGGTGCTGCGTCAGGCGCTCAAGCAGCTGCGCGAAGACGGGGTCGTGGTGTCGCGCCAGGGCTCCGGGTCCTTCGTGCGGCGCAAGCCGGAGGAGGCGGTACTCGATTTCGCGCCGATCGGCTCGATCGCCGACATCCAGCGCACCTTCGAGTTTCGCGCCGCGATCGAGGGCGAGGCCGCCTTTCTCGCGGCGCAGCGCCGGTCCGAGCGGGAGTTGCGGCAGATCCAGCAGGCGCTGGAGGAGCTCGATCGCTGTGTGCGCACCGGCGAGCTTGGCGTCGACGCCGACGAGGCGTTCCATGCGGCCGTCTGCACCGCCTCCGACAATCATTACTTCGTTTCCGCGCGCAATTCGATGAAGGCCAACATCCTCACCGGCCTCAACCTCACCCGCAACCTGTCGCTGACCAAGTCGCAGGAGCGCCTGGCGATGGTGCAGGCCGAGCATGACGCGATTTTCGCGGCGATCTCGGAGCGCGATGGCGACGCGGCGCGGCGCGCCATGCGCAGCCATATCGAGAACGCACGCAGGCGGGTCTTCGAGGGCGATATCGGCCACGCCTGACGTGGCCGTGACGACATGATTTGAGGGGCCCCCGCCATGGCGGGGGCCCTTTGCGTTCAGCCGGTCGGCAGGCCGTGCGCCTCCATGAAATCGGCGCGGCGCGGGGTGAAGGCGTCGATCAGCACGCCTTCCTCGAGGCACAGGCAGGAATGCTCGGCGTTCGAGGGGATCAGCATCGCGTCGCCGGGGCCCAGATCGCGGGTTTCGCCCGAGACGGTGAAGCGGAACAGCCCCGAGGTCACGTAGGTCGTCTGGACATGCGGATGGTGGTGCGGCAGGCCGCGCCCATCCTTCTCGAAGCGGAACTCGACCATCATCAGCTCGGGGTTCTCGCACAGGATGCGCCGCTGGGCGCCGGGGCCGGAGGTCATCCAGGCCTCCGGGGTATCGCTGTTCACCTGCATCATCGTCTCCTCTCTCGTGGCAGATCGCCGCGCGCCGTCGCGGTGCGGGGCATGACATGGGCCTCCGGGCGGGGAGGCCGAACAAATCCAGTCCCGTTCCGGGGCGCGGCGACCGGAACTTGTAAAGTCCGGTTCGCTAGTATGCGTTCCGAAGCGCGGGCCGCGCCAATGGGCGATAAAGCGCCTATTAACACTTCTTTCCCGCCAGACAGTCGCGCGCCTCTCAGCAGTCGGGGCATGAGTTTGTTAACAGTTGATTGCCGGTTCGCAGGTCAGTTGTCAATATTTGTATTGATCACTCCTGACGAATCCGGTAGTCATGCTGGCAGTGCTTCCACGTCGGGGCCGAAAGGGAGGGGACCATGTCAGGCGTCAATCTCAAGGGAATCGTCAAACGCTACGGGGCGCTCGAAGTCGTCCACGGCATCGATCTGGAGATCGCACCCAAGGAATTCGTGGTGCTTGTCGGGCCCTCGGGCTGCGGCAAGTCCACGACGCTGCGAATGATCGCCGGGCTCGAAGAGATCTCGGATGGCACCTGCCGCATCGGCGACCGGGTGGTGAATCGCGTGGCTCCCAAGGATCGCGACGTGGCGATGGTGTTCCAGAACTACGCGCTCTACCCGCATCTGAGCGTGGCCGACAACATCGCGTTCGGGCTGCGCATCCGCCGCACGCCCAAGGCGGAGATCGCCTCCTCGGTCGAGGAAGTGGCCGGGATTCTCGGGCTCACCGGCTATCTCGACCGCCGTCCCGCCGATCTCTCGGGCGGTCAGCGCCAGCGCGTCGCCATGGGCCGCGCCATCGTGCGCCACCCGGAGGTGTTCCTCTTCGACGAACCGCTGTCGAACCTCGATGCCAAGCTGCGCACCCAGATGCGCGCCGAGATCAAGCGGCTGCACAAGCGGCTCGGCGTCACCTCGGTCTACGTCACCCATGACCAGGTCGAGGCGATGACGCTCGCGGACCGCATCGTGGTGATGCGCGACGGCCGGATTGAGCAGATCGGCACGCCGATGGAGCTGTTCAACAACCCGGTCAACACCTTCGTCGCGGGCTTCATCGGCTCGCCGCCGATGAACCAGTTCGACGCGGTGGTCGATACCGGCGATCGCGGCCCGGTCGCTGTGGCGAACGGCGCCCGGATCGCGCTGCCGGCGCATGAAAGCCTGCGCAACGCCCAGGGTCGCAAGATCATCGTGGGCATCCGCCCCGAGCACGCCTCGATCGAACCCGTCGGCGGTGGTTCGACGGTGCCGGTCGAGCTTGACCTGATCGAGACGCTGGGCTCCGAGGCGCTGCTGCACACCTCGATCGGCGACGTGCCCTTCGTCATCAAGGCCGAGACCGGTGGCGACACCGATCACCTGAGCGGCGTCACCGCCTTCCACGTGCCGGTCGACCGCATCAAGGTCTTCGACCACGACACCGGCCGGGTGCTCGGAGGCTCCCGGATGGGGGTGGCGGCATGAGCCAGCAAGAGCATATCGGCCCCTCCACCGAGGAGCTGGTCATCGAGTCGCGCGAGGCCTTGCGCGACCGGGCCCGCCGTCGCGCCGCACGGCTCGGCGATCATTTCAAGCGCGAGTGGCAGATCTACGTGCTGCTGCTGCCGACGATCATCTGGTTCCTGCTGTTCCTCTACAAGCCGATGTACGGGCTGCAAATCGCCTTCAAGGACTACTCGATCTTCCGCGGCATCGACGGCAGCCCGTGGATCGGCTTCGAGCATTTCCGCACGTTGTTCGAGAACGACCAGTTCCTGCGGGCGATCCGGAACACCGTGATCATCAGCTTCTTCACCCTGCTGTTCGGCTTTCCGGCGCCGATCATCCTGGCGCTGATGTTCAACGAGATCCTGAACCAGACCTACAAGCGCACCGCGCAGACCATCGTCTACCTGCCGCATTTCATCTCGACGGTGATCATCGCAGGCATCGTGATCACGGCCTTCTCGCCATCGGCGGGGATTGTGAACACCATCCTCGAATGGCTGGGCATGGAGCCGATCTACTTCCTGACCAAGCCCGAATGGTTCCGGCCGATCTTCGTCGGCTCCGGCATCTGGCAGGAGGCGGGTTTCCAGTCGATCGTCTATCTCGCCGCCATCGCGGGCGTGAACCCCTCGCTCTACGAGAGCGCGGTGGTCGATGGCGCCAGCCGCTGGCAGATGATGTGGAAGGTGACGCTGCCCTCGATCCTGCCGACGATCATCATCATGCTGATCATCCGCATCGGCAACCTGCTGGAAGTGGGCTTCGAGCTGATCATCCTGCTCTACCAGCCGGCCACCTACGAGACGGCCGACGTGATCAACACCTTCATCTACCGCCAGGGTCTGCAGCAGGGGCAATACGACCTCGCCGCCGCGGCCGGCCTGTTCAACGCCGTCGTCGCCTTCATCCTGGTGATGACCGCCAACACCATCTCCAAGCGCGTGTCGCGCACGTCGCTGTGGTGAGGAGGACACGCCAATGGCCAACATGAATCTCTATTCCCGCGGCGACAAATGGTTCGTCATCGCCAACATGGTGCTGGTGGGGCTGTTCACGATCTCGACGCTCTACCCGTTCATCTACATCGCCGCCGTCTCCTTCAGCTCGGGTTTCGCGGCCGCCGCCGGCACGGTGGTGCTGGCACCGGTCGAGTTCACCCTCGCCGCCTATGAGCGGGTGCTGAGCGAGCCGCAGTTCTGGAGCTCCTACGCCAACACCTTCATCTACACCTTCGGCGGCACGGCGGTGAGCCTGCTGATCATCATTCCCGGCGCCTATGCGCTGTCGCGGCCGCAGCTGATCGGGCGCAGGTTCTGGAACCTCTTCGTGGCCTTCACGATGTGGTTCAACGCCGGCCTGATCCCGTTCTTCCTGAACATGCGCGATCTGGGGCTTCTCGACAGCTATTTCGGCATCATCATCGGCTTCGCGCTCAATGCCTTCAACATCATCCTGCTGCGCAACTTCTTCGAATCCATCCCGTCGTCGTTCGAGGAGGCGGCGCGGATGGACGGCGCCAACGAGTTCCAGGTGCTGTGGAAGGTCTATGTGCCGCTGTCGAAACCGGCGATCGCCACGATCACCCTGTTCTGCATCGTGGCGCGCTGGAACGGCTTCTTCTGGGCGATGGTGCTGCTGCAGAGCGAGGACAAGATCCCGCTGCAGGTCTATCTGCGCCAGCTGATCGCCGAGCTGTCCGACGACGAGGAGTTCACCAGCACCCTGATCGATGCGGCCTATTCGGTCGAAACGGTCACCGCGGCGATCATCGTCTGCTCCATCATTCCGGTCCTGCTGATCTACCCGTGGGTCCAGAAGTACTTCAACAAGGGCATCCTGCTGGGAGGCGTGAAGGAATGACCCGCGAGAACGACACGCGATTTGGGAGGGAAACCATGCGTAAAACAACACTGTCCGCCGCGTTCCTGGCTACCACCATGCTGGCGCAGCCCGGCTTCGCCGATGAGCATCTCAGGATCGTCGAGGAGCCGCTCGAGCTGACCATCCATTTCCACTGGCCACGCAATCAGGGCTACGAGGAGAATTACCCGGTCGAGCAGGCGGCGCGCGAGATGACCGGCATCCACCTCGTGGACGCCACCGCCGGGCGCAACACCCCCGACCACAACGAGGCGATGAACCTGCTGCTGGCGCAGGGCGACCTGCCCGACATCGTCGGCGGCAACCGGATCAAGGACCCGGTCAACCAGTACGGCCCCCAGGGCGCCTTCCTGCCGCTGGACGAGCTGATCGAGGAGCACGCGCCTAACATCAAGGCGCTGCTCGACGAGAGGCCCGAACTGCGCGACGCCATGGCCTCGTCGGACGGCAAGATCTACTACGTGCCCTACCTGCCCGACGGCAAGTTCGGCCGCGCCTGGTACATCCGTCAGGACTGGCTCGACGCGCTGGGGCTGGAGCGGCCCGACAATGTCGAGGAGCTCTACCAGGTGCTGGTGGCGTTCCGCGACCAGGACCCCAACGGCAACGGCAAGAAGGACGAGATCCCGATCTTCGAGCGCCAGTGGGAGGAGCTGATCCGCTTCGTGACCCTGTGGGACGGCCGCTCATCGGGTTCGGACACCTATCACGACTTCTACGTCGACAATGGCGAGGTCAAGCATCCCTACGCCACCGAGGGCTACCGCGAGGGCATCAAGAACCTCGCCAAGTGGTATGCCGAGGGGCTGATCGACCCCGAGATCTTCACCCGCGGCTCCAGCGCCCGCGAATACCTGCTGTCGGAGAATCTCGGCGGCCTGACCCATGACTGGTTCGCCTCGACCTCCGGCTACAACGCCGCCCTCGCCGAGAAGGTGCCGGGCTTCAACTTCGCGCCGATGCTGCCGCCCGAGAGCGTCAGCGGTCAGCGCATCGAGGAGCACCGCCGCACCCCGCTCAAGCCCGACGGCTGGGCGATCAGCTATGCCAACGAGCATCCAGTCGAGACGATCAAGTATTTCGACTTCTGGTTCACCGAGGAAGGCCGGCGGCTGTCGAATTTCGGCGTCGAGGGCGTGCATTACGAGATGGTCGATGGCGAGCCGGTCTACACCGAGGAGGTGCTGACCAGCGACCAGCCGGTTAACAGCCAGATGTGGGAGATCGGCGCGCAGATCCCGCGCGGTTACTACATGGACTACGCCTATGAATGGCAGTGGACTTCCGACGACGCGCGCGAGGGCATCGAGCTCTACGAGCAGAACGACCTGCTGATCGACCAATTCCTCGGTGTCTCCTTCAACGAGGAGGAGCAGGCGGTCTACGACAAGTACTGGCCCTCGATCCTCACCTACATGCTGGAGCGTCAGCAGGCCTGGATCCTCGGCACCGGCGACGTCGAAGCCGATTGGGACGAGTACATGGCCCAGCTCGACAAGCGCGGTCTGAGCGACGTGCTGGAGGTGATGAACTCCGCCTACGAGCGCCAGTACGAAAGCTGACGCCCCGGTTCCGGGGGGCGATCACGACCCCCCGGAACCCCCGATCTCCCATTCGACCAAGGATGCAAGCGCATGGCCACCATGACCGCCGAACCCCAGACCGCCTATCTCGACGAACCCGCCGCCGGCCGGCTCAACATCCGCTACGCCCCCGAAGAGGGCACCGAGATCGCCGAGAACCCGCCGCGCTTCACCTGGCTGCCGGTGGTCGACGAGGCGGCGCGCTACGTGCTGCGCGTTTCGACCGACCCGGATTACGCCGACGACGCGACCCGGCTCTTCACCGACCTGCCGCTCAACTTCCTGACGCCCGACGCGGCGCTGCCGCCGGGCCGCTGGCATTGGTCCTACGCGGTCTGGGACACGGACGCCAAGCGTCCGGCCACCCGCTGGAGCAGGTCCCGCGCCTTCGATCTGCCCGAGGCGCTGCCCGAGACGCCGCTGCCCAACCGCGCCGAGCGCTATGCCCGCGCCGACATGGCGCATCCGCGGCTGTGGCTCGGCCCCGAAGAGCTCGCGGCATTCCGCGAGGCGGTCGCGGCCGACCCGCAGCATTGCAACTGGCAGAACTTCTTCGACAAGTCGGTCAAGCCATGGCTCGACCGCGAGATCATGGCCGAACCCGCGCCATATCCGAACAACACCCGCACCGCGCCGATCTGGCGTCAGACCTATATCGACTGCCAAGAGCTGATCTACGCGATCCGCCATCTCGCCGTCGCGGGCAAGGTGCTGGGCGACGAGGCCATGCTCGCCCGCTCGAAGGAATGGCTGCTCTCGGCTGCCGACTGGGATCCGGCGGGCACCACCTCGCGCGGCTATACCGACGAATGGGCCTTCCGCGTCGCCGTGGCGCTGGCATGGGGCTATGACTGGCTGCGCGACGTGCTCGACGAGGACGAGGAGGCGCGCGTCCGCCAGGCGCTCCTGGTGCGGACCCGCGAGGTGGCCGATCACGTGATCCGCCATGCGCATATCCACCTCTTCCCCTATGACAGCCACGCGGTGCGCTCGGTCTCGGCGGTGCTCGTGCCCGCCTGCATCGCGCTTCTCGACGAAGAGCCCGAGGCGCGCGAGTGGCTCGACTACTCGATCGAGTTCCTCTGGACCGTCTACTCGCCATGGGGCGACAGCGATGGCGGCTGGGCCGAGGGGCCGCATTACTGGATGACCGGCATGGCCTATCTCACCGAGGCGGCCAACCTGCTGAAATCCTTCACGGGACTGAACCTCTACGAGCGGCCGTTCTTCCAGAAGACCGGGGATTTCCCGCTCTATACAAAGGCGCCCGACACCCGCCGTGCCACCTTCGGCGACGACAGCACCATGGGCGATCTGCCCTGCCTGAAGATCGGCTACAATTTGCGCCAATATGCGGGCGTCACCGGCAACCCCGCCTACCAGTGGTATTTCGACGAGATCTGCCGCAACGATCCGGGTACCGAGGGCGCGTTCTACAATTACGGCTGGTGGGACCTGAACTTCGACGACCTGATGTATCGCCATGATTGGCCGCAGGTCGAGGGCGCGGCGCCGGGCGCCGAGGACCGGCTACGCTGGTTTAAGGGGATCGGCTGGGCCGCCATCCAGAGCCATATGGGTGATCCGGACCGACACCTGCAATTCGTGATGAAGGCCTCGCCCTTCGGCTCGATCAGCCACAGCCATGGGGACCAGAACGCGTTCTGCCTCTCGGCCTTCGGAGAGGATCTGGCGATCCAGTCGGGGCACTACGTCGCCTTCAACTCGACCATGCATCAGGGCTGGCGCCGTCAGACCCGGTCGAAGAACGCGATTCTGGTCAACGGCAAGGGGCAATACGCGGACAAGGACAAGGCGCGCGCCATGGCGGCGACCGGCCGGATCCTCGCGGCCGAGGATCGCGGCGAGGAGATCTACATCCATGGCGACGCGACCGAGGCCTACCGCTCGCTGAGCCCAGAGGTGACCCATGTCAGCCGTGAAGTGCATTTCGTCCATGACGACTACTTCGTCATCGTCGACAGCATCGACGCCGAGAGCCCGGTCTCGATCGACTGGCTGCTGCACGCCAACGGTCCCTATGATCTGGGGCAGGCCTCGTTCCGCTACACCGGCCGCAAGGCGGGGTTCTACGGGCAGGTCGTCTGGTCCGAGGCGGGGATGCCGCGGCTGAGCCAGGAAACCGGCTTTCCGGGCGTCGACCCGCAGGAATACGAGGGGCTGCCGGTCAGCACCTGCCTCACGGCGCGGTTCCCGGAGGCGACGCGGCACCGGATCGCGACGCTGCTCGTGCCCTATCGGCTCGACGCGCCGAAGCGGATTTTCCACTTCCTCGACGATCAGGGCTACGATTGCGACCTCTACTTCACCGACGCCGAGGAACGCACCTTCAAGCGGGTGATCAAGAAGCTCGCGCGCACCTGACGTCTCTGCCGCCCGGGCCGAGCCCCCGGGTGACGCAATCCACCTCAATTCGAAGGACCGAACACATGGAACTCAAGGGCAAGACCGCGATCGTATCTGGCGGCGGGCGCGACATCGGCCGCGCCTGCGCCATCCGCCTCGCCAAGGCGGGCGCCAATGTCGCGATCAACTACTACAAGAGCGGCGCGGGCGCCGAGGCGGCCGTGCGCGAAATCGAGGAGATGGGCGGCCGCGCCTTCGCCATGCAGGGCGACATGACTGACCCCGCGCAGGTCAAGGCCTTCGTCGCCGCGGCGGCGGAGACCTTCGGCACGATCCACGTGGTGATGCCCGTGACCGGCGGGCTGATCGCCCGCAAGACCATCCCCGAGATCACGCTCGAGCACTGGCAGGCGGTGATGGATGTCAACGTCACCTCGGCGCTGTTGCTGGTGCAGGCGGCGCTGCCGCACATGACCGAGGGCGGCGCGATCGTGAACATGGCCTCTCAAGCGGGCCGCGACGGCGCCGGCGGCGGCGCGCTGGCCTATGGCGCGGCCAAGGGCGCGATCATGACCATGACCCGCGGCATGGCCAAGGAGCTGGCCCCGGCGATCCGCGTCAACGCGCTCTGCCCCGGCCTGATCGACACCGATTTCCACAACATCTTCACCAAGCCCGAGGTGCGCAAGATGGTGGCGGGCAACACGCCGCTGAAGCGCGAGGGCACCTCCGAGGAGGTGGCCGAGTTGGCGGTGTTCCTGGCCTCGCCGGCGGCGTCCTTCATCACCGGCGCCAATGTCGACATCAACGGCGGCCTGGTCTTCTCCTGATCCTCCCCCGGGGCCGCCCTGCGCGGCGGCCCCGTCAATTCCCCGCGGGCTCCGAGCGCCGCCCTCTCGCGGGGCGCGGCCCGCTCGCCCGCAGATTTCATCCCCATTCGCCCGCCTGACGCGGGCGGGCTGGCCCGCCGCGACGACATCCGAAAGGAGCTTTCCATGCTCAAGACCAAGCACCTGATCGCCGGAGAATGGCTCGACGGCAGCACGACCTTCGAGAACCAGCCGATCCACGGCACGCCGGAGACGTTCCAGGCGGGCAACCCCGAGCTGGTCGAGCGGGCCTGCGCGGCGGCGGAAGCGGCCTTCGACAGCTATTCGGCCACCAGCGGTGCGCAGCGCGCCGCCTTTTTGCGCCGTATCGGCCGGGAGATCGAGGCGCGCGGGTCCGAGATCACCGAGATCGGCATGCGCGAGACCGGCCTG
Source organism: Limimaricola sp. AA108-03 (assembly GCF_050847355.1). NCBI lineage: Bacteria > Pseudomonadati > Pseudomonadota > Alphaproteobacteria > Rhodobacterales > Paracoccaceae > Limimaricola > Limimaricola sp. AA108-03. Next base: position 128,366 of record NZ_CP193759.1, read on the forward strand.
CCGGAGGCCCGGCTGAACGGTGAGCGTGGCCGCACCGTGGCCCAGCTCAACCTCTTTGCCGACCATGTCGAGGCGGGCAAGCATCTCGACCTGCGCCACGACAAGGCGCTGCCCGAGCGCCAGCCGCTGCCGCGCCCCGAACTGCGGATGATGCAGCGCCCGATCGGCCCGGTGGCGGTGTTCGGCGCCTCGAACTTCCCGCTCGCCTTCTCGAGCGCGGGCGGCGACACGGCGGCGGCGCTGGCGGCGGGCTGCCCCGTGGTGGTCAAGGGCCACTCGGCCCATCCCGGCGTGGCCGACATCGTGGCGCAGGCGGTCGATGCGGCGCGGCAGGCCGAGGGGCTGCACCCGGGCGTGTTCGGCCAGATCCAGGGCGGCAACCGCGCCGTGGGCGAGGCGCTGGTGCGGCATCCGCTGATCCGGGCCGTGGGCTTCACCGGCTCTCTCGCCGGTGGCCGCGCCCTGTTCGACCTCTGCGCGCAGCGGCCCGACCCGATCCCGTTCTTCGGTGAACTGGGTTCGATCAACCCGGTCTTCGTGCTGCCGCGCGCGCTGGCCGCGCGGGGCGGAGAGATCGCCACCGGCTGGGCCGCGTCGCTGCTGATGGGGGCGGGACAGTTCTGCACCAATCCCGGCGTCGTGGTGCTGCCCGCGGGCGACCGGGCCGAAAGCTTCGTCGATGCGGCGCAGGCGGCGCTGAACGAAGCGCCCGACCAGCCGATGCTGACGCCGGGCATCGCCGGCGCCTACCGCGCGGCGCGCGAGGCGCTGGCGGCCAATGGCCGGGCCGAGACGCGGCTCGCGCGCGAGAGCGACGCCCGCCACGCCGCGCCCGCGCTCTTCGTGACCCGCGCCAGCGACTGGCTCGCGGACACGTCGCTGCACGAGGAGGCTTTCGGCCCGCTCGGTGTCGTGGTTCTGGCCCGGAACGTCGGCGAGATGCGCGCCGTGGCGCAGGGGTTGGAGGGACAGCTTACCGCGACGCTGCAGATCGAGGAGAGCGATGCGAAGGATGCCGCGCCGCTCCTGCGCCTGCTCGAACGCAAGGCGGGCCGGGTGCTGGCCAACGGCTTCCCGACCGGGGTCGAGGTCTGCGACGCCATGGTGCATGGCGGGCCATACCCCGCCTCGACCAATTTCGGGGCCACCTCGGTCGGCACGCTCTCGATCCGTCGTTTCCTGCGCCCGGTCTGCTTCCAGAACATCCCCGAGACACTTCTGCCCGCCGAGATGCGCGGAGGCGTCCTGTCGTGACGTCTCCCCTCATCCTCTTCGTCGGGGAGCCGATGATCGAGCTGTCGGTACCGCAAGCGCAGGAGACCGCCCGGCTCGGCGTGGCGGGCGACGTGCTCAACGCCGCGATCTACATGCGGCGCGCCCTGCGCGGCGCGGCACGGGTCGAGTTGGTGACGGCGCTGGGACGCGACCGGTTCTCGGACCGGATCATGAGCTTCGCCAAGGCGCATGGCGTCGGTGTCGCGCGCATTCACCTCGACCCCGATCGCGGCCCCGGCCTCTACGCGATCGAGACCGATGCCGAGGGCGAGCGCAGCTTTGCCTATTGGCGTGATGCCTCGGCGGCGCGGCGGATGTTCGGCCCCGACGCGGCCCCCAATTTCGCCGCGCTCGACGGGGCGAGCCACGTGTTCCTTTCGGCCATCACTCTGGCGATCCTGTCGGCGTCGGTGCGTGCGGCGCTGCTCGACCGGCTGGCGTCGCTGCGGCGGGCGGGCGTCGCGATCTGCTTCGACAGCAATTACCGCCCGCGCCTGTGGGAGAGCGTGGCGGCCGCGCGCGCGGCGATCGACCGGGCCTGGGCCGTCACCGATATCGGCTTTCCATCGATCGACGACGAGATGGCGCTGTTCGGTGAGAGCGAGGCGGAGGCAACGCGTCGGCTCAAGGGCTATGGCATGTCGCTTTGTGTCCTGAAACGCGGCGGGGCGGGGCCACGGCTTCTGGTGCCGGACCCGGGCGGACGCGAGCCGGTCTTCGCGCGGGCGGAGCGGGTCGTCGATACCACCGGCGCGGGCGACAGCTTCGACGGCACATTTCTCGCGGCCTGGGTCGAGGGGCAGGGTGTCGACGAGGCGCTGCGCCGCGCCCACGAGATGGCGGCGCGGGTCGTTGCCGCGCCCGGCGCCATCTTGCCCGCCACCACAAGCGAGGAGGCTGCGGCGGCACGCGCGTCCTGACGGCATCGACCAGTCCATTTTCCAGTTTCCCGGCGCGCATGCGCCTTTTGACCGCTCGGGGAGGAGCGACAAAATGAACACCACCATAGTATTGCGCAGCGGAGTCACGCTGCTTCTGGCCGGCGCGCTCTGGCCCGTCACCCAAGCCGCGGCACAGGCGCCCGAGACCTGCGCCGACATTTCGCCGCTGGCCATCGTCTCGGCCAGCGATGACGGCAGCTTCGACGCCGAATACGGGCCCGAACGGGTCTTCGACAATGATTTCGCCCCGGACTCGCGCTGGTCGTCAGAAGGGGCGGGCAAGCAGCTCACCCTCGATCTGGGCGAGGCGCAGGCGCTGCGCGAGGTCGGGCTCGCCTTTTACAAGGGCGACGAGCGGCGCACCAGTTTCGACCTGGAGGCCTCCGAGGATGGCGAAAGCTGGACCTCGCTGATCTCGGGCGGCCAGAGCGCCGGGCAGAGCACCGCGATCGAGCGGTTCGAAGTGCCGGCGACCCCGGCGCGCTACCTGCGGCTCACGGGGCAGGGCAACGAGGCCAGCGGCTGGAACAGCCTGATCGAGGTGCAGGCCTATGGCTGCGGCTCGGGCGAGGTCGCGGATCTGAACGACGGCAGCGACACGGCGCGGGTGGCCAACATGAGCAAGACCGGGCTGGACCTGCGCATCGACCTGCCCCCCAGCGGGAATTTCGATCTGGCCGGCTGGAAGCTGACGCTGCCCGCCGATCTCGACCAGGACGGCAAGGTCGACGAGATCTCCGAGAACGAGTTGCAGGGCTGGTCCGACGACCGGTTCTTCTACACCGACCCGGTCACTGGTGGCATGGTATTCCGCACCGTGCCGGGCGGCTTCACCACCTCCGGCTCGAGCTATGCCCGCTCCGAACTGCGCGAGATGATCCGTCGTGGCGACGAGAGCATCTCCACCCGCAACGACGATGGCACGCCTAACGCCAACAACTGGGTCTTCTCTTCGGCCCCCGAAGAGGCGCAGGCGATGGCGGGCGGCGTCGACGGCGTGATGCGTGCGACGCTGGCGGTGAACCAGGTCACCCGGATCGGCGAGGCGGGCAAGGTCGGGCGCGTCATCATCGGCCAGATCCACGCCAAGGACGACGAGCCGATCCGGCTCTATTACCGCAAGCTCCCCGGCAACAAGTTCGGCTCGATCTATTTCGCGCATGAGGCGGTGGGCGAGGACGACGTCTATGTCGAGATGATCGGCAGCCGCGGCAATCATGCCGAGAACCCCGATGATGGCATCGCGCTCGACGAGACCTTCGCCTACGAGATCGCGGTGCGCGGCGAGGAACGCGATGGCGTGGTGCACCCGATGCTGCATGTCGCGATCACCCGCGACGACGGCAGCCGGGTCGAGGCCGAGCCCTACGACATGAGCGAGAGCGGCTACTCGGTCGCGGACGACTTCATGTATTTCAAGGCGGGCGCCTATTCGCAGAACAACACCAGCGATCGGCCGGAACGCGATTTCGACCAGGTGACATTCTTCGAACTGGATGTGGAGCACGGCTCCTGACATCGCAGATCGATGGCGGCGGCCGGGGGTATTCCCCGGCCGTCCGCATGCACGACCTTGCAGGTCGGAGCGGGCCCCAGGGGCCCTTGTCGTCGCTTGCGGCGCGCGCGTCGCGCCGGGTTTCGATTTTCGAGCGCAGGTCCCAAGGGGGGCCGCGCCAATCGGTTTGATGGAACATGATGTCTGACACTGCCACCCGCCGCGCGACGCCCTCGAACCGCACCGTTTTCGACGTCGCATGGCCGCTGACCTTCAAGGCGATGATGGTCAACGGCATCGTGCTGATCGACGCCTATCTCGTCTCGGGGCTGGGCGAGCCGGCGCTGGCCGCGATGGGTCTCGCCTCGGCCTTCGGCACGCTGCTGGTCGGCACGCTCTTCGCTTTCTCCACCGCCACCCAGATCCGGTTGGCCCAGGCGGTCGGTTCGGGTCGGCCGGTGGCGCTCAAGACCGGCTTCTATGCCGGGCTGATCACCAACCTCGCCGTCGCCATGATCGGCACCGTCTTCGTTGCGGCCTTCGGCGGGCTGGTCCTCGACCGCATCGCGCATACGCCCTGGATCGCGGAGCAGGCGAGGGCATATCTCAACATCTTTCTCCTGGTGGTGCTCTGCGAGGCGGTGGCGCAATGCGTGGGCAGCTTCTTCAACGGCAGCGGCCGCACCATCATCCCGCTCAAGAGCTATGTTTTCGCGATTCCGATCAACGTGGCGACAAGCTACCTGCTGATCCACGGGGCCGCGGGGCTGCCGGGGCTCGGCGTCACAGGTGCCGCGATCGGCAGCGCACTCGGGGCTCTGGCCCGCACGCTCTACCTCGCCCGCGCCTTTCACTGCGAAACCGGCAGCTATCGAAGCGAGCCGGGCTGGCTCAACGGCACGCTGTGGCAGTCGCTGGGGCGGCATCTCAACTTCTCGATGCCGATCGCCGGTACCTTCGTCAGCAACGCGGTCGCGAACTATGCCGCGATGCTGCTCTTCGCCAAGATGAGCGTGAACCAGTTCGCCGCGATCACGCTGATCCTGCCATGGGTGCAGGCGGCGGGAACATTCGGCATCGCCTGGGCGCAATCGACGGGCATCATCGTGGCGCAGCTTCTGGGCAGCAACCGCAGCGGCGATGAGCTGGATCGCTTCCTGGTCCGCGCCTGGCGCATGGCCTTCGTTGCGGCCGGGCTGGTTTCGACCACCTATCTCTTCATCTGCCTCGGATCGGGCTGGATCTATGGCAATCTCGAACAGGAAACCACCGCGGCGCTGCTGAGCTTCCTGCCGGTGCTGTTGCTTCTGCCCTTTCCCAAGGGGTCGAACGCCATCTGCGGCCAGACGCTTCGGGCCGGGGGCGACACGCTCTACGTGATGAACATCTTCGTCGCGGCGCAATGGCTGGTGCGGATTCCGCTGACCGCGCTCTTCGTGCTGCATCTCGACCTGTCGGTGACCTGGGTCTTCGCGCTGTTCCTGATCGAGGAGCTGGTCAAGTTCCCGCTTTTCCACCTGCGGCTCTACAAGGGCGAATGGAAGCGCGGCCTCGCCGCGGAGTGAGGTCTGCGTCCAACCGTCGGGGTGGGCTTAATCCTGCAGGCCGTCGCTGAATCTCACCTCGCCTTCGGGCCGGTCGCTTCCGAAGGCGAGCCGTTGGACATGCCTCGTCGGAATATCCTTGTAGGTGAGAGCACCGTCGCTGACGAAGCCGAACCGTCCGTAGAAGGCAGGGTCGCCGATCAGCACGCACCCTTTCGCTCCGTGCGCGCCGAGCCGCGTCAGACCGGCCTGCATCAGAGCCGAGCCGATCCCCACGCCTTGCCGGGCGGGCAGGACGGAGACCGGGCCCACTCCGAACCAGCCTTCGCGCGTCTTGCCGATCGCGGCTGGCGAGAACGCGACATGGCCCAAAATCTCTTCTCCTTCGAGCGCGACCAGCGAAAGGGCGAGGTCGCCGTCCCGCCGCAGCCTGTCCAGCGCGTCCGCCTCCGTGCCGTCGCTGAAGCGCATCGGCTCGAAGGCGGCGGTCGTCAGCCGGCGGATCGCATCCACGTCGGCCGGGGTTTCCGAACGAATGATCATGGCCATGGATGAGGCCCGAAACGGATAGCCGTGGCAAGGCACTCGCCATTCAGGACGGGTTTGGCCTGACAGCAGGGCCGGGCGCGATAAGTCCCCGGACGCCCGGCCGTAAGCGGGGCAGGGAAGCTCGCCCCGCCCGGGATGCGCCTCAGTAGTTCCACATCGTGCCGTCCTCGAGCCGCACGACGGGGTGGCTGCCGGGCCTGTATTCGTAGCGCGCGGCCTCCGTCTCGTCGAAATCGACGCCGAGACCGGGTGCGTCGCTGACGAAGACCATGCCGTTCTCCATCCGGTGCTCGGACGGAAACAGCGCGTCGCATTCCGGCGTGCCCAGAACGAGGTATTCCTGAATCCCGAAATTGGGCGCCCATGCGTTGAGATGCGCATGCGCCGCCATGCAGATCGGCGAATGGCTCGGCGCCCCGTGAAAGCCGGTGCGCACATGGTGCAACCCGGCGAGATCGACGATCCGCTTCACATGGGTGATGCCGCCGGCATAGGTGACGGCGACGCGGATGAAGTCGATCATCTCCCTCTCGATCAGCTTGTTGCAATCCCAGATCGAGTTGAACACCTCGCCTATGGCCACCGGCACGGTGGAGTGCTGCCGCAGCAGCCTGAGCGCGTCCTGATCGTCGGCGGGGGTCGGGTCCTCGAGCCAGAACAGCCGCGCCGGCTCGACCTCCTTGGCGAAGGCCGCCGCCTCGCGCGGGGTGAGCCGGTGGTGCACGTCGTGCAGGATCTTCAGCTCGGGGCCGAACCGCTCTCGGATCCGCATCAGCGCCTCGGGCATGAAGCGCAGGTACTTGTCGCTGTCCCAGATTTCGAGCTTGGGCCGGATGCCGCTGTAATCGGTGATGTAGTTCTTCACGTCACCCTTCGTCTCGGGCACCGCGTAGCTCGCCGTCGGCATGCCGGGGATGCCGCATTGCACGCGAACCGCCTTGTAGCCCGCCTCGACGTAATGGGCGATCGAGTCCATCAGGTCCTCGAGATCGGCGCCTGTGGCGTGGGCGTACACCAGCGCGCCATCGCGGCTCTTGCCACCGAAGAGCTGGTAGAGCGGCATGTTGGCGAGCTTGCCCTTGATGTCCCAAAGCGCCATGTCGATGGCGCCATAGGCCGCCATGGCGATGGGGCCGCGCCGGAAATAGGCGCCACGATAGAGGAATTGCCAGATGTCCTCGCTTCGGCGCGGGTCCATCCCGATCAGGTTCGGGATCAGGTAGTCCTGCAGGTATTTCGCGGGCAGGGTCTCGCGGTTGTTGAGTGTCGCATCGCCCAGGCCATAGACGCCCTGATCGGTCATGATCTTGAGCGTGACGTAGTTCTTAGCCGGGCCGCCGACGAACAGCTTGGCATCGGTGATCTTCATGGGGTCGGGTCTCCCTCGAAGCGGGCGGTGATCGCCGCTCCCGCAGGAGCGCGGACCCCGCCTGCCGGCCCTTCGGGCCGTTCATGGATGATTGAGAGCCGGGCCGGCGCGGCCCGGCGGCTTGTCGTGGCGCATCCTCGGGAATGCGCGTGGATCGAACCGTTTTCAGGCGAGACCGGTCACATCCGTCCAGTTGTCGTTCCTGCGGATCAGGTCGATGATCTGCTGGTACTGACTGCCCTCCCTGAAGGTCGGGTAGGGCTCGACCGTCTCGCCGCGAACGTCGCGCACGAACTCGCGGGCAAGATGGTGCCAGCACTGCTCGGTCTCGCCGCGCACATCCGGCACGGAAGCGGCGATGTCGCAGGGCAGCGGCAATTCCCGCCAGGCCTTGTTCTCATGCAGATACAGCTGACCGCTGCCGTAATGGCCCTTGGCGTAGATCGCCCCCTTGGTGCCGTAGAAGACGATATGATCCTCGTGGAAGCGCGGCACCAGCCCGCCATGCTTGAACAGCACCGAGACCGGGGTGTCGGCGAAACGGCTCTCCAGCCGCGCCATTACCGTATAGGACCACTCGACATCGCTCTCGCCCCACTCAAGCGAGGGGTCGTCGAGGTTCTGGGGGATGAAGTCGCGCCGAGTGGCGAAGTTGTGCACCCCTTCGACGATCGGCGCGCGGCCCAGATCGTCCCGCACCTCGCCCGCGATCGACAGGATCCTGTTACCCAGCACCGAGGTCACGATCGACAGCGTGTGGGTGAAGTTGTTGTTGAGGCGTCCGCCGCCTTCCTCCTTGCGGTGCGACCAGCCGAAGGGGATCTCGCGTTCGAGGTTGAAATGCGAAATGCATTCGACCTCGGTAGGCGCGCCGATCGCGCCTTCGGCCACGAGCCGCTTGGCATGCAGGATGCTCGGGGCGTAGCGAAAGCTCGCGGCATAGGCCGTCTTGACCCCCTTCCGCCGCGCCAGCTCGTAAAGCTCGGCCGCCGTGTCACCCTCCGCCGTCATCGGCTTGTCGCAGAACACGTGGCAGCCGAACGCGATCGCCTGCTTGATCGGTTCGTAATGGGCGCCGCCGGGGGTCGCGATGGAGACGATGTCGGGACGGCAGGTCTCGAGTGCCTCCTGCCAGTCGGTCCCAGAATAGGGGATATCCATGTTCCGGGCGACCTCGTCTACGACGCACGGGGTGCGGCCGACGATCCCCACGACGTCGGCCCCGGCGCCCCGGAATGCCTCGGCGTGACCCTGACCGGCGAAACCGGTCCCGTAAATCAAGACTCTAGTCATGTTATCCTACTTTTGGCCTAACGGCGATTTAGGGAGTTTCTGGGTGCCAGACGCGCTCGCGCCGGATCGGTCGGTGCGCCGGCCGGGCAGAGGCATGCCGCGATCGGATCGACCGCGGCATGTGTGAGGCGAGGGGCTCAGCCGTATTGCCGCGCATAGGCGGCGTTCATGACCTCGATCACCTCGTCGAAGCCCATCTTGTCGAGCGTCGCGAGATAGCCGTTCCAATCCGCCTCGACATCGCCATTGCCGAGCACCCAGGCTTGCTGGCGCTCCAGCATGTAGCTCTGGATCGAGGGCCAGTACTTGTCGTAGACCGCCTGCTCCTCCTTGCTGAAGGCGACGCCGAGGAACTGGTCCACAAGCAGATCGTGGGAGTCGTAAAGTTCGATTCCCTCGCGCGCGGCGGGGGCGGTCCATTGCCACTCGTAGCGATAGTCCTGCCAGTAGCCCTTCTTGATCTGCGCGCCGATGGCCCAGAGCTGGCTGTTCACCGGCTGGTCGCTGTTCAGCACCTCCGGTTTGAACACTGGCTCGCCGTCGATCATCTCGTACTGCTCGCCCTCGATCCCGAAATTCGACAGCAGGCGACCCGTTTCCGTGAACCAGAAGTCGAAATATTTAATGGTCTCGACGGGGTGCGCGTTGGAGTGGCTGATCGCCCAGCCATCGGGCTTGATCGGGATGCGACGATGCTCCTCGATGCGGCGGCCGCTGACCGATTTCGGCGGCAGCATCGGCACGAAGTCGAAGCCCTCGATCTCGCCCGAAAGCGAGGCGTTGTAGCCCGAGGTCGAAGCGAACCAGTCATGCGTCATACCGCCCAGATCTTCGCCAAGCAGGTAGTCGCGGGCGCTGGAGCCACGGGTGAACACCTCCCGGTCGATCAGCCCCTCGCGATACCACTGCGCGATGTTGGCGAGGCCGATCTTGTAGTTCTCCTGAGCGTAGGGGTGCACCACCTCGCCATCATCATTGACCATGAAATCATGCGACGTGTCCGAGCCCGAGGAGCGGCCATCCCAGAGCACCACGAGCCGCATCAGCTCTTCCCAATCGCGCACGAAGAACGGAATCTCGTCTTTCTTTCCGTTGCCGTTGGGGTCCTGATCACGGAAGGCGACGAGCGTGTCGTAAAGCGCGTCGACATCGTCGGGACGCTCGAGGCCCAGCTTGTCGAGCCAATCCTGCCGGACAAAGTAGGCTCGGCCGTATTTCCCGTCGGGCAGATAGGGGATGTAGTACATGTTGCCGTCGTAGGCCGAGATCGCCCGGCGCAGCTCGGGGCGTTCGTCGAAGAAGGCCTTGATGTGGGGTGCATGCTCCTCGATCAGCTGGTTCAGCGGCAGGAAGGCGCCCTGCGGGCCATATTCATTGACTGGCTGCTTGATGAGCTGGCTGCCGACGATATCGGGCATCCTGCCCATCGCCAGCAGCAGGTTCATCGCCTCGCGCGTGTCGTTGGTGTTCTTGCCGGCCGTCGCTTCGATCAGGTGGATACCGGTCAGCTCGCGTGCCTTCTGCTCTACCGGGTAGCTTTCGTCATAGCCTTGGGAGCGGTCCCAATGCATGTGGATTGAAAGCTCCAGCGGCGTATCGGTGATCCGCAGCTCCTCCTCTGCGGCGGCCGCGCTGGCCAGGCATGTCGTGCTCAGGATGGCCGAAACCAAAGACGCTCTACGCATACTGTCCTCCCTCTTGCGCAAATCGTTCATTCATGGGTGCGCGCCCCGAGCGGAGGCTCACCCATGGTCGTGCCGGCGCGGCCTCCTTACCGCGTCCAGTCCTTGCATCCGGCTCGGCCGCGTCGGGCCGCCCCGTCAGTTCGCGGTCGGCAACTCGATCAGCCCGTGCAGCCTTTCATCCGTGAAGAGGACACCGACCTGCCGGTCCAGATCACCGATATGCGCCCGGAGCGCGGCCTCGGCAGCTTGTGGGTCGCGGGCGCGAATCGCGTCCGCGATCGCGGCGTGTTCCGCGATCACCTCGGGGCCGCGCAGAATTCGGTGCTGGCGGCGAATGAGCCGGGCGCGGTTCAGGTCGAATTGCGATCGCCGGGCGGTGGCCCAGGCATCGGCATGTCCGGACAGAACGAAGAGTTGGCGGTGAAATCTCTCGTCGAGTTCGAAGAAGGCGGTGGCGTCATCGCGGTCGAGCGCGTCGGATTGCAGGCCGAGAATGCCGTCGAGATCCTCGACCCGATGGCGGGGATCCGGGCGGGTCGCCGCGTCGTGCACGGCCCCGAGTTCGAGTTGCAACCGGATGAAGCAGGCGGTCGTGTAGCGGCTGACCGAGATCTTTGTGACGTAGGTCCCGCTTTGCGGCACGATCTTGACCAGCTGCACCTCGTCGAGCCGGATCAGCGCCTCGCGCACCGGTGTCTTGCTGGCATCGAGCGCAGCGGCGATCTCTTTCTCCGAAAGTCTCTGACCGGGGCGCAGCTTCACCGAAACGATGAGATCCCGCAGGGCATCGAACACCTGAAAGGTGATGTTGGCCCTCGGATCGAGCCGGGTGCCGGCCAGCAGTTCAGCGACAGGAACGGGCTGGGGCGGGTAGGTCTGCGGCGATGGGTTCTGCAATTCGCTCTCCCGAACCAAACGGGGGTGACGACCTCGCTCGGAGGCCGCGCCTCTCACTTCGTGCTCTGATATATCAGTTTGGCAATCTTATAATAATAGTTAAACATTTGTTTGCTATGTAGGCAGATGCTGGAAAGATTCGTCAACTGCCATTTCCAGCGGCGGAAGTAGCTTGCTTCCACTTCCAGCATCAATGTTGCTTGTGCCGGGATGGCCCAAGCTACCATGCAGCCGCAGCAGAAGGGTTCGAGAGCATGGCATCGCTAACGTCCAGCAACACCAGATCCTGCTTTGCAGGAGATGCAGGTTGATGTACGTAACTCATATGCGGATGGCCCTGTCGCGAAGCCGTGGCCGGTCAGGGGTTTGGGAGGAACAGCCGATGGATGCCAACAGAACGGCGCAGGCGGATACCGTTTTGTATACGGCGCCGCCGATCCGTATGCGTCATGCGTCGAGCCGCATCCTTTCGCACAGACGCTACCGGGCAGGAAGGTCGTCATGATACTGATCGGCCTCGATCTCGGCACTTCGGGCCTGAAGGCGCTGGCCATCGCCGAGGATCAATCGATCCTGGCAGAAAGCAGCGCCGCGCTTTCGGTCGCACGGCCCCATGACGGCTGGTCCGAGCAGGATCCCGCGGCCTGGATTGCGGCGGCCGAATCCGCGATCGGCGCGCTTATGGACAGGATCGAAGCCAAGGCGGTGCGCGGCATCGGCCTGTCGGGGCAGATGCACGGCGCGACGCTACTCGACGCCTCCGACCGGGTGCTGCGGCCCTGCATGCTGTGGAACGATACCCGTAGCCATGCTGAGGCCGCGGCGCTCGATGCCGATCCGCGGTTTCGCGAGATCACCGGGAACGTCGTCTTCCCCGGCTTCACTGCCCCCAAGCTCGCCTGGGTGCGGCGCCACGAGCCGCAGGTCTTCGAAAACATCAGCAAGGTGCTGCTTCCCAAGGATTACCTGCGCCTCTGGCTGACCGGAGAGCATGTCTCGGAGATGTCGGATGCCGCCGGGACCGGCTGGCTCGACGTCGCCGCGCGCGACTGGTCCGAGGCGCTGCTCGAGGCGACGGGGTTGGATCGGGGCCGGATGCCACGGCTGGTCGAGGGCTCCGAGGTGTCGGGTCGGCTGCGCCCGGAACTCGCTGTACGCTGGGGCCTGCCTTCGGACGTCGTCGTTGCCGGAGGCGGTGGCGACAACGCGGCCTCGGCGGTGGGCATGGGCGTCGTGAGGCCCGGCACGGCCTTCGTGTCGCTCGGCACCTCTGGCGTGCTTTTCGCCGCGACGGACGGGTTTCATCCGAACGCCGCCAGCGCGGTCCACAGCTTCTGCCACGCGCTGCCCGAGAGCTGGCACCAGATGGGGGTGATCCTCGCCGCGGCGGATGCGATGAACTGGTTTGCCGGCGTGCTGGGGAGTCCGGCCGCCGCGCTGACCGCGGATCTGGGCGATCTGCAGGCGCCGTCCCGTACGCTGTTCCTGCCCTATCTCGGCGGCGAGCGGACGCCGCACAACGATGCGCATGTCCGCGCCTCCTTCCTGCATATGGGGCACGACACGGATCGCGCGGCGCTGGTCCGCGCGGTGCTGGAGGGGGTGAGCTTCGCGATCCGCGACAGCCGCGACGCGCTGGCCTCGACCGGGACCCGCTTCGACCGCCTGATCGGCGTCGGCGGTGGCACGCGCTCGGAATACTGGCTGAAGGCGATTGCCACCGCGCTCCAGATGCCGGTCGATCTGCCGGTCGCGGGGGATTTCGGCGGCGCCTTCGGCGCGGCGCGGCTCGGGCTGATGGCAGCGAGCGGGCAGGGCGCCGAGATCGCCACGCCACCCGCCATTTCGCGGGTGGTGGAACCGGAGCGGGATCTGTTTGGCGCCTTCTCGGAGGCGCATGGCCGTTACAAGGAGAGCTACGCGGCGCTCAAGGCTTTGAGCCGGGGGTGACGGCGCGCATGGCGCGCGGTGACCGCAACGCCGCGTCGTTTCCGGCTGGCACCTCTCGCCAAGTTGTCGATCCCGCAGCGCTGCTTTAACCGGGTATCGTAGCAATCCAGAAGGGCCGTCATATGTCGCGACCGACCGTGCATGACGTGGCGCGCGTGGCTAATGTCAGCCTCTCCACCGTCGACCGGGTCCTGAACGGTCGCAACGGGGTGCGGGCGGCCACGCAGGAGCGGGTCCGCGCGGCGATGAAGCAGCTCGGCTACGAGCGCGATCTGATGGCGGCGAACCTGTCGCGCAAGCGGATCTACAAGATCCGCTTCGTGATCCCCGACGGCCCGAACAGCTTTATGCGCAACCTCGCGGCCGAGCTGGAAGCGCATGCGCGGATCGCGCTGCGCGATCGCACCGAGATCGGCGTATCGCTTGTCCCGCCATTCGATGGCCGGGCACTCGCGGCCGAGTTGCGCCGGGCGAGAGAGACGGAGGCCGATGGGGTGGTGATGGTCGCCACGGAGTCGGCCGAGGTCCGGCAGGCCGTCTCGGAGTTGCGCGCGGCCGGGATCCAGGTGGTGACCTTGATCTCCGACCTTTCGGCTTCGGCGCGCGGCCATTTCGTGGGCATCGATAACGTCTCGGCCGGGCGCACCGCCGCCGGGCTGCTGGGAAGGTTCTGCGCCGGTCGGCCCGGCCGCATCGCAATCGTCGCGGGCTCGATGCTGGTGCGCGATCATGTCGAACGCAGGCTCGGCTTCGAGCAGGTCATGCATGCGGAGTTTCCCGAGTTGAAGCTGCTGCCCCCGATCGAGGGCGGCGACGAGGCCGCGCGGGTGGACCGGCTTCTGACCGACCTGCTGCGGGAGCATACTGATATCGTCGGCATCTACAGCCTCGGCGGCGGCAATCGCGGCCTGCGCGACGCCCTGGATCGTGCGGGGCCCGACCCGCGACCCATGGTGGTCGTGCATGAATTGACCGACCAGTCCCGCATGGCCTTGCAGGACGGGGTGTTCGACGCCGTGCTGCAACAGGACATCCGCAAGGAGGTGACGAGCGCCCTCGTCATCATCCGAAACCTAATCGAGGCGATGCCGATCGATGCCGAGACCGGGCTGATCCACACCGAAATCTTCCTGCGCGACAACCTGCCCTGAGCCGTACCGCGATCGGATCGGGCTTTGCGAGGTGCCTTCTTTGATGTACGTTAATCAGAAATGATGGGCCGAGTCCTGCGCCACGGGGCAGATCGGCAGGCGAGGAACGAGACCGACATGACCGACTTCTTCAGGAACATCCCCAAGATCCGCCACGAGGGACCCGACAGCGATAATGAATTCGCCTTCCGGCACTACGATCCGGACGAGGTCGTGATGGGCAAGCCGATGCGCGACCACCTGCGTTTTTCGGTCGCCTACTGGCACAGCTTCGCCTGGGAGGGGGGTGACCCCTTCGGCGGCCAGACCTTCGATCGGCCCTGGTTCGGCGAGGGGATGGAAAAGGCCAAGCTCAAGGCCGACGTGGCCTTCGAGATGTTCGAGATCCTCGGCGCGCCCTATTTCTGCTTCCACGACGTCGATGCGCGGCCCGAGGGCGCGAGCTTCGCAGAGAACACCCGCAACCTGCGCGAGATCACCGACTACTTCCAAGGCAAGATGGAGGCGACGGGAACGAAGCTCCTGTGGGGCACGGCGAACCTGTTCTCGCATCGCCGCTACATGTCGGGGGCGGCCACCAACCCCGACCCGGACGTTTATGCCTTCGCCGCCGCAACGGTGAAGTCCTGCATCGACGCGACGCATCAGCTCGGCGGCGAGAACTATGTGCTCTGGGGCGGGCGCGAGGGCTACGAGACGCTGCTCAACACCGACATGGGGCGCGAGCGGCAGCAGGCGGGCCGGTTCCTGACACAAGCCGTCGAATACGCCCGCAAGATCGGCTTCGATGGCACCATCCTGATCGAGCCCAAGCCGCAGGAGCCGACCAAGCACCAATACGACTACGACGTCGCGACGGTCTATGGCTTCCTCAAGGACTTCGGGCTGGAGAGTGAGGTGAAGGTCAACATCGAGCAGGGCCACGCGATCCTCGCCGGCCACAGCTTCGAGCACGAGCTGGCGCTGGCGCGTGAGCTGGGGATCTTCGGCTCGAGCGATATGAACCGCAACGATTACCAGTCGGGCTGGGACACCGACCAGTTCCCGAACAACGTGCCCGAGATGGCGCTGGCCTATTACGAGGTTCTGCGCGCCGGCGGCTTCACCACCGGCGGCACCAATTTCGACGCCAAGCTGCGGCGCCAGTCGCTCGACGCCGAAGACCTGATCCTCGCCCATGTCGGCGGCATGGACGCCTGCGCGGCGGGCTTCAAGGCGGCGGCAAAGATGCTCGAGGATGGCAAGCTCGAGGCCGCGCGCGAGGCACGGTATGCGGGCTGGGATACGCCGGAGGCCAAGGACATGCTCGCGGGCGGCTTCGAGGAAATCGCGGCCCGGGTCGAGAGCGAGGGGATCAACCCCGAGCCGCGCTCGGGCCGACAGGAGCGGCTCGAGAACCTCGTGAACCGCTATCTGTAATGCAAAGCGCGGCGGCCTTAGAGAGGGCCGCCGCGATCAGCCCGGTAGAGTGTCGCGACCATAGCCGGACATGATGCCGTACCCATGACGCGCTTTCCGCCACGCCTCTTCGCCCCGGGGCCACGACCGATATGGGAGGGCCGCCGCGGCCCCATACTGGGATCGCGGCGGCATCTGGATCAGACGAAAGCCAGCCCTTCGGCATTCAGGAAGGTGACATCGTCGATGTCACCCACCCCGGTGAGAAAGATCATGTCGCGATCCCCGTCGAGCTCGATCTGGAGGTTGTTGCCGAACCCGGCAACCTTGCGGATGCTCGCGCCGCCGAGGTCGATCTCGTCGAGACCCGCTTCGTAGTCGAGGATCACCTCGCGCTCGCGCCGACCATTCGCCGTTTCGTCGCCGAACACGAAGCGATCGGCGTCACCGCCGCCGATCACGATGTCGAGCCAGCCCCCCTTGCTCTCGATCAGGTCGCGCCCCGACGTGCCGCGCAGGAACTCGAAGCGATCATGCCCGGCCACGAAATTGAAGCTCGACGCGAGATCGAGCCCGACCACCAGCGGATCGTGGTCCGAGGCGCGGAAGGCGTTCGCCTCGTAGAGGTCGTTGCCGGAAGGCTCCTCCTCGAAACTCCGCTCCTCGGCATCGCGTATGTCGTCGTTGTAGTCGAAAAGCGGCACCTCGTCGGCGTTGATGTGCCAGGCCGTCGCGCCCGTGACCTGCGAAGCCAATGCCTTGTTCGCCAGCGCATAGTCGAGCGTGCCGAGCTGGCCGTCAAAGAGATAGCTGTAGGCCGCCTCGCCCTGATGCGCGGCGAGGAGATCGACGTAGTCGTCCTCGGTGCCGAGGCTGTCATCCGCGCCCTCGATGATCGCGTCGATCGGGTCTTCCTTCGCATAGGCGTTCAGATCGCCGAGGATCATGTAATCGGCGTCGCCCGAACCGGTGGGATCGGTTGCGAGCCAGTCGACCAGAGCCTCGGCCGCATCGGTGCGGATCTGGTCGTTGTTGCCGGCACCATCCCCGGCCGCCACGTCGCCATTGGCGACGCTGCCCTTGGACTTGAGATGGTTGACCGCTGCGGTGAAGGTACCGGTGGTGCCGATCTCCTCGAAGGTCTGGGCCAGCGCGGGCCGGTTCGCCCCGTCGAGAAAGCGCGGATCGACGCTACCGTCGAGGATCGCGAAGTCACCCACCGGCCGGACCTGCGTCTGGTCGTAGATCAGCGCCACCTTGATCGCGTCGGTGCCGATGATGCCGGTATCGACATAGGCGTAGCTGTCCGTGCCGAGCCGCGCGTTGAGCGCCTCGACCAGCGCCGCCGTGGCCGCACCTTCGTCGTTCTCGATCTCCAGCAGGCCCACCACCTGTGCATCCATGGTAACGAGCGCCTCGACGATCTTGTCGGTCTGCCGCTGCAGTTCGGCGGCGCTATGGGCCCCGCGCGGGTTCTGCCCGGTCGCGGTCTGGCCGGTGCCGTCGTCGAGCGTGGTGAAGTAGTTCAGCACGTTGAACGACCCCACCTTCAGCGAACCACCGACATCCGCCGGTGCGTCGCTGCGCAGGTTGCTCGGCGTGAACTCGACCGGATCGGCTTCGGTCGGGCGCAGCCGCCAGGCATCGGTGCCGCCCGATCCGGCCCAGGACCAGTGCAGCACGCCGGTCAGGTCCTCGATCACGTCACCGCCGCGAAAGAAGTTCACGCCCTGCGTGCCGGTGCCGAAACCATCCGGCTGCGGATGGAAGATCGCACCGTCGGGGGTGGCGGCGTTCTGGAAATTATTGCCGTCGTCGAGGATGATGCGCCTGCTTGCGAGCGCGTCGAGATGGGCCTCGTATCCCGCGACATCGGGCTCGTTCAGCTGGGTGTACTGGTAGGGCCGCTCGCCTTCATAGAGGGTCACCTGCCCGTAGCGCGCCAGTTCGAAATACTCCGAGACGACCATCTCCTGCGCGAAGGAGATCTTCATGCCCTCGAACTGTTCGAGCGCGGTGATCTCTTCGTTGCCGCCATAGTCCGAGCGATCGATCACGGGCACGTCGATCAGGTCGAGATTGTTACCATCATCGATGACTTCGATCGCGAGCAGCCCGTTGTCGTCATCGATCTGGGTCATCCCGAAATTCTCGTCCACCGTGCCGGTCACCGACACGCGGTAGCCTTCGCGCAGCGTGAAGCCGCCGGGCGCGTAGACGAAGATTCCTTCCGAGGATTGATCGTCGCCGTCGCTGTCCGAGGCCTCTTCCTGCACGAAGAAGCCCTTTAGATCCGGAAAGGTGGCGGTGACGACCCCTTGGATCGTAACGTTCTGGCCGAGCAGGGGCGAAGTCCCGTCATTGCCGAAGCTGGCGGTGGACTGGGTTTCGGGCGTGCCCTGGATTTCCGAGATGTAGACTTGGCGGGGGGTGGCCGGCGCGGGCGGCGGGGCGTCATTCGGCGCGCCCGGCGTCGGGGCTTGCGCGATGAATTCCCCGCTGCCGCCGGGATCGCGGGCATTCGAATGCCCGTCCTTGTCGCCATTTTGGTCTTCGTTCCACTGAACGCTTTGCCCGAGCGCCGCGAGCAGTTCGGCATCGTCGTCATCATCGGTGTCGTAGACCACCGCGTCGATGAGCCCTTGGGTGGTCGGCGCGGTCCCGTCGGTAAAATCGCTCGGGTCTGCCCGGTAGAGCGCCACCGCGTCCGCCCCGTTCTGAAGGCTGTTCGAGGCGAACACCCGGCCCACATTCGGAACGCCCGCATTGCCGATGACGAAATAGCCATCCGCGTTCGTGCTGTAGCCGGTCAGGTCGATCGTTTCGTAGGATGCGTTATCGGCGTTGCCGCCGTTGAAGAAGACCAGCACGTGCCCGTTGAGGGGGGTGTTTCCGGCGCCTCCGTCGAAGATCTCGACGAATTCCTGCGTGTCGGGTCCCGCCGTATCGGCATCGACCTCGTTGATGACAAGCGGCGGGTAGGGGGCTGTGACGAGCTGGGCGCTCCCAAGACGTTGCCCGAGGCCGATACGGGCGGCGTCATCTTCCTCGGTCGCGGACGGTGCGGGGCTTTCGGTCGAACTGCTCATCGGATCATCCTCAGACTAGCGGGCCAGTGAGGCCCTCTCCCAGTAGCTGAGTAGAACGGCATGACAGCCCTACGACAATTCACATCAAAGGTGATCTTCCGTTAGGTCATGCACGGTAAAGGGTTCGCCGGGACCCGTCAGAGGGGAACTCAGTTGGCAATTTCTCCAAATTCGACAAGCAGTCCCCGGGCCGGCCGCCTCGGCAGATCACCGTCATACCCATGCGATTGAGGTCTGGATTCACCGCTGCGTCACAGGGCCAAGCTCCGGTTACCAACCTACCTCTACCGGGAACGGGCACGTTACGATCACCGAGTCTCCGGGGCGACGGAGCGGTGGTGGCATCGAGGTGCCACCTGCATCCCCGCGATTTGGCTGCCCGACATGGGTGGAACCGTCCGGGCAGCAAGCGGCGTCAGTCCAGTTCGGAGGTCACCATGATCTCCAGCGCTGCTTCGAGTTCGCTCATTCGGTCGCCGATGATCTCTTCGAGCCGCGCCTGGTAGGCCGAGGCGATGGGGAGAAGCCGGGACATCAGTTCGCGGCCCTTTTCGCTCAGCGACAGGCAAAGGAGCCGCCGATCCGCAGGGTTCGGGGCCTTGCGGATATAGCCCGCCTGCGCGAGCCGCGTGGCGGCGCGGCTGGCCTTGGACTTCTCCAGATTGACCCGGCGCTCCAGATCCCGGATCGAGACCTCCCCGGCGTCGGTGACATGCACCAGCACCCGCCATTCGGCGACCGAGATGCCGAACTCCGCCCGGTAGCGCCGCGCCAGCCCGGCACTCAGCCGGTCGCCCGCCACGGACAGCCGGTAGGGCAGGAAGCGCGACAAGTCGAAATCGGGCAGGTCGTGGTCCATGACATCGTCTCATCTCGGTCGCGGGAGTGCGTCCCCCTCGCGCAGCTTCCTCTCATTTGCAATGTTTCTTGACATCATTGCAATCGCAACGAAACTTGGCCACGACTTGAAACGGGCCCGTTCGGGCCGATCAGGGGGAGGGGAAGGATGGCGTCAGGCGAGCTTCCGCAAGACATGAGGCGCGCGCCGAACGACGGCGGCGCGGGACCATCCTACATGCCGGGCTTCGGCAACGACTTCGAGACCGAGGCGCTGCCCGGCGCGCTGCCGCAAGGCATGAACAGCCCGCAGAAATGCGCCTATGGTCTCTACGGTGAGCAGCTCTCGGGCACCGCCTTCACCGCGCCCAGCCATCAGAACGAACGGACCTGGTGCTACCGCATCCGACCGTCGGTGAAGCACACCGGCCGTTTCGCGCGCATCGATCTGGCCTACTGGAAATCGGCGCCGCACGTGATGCTCGACGTCACCTCGCTGGGCCAGTACCGCTGGGACCCGGTGCCGCATTCCGACACGCCGCTCGACTGGCTGACCGGCATGCGCACGATGACCACGGCGGGCGACGTGAACACGCAGACCGGCATGGCGAGCCATATCTATCTCGTCACCCAAAGCATGGTCGACGCCTATTTCTACTCCGCCGACAGCGAGCTTCTGGTGGTGCCGCAGGAAGGGCGGCTGCGGTTTTGCACCGAGCTCGGCGTGATCGACCTCGAACCGCAGGAGATCGCCATCCTGCCGCGCGGGCTGGTCTACCGGGTGGAGTTGTTGGAGGGGCCGGCGCGCGGCTTCGTATGCGAAAATTACGGCCAGAAGTTCCAGCTGCCCGGGCGCGGGCCGATCGGCGCCAACTGCATGGCCAACCGACGAGATTTCAAGACCCCAGTCGCCGCCTTCGAGGACCGCGAGACGCCCTCGACCGTCACCGTGAAATGGTGCGGCCAATTCCACCGCTGCGAGATCGGGCATTCGCCACTCGACGTGGTGGCCTGGCACGGAAACTATGCGCCGGTGAAATACGATCTGCGGAGCTACTGCCCGATCGGCGCGGTGCTGTTCGACCATCCCGACCCGTCGATCTTCACCGTGTTGACCGCGCCGTCGGGCGTCGAGGGTACCGCCAATATCGACTTCGTGCTGTTCCGCGACCGATGGTCGGTGGCCGAGAACACCTTCCGTCCGCCCTGGTACCACAAGAACGTCATGTCAGAGCTGATGGGCAACATCCGCGGCCAGTACGACGCCAAGCCGCAGGGCTTCGTGCCGGGCGGCATGAGCCTGCACAACATGATGCTGCCGCACGGGCCCGACAACGAGGCCTTCGAGAAGGCCACCCATGCCGATCTCGGGCCGAGCAAGCTCGAGGACACCATGTCCTTCATGTTCGAGACGCGCTTTCCGCAGCATCTGACCGAGTTCGCCGCGAAGGAGGCGCCGCTGCAGGAGGATTATATCGGCTGCTGGGACAGTCTCGAGAAGCATTTCGACGGCACGCCGGAAGGCAAATGGGACTGAGCCCCCTCTCACGACAAGGACGCGGGGAGGGGAGATGAGCCTCGACAGAAGCTGGGTCGAAAGCGCCAATGAGGCCGGGACCGATTTCCCGCTCAACAACCTGCCCTACGGCGTCTTCTCGACCCCGGGCGGGGGCCCGCGCTGCGGCGTGGCGATCGGCGACATGATCCTCGACGTCGCGGCGCTGGAGCGTGCGGGGATCATCGCGTTGCAAGGCGGCCCCCTGTTGCAGGCGGCCACTTGGAACCCGCTCATGGCCGCTGGCGCCGAGGCTTGGGCGGCGCTCCGGTCGCGGCTGAGGGAGCTGTTGGCCGAGGGGGCGTCGCAGGTCGAGGCATTGCGCGCGCATCTGGTGCCGCAGGCCGGGGCCCGCATGCACTTGCCCTTCACGGTGGCCGAGTTCACGGATTTCTATGCCAGCCGCCATCACGCCACCAATGTCGGCACGATGTTTCGCGGCGCCGAGAACGCCTTGCCGCCAAACTGGTTGTCGATGCCCATCGGTTACAATGGCCGCGCCTCCTCGGTCGTGGTGTCGGGCACCGAGATCCGTCGCCCCTGGGGCCAGATCAAGGGACCGGAGGACGCGCTTCCCCGCTTCGCGCCGTCGGCGCGTTTCGACTTCGAACTGGAGATGGGGGCGATCCTCGGCCAGCCCTCGAACGGAGCGGTGAGCGTCGCAGAGGCCGACGCGATGATCTTCGGCTACGTGCTGCTGAACGACTGGTCGGCGCGTGACATCCAGGCTTGGGAGTACCAGCCGCTCGGCCCGTTCCAAGGCAAGGCGACGGCGACCTCGATCAGCCCGTGGATCGTCACCGCCGCAGCGCTGGCGCCGTTTCGAACGTCGACGCCCGAACGCGAGCGCGACCTTCTGCCCTATCTGCGGGAGCCGGGCCCGATGCTCTACGACATCGAGCTTAAGGTCGAACTCGCCCCCGAAGGCGCAGGGCCGGTCACCATCGCACGGACCAATTACCGCGAGATGTACTACTCCGCCGCGCAGCAACTGGCGCACCATACCACCTCGGGCTGCCCGATGCGGGTCGGCGACCTGCTGGGTTCGGGCACCATATCGGGGCCCGCCAGAGAGAGCCGCGGCGCGCTCCTCGAACTAAGCTGGGGCGGCAGGGAGCCGATCGCCGTCGGTGACCAGACCCGCAGTTTCATCGAGGATGGCGATACGCTGAGGTTCCGGGGCCATGCGCAGGGCGACGGATACCGTGTCGGTTTCGGCGAATGTACGGGCAAGGTGCTGCCGGCGCTGGACGATCCCTATGAGGACGGCTGCTGAGAAGGTCCCCGGCCCGCCGATTGGCCCTCAGAAGAGCCCGGAACAATCACGAACCGGTGGAGATCGCCGCGAAGCGCCGGCAGGCCGATGTAGCCCGCTTCACATCGTCACGCAGATCTTGCCGAAATGCGCACCGCTTTCCTGATACCGAAAGGCTTGCGCGAGTTCGGACAGCTCGAAGCTGCGGTCGATCACCGGGCGCAGCTTCAACGCGTCGAGCGCCTTCACGAAGTCGAGCTGATGCGCGCGCGAGCCGACGATCAGGCCCTGAAGGCGTTGCTGGCGCGCCATCAGCAGGGCGGTGGGTACCTCTCCGGCGCGACCGGTGAGCACGCCGATCAGCGCGATATGCGCCCCGGGCCGTCCGGCGACGATGGATTGCGCGAGCGTGGCAGGCCCGCCGACCTCGACCACGATATCGACGCCGCGGCCTCCGGTCATGCGGCGCATTTCCTCGCCCCATTCGGGGGTTTCGCGATAGTTGATGACGTGATCCGCCCCCATCCCGCGCAGGCGCTCGAGCTTCGCATCCGACGAGGAGGTAGCGATCACGTTAGCGCCCATCGCCTTGGCCAGTTGCAGCGCGTAGATCGACACGCCGCCGGTGCCGAGCACGGCGACCGTGTCGCCGGCCTTGAGCCCAGCATCGACCACCAGCGCGCGCCAAGCGGTCAGTCCGGCGGTGGTGATGGTCGCCGCCTCCTCGTGGCTCCATTCTTCGGGCGCATGGGTGAAGCAGCTCGCGGGCAGTGTGACGCGTTCGCGCGCATAGCCGTCACGCCCGTCTCCAGGGGTGCCCGAAAAGTCGAATGGCCGGTCGTCGCCCGCCTGCCAGTCCGGGAAAAAGCAGGACACGACGGAATCGCCGGCGGCGAAGTCGTCCACGCCTTCGCCGACCGCCTCGACGCGGCCCGCGCCATCGGCCATCGGAATTCGCCCGTCCGGCAAGGCCCCCTCGACGGCGCAGCCCCGGTAATCGTGGTAGTTGAGCGAGCTGGCATGCAGGCGCACGGTGATCTCGCCCGGGCCGGGTGCCGCCGGTTCGGCCACCTCCTCGAGCACGAGGTTGTCGAGGCCGCCCGGCGCCTTGCTCGTTACCTGTTTCAAGAGCCTGCCTTTCCTGTTGCCTGTCCCTGCCGGGGCCGCGCCCCCTTCGATGTCAGGATCTAGCGCATGCGTCGGAATGTCCCGGCACCTCGGAATTCGGGCATGGCCACTGGCCGCGCGACGCCGGGATCAGGTCCGGCAAGCCGGGCCGATCCCGGCGAGCGAGGTCATATGCGCCTGCCGCCCAAGTTCGAGATCGCCATCCGCCGCGTTCATCCGCACGCATTACCCATGCAGATGGGCGGCCAGCCCATCGCGGGCCTTCTCTTCTTCGAGTGAAATGGGCCGACCCATTGGTGTCTCCGTTCGTCAGCTGCGTTGCCCGACGGTGCCACCGGCGCCCTCGGCGGGACGCCCGGCATGGGCCGCGGCCAGGGTTTCGAGCGCCGCCGCTACCTGCGGTTCGGGGGGGCAGGCGCGGCGGGACGTCAGGTCGGTGTGCAAAAGCAGGGTCTCGATCGTCGCCGCGAGAGTCCCGTCGGGCTTGGTCACGCGGTGGAACAGCTTCATCTTCTTGCCCGCCGCCTCGAGCAGCTGCGTGGTCACCGTCAGCATCGTGCCGCGATGCACCTCGTCGAGATACCGGATACGGGTGTCGACGGTGAAAAAGCTCTTGCCCGAAGCGATATAGGCCGCGTCGGCGCCGATCAGCTTCATCAGCTCATCGGTCGCCCGGCTGCCCAGTTCGAGATAGGCGGCCTCGTTCATGTGTCCGTTATAGTCGGTCCAGGTCACCGGTACGGATTTGCGCAGCGTGATCGGCAGCCCGTCGATCTCCCCGCCTTCGGGCAGGCTCCGCTCATGTTCGAGAAGGACGCCGCCTGCACCGCTGCCGGTCTGGCGCAGGCCGCGCAGGATGGCAACGAGGTTGTCGTCGCGCAGCCGCTCCAGCGCACGGATCGATTGGTGCCCGGACTGGGCATCGGACTGGCGACCGATCGTGTCGATCAGCGCATCGTCCAGCTCTGGCACGTCCGTCAGCTTGCTCCGGGGCCAGCCGAGGGTCGGGCCGAACTGCTCGATATAGGCTCGCATGCCGGCCTCGCCGCCGGCGATGCGGTAGGTCTCGAACAGCCCCATCTGTGCCCAGCGAAGACCGAAGCTCATGCGGATCGCGTCGTCGATCTCCGATGTCGTGGCGATGCCGTCCTCGAGCATCCACAACGCCTCGCGCCACACCGCCTCCTGGAACCGGTTGCCGATGAAGGCGTCGATTTCCTTGCGCAGCACGAGTGGATGCATGCCGATCGAGGCGACGACCTCGCGGGCGCCATCGCAATACCGCGCCTCCCCCGAGATCTCGGCCAGGGGCAGCAGATAGACCGGGTTGAACGGATGCACCACTACGACCGGCGCGCCGCGTGCGGCGAGGTCGCTGGCCTTGAAGCCCGAGGTGGAGGAGGCGACGAAGCCGCCCTCGGGCAGGTGGGCGGCGATCTCGGCATAGACCGCGTGCTTGAGGTCGAGCCTCTCCGACACGCTTTCCTGCACCCAATCCGCCCCCGCCACCGCATCCGCGACGGAAGAGGCGAAGCTCAGCCGGCCCTCAAGCGGCAGCGGCCGGTCGTATAGGGCGGGCAGCGAGGCCCGGGCATCGTCGAGCACCTCGCCGATCTTGCGCTCGGCGTCGGGGTCGGGGTCGAAGACCGCGACGTCCCAGCCGTTGAGCAGGAAACGGGCGGCCCAGCCGCCGCCGACGACGCCGCCGCCGATGATCGCCGCGCGGCTCATGCCGGCAGGTCACCGGGCGCGCGCTTGCTCAGCCCGAGCTGGTCGCGAACCTCCTGCGGACCCATGAGCGTGGCACCCATGTTCGACAGCAGGCTGGCCGCCTTCTCGACCAGCTGCCCGTTGGTCGCCAGCACGCCACGCTCGAGATAGAGATTGTCCTCGAGGCCGACGCGGACATTGCCCCCCGCCAAGGCGGCGGCGGCGACATAGGGCATCTGGTCGCGCCCGAGGCTGAAGGCCGACCAGTTCCAGCTTTCGGGCACGTTGTTGACCATCGCCATGAAGGTGTTGAGGTCGTTGGGCGCGCCCCACGGCACGCCCATGCACAGCTGCACCAGCGCCGGGTCGTCCAGCACGCCCTCGCGGACCAGCTGCTTGGCGAACCACAAATGTCCGGTGTCGAAGGCCTCGATCTCCGGCTTCACGCCGAGCTCGGTCATCTGGGCGCCCATGGACCGCAGCATGGCGGTGGTGTTGGTCATGACGTAATCGCCATCGCCGAAATTCATCGAGCCGCAATCGAGCGTGCAGATCTCCGGCAGGCAGGCGCGGATATGGGCCATGCGCTCGGTCGCGCCGGCCATGTCGGTCTGGGCCGCGTCGACATCCATGGGCGTCTCGACCCCGCCGAAGGCGAGGTCGCCGCCGACCCCCGCCGTCAGGTTGAGCACCATGTCGATATCGGCCGACCGGATGCGGTCGGTCACCTCGCGGTAGAGATCGAGGTCGCGGCAGGGCGCGCCGGTCTCGGGGTCGCGCACGTGGCAATGCACGATCGCGGCCCCCGCCTTCGCGGCGTCGATGGCGGCGTCGGCGATCTCCTTGGGCGAGCGGGGCACGAGGCGGCTCTTGTCCTGCGTGGCCCCGGCCCCGGTGATCGCGGCGGTGAGGAATATCTTGCGGTTCATCTCGAGTGGCATGACCTCTCCTGTCCTTTCGTTACCGGCCCTTCCAGACCGGGTCGCGTTTCTCGGCGAAGGCGCGGGCGCCCTCCTTCTGATCCTCGGAGCGATAGAGCCGTTCGACCGTCTCGAACTGGCTGCCGGTGACGCGGTTCATGGCATCCTGGAACTTCATGTCCTCCGCCTCGCGGGCGATCTCCTTGATCGCCGCGAAGACCAGCGGCGGCCCGGCGGCCAGCTCCTCGGCCATGGCGCGCGCCGCCGTCATCAGCTCGGCGGCGGGCAGGATGCGATTGACGAGACCCCAGCGATGCGCCTCCTGCGCGTCGAACCAGCGGCCGGTAAAAAGCAGCTCCATCGCGATGTGATAGGGGATGCGCTTGGGCAGCTTGATCGTGGCGGCATCCGCCACCGTCCCCGACCTGATCTCCGGCAGGGCGAAGCTGGCGTGATCGGCGGCGAGGATGATGTCGGCGCTGATCGCCAGCTCCAGCCCGCCGCCGCAGGCGATGCCGTTCACCGCGGCGATGACCGGCTTGTTGAGCCCGCGCAGCTCCTGCAGCCCGCCGAAGCCGCCCTTGCCGTAATCGGCATCGACCGCCTCGCCCTCGGCGGCGGCCTTGAGGTCCCAGCCGGGGCAGAAGAACTTCTCGCCCGCGCCGGTGATGACCGCCACCCGCAGCTCGGGGTCGTCGCGAAAACCGGTGAAGATCTCGCCCAGCTCGCGGCTGGTGGCCGTGTCGATGGCATTGGCCTTGGGCCGGTCCAGCGTCACCTCGAGTACCGCGCCGCGGCGCTCGGTGCGCACGTTCGAAGATGTCATCGGCTCTCTCCCATCCTGATGAGCGCGTCCGCTGCCACGGCATCCGTCGCGCGGCAGAGCAGCGGATTGATTTCGACCTCCTGCAGCCGATCCGCATGAAGCCTGACAAACTCCTGCAATGCCATGACCGTATCGAGCACGGCCTGCATATCGGCTGTTGCCCGCCCGCGATAGCCGGTCAGCAGCGCACCGGTCCCCAGCCCGGCAAGCGCCTCCGCGACCGCGCCGCGGCTGGCGGGGACCAGCATCGAGGCGGTGTCGCCGATCAGCTCGGTGAGGATGCCGCCGAGCCCCAGCGTCAGGACGAAGCCATGCGCCGGATCGCGGATCACCCCGACGAGAAGCTCGGCCACGCAACCGGTGATCATTTCCTCGACGAGAAAGCTCTCGGCCGGCATCGCCTCTGCCGCCTCGCGCACTGCCCCGGCGTCTGCGAGGTTCAGCGCGACCGCCCCGGCCTCGGTCTTGTGGGCGATGCCCTCGCCCTTCAGCACGACCGGAAAGCCGATCGCGGCGGCGGCGGCCCCGGCCGCCTCGGCTGAGGCGGCGCGGGTCGATCTCGGCACCCGGATTCCAGCCGCGCGGAGCAGCGCCTTGGCCTCGGCCTCGGGGTAGATGCGGGTCGCGCCCCGCACTTCGTTCGGGATCAGCACGGGCTCGGGCATGGCGCCGTTCCGGTCCCTATACCCCCTGATCCCGGCGGCGGCGCGGATCGCGTGGAGCGCCTCGCCCATGCCGCAAAGCGGTGTGATGCCGAGCCGCAGTGCCCGTATCGCGACCGCCTCGGGCAGCCCCTCGGCCAAGAGCGAGACCAGCGCCATCGGCGTGCCGGTGGCATCTTGCGCAGCCGCCGCCGCGCGGAGCACCTGATCGTACTCGGGCGCGTCGAAACGGTCGTCGCGGGGAAAGTCGATCACGACGCAGCCAAGCGCCAGATCGGCGTCGCACAGGGCGCTGAAACAGGCCGCGAGCGCCGCCTCGTCGCCCCAGATATAGGTGTTGTAATCGAGCGGGTTCGCGAGCGCGACCTTGGGGCCGAGCTCGGCGCGGAGCGCCGCATGCTGGCCCGGTTCCAGCGGCGGAAAGACCATGCCCGCCGCCTCGCCCATATCGGCCATCAGCGACGCCTCGCCGCCCGAGCAGGAGGCCGAGGCGATGCGCGTCGAGGCCAGCCCGCCGGTCACATGCAGAAGCTTCAGCGTCTCGACCAGTTCCGCCGGGGTGTCGACCTGCGCGATGCCGAGCCGCCGCAGCAGCGCCCGCGCGCCGGCATCGCTACCGGTGACCGAAGCAGTGTGCGACACCGCCGCCGCCTGCGCCTGTCCCGAGGTGCCGACCTTCAGCGCGGCGACGGGCTTGCCCAGCTCGCGCGCGCGGCGGGCCAGCCGCTCGAAGGCGGGCAGGTTTCCGATGCCCTCGATATGCAGCCCCAGCGCGGTGATGCGCGGATCCTCGAGCAACGCGATGCCCAGATCCACCATCGAGGTCTGGGCCTGATTGCCGGCAGCCACGACGACGGCCAATGGCAGGCCCCGGCGTTGCATGGTGAGGTTGATCAGCACGTTCGAAGACTGGCCAATGACTGCCACACCGCTGTCGCAGGGCGTCATGCCGTGCCGGTCGGGCCACAGCGCGACCTGATCGAGCGCGTTGACCATGCCGTAGCAGTTCGGGCCGAGCACCCGCATCCCGCCCGCCGCCGCGACCAGATCGGCCTGCAGCGTCACGCCGTCGGACAGCTCGGATACCGCCTCGCTGAACCCCGCCGCGAAGCACACCGCGCCGCCGCAGCCCATGGCCGACAGCTTGGCCACGACCTCGACCGTCAGCAAGCGGTTGACGCCGATGAAGGCGGCGTCGGGCCTGCCGGGGAGCGCCGCGAGATCGGGATAGGCGGGCAGGCCGCCGACCTCGGCCTTCCCGGGATGCACCGGCCAGATCGGCCCGGCGAAACCCGCCGCCCGGCACTGGCGTACCACGTTCTCGCACCAGATCCCGCCGCCGATGACGGCGATGGCGCGCGGCGAGAAGAAGCGGCCGAGCGGCTCCACGGATCAGGCGCCCAGCGGCCGGAAGAGCTCCCGGCTGATGATGTGGCGCTGGATCTCGGAGGTGCCGTCCCAGATCCGCTCGACCCGGGCGTCGCGCCAGAAGCGCTCGATCGGCAGCTCGTCCATCAGCCCCATGCCGCCATGGATCTGCAGCGCCGCGTCGGTCACCCGCGCCAGCATCTCCGAGGCGTAGAGCTTTGCCGAGGCGATCTCGCGGTTCGCCGACAGGCCCTGGTCGAGCCGCCATGCCGAAGAGAGCGTGAGCAGGTCGGCGGCGTCGATTTCGGTGATCATGTCGGCGATCTGGAAGCCAACGCCCTGGAACTTGGCAATCGGCTGGCCGAACTGCTGGCGCTCGGCCGCGTAGTGCAACGCGTGGTCGAAGACCCGGCGGGCGCGGCCCACCGACATGGTCGCCACGGTGATCCGCGTGGCATAGAGCCATTCGTTCATCACCGCGAAACCACCATCGACCTCGCCCAGCACCTGCGCGTCGGGCAGCCGGCAGTCGTCGAAATACAGGTTGCAGTTCTTGTAGCCGCGATGCGAGACCGAGTTGTAGCCGCGCGCCACCTCGAAGCCCGGCGTGTCGCGGTCGACAAGGAAGCAGGTGATGCGCTTCTTGGGCCCGCGCGGGGTGTCGTCGACGCCGGTGGCAACGAAGACGATGAAGAAATCTGCGTGGTCGGCACCCGAGATGAAGTGCTTGGAGCCGTTGATCACCCAGTCGTCGCCGTCGCGCGTGGCGGTGCATTTCATGCCGCGCACGTCCGAGCCGGCATCGGGCTCGGTCATCGCCAGCGCGTCCATCCGCTCGCCGCGCACGGCGGGCATCAGGTAGCGGTCGACCTGCTCGCCCTCGCAGGCCATCAGGATGTTCTGCGGCCGACCGAAGAAGTGGGTCAGCGCCATCGAGCCACGACCCAGCTCGCGCTCGACAAGGGCGAATTCGAGATGCGACAGGCCCGGCCCGCCGACGCTTTCGGGAAAGTTGCAGGCGTAGAAGCCCAGATCGATGACCTTGCGCTTGATCTCCTGCGCGATCTCGGCGGGCACCTCGCCCGTTCGCTCGACCTCGGCTTCGTGCGGATAGATCTCGTTTTCGACGAAGCTGCGGACGGTGGAGACGATCATCTCCTGTTCGTCGCTCAGACCAAAATTCATGTCGCACCCTGTAGCAGTGGTGAAAGTTCGGGCTTCTGGAGCCGCGCGGCACGGGGCCGCGTGGCAGGGAGGCGGGGCGCTCGGCGGGCCCCGGCCCCCTTGCGCATCAGGAGCGCCGCGCGCCGGCCGACATGGGCCGTGACCACGAGGGTCGGCGGCTTCGAGAGCGCGGCGATCGTCGGGTCGACATTGTCGCGCAGGCCCATCCACATGCGGCGGGGCAGGGTGATCGTCTCGACCGAGGTGACGAGGAGTGTCACGCCGATCTCGTTTCAACTCAACAGAAAGCACGGAATTTAGGCGATACTTACCCGCAGACTCCGCGGTGGTCTGAAAGCACGGCGCTCGCGGCCTCTTTTGCGGAATCTAGGCCTAGAACACCTTGGCGGGCGACTTCCCTCCGAAGCATTTGCGGAGCGCGACATTCAGCCTGTCGCAGATCTCGCGGATATCGTGATCGGAGAGTTGACCGATGCCCGGTTCGCGGAGCGGCCCTTGGCGAGCATCGCGATTGGTGTTCGCAGCTGTGCCTTACTGCTAGGACGGGGAGGGGTCGCAGAACGACCTTTGGCATGGAGGGATCCTGAAAATGATCGCGCCGAGCCCGCAGAAAATGGTCGAGCGGTGACGCCGCAGCACCTGCGCCTCTCGTTCACGAATACTCTGGCATGGCGCCAGCGCTCGATCTTGCGGCGCTCCTCGCACGCCAGTTGCGCGCAAACACGTCCCATACTGGAAAACTCCTGCTTGATAGGGCATTGTTTTCAAACAAGAGTCGCAGTTGGAAGTAGCGTGTGCCGCTACATGCAACCTATACGCGTAACTTTCATTATGTAATTTATCGTCTGCAAGCTACGAATTGGCGGTCAGTTTTCGCGCAGGATATGCTTCACCCCTTGGTAAGCGGCGAGGCCCCAAGGGCCCAGCTCCCGCCCGATGCCGCTCTGCTTGAATCCTCCCCAGGCACTGTCCGGGTAGACCACCTGCGGGGTGTTGACCCAGACCTGTCCGGCCTCCAGCCGGTCGGCGACCGCATCCGCCCGTTCCGGGTCGCCGCTGACCACCGAGCCCACCAGCCCGAAGCGTGTGGCGTTGGCAAGAGCCACCGCCTCCTCCGTGTTGGCCACCGTCGCGGTGGCGAGTACCGGGCCGAAGAGCTCCTCGGTCCAGACCGGGTCCGCATGCGGCACGTCACGGAAGATCGTGGGAGCGATGAACCGCCCTTCGCGGTCGAGCGCGTCGCCGCCCGCAAGCACCTCGAGCTCAGCCGAGCGGGCACGCGCCAGCGTCTCGCGCAGCCGTTCGAACTGCGCTTCGGTGGTGATCGGCCCCATCTCGGTGCTGTCCTCAAACGGCCCGCCGACCTGCAGCGCGCGAGTGCGTTCGACCAGCGCCTCGGTCAACCGGGGCGCGATGTCATGCTCCATGATCAGCCGCGAGGTGGCCGAGCAGATCTGCCCGGCATTGAAGAAGATGCCGCCGATGATGCAATCCACCGCCCGTTCGACATCGGCGTCGTCGAGCACCACGATCGCCGACTTGCCTCCCAGTTCCAGCGACAGCGGCAGGCAGCGCGGCGCCAGCGCCGCCATCACTTGCGAGCCGATCATGTTCGATCCGGTAAAGGACACCTTGCGGAATTCCGGCGCGGCGGTCACCGCGATTCCCGCCTCGGCCCTGCCCGCCGCGATGTTGAGCACGCCCGGCGGCAGGCCCACCTCCATCGAGATATCGCCATAGACCAGCTCCGCCAGCGGCGTCGCCTCGGACAACTTCAGCACCGCCGTGCAGCCTGCCGCCAGCGCCGGGGCGATCTTCCATGCTGACGTCACCAGCGGGAAGTTCCACGGCACGATCAGCCCGACCGGCCCCAGCGGCTCGTGCCGCACTCTCCCGCGATGCACGCCGCCCGCATGCGCGACCGGCGCGTCCTGCGCGGCATCGATGCCTTCGGCCAGACCGGCGTAGTAGTCGAAGGTCGCCGCGGCGTCGTCGAGGTCGATCTCGGCCTCGACGCGCGGCTTGCCGTTGTTGCGCATCTGCAGCTCGACCAGCGCCGCGCGCCGGGCCCGAAGTCCCTCGGCGAAGCCGCGCAGGTAGCCTGCTCGCTCCGCCGAAGTGCGCGCCTTCCAGTCGCCCCATGCCCGCGCCGCCGCCTGCGCCGCGCGGGCGATGTCGCCGACACCCGAAGCCGGGACCTCGGCGATGACCGTCTTGTCCGCCGGGTCCGTCACGACCAGCCGGCTCGCGCCGGAGGCCGCCCGCCAGCCGCCATCGACGAAGAGCGTCTTCCGCCGCTCGATCAGGTCCTGCGCCGCGTTCATCCCCGCTCCTTCGCGTCGAGCCAGGTGCGGATGATCTCGCGGTGCCGCGCACCATCGTAGCTCGGGAAATGGCCGCCATGCACGACCTGGACCGGCAGGTCGTAAAGCCGCACCATCGAGGCGTGATAATCGGCGGCATCGGCGTGGTAGGTGTCCTCGATCAGCGGCCCGTCATAGACGATGTCGCCCGAGAACAGCGTCTGCGTTGCCGCCTCCCACAGCGCGATGCCGCCCGGCGAATGGCCCGGCGTGTGGATCACCTTGAAATGCCGGTCGCCGGTGTCGAGCACGTCACCATCCTCGAGCAGCCGGGTCGGCGCCGCACCCTTCAGCCCGTAGGTAGCCGAGCTGTAGGGTTCGGGCGGCAGTCGGGTGAATATGGCGTCGCTCACATAGGGATCGGCCAGCGTCGCACGGTTGCCTGGGCGTTCGAGGATCTCCGCCTCGGCGCGGTGCACGCAGCGCTCGGGAAACTCGTGGTGGCAGCCGATATGGTCGAAATGCGTGTGGCTCGCCACGGCGATCAGCGGCTTCTCGGTGACCAGCGGCACCCAGTCGCGCAAGCTCACCACCCCCATGCCGCTGTCGACCAGAAGGTCGCGGTCCCGGCCGCGGATGTGCCAGATGTTGCAGCGGTAGAATTCCTCGATGAAGGGCTCGGAGATCAGCGTGATGCCGTCGGCCTTGGTTTCGGTCGCGTACCATTCCTCAGGGCGGGCTCGGATCACGGGGCATCCTCCGGAAACACGGTGAGGTCGGCCGGATCGGCGGCGAGATCGATCCGCGCGCCGGACTCTGGTCGGGCCTCGGGTGCGAGATGCGCGACGAGACGGGTGTCAGGCGCGGCCTCGGGCATGAGATGCACGCGGTAATGCGTGCCGAAGAAGGCCGCGTCCTCGATCCGCGCCGCGCCGAGCTTCCAGCGCCCCTCCCCCGCGCGCAGCGCCTCGGGCCGCAGGCAGATGGTAAGCGGCCCCTCGGGCGGTGCCCAGTCCGGCAGCGGCCCGAAGGCGGTCTCGACCCGCCCCTGCCGCCCGGTCCCGGCGATGCGGTTCATCTCGCCCATGAAGCCCGCAGCGAACAGGCTGGCGGGGCGGCGATAGACCCGGTCGGGTGGACCCTGATCCTCGATCCGCCCGGCATTCATCACCACGATCCGGTCGGCGATCGCCATCGCCTCTTCCTGGTCGTGGGTGACATGTACGAAGGTGGTGCCGAGCCGCCGCTGGATCGCCTTCAGCTCGTCCTGCATCGCGCGGCGCAGCTTCAGGTCAAGCGCACCGAGCGGCTCGTCCAAGAGCAGCACGTCCGGCTCGACCGCCAGCGCCCGTGCCAGCGCCACCCGCTGCCGCTGGCCGCCCGACAGCTCGTGCGGCCGCTTGGCCGCCGCCCCCTCCAGCCCGACCATGCCGAGCAGCCGCTCGGCCCGGGCGTGGCGCTCGCGCCGCCCCATCCCGGCCATGCGCAGCCCGAAGCCGACATTGTCGCGCAGGCTCATGTGGGGGAACAGCGCGTAATCCTGGAACATCGTCGTGGTCGGCCGCTTGGCGGGCGGCACATGCGTCATGTCGCGCCCGCCCACCGTCACCCGCCCCTGGCTCGGCGACAGGAAGCCGCCGAGGATCGACAACAGCGTGGTCTTGCCGCAGCCCGACGGCCCGAGCAGCACCACGTATTCGCCCGCCGCGATGTCGAGTTTGATTTCTCGCAGCGCGGTGAAGCTGCCGAAGCGGTGCGACGGGATGGAAAGGGCAATGGGGGCAGTCACGTACGGCGTCTCCCGAAGACCAGAAGTTCGAGCGCGAGGACGAGCGCCACCGAGACCAGGAAGACCAGGCTGCCGATGGCGTTGGTCTCGGGCGACAGCCCCGAGCGCAGCAGGCTCCAGATCTCGACCGGCAGGGTCACGTCGAAGCGGGTGAGCAGGAAGGCAATGATGAACTCGTCCCAGCTCAGCGTCACCGACAGGAAGAAGGCGGCGAGGATCGCGGGCGCCAGCATCGGCACGGTGACGAACCAGATCACCCGCGCCTCGTTCGCGCCGAGATCGCGCGCCGCGCGCTCGGCGTTCTGCTGTTGCGCGCCCATCGATCCGTAGATGATCGCGAAGCAGAGCGGCAGGTTGATCACAACGTGGCCAAGCCCGGCGGTGGCGAGCGACAAGGGTAGCCCAAGCCGGTTCAGCACGATCAGCAGACCCAGACCAACGATCAGGTAGCTCACCGTCATCGGCGCGATCAGCAGCGCGCGCACCAGCCCCGAGCCCGGCAGCACGTGCCGCGCCAACCCGTAGGCCGCGAGGAAACCCAATGTGCAGGCCAGCGCTGCCGAGCCGAGTGCCACCATGAGCGAATTGGCCAGCGCCGCCATCAGGTCGCGATTCGAGAGCACCGCGCGATACCAGTGCAGCGACGGCCCGTCGAAGGGCGGCACCGGCAGCGTCCCACCCTGGAACGAGAACAGCACCAAGGCGCCGACCGGCAGGTAGATGAAGCCGAAGGCCAGCGCGACGTAAATCCACGGCAGCGCGCGCATCACAGCCGGTCCAGCTTCAGCCAGCGCGAGCTGGTCAGGTAGGCCAGCGTCACCAGCCCCATCAGCACGATCGACAGCGCCGAGGCCATAGGGAAGTCGGCACGGCGACCGAGCTGCACCATGATCACTTGCGGCACGGTCAGCTCGTTGTTGCCGCCGAGGATCTGCGGCGTGATGTAGTCGCCGATGCAAAGCACGAAGGTGAGGAACGCCCCGACCACGATCCCCGGCAGGGTCAGCGGCAGGATCACGTGCCGGAAGGTTTGGAATGCGTTGGCGCCGAGATCCATTGCCGCGCGGCGGTAGTTCGGCGAGAGCTGCACGAGGTTGGCGTAGATCGTCAGCGTCAGCAGCATGACGAAGAAATGCACGAAGCCGGTGACCGTGGCGAAACGGGTCGAGGCCAGCGTCAGCGGCTCGGAGATCAGCCCCAGCCCGATCAGCGCCTTGTTGATTACCCCTTCGCGCGACAGGACCAGTAGCCAAGAATAGGAGCGCACCACGTAGGAGGTCCAGAAAGGCAGGATCGCCAGCATCAGCACCAGCCGCTGACGTTTGGGCGGCACCCGGTAGGCGATGATCCACGCCAGCGGGTAGGCCAGCAGCACCGACACCACGGTGACGGTGAGGGTGATCTCCAGCGACACCACGATGGCGCGGCGCAAAAAGCTCTCGCCGAAGATTTCGGCGTAGTTGGCGAGGCTTATCCCCCAGACCAGTGTCCGCCCGTCCAGCGTGGCGAGGCTCATCGCCGCCATCACCGCGAAGGGCAGCACGAAGAAGACTGAGGTCCAGATCAGCGCCGGGGCGGCAAAGCCCCAGCCCCGGGCCGCTCCGCCGTCGCTCACTGCTGCAGCATCTCCAGCCAGAGATCCTGCATCTCGATGTCAA
Source organism: Limimaricola sp. AA108-03 (assembly GCF_050847355.1). Lineage (NCBI taxonomy): Bacteria > Pseudomonadati > Pseudomonadota > Alphaproteobacteria > Rhodobacterales > Paracoccaceae > Limimaricola > Limimaricola sp. AA108-03. The sequence continues at coordinate 164,198 of NZ_CP193759.1, forward strand.
GATCCTCGTCGGGCGCGGGATAGAGCTGGGCACGGGCGAGGTAGTCCTGCTGCTCGTCCCAGCGCAGCACCTGTTTCTGCGCGTCGCTCAGATGGTCGCCGGCCTGCATGTTGGCGGGCATGCCCCAGAAGCAGGAGGAGGTCGCCAGCGCCGCCTGCCCTTCGGGGCTGACCACGTGCTTGACGAATTCGAGCGCGAGGTCCTTCTGTTCGCTGCCCTCGAGCACGCCGATCGACTGCGCCCAGCGGACCGCGCCTTCCTCGGGGATGGTCCAGGTCAGTTCGGGCCGCTCCTCGGCCAGCACCGCCGTCAGCCACTCGCCGCCGCCGACCACGATGTCGACCTCGCCGGTCGCGAGCGCGGTCTGACTCGCCACGACTTCGCCGACCGAGCGCGAGGCGGCCTTCATCGCGAACAGTTCCTCGCGCAGCGCGTCGAGATCGTCCTTGGAGAGATCCGCCGTCTCCAGCCCGCGCGCGATCGCGGCGAGGCCGATCACCGGCAGGTAGTAGTCGTAGATCGCGATCCGGTCGGCGTATTCGTCGGTCCAGATGGTCGAGAGCGACTGCATGTCGGCCTCGTCCACCTTGTCGGCGTTGTAGGAGATCGTGTTGTAACCGAACTTCTCGGTGACGGCATAGGTCTTGCCGTCGCGGGTGGTGCTCTCCTCCATCACCACCTCGGGGAAGAAATCGGCAGTCGGCAGTTCCCCGGTCGGCAGCTCGGCCATCAGCCCCGCCTCCACCGCTCGCGGCACGTCGATCGCGTCGATCACCAGCACGTCCCAGTCGCCGGGACGGGATTGCTCGAGGATCGCCAATGCGGCGCCGGTGCCTTCGTATTCTCGAAGGTTCACCTTCACGCCGTGTTCCTGCTCGAAAGGTTCGATCAGTGCCGGGTCGGTATGGTCGCACCAGACGAGAGCATTCAGCTCCTGCGCCGCGGCAAGGCCGGGCGCAAGGATCGCGGTGGTGCAGAGCATCATGAGTCTCGGGGTCGTCATTATCGTCTCCCTGAATAGCGGCGTGTAGCGCCGGCGGGGCTCATGCCCTCTTGCGAAGAAAGTTGAATGGCCTCAGAATTTAAGTCAACTCATTTTTGATCCGGGGGAACGGCGATGGCCGGGCTGCGTGAACGGCAGAAAGCGGACCGCCAGAGGCGCATCCTCGAGGCGGCAGTCGCCGCATTCCGCGAAAGCTATCGCGCCGCCCGGATCGAGGATCTCGCCGCCGCGGCCGAGGTCTCGGTCGGCACGGTCTACAACTACTACCCGACCAAGGGCGACATCCTGATGGCCGTAGTCACGATGGAGGTTGAGGAAGTTCTGGCGCAGGGCGAGGCGCTGGTTGCCGAGCCGCCCGCCGGGGCCGCGCGGGCGCTCGGAGCCCTGATCGACGGCTATTACGACCACAGCCTCGTTTACCTGACCAAGGAGATGTGGCGCCACGCCATGGCGATCTCGATCGAGGCAGCCGACACGCCGAACGGCCGGCACTATGCCGCGCTCGACGCAAAACTCTGCGACCAGGTGATCCGCCTGCTCGACCGGCTGCGCGCACGCGGCGAGATCGCCCCCGCTCTGCCGGTCGCCGAGTTGGGACGGATCGTGTTCAACAACCTTAACCAGATGTTCATGGAATTCGCGAGGGACGAGGAAATGACGATCGTCATGCTGAAACGCAAGGTCGCGGCCCAAACCGCGCCGCTGGCCGGGCTGATGGCAGTATGAGCCGATTCAACCAGCCGCTCGGCGGCAACGAGATGCCGCGCTTCGGCGCGCCGGCGACGATGATGCGACTGCCGGCGCAGGCCACGGCCGAGGGGCTCGACGCCTGCTTCATCGGCATCCCGATGGATGTCGGCACCTCGAACCGGCCCGGCACGCGGCTTGGGCCGCGCCAGATCCGCGACGAGAGCCGAATGATCCGGCCCTACAACATGGCCACCGGCTCCGCGCCCTTCGAGCACCTGCAGGTTGCCGATATCGGCGACGTGGCGATCAACACCTTCGACCTGAAGAAGTCCTGCGACATCATTACCGCGGCCTATGGCGAGATCCTCGACCACGGCGCGATCCCGCTGACGCTGGGCGGCGATCACACCCTGACCTGGCCGATCCTGCGGGCGATGAAGGCGCGGCACGGCCCGGTGGCGCTGGTCCATGTCGACGCCCATGCCGACGTCAACGAGCACATGTTCGGCGAGAGGGTCGCGCACGGCACCCCGTTCCGCCGCGCCTGGGAGGATGGCTGCCTGCAAAACGACAAGGTCGTGCAGATCGGGCTCAGGGGATCGGGCTACGCGCCGGACGATTTCGCCTGGGGCCGCGCGCAGGGCTGGAGCGTGGTCACCGCCGAGGAGGTCCGCGGCCATTCGCTGACCGGGCTGATGGACCAAGTGCGATCCCTCGTGGGCGACGCGCCGGTCTATCTCAGCTTCGACATCGACAGCCTGTCGCCCGGCCTCGCGCCGGGCACCGGCACGCAGGAGATGGGCGGTCTCGCGGATTGGCAGGCGCAGGAGATCGTGCGCGGCATGGCCGGGCTGGACATCGTCGGCTGCGACCTCGTCGAGGTCTCGCCGCCCTTTGACCCGTCGGGCACCACCGCGACGCTCGGCGCCAACCTGCTCTACGAGATGCTTTGCGTCCTGCCAGGCGTGCCGCAGCAGCCGCCTGCGCCGTTGCATGGGTTCTCGCTATAGAAAGAACATGCGCGTCAGTAGAATTAGGAGTGTAGAACGCCTTGAGTTTGCGCTCCCCCGTCATTGTAGCGGGATAGACGTACACCCTGTCGGGATATCTTTCCTTCTCACACTTTAGTCCCCCAACTTTCGCCAATGAATGTTTTGGGGGCGCTTGTGCGGCTGTTGCGGATTTCCCCTTATGTCGGCCCCACCGGGGATGGCTTCGGTCTTTCTGCGCAGTCCATCAAGTTGGAACTGCGATGGCCCTGGACTTCGCAGAGACCGGCCCCCGATTGCGCCGTGCCAGCTGACCCCAGCCGAACAGGCAGGTTTTCCGCCAGGATCGCGGAGTACATCGTGGGCGGCTCAACGCCATGCGTTCGCAGCTAAAAGCAGGATGACCTTCAGTGCCGACGCTGCTGATCGTAGCTTTGCGGGTTCTGATGAAGGTTAGGTCTCTGCCGCCTGTAGTCTCCATTCCGACTGGAGCGGACGGTCATTCGTGTCTTCGCAAACCCCTTAGGGCATTGTCACGGACCCCTGTTCCCTACTACTGAACAAGGCCCAAACAGATCCCCTGCGTCTCCGATCGGCCCGTTTACCTATATTGTCGGGGTGGAAAATCGCACTGTTCAGTCGTGGGAAACACCCCAACGGCAGCACGGCAACCGAGCGAAGTTCTGGCCAAAAGTATGTTTTTCGGCGCGCCGGGGGCGTTTGTGTTCAGTTGGAACACCGGATTTGCGTATAAGGATATGGATAACAGGTGTTTTGACTGAACATGGAAACATCTGAACTCCACTCGGTCATGAACCGGGTCTTTTGGAAGGCCGTACGCTGATGTTCCGCCGCTGCCATTGTTCGTCTTCACCCCAAGTTTACGGCGCGGGATCGACAGCCGGGATGATCAATTGATTACCCCGGTCGTGGCGTGGCCCCTCGGTATCGCGCGGGCTGCCGAGACCGCAGGTGCCGTGGTTCGACGGTTTCAGCACATTGGACGTAGAGTGCCAAGCCACCTGATGCATGGCGCCGAACATGCCATGCATCAGATGACTGTATCGCTTTGCCCCAGCTCGTTCAGACCGCCTGCTGTTCGACCTTGTTCCCGCTGACCACGCCGGGGACAGACGCGTCGATGCCAGCGGCCAACAACGCAGCCGGCGGCAGGTCGTCGAGGTCGATGTGGTCGGCGACCGTGTCCCCCGTCACGCAGCAGAACTCGACCATCTCCTGCAGCACGCCAGACAGCGCATGGAGGTCCTCTCCGTCCCACATCTCCACCGCCGACGCCAGATAACCCATCCGAAACCCACAGGCCCGCCATTCGAGGTCGCTCGGGCTCCACATCCCGGTCATGCGGGGGTCGACGAGGGTCGCGCGCAGCCGCGCCGCGAGATTCGAGCAGGCCGCCGCGATCTCGTCCATGGCCGGCGACAGCTCCGCCTCATCCTGCGCCTCCTGCAGCGCCCTGACGATGGTCCGGTCGGAGATGCCGTGTCTGACGACCTCCGAGATCAGTTCGCCATGCGAGATGCACACGTGGCTCCAGAACCGGATGAGGGGCCGGAGGTCGAGATGGGCCGGGTCGATACGCAGGCTCTCGAGCACGAGATCGATGTTGGCCTGCTCGAGGCGGCTCATCTGCGCGACGTCCAGGCGCTCCATGGCAGGGTCCGTGTCTTCCCATGCAACCGCGGCGTCGGGCGGGGCCGCTTCCTGCCCCGGCATGGCAGTGCTGGACAGGAGGTCGGTACGGCAGCTGTCGCGGGGTTCATCCATATCGGTCATTCACGGTTTCCTTCGTTCATTCACACAGTCCTTCGTTCGCGGAATCTTGTCCGCGGTGCTTCGGTATGAGACCATGCAAGCAGAGCTGAGAGTCGGGTGGTCGTGATTGGCGTCGCCGCCACCCGGCTCGCTGTCCAGCCGCAGCTGATCTGAACCTGATAATCCCATGTGGCGCTTCGATCCGACAATGGGGGTTCACTAGGTCCGATCTCGATTTATGTGGAAAACCCACCGCCCACACGCGGGCAGAATGCCGCCTTGGCTCGAGGAGGGTAGGGGCGCGGTGCTTTCGTAAAACGATCATCAAGCCGCCTGATGTCGAACCATCCTGCAGAGATGATAGCCTGGTTGCCCTTGGGAGGCCTTGGGAGGGGGCTGCAATGCGTTCTCGGCAATTTGCCTGGGGCAGACTAGGCCGAGAGCACTGCGCCTGTAGCGCCCATCCCAGGGCGTTTTTCGCGCACGGACAGGTGATCAGGCGCGGCTGCTGTCTGCAAGGATCAATCGGCAGGCTCATTGCACCAGCTATGCAATGGTTCGATCTGTCAATGCCAGGGAGGACACAGCGCGTCCTCGCGCCGGACCGATCTTCGCGCCTCATGCGCTTGTCGAGCCGATCGAGGCCCGCCTGCTCCCGGCCCTCCCGCTCCTCGCCTCCGCTTGGATCTCCGGGCCGGGGTTCGGACTCGGCCTGCTGCGCCTGCGCCTGTGCCGACCCGGACTTGCCTCCCTCGCGGCCACCAGCTGGATGCGCGTCGGCATGGTCACCTCGGGCGCGATGTTCCCCGGCAACGTCCTGCCTACCTCGTTCCTTGACTGGGTGATCTGGAACCCGCTCTTCCATGCCGTCGACCAGGCGCGCGGGCTGGCCTTCGTGAACTACGCGCCGCGCCACAGCCTCGGTTGGCTGGTCCATGTTTTCGCCTCGGAGGCTCTCCTCGTCGGCGCCGTGGCCTGCCACGGTCGCATTGTGAACAAACAGTGGACGTAACGGCCCACCCGGCCCCGTAACACCCTCTGTTACGCCCCAGATCACGAATTTCCATTAAGGATCAATGGGTTGATGAAAAGCGTAACAGCGTAACGGCGTAACGGGGGGAATATATATATTATTCTTCTCCTCCTCTCTCCTCCACCACCACCCCCTCTTATATATATATTTATCCTATTTATCTGTTACATATAGATAGTAGATAGAGAATAGTCATAGGAATCAGTCACTTACGGGCGTAACATCAACCGTAACAGGGGCGTTACGGACCTGTTACGCCGTTACGCCCCCTCTAATCACATTAAGTAAGACGTGTAAGTGACTTTTATTATTGGGACTTTCTTCCCGCTCTGCTCGAGCGCCCCTCGGACGCCGCTCGGCTGAGGCCCTCGAAGCGGAGAAAATTTTCACTGAAGTCGGGGAATGACCGGGGGTCAGGCGGTCTCGGATCGCCCGGACGCCGCTTCCTGTGCCCGGCGGATTGGGCCGAAAAAGCCCGGCGCCGTTACGCCCGCCCGGGCGTCGTCATGGCATCCGGGCGAGTTTTCAGGGTGTCTGCCGCCCGGCTGAGGGGGAAAGCCGGGCCGGGCGTTACGCCGGCGCGGGGGCCTCGACGCCCACCTCTTCGCCCAGTCCGAAGAGCTTTGCCTGGAACTGGCGGACCCCACGATCATGCAGGACATGCGCCGCGGTGACCGGCGCGGCGAGACTCAGGCCGGTGAGGCTCGGCGCCCGGCTGAGGCCCACGTAGAGCTGCCCGGGCGCGAAGATGCCGGTCGGATCGAGATGCATGTTGGGCAGCGTCATGCCCTGGCTGCGATGGATGGTGATGGCCCAGCCCGGCAGGATCGGCAGCTGCGCATAGCGGCCGGTCACGGTGCGGTTCAGGTCGCGGGTCTGCTCGTCGAACTCGTAGTCGACATTCTCCCAGGCATGGCACCGGACCGTCACAGGGCGGCCGTAATCGAGCAGGACCTCGGCTTCCGGACGCCCCTTCTCGTCGCGCTTGGCCCGCAGGCAGGTCCCCGTCGAGCCGTTGTGATAGGCCCCCTCGGGTTCGTTGGTGCAGAGGATGATGCGCGCGCCGGGCGTCATGCGCAACTCCGGCGACATCCGCATGTCGTTGCCGTTGAAGGGCCCTGTGCCGCGCTCTGGATGCGGTAGACGCCGCCCGGGATCGCATCGAGCCTCTCGCGGTTGATGGCCCCGGCCTAGCGGTTTGAGGCAAGGACCCGACACTGGCCTTTGGCATATGCGCGAGTTGCGCGGCAGCGACGATCCTCCGCCGGAGAAGAGCGTACCACGAGCGATAAGGACAACGTCGAGGCCCCTGGCCCCTTGCGCACCGCCGCAGCCGGGCACAGTGCGGTCCCGGCCGGGCGACCTTCGCCAGGCCGGAACCGCGCAGACTGTCGGTATTCCGGCACGCCGCTTCTGATCTCGAGGCTTGGCTTTAAGCGGCTCTCCTTAGCGACAAGGTGTAGTTCCGCCAAGCGTCATGGGTTGGCCGTGTTGTCGGCTTGCCAGGAGAGCGATGCGCCCTGCAGGGTACGTGACACGCTCGTGCACCGCGACCCGAGCCGACGGGCTGGACGCCCGCCTACGGCCGAACTGACGACCGCTCCGTCGCTCGGAAAACGCGGGGTTGGCTGCAGCTACAGCCTCCAAAGTGTTTGCATGTCCAGTTTGCGCACGCTTTTCGCGTATAAAGATATGGATAACAGGTGTCAGGACTGGACAACAACAGGGGGTAAGGCTCCCAAGTTGGTCACAGAAGGGGGGCGCCGACGGATCGAAACCCCGAATGCGCCTTATCCGGGCAGGTGTTTCCCACGAGTGGACAAGCGAAAGCGTTTGCCTGAAATGTGAACAACGCGGATTTCCACCCCCACAATATAGGTGAAGGCCGGAAAACGGCCCCCGGGCGCCCCCGGGAAACTCTCAAGTCAAAGTTTTTCGATAAATCAGAATGCTGTCCGGCGTCCGGAAGGTCGAGACCTGCTGCGCGTTCGTTGGCCAAGAAAGACCAGAGCTCTCCTCATTCGCCAGACCACTCTTCGCATGCTGGGTGTCACCAACGCCTTGATCGACCTTTCGCGAGGCTGCCGTTGCTCCGGGAATCGCGCTCGAACGTGATCTCCGAGACGGCTCACAAGCGCCGTCGAATGCCCCCTGCCGGAGTGGCGCCGTCATTGGCGAGGCGGTTAACATGTCGCCGTCGCGCGCAGCCGCTCGGCAGGCGCTGCATGAGAGTGGCTGACGACACGAAGAGCGGATGTGTCGGTGCCGATGGCTGCCCGCTCGAGAGTCTGGCGACAGCCGTCACATCTTCTGTTTAGCGAAGCGCTCTCGCAGCCAGGCCGGCAGCGTGGCCTGAAATACGGTCGGGTCGATCCGGCCCTCCGCCGCCTGCTCGAGCACCTTGCGGATCGTCTTGCCTTGCGGCCCCAGCGCCTTGGCAGGCCAGTGCGGCTTCGTCGCCTCCCAGGCTGTCAGGTAGCCGTCCGCCCAGATCGGGATCAGCGGGATGTCGGCCGGGATCAGTCCCTCATCCGGCGCCCGCAGCTTCGAGATGGCCTCGTTGTAGCGCGGCATCAGCAGGTCAACGAAGCGGGACAGTTTCTTCTCGGTCTTCAAGGAGGGGCCGAAAATGTGAAGCAGCGGCGTGAGCCAATCCGACGGTGTCACGAAGATCGGCGCGGTGCAGATCCCCGTCAGATAGCCCTCGAGCCAGGGCTCGGTCAGCCCGGCAGGCTGCAACAGCTTCGCCAGTTCGCCCGCGGTCTCGGGTGCGGCATTCGGCATCGTCCCAGTCGCAGGTGCCAGGAGGGACGAGGCGAACGGCATATCCAGCGGCGCCTCGAAGGGGCCGTCATGGGCATCGCGCCGGTCCATCCACACCATGATGGATTGCTCGCAGATGAAACCCATCACCGGTGTCTTCTTGAGGTCGCGCCCGTCCTTCAGCGCCGCGGCGACAGCGAGGACTTCGTCAACGTGGGTGGATCCGGCAGCGTTGAGCAGCAGCGCATTGCGGGCGATGACCGCGGCCCAATGCGCGCGGCGGCCTTCCAGCACCCGCCACATGTTGCGGGTCAGCGCGGTCTGGGACCTGGCGCTCTCCAGCGCTGCCACGGTTTCGTCGCTGTCTTCGAACCAGCTTTCCAAGACCGGATAGGTGTCCGGCCAGTGCTGACTGGCAGTGATCAGCCGGCCCCGGGCCTGGACCGTCAGATCGGCAACCCGGCCCCCGGGATCCGCCAGCTCCAGCATGGCCTCGACCGAGGCGGAGAGCGGGCGCAGCGCGTCGAGGCCGCAGGCCTGCGCCACATCCACAAGCCCCGGCACGGGCGCCAAGCCCGCCTCCAGTCCCTCGCCCAGGGCGATGCCGAGCGCCTGCTCCATGTAAGTGCGCGGGACCTCTAGCGCCTCGATTTCGTCGGTGAGGGTGGCGAGGATGCGGCGCTGCTCGGTGGCGCTGTCGCAGGGCAACACATAGGCATCCTTCACGCCGAAGCCCTGCTTCAGCAGAACCACGGCCACGCTGCGGGTGCCCCCGGTCTGCACCGCCGCCGCCATGCTCTGCGCGCCGGAGCCATCCACCGGGCTGGCGACGATCCGGTGCAGCTTGCGCTCCGGCGCCTTGGTTGCGCCGCCCACGCCCTTGCGCATGGCCTCCCGCACGAGGCCATCCACCCGGTCGCGCAGCGCCGCATCCGCCAGCCAGCTTCGCAGGATCGTGAGGCGGGCCAGCGTCTCCGAGGAGGCCGTCCCCGCTGCCAAGCGGTCCGCCAGGCCGTCCACCGCGCCCGAGCGGACCTCCGCACCGGCATCGAGCAGCCAGGCGCAGCCGAGCTCGGCGAAAACTTCCCGAGGCCGCCCCACCGCCAGCCGGACCAAGGCCCGGCGCGCCTCGGGCGGCACGGTGGGCAGCATCTCGGAAAACAGGGCTTGGAGCACTGTGACGTTGTCGCCGTGCTCCCGCATCAGGCTGCCGAGCAGACCGTCGAGCAGGGTCTCCAGAGCGGCTGGATCGTCACCAGCTGCTACCGCGTCAGTGAATCCATCCTGCCGCGCGGCGAGGATGGCGGGCGGGGTCAGGCCGGCGCGCACCCAGATTCCTGAGACCGCCAGGCTTCCTTTGAGGGTCAAGGCATCCGATGCGACCAGTTCGCCGAGCTGCGCCTCGAGGGCATCGATGAAGAGCGCGCCGCGCCGCTGCCCGTTCTCCCCCGCCATCCGGGCTTCGTCGAGCACCGTGCTGAGCAGCTGGCTCATGCGTTCCTCGTCCTCACCGGCGCCGGCCGCGCTGCCAGCCATCTGTGCCAACAGCCCCGCTGCGTCGTCCGGCCTTTCCAGAAGCGCGCGACCGGACCGCTGTAACTCCGCGGCGTGCGTTTTGGGGTCGGAAGCCTTCGCAAGGGCCGCGAGCATGGTCTTGACCGAAGGCGACAACATCGGGGTCCCGTCAGAGCTGATGATAAGGTGGGATGACCCTGCACGGGGCGAGATCATGCTGCAAGCGGATGGCGATCACAGGTCGCAGGCGCGACACCACGGTTTCGGACCGGGAAAGCGAACGGAACGGATCGCTTTTGCAGTGCTTGATGGGCGAGGCCGCTAGTTTTGGAGGCAGAGGCGTCATAAAGAAGATCGGATTTCCGTCATTCGGACACTGGTCTCCGGCAGGCGGTTCGCAGGCCCGGTCGGCAAGCGATGTCCTGCTGCAGTCGATCGACCTGGCGGTTGCCGCCGAAGAGCTGGGCGCAGACGGGGCCTATTACCGCGTGCATCACTTCGCGCGACAGCTCGCGTCGCCCTTCCCCCTCTTGGCAGCTGTGGGCGCTCGGACCCGCCGCATCGAGATCGGCACCGGCGTCATCGACATGCGATATGAGAACCCCCTCTACATGGCGGAGGAGGCCGGTGCAGCTGACCTGATTTCCGGCGGTCGGCTTCAGCTTGGCATCAGCCGCGGCTCGCCCGAACAGGTGATCGATGGCTGGAGACATTTCGGTTACCAGCCGCCAGAAGGCGGCACCGACGCCGATCTCGGACGGCACCACGCCGAGGTCCTGCTCGATGTGTTGCGCGGTGAGGGCTTCGCCCAGCCCAACCCCCAGCCAATGTTTCCGAACCCGCCGGGCCTGTTGCGCCTCGAGCCCTACTCCGAGGGGCTGCGTGACCGCATCTGGTGGGGAGCGGGATCGGACGCGACAGCCGTCTGGGCTGCAAAACTGGGCATGAACCTGCAAAGCTCCACGCTGAAGAATGACGAGACCGGCGAGCCTTTCCACGTTCAGCAAGCCCGGCAGATCCGCGCCTACCGCGCCGCATGGGAGGAAGCGGGACATGCGCGCACGCCGCGGGTCTCCGTCAGCCGCAGTATCTTCGCGCTCGTGAATGATCTCGATCGCGCCTATTTCGGTCGCGGAAACCAGTCCGCCGATGAGATCGGCTATCTCGACCCGCACACACGGGCCATCTTCGGCCGTAGCTACGCCGCAGAACCGGAGACACTCGTCTCCCAACTCAAGGAAGACGAGGCCATTGCCGAGGCGGACACCCTCCTCCTGACGGTGCCCAACCAGCTGGGCGTCGACTACAATGCGCATGTCATCGAAGCGATCCTCACGCATGTTGCACCGGCCTTGGGGTGGCGATGAGGCTGCCCTTCCGTTTCTTCTGTTCTGACATGGCCGCCTGCGATGGGGTGACCTCCGACCCGCCCATCATCCAAGCCGGCAGTGGGCAACACGCCATGGCATCGCGAAGTCGGCTCATAGTGCGATCTTGGGAGGTGGCGGAGGAATGACCCGCGCCCGGAAACACGGTGCGCGCTAGTGGCTCGCTCTATCCGACCCTCAGCCTTGCGGACATGTCTTCACTCGGCCCCACAAGTGGCAGACCAATGAACCGATCTTCATGAGGCCGTTGAGGAGCGGCCAAGCTCCCTCATGGTTCCCACCAGTGACCGAGGTCGGCTTGCGGGAGCATGCCGTGCCAAGTTGCGCGAGGGGAAACGATCACGGGGGGCGTATCGCCCACCTGTAATCCTGTTCCGGCATCAGCTCGCCTTGCATCCAGCGCAACCCCGCCAGACCCAGGTGTCGGTTGTCCGGCCCGGCTCAGGCGGCCATCTATTGTTGCAAGAAAAGCAGACACCAGCTGAAAGGGTACTCCCATGGCCCAGACCACAAACCTGACCAGCGGACCTTCGATCGTCCGGATCTTTGTCGCTCCCTTCGCTGCCATTGGCCGAAGTCTTGTCGCACTCGCCGAAGCTGGCCCGCGTATGCAACAGGTCCGCCGGCTTAACGAACTGTCCGACGAAGATCTCGCCGCGCTTGGCACAAACCGGGCCGAGATGGTCCGCAAGATTTTCGGCGGCTCGAGCTACCTCTGAGGTCGGCAGCCTCCGGATGCGCGAGAAAGCCCGCGCATAGTTTGGTCAACGGCGGACTAAAAACCGGCCACAGCCATGCGGACAACCGTGTTCGTAGGGTAGAGCAGCATCCTGCATGAGTTGGGCATGCGCATCTCTTCCCCCGTCGCCTACACGAGCAGGCGCGACCAGCTGCCGTAGGAATGCCGGATCGGACCGCGCGGCACGCTTGCGGCGATCAGCACCAGCCCGGCCAGGATGTCGGCGCCCTTCTGCAGCCAGTTGCCGTCCATGACCAGCGCCGCGATCACCAGCGCTGCGCCGAGGCAGATGTTGAGAAACCGAACCGGCCGCGCGCTTTCGGCCATCGCGGTCACCGCCACGGTCAGGGCGAGCGCGCCGATCAGGTGATCGGTATCGGCGAGGCCCCCTTCGGTGCCGAGCGTCAGCCGCGTGAACATCAGCCACAGCCCCACCGCCGCGCTCACGGCAAGGCCCGGGGTCACGCCGATCCCGCCGCCCAGCATCTCACCGATCACCGCGCCGGGCGGGCGCTCGAAGCTTTCGACCCGCTGCCCGTCATCCGGGCCCTCATCCGTGTCGCCGGTCAGGAACACCCTCAGCATCGGCCGGTCGGCGCGCTTGCGCCGGACCAGGAACTGGCAGGTCGCGATCAGCTCATCGACCGAATAGGGGATCTGGATCAGCATCGCGGCGGCGGTGATCAGGCACAGGCTGCACCACGTGCCGAGCAGGATCGGCTGGATGATGATGAAGGTGATCGACACCACGCCGAGAGGCACGATCATGATGCCGAACACCAGCACCAGCCAGGGCATGGTGCGCCAGCGGCTGGCCGATCCGATCAGCCCGATCAGGATCTCGAGCTGGTAGGTCAGGGCGCCGAGGCCCGCATCCGGCACCGGCCAGGCCCGTGAGACATCAGATGTGATGATCTCCTCGGTGCCGTTCTTCGGATCCTCGGGCGCGCCGGCGAAGAACGGCTCCCAAACGCTGTCGACATGGCCCAGCTGATAGGCCGCGAGGTAGCGCGAGACCAGATAGCCGAAGATGGCGAGGGCGATGATCGGGATCCTCTGCGTCCAATCCGACGGCGAGTAATCCCAGCCCTTGGGCACCGCCGGCCCGCGGCTCGCGGCGATCCGCCCGACGCCGGGCGGGGGGCGCACGCAGACCGCGAGGGCGAAGACGATCATGCCCGATAGCGATCCGTTTAGATAGGCGGCCGCGCTTTCGGTCCAGAACAGGAGCGGTGCCGCCATCACCCACAGGCCCACCGCCGCCACCGCCCAGCGGATCAGCGCGAGGCGCCAGGACAGCACGAGAAGACTGCCCGCCATCACGAGAAGCCCCGAGACGATGTCGCTGATCGTCATGCCAAGCCCGCCATAGCCGACCACCAGCGGCGAGGCCGCGAGCCACGCACCCATGCCGGCATTGAGGAAGTGGGCCCAAAGGCTGCGGGCGTGCGCGGCGCGGAACCGCGCCTCGTGACGCGCCCGCAGCTCTTCGGCGTCGTGGCCTTCCTCGGCCACGGCTTGCAGCCAGTGCGGCGGGGTCAGCCCGTTCGCCTCGTACCAGCGGGCCGGGTCGGATTTCAGGTGTTCGACCATCCTCGGCAGCGTTTCGCGCAGGGCATGGCGCGGCTTCCAGTCCAGGAGCGCCTTGGCGCGCGAGATATCGAGCTCGTGATGGTCATCGGCCATCCGCACCATGAACGGCTTGATGAAGGGCGCCTCGCCCTGGTCGATGTCGTCCGGGATGACCGGCTCGGCCTTGGTCTCGAGCCAGGCGCCCGCCGCGGCGAGTGGCTTGGGCACCGAGAGCGTGGTCCAGTCCTCTTCGCCATGGATCAGCCGGGCGAGGATGTGCTGCAAGTCTTCATAGGGCACCGCCTCGGGCTCGCCGACGAGGATCACCGCATCGTCGGGCAGCTCGCCACGCCGATCCACCGCGCGGGCGAAGGCGTCGAGCATGTCTTCGCGGTGCAGGAACGACTGCCCCGTGTGCAGGTCGCCCGAATAGGCGTGCGATTTCGGATCCCGCTCGTAGATCCGGCGGATCTGCTCGGCCAGTGTCGGGACCGCCGTCTTCTCGTCGTAGAGCCCGGCGAGGTGCAGCAGCAGATAGGGCATTTCGCCATGCCGCTCCCGGATCACCTCCTCGGCCCGGGCCTTGGAGATCGGATAGGCCCATTTCGGATCGATGGCAGTCGCCTCGTTGATCGGCAGGCCCGGGGCGCCGGGACGGTGCACCAGCATCGTCCCGGAGTAGATGAACCGCTCCACCTCGTAGTCCTGCAACGCGTCGAGCAGCTTTGCCGTGCCCTCGACATTGACCTCGTCGTAGAGCGGGTTGTCCTCGCCGGAGAAATCGAAATAGGCCGCGAGATGGATCACGGCCGCGAAGCGCCGCCCGTGCCGGTCGGCGATCCGGTCCAGGGCCCGCTCGATCGAGGCGCTGTCGGTGATGTCGAAGGCGAAGACGCCCGGGCCATCCTCGCGGTCGAGCCCGATCACCTCGTAATCCACAAGACGCTCGCGCAGCGCCGATCCGATGCTGCCGGCGGCGCCGGTGATGAGAACGCGGGGCTTCTCGGTCATAAGGCCTCCCCTCGCGCAACGTGTGCTGACTCGACGCGGTTCCACCGGGACCCGCAGCGCTGCGCCGGGGCGGGCCTTGCGTTGCGCGCCGCAGGATATTCTGGGATTAACCAGGGAAGCTCGAGGGCGTTGGCCATATCCCGCCCGCTGGTCCTCGGGGAACCTGCAGCCGCAGGATCAGGTTGCGCCTGAAGGACGCAATCTGCCGGAGACGTTGGTGATCGGCATTCACGCCATGCTTGCGGATATCACCTCGAGAATGGGGAGGCATTTGCCGGGAGGTGAAAACGGTCTCGTCCGATCGGTAGCGCTTGCGCCAAACAGGGTCATCTGCTGATGGGTGTTCTCGAAGGGCTGCCGCTGGCCGCGAACCTGGCCGTCTTCATCGTCGCCGCGATCATCGTCTGGATCGCGGGCACCCGGCTGTCCGTCTACGCCGATGCCATCGCGCGCCGAACCGGTATCGGGCAGGCGGCCCTGGGCGTGCTCCTTCTCGGGGGCGTCACCTCGTTGCCAGAGATCGCGGTGGCCGGCAGCGCCGCCATCTCCGGGGCGGGCGCGCTCGCAGTCAACAACCTCCTGGGCGGCTTCACCATGCAGGTCGCGATCCTGGCTGTCGCCGATGCCGTCTATCGCCGGGGCGCGCTGACCACCGCCGTGCCGGACCCGACGGTGATCCTGCAAGGCACCCTGGGCATCGTGCTGATGGCCTTCGTGATCATCGGCATTGCCGTGGGCGACGTGCCGGTGCTCGGCGCTGGGATGTGGTCCTGGATCATCTTCGGCAGCTTTCTCTACGCCCTGCGCCTCGTGACGCAGGCCGAGGGCAATCTCGACTGGGAGGTGGTGGGCCAGCCGCCGGCGGAGGAGCTACCGGATGTCGAGCACCCTGACATGTCGTCGCGCCGCCTCACCTTGATGACCGTCGTAGTTGCCCTGGCGATCTTCGTGGCCGGCTGGGCGCTGTCTTCTGCTTCCGAGGCGCTGGCGGAACAGACCGGGCTGGGACAGAGCTTCTTCGGGGCGGTCTTCGTTGCCATCGCGACCTCGCTTCCGGAGATTTCGACAGTGCTTGCGGCGATGCGGCTCAAGCGCTTCGTCATGGCGGTTTCGGACATCTTTGGCACCAACCTTTTCGACATCGCGCTGATCCTGCTGGTGGACCTGGCCTATCTCGGCCCGCCGGTGCTGGGCGAGGCCGGCAGCTTTTCGATCGTGGCCGGGGCCCTGGGCATCCTGGTGACGGCGATCTACATGGCCGGCCTTCTCGAGCGCCGTGATCCGGCGGTCGGAGGCATCGGCCTCGACTCCATCGCGGTCGCTGTCTGCTATCTAGGTGGGGTCGCCTTGCTGTTCGGATTGCGTTGAGACGGCGCTCGGCTCCGTCCGAGACGATGAAGCTCCGAATTCACATCAAGGCGTGGCGGGCATGGTCGAAGTTGCATGCCTGGCGCCCAGGCCCATCCTCTTTTGGCGGGACGACTTTGTCACCCCCGGTTTTGCTGCTAGCCTGCTTCCATTGGTTGTTCGCTCGCTGAGCTGCCACCATACGAGAGGGGTTTCCCTTCTGCGAATTTGAGGCGAGTGGCTATGGGCACATCAACTGGAAACCGGCTCCTCGATGGGCTTCCCAAGGCGGTCCTCGCGGAACTCAGACCCCGCCTCGAAGCCGTGGATCTGCCGCTCAGGTCGCGGCTCGAATGCCACGGTCAAAACGTCGCGCATGCCTACTTCCCGACCGCAGGCATAGCCTCCGTGGTGGCCAGCGGTCATGAACTTCCCGGTTCCGAGGCGGGGATGGCGGGTCATGAGGGGATGACCGGCACCTCGCTGATCCTCGGAGACGACCGCAGCATGCACGATGTGGTCGTGCAGGTCGGCGGCCAGGGATGGCGCATGGAGGCCGGCGCGTTTCGGGCCGCCATGGAAATTTCCGACGTCCGACGCCGAATGCTGCGTTATCTGCAGGCCCATATGGCGCAAATGTATGGCACGATCCTGGCTTGCAATCATGCGAAGCTGGAGACGCGCCTGGCCCGCTGGCTGCTGATGTGCCATGACCGGGTGCAGGGTGATGCGTTCGAGCTGACGCATGAATACATGGCCCTGATGCTCGGAGTTCGCCGAGCCGGCGTGACGGTGGCCCTCCATGAGCTCGAAGGCCGGGGATACATTCGCTCGACCCGCGGTCTTGTTGAAATTCGGGACAGGGAAGCCATGGAGATGTCGACCGACGGGTTCTATGGCGCTCCGGAACGCGAGTATGACCGGCTCCTCGGCGCCAAGGGCTGCGCCGAACAGCCGCTCCGCGCCGAACTATAGCCCCTCGCAGCAAGAGTTGACCGGCCGTCATGAGCTACGCCCTCTATATCGGGTCCGACCTCTGCGCCTCGGGCCATGGCTGGCTTGCGGGGTACGGAGATGAGCCCTCTGGCCACTGGCTGGAGGTGGTGCCCTGCCGCAGCCACGCCACGGACAGCACGATCACGGTCGGCGTCACGGCCGAGGCCGCCCTGCCCGGCCGGCTGAGCACGATCCCGCAGGTGCCCCGGACGGCGCGCTACATGGGCGTGAACTACAGCCATTATCTCGGTGCGCCGCCACCGCTCATCAATGGCGGCGTGAACCAGCACGGCGTCGCGGTGCGCGATGTCTGGTCTCCCTCCCGGCCCGAGCTCGTGGCGATGACCCCGCCGGATCAGAAGGGGCCGAACTACTCGGATCTCTCGAAGATCGTGCTGGAGCGCGCCCGGACCGCGCGGGAGGGCGTCGGGATCATCGGCGCGCTGATCGCCACGCATGGTCACAGCAGCTATGGCGGCAACTCGCACCTGATCGCCGATGCCCGCGAAGGCTGGGTGGTGATCGAGTTCGCCGGGGGTCTGGGGCTTTGGGTGGCCGAACGGCTGGGGCCTCGGAGCATTCGCGCGCTGCGACCGGGCTGGATCGGCCTGATCCCGCAGGAAGCGGGTGAAGACGTGCTGTTTCCTGAACACTTCCTCGAGACCGCGCAGAGGCTCGGGTGGCACATGGCAGGCGATGCCTTCGACGTGAACCGGGTCTTCGGCGATGGCCGAGGACGGCGTCCCGGCGTGGCGTGGATCGAGGGCGAGATGGCAAAGCGCGCGGCCCGCCCCGGCGGGCTAGGGCTCGAAGACATGATCTGGGCCGTGTCGACCCCACGGTTGACCGGCGACAGCGCCGGGTATGGGCAGATCGTGCCCCTCACCGCCGAGACGCCCGAGATGCTGCGCATGATGTGGCATGCCCCGGTCGGCCCCGTCACCGCGCCCCTTGTGCCGGTGTTCCTGGGCATCGAGCGCGTGCCTCTTGAATACGGCCGTCATCGCTATCTCGGACGTGGCGAGAGCGCCCGCTTCATCGATCGCGTGCACGAGGTGACGGGGGCCGAGGCTATCTCCGACATCCCGCAGGGCGCCGCCTCCACCCGCTCGGCGGTCGCGGTCTTCAAGCGGCTGATGCACCTGGCCTTCCAAGGGGGCGATGCATGGGTGGCAGAGGTTTCGACGCATTGGCGGGCGGTGGAGCGCGGCCTGGCCGCGGAACTGGCGGATGTGCAGCGCAGCGCCGCAATACTCGCTGACGCCGGGGCGCCCGAACTGGCGCGGCGCCTGCTGACCGAACATGTGGAGACTCGGCTGCTGCGCGTGTTGGCGGAGGCGGAAGCGCTCGCCGCCGGCTACGAGGCACGGCTGCGGGCCGGGGTCGGCCTCAACATGAGCACCGTGCCCCGCCTGCCCGACCAAATCTGGTAAGCAGGCACGGTCCACATCGCCCGATCAGAGTGCCGCGTTCCGAAAGAGCTTCTACCCTACCTTTCCGGAAACCGTATGCCAGAGGCAGGTGCGTTCACTGGTGGCACGACCCGAACAGCACAAGGCGGCGGCACGGTTCGGCGGCCGGACTAATGCCCGTCGAGAAGGCCCACCTGGTTGCCCTCGGGATCGGAGATCTCCGCGTAGCGCAGGGTTTCGAACCCTTCGATGCTTACCGGCTGCGGCACCTCAATCCGCAGTTTCGCCAGCCGCGCCCTTTCGGTCTCGAGGTCGGGTACGTGCAGGGTGACTGTCGTGCTCCCCCCCCTTCCGGGCTATCAAGGACCTGAAGGAGAACGCCGTCGCGAAGGCTCCACTCGTGGCATGACGGCATCGGCTCGCGGTCCCAGTGACGCCCGACAAGCCGTTTCCACCAATCGGATTGAGCATCGAAGTCGGCTGCGTTGATGCTGAGATAGATGGCAGTCACGTTCATGGTCACGCTCCCTTGTCTAAAGGCCTGGATTCCCGATCCGCAGTCTGCGGACGGTGCTTCAAGGCCGCTTGCTGCACATTATGCGCCGACGTCTTACCAAGATCATGCGGACACATCTCAGATGGCCGCGCGGGGGCATGCGCGCACTCGACCAAGGGACCAGAAAGGATCACCGCTGTACTCCCAAATGAGCGTCTGCACTGGGCGCAGGACGCTGCGCCGGTTCCGTCGTTTTCCCGTTCCAGTTGGATGGAATCCTGTCATACTCAAGTAGCGTGATTTCCGGCTTCGGTGCGATCAAGCGAGACCCCCTCGTGCTGGACGGTCGGAAGCGAGGTCGAAATGACAGAGCTCGTCACAGGCCTGTGGTTCAATCGGGGCAAGGCGCGCAACGCCGCCGAGTTCTATGCCCGGACCTTTCCCGACAGCCATCTGGACCGCGTGAATGCGGCCCCCGCGGATTTTCCCGGTAGCAAGGAGGGCGACGGGCCCACCATCGCGTTCACCGTGCCCGGCCGCGCCTTCCTGGGGCTCAACGGTGGTGCGGCCTTCGTGCCGAACGAGGCGGTCAGCTTCGTGGTGGTGACCGAGACCCAGGACGAAACCGACCGCTACTGGAACGCGATCCTCGACAATGGCGGAATGCCGAGCGCCTGCGGCTGGTGCAAGGACCGTTGGGGGCATTCGTGGCAGATCACGCCACGGCGGTTGCTGGACCTGACTACCAGCGCCGAGCGCGGCGTCGCGCGCCGCGCCTTCGAGGCGATGATGACCATGGGCAAGATCGACATTGCCGCGCTCGAGGCGGCAGTTGGAGAATCCCGAAAGGAGATTTGACATGTCTTACGTCGACGGTTTCGTGTTGGCCGTTCCAATCGCGAACAAGCAGAAGTTCATCGACCACGCCAAGTTGGGCGACAGCGTCTTCATGGATTTGGGCGCGTCCCGCGTGATCGAATGCTGGGGCGACGACGTGCCCGAGGGCAAGGTCACGGATTTTCGCAGGGCGGTGCAGGCCACCGACGACGAGACCATCGTCCTGTCCTGGATCGAGTGGCCGGACAAGGGCGTGCGCGACGCGGCCCATGCCAAGATGACCGAGTGGATGAACAACCCCGAGACCGGCGATCCGCGCATGGATCCCGAAAAGAACCCGATGCCCTTCGATGGCATGCGGCTGATCTACGGGGGCTTCATGCCCGTGGTCGACCTGGGGAAAGCGCAATCCAAGTCGGAAGGGTGACTACCCCTGGTATGATCCAGATTCCAGAAGGCTTCGAGGCGAGATCTGGATATCCTCCGGCCCAGAACCACGAGCTGCGCTGACCCCGGCACGCATCCGGAGTTTGCCCTCGAATTGCGAACTTGCCGAGATCGACGCTCGAGCACCTGTGGCGCTCCTAGCGCCCCGTGAGAGCGATGGCATGGGCCTATCCTTTTGCGTCGTCCATCCACGCGACCTGCGCGCTAGGTCTTTTCGCATGAGCGCCGTTCTGTCCGACCTGCTGGGCACAGAGGGCTGGGTCTGGCTGGTGATCCCGCTGCTGTGCCTGCTTCTGATCCACTTCGGGGACCAGAATGGTAGGCCATGCGAGTTGACCGTGCGCCTGGCCGGCGGGACCCTGGTGGTCCTCGTCATGATTGCCATGAGCCCTTGGTAACGCCGTCGGCCACCTGCCCAATGCGAATGTCCTCCCGATCACCGTTCCCAACCTGATCATCGACAGCGACTGCGTGATGCCGCTGTCGCTCATCCTGAACGAGCTGGCGACGAACGGGCTGAAATACGGCGGGCTCGGCACGGAGGCCGATCTGGCGATCTCGGGCCGGGTCTGCGTCGACACGGGCGATCTGTGCCTGACCTGGCGGGAGCGGCTTCATGTCCCGCGCCAACCCGCGCCCACCCCCTCCGAACGCGTCGGGTTTGGATCGCAGCTATTGCAGAGCATGGTCGAAGGCCGGCTGGGCGGGACATTCGAACGTGAGATCGATGCTACCGGCTTCCACTTCGAGCTCCGGGTCCCGCTGGGGCGGATATGCGAGGGAGCCACCATGTCGGGTGAAGCGGCGGATCCGATCTCGTGACCGAGACCACAGAAACCGCCCCCTTGCGCAGGATGCCGACCTCCCGCGTTCGACCAGTGTGGACGCCGGATCGCCCGAGCGGCGCCGAGGCTGACGTCGCGGAACGATTTTCCGGTGCGACCGTTTTCTCTGCACGGAAAGTCATGGCGCCTGATCGAGCTTCGGCCGAGCGGAGGCTCGTCATCATGAACCACGACACCCCGGATCCGAAAGCGTCGCCGCGACTGCTTGTCGTTCTTCCGGGAGCCCTGGCCATCGGCGGGCTCGTCATGCTGGTGTTTGCCCAAGCGCCGCTGATCCTGATTGCCGCCATGCTGCTTTTCGTGCGGCTGGTCTGGCCCCGCTCCGGGTCCAACTGACCCACGCTGCTCGCGGCAACGCAGAGAGGATCCTTCTTGCCGCGGGCGAGGTTTGCGCCTTGGTCAAATGCAGTGTCCACGATGAGCGGCGTTCGGGCAGCGACCGCGCTCGGTGTCGAATGCGCGTTTCACCGAAGGATTGGCGGAAGCTCCGAAGAGGCCATCTCCTATGCTCCGCTACCCTCCATCCTGCATCGGCAGTCGCAGGATCGGCGGAAAGGTCGCTCTCCCCTTTTTTCACGGTTACCGGCAGGCGGCGATGACGGCCCAGAGAGTGAGGTTTAGGCCACCATCGCCATGCTCGGTTGCTCAAGGCACAGGTGAGGAAAGCAAAGAACCCGCCGAGAGAGCGACAGTTTGATCCGTTCTCTGCTCCCGCTGTGCGTTGATCAGGGAGCCAATCCCAACGGCGCATGGCCGCAGGAGTTCCTGTATGGCATGGTTCGTTTGCGCACGATCCCGCATCTGGCACCTGCCGTAGAGGGCTGGACAGGCTGTGCCGCGTCGCGGGGCCAGGCTCGGCATTTCCAGAATGCTGTCGCTGAAAACGCTGCCAGTTCGTAAGAAAACAAACCTGGCCTTCGGCCTGGTCCGACAGCGCAGCCTCAGATATTCCATGCGGGCCCATGAGCTATCGTCGCACTCACGTAGGTTTCCGCATGCCATTCGGCCCCGCTTCCCTTCGCTTTTGTGACAAGCGGCCAAGCCTTCAGCTTTCCGTCTAGGAGTTGGCGCAATCTTGCAATGGCCGGGTGATACCGACAGATGCGCAATCCAGAAGCATTGACGTCCGATTTGCTATCGTAAAACGTGAGGCAGCGAGTGGTCACTCGCGCATCATGGATGCCTGTCTTGGCAACCTTCCCCTTCTTGCTCGCCATCGCAGATGGCGGGCATTTTTTACCGGCGGCTGCCCCAAGGCTTCCGACTGCCCAACCGCGCCGCGACGGTCACCCGCCTCCCCTCCGCATCGGCAAAGCCGTTCAAGGCACCGGGGCGGGCGTGCCAGAGATCGATAGCACCAGCCCGGAATGCGGCAACGTCATCGGGAAACAAGGTGACGCCCGTCACCGTGACCAGTTGGCTTTCTATGTGAGCCCGCACGCCCATGTCGCCGGGCAGGACCGTTTCCAGACGACGGGCGAGCTCCGCTGGCGCGTCATCGGGGGCGCAGGCGAGGATCATGCGGTCGGAAACAGCGATCGTGTAGCTCATGCAAGGCAAGCTAAGCGCGATGCTGCACCTGCACAATGCCTGCGGCACCACTCTCAAAACGGGTCAGGCCACACGTTTCAGAGAGGGGCGAAACACCGAGCGATGGCGAACACCGACGGTCAGGCGCGGTGGTCTCGTTGACCCGCCATTGGTCAAGGCGGACCGGCTAGGCTGCGGAGCGCTCCTCGGCACCGCTCAGCAGCAGCCGGATCATATCCGAGCGGGTCAGGATGCCGACGAGCTGGCCGTTCCTCTCGACTGGTATGACTTCGCTTCCCTGGGCGGCCAGTCGGTTCAACAGGACCCCGACGGCCAAGTCGTGAGGCACGGCGCAATCGGCTGCGCGCATGACATCGGCAACGATGGAGGGCGCAGGGTTCTGCTGTGGCGCTCCCAGGCCGCTCCCGTCGACCATCGGGGCAAGCAGATCGGACTGGAGCACCAGGCCGCACAGTTTCATGTCCTCGTCCACGACGGGAAGGCTCTTAATGGCATGATGGCGAAAGAGCCGCGCCGCCTCGGTCCACGTCGTGTCAGGCCGCACGGTGATGAGGTTCCGGGTCATGACGTCGGCGCAGGTCGTGCCTGCAAAGCGATGCTGCGCCGCCTCTGCCTCCGCGGCCGCAAGCAACCGCCCAAGGTCCGCGATGCCAACATTCGCCGATTGATTGAAGCGCTCCAGCAGTGCGCCGAGCTGTTCGGTCGAGAGCCCCAATCGCAAGGCCGGATCCTGGGTGCCATCGGTATCCGGCTGGCGGAATGGGTAAGCCCTGCCCGTCATCCGATTGTAGATGACGGCCGCGAGGACCAGCGCGGCCGTCGTCACCCCGACCGGCATCAGCGCGAAGAGCGGCCCCGCTTCCAACTCTGGCGCCGGATCAAGCGCCATCAGCAGGGCGACGGCGCCGCCGGGGGGATGCAGGGCGCGCATGAGCATCATCGCAATGATCGCGGCGCCCACCGCCCCGCCGGTCACCCAAGGCGCCGGGACGAACCGGAGCACGAGCAGCGCGACAAGGGCCGAGGTCACGTTGCCCACGACCGCCGACCAGGGCTGAGCGAGCGGCGAGTTCGGCACGCAGAAGACCAGCACGGCCGTCGCGCCGAGCGGTGCCACGAGAATGAGGTGTGGACCAGTC
The DNA here is from genome assembly GCF_050847355.1 of Limimaricola sp. AA108-03. Lineage (NCBI taxonomy): Bacteria > Pseudomonadati > Pseudomonadota > Alphaproteobacteria > Rhodobacterales > Paracoccaceae > Limimaricola > Limimaricola sp. AA108-03. The sequence goes on from NZ_CP193759.1 coordinate 187,744, forward strand.
CAGCCGCTTCCAAGGCTGACCAGCGCAGCGCAGAGGCTGATGCCGATCAAAGCCCCGAAGTCGGCCCGCAGCTGTTCGGCGCCCTGAGGCGCCGGGAGCGCGGGGTAGAGATGATGCCAAGCTCGCATTCGGGTGTCTCCGGGAGCAGCGCGCGAAGCTGAAAACTTGCGCGATCTGGTCGGGGTCTGCCTGATTCCCGAGCAGACTTGAAACCGGCAGCCGGCGCCTGGAAGGAGATAGGAACACCGTGCCTACAACCCCCGGCCTCACCGGAACGGGCGTGCGCTATCGTCCAAATGCGTGGAACGGCCGATTTGCCCTTCGGGCCGTTCAAGCCCGTGTTCGACGCATGCAAGGATCCTTACGGGGGAACGAAAGAGCGGGGCCAGCGCTCCCTTGGGATGCTACTGGCAAGGTCGACCGGCAAGCTTTCTCGACGACAGGTTGACCCGCACATATCCGAAGGTATAGGTCTGTCATGTGGGATGCCGGCTTGTTGGGGCAGAGTATCTCTCGGCGGATCAGGAACGCTCCCCGTTGCTTTTCCGAACACCTGCTGCCCTGGCACATCCAGTGGCAGCATTTTTTTGCGACGGACGAAATTGCCAAGGTCCCTCCGCATCCGGCCATCCCGTCACGAAAGACCCGATGTAGCGGGAGCGACCATTCTCCTTTCCGGTAGTGTGTCCCGGTCGACCTTGCCCTGCGGGCAGCGAGCCTTGGATCTGTCCGGCAATGCGCGGTTTGAAAGCGAAGTCACCCTCCGCTCCTGCCTTCCAGACACACAAGAAGGAGGGACGCGATACTCCCCTCCCGGCTTCGGACCTGGCTGACGGTATCGCCGCACGTCTCCGCTCAGAGTAGATCCATGACAGCCATGCGCTTGATGCATGCCGGGGTTGTCATGAATGCGGATTGTGGCCGGGACATGGGTGGTTATGTCGATCCTGTCCCCGCAGTCCTCCCACTCGCGACGGGCACCTGTTTCGGTTCGAGCTCACCTCCCCTCCCAGGGCGGTCCGAACCGAAGCGCCGAGGGTCTCTCCTCCCAGGCCCGAGGAACTAGCGGCGGCGTCTTCCTCCTCCCTGACGCCGCCGTAGTTCTCTTCTGAGGCACACAAGTGGAGCGCTTCAAATCCCGGGCGGACATGGCGCCAGGCCGATCCCTTGCTTCGACATGTCAACCGTCTCTAGCCCGCCGCCGGCGGACATCACGCGCGCATGGACTTATGGCTTGGCGAGCAAATTGCTCCGGACGACAGCGACGAACGCCTGCCACGGTTGATCCTGGGGTGTTTCGTAATGCGCGGTGCCGATGGCTGCTGCAGGGCCGACGCGGACAGGCGCGGCCCCTTGTAATCTGCTATCAGGTCGGAGTGTGGTGCGCGCTGCGATCGAGGGCGGCTCCATTCAGTCGGGCAAGCAACTTCTTGCTCGCCCTGAACTTCGGTGCATGGGTTTCATCGACCTGAAGGGGCGCGCCGGTCCTCGGATGGCGACCCGGGCGCGGGTCGCGTCGAACGACGGAGAAAGCACCGAAGCCGCGCAGTTCCACGCGCCCGCCACGCGCCAGCGTGATCGTGTCCCACGACGTGGTGTAGCTCTTGGCTGGCCTGACTGGTGTCGGCGGGCCGAGCTGATCAGTCCGTCTGCGCGGCAGGCAGGCTGACGATGGGATCGTCGCAGACTGGCGCGAGCGTTTCCAGCGTCATGTAGCGGGAGCGCTGCACGGCCCATTCCTCGGTCTGCTCCATCAGGATCGCTCCCACCAGGCGACGGATGGCGGCCTCATTGGGGAAGATGCCGACGACATCGGTGCGCCGTTTGATTTCCCCGTTCAATCGCTCAATCGGATTCGTGGAGTGCAACTTTGCCCGGTGCTGCTGAGGAAAGGTCATGTAGGCAAGGACATCCTCTTCGGCCCCGTCCATGAGGGTGGCGAGCTTCGGCAGCTTGCCCCGCATCTGGTCGGCCACGAGGCGCCATTGCGTTCTGGCCGCGCTGTGGTCGGGCTGGGCAAAGGCCGTGGCGATGAAGGCCGAGACCACGCGCCGGCTGCTCTTGCCGGCATGGGCCAAGGCGTTTCGCTGGAAATGTACACGGCACCGTTGCCAGGTCGTGGACAGCACACGAGCCGTAGCGGCCTTGATGCCTTCGTGGGCATCGCTGACCACCAGCTTCACGCCGGACATCCCTCGGCGCACGAGATCGCGCAGAAAATCGGTCCAGAACGTCTCCGCCTCGGAGGGCCCGATGGCCATGCCAAGCACCTCGCGACGGCCATCGGTGTTCACACCCACGGCGATGGTGACGGCGACGGACACGATGCGGCCGCCTTGGCGGACTTTCAGGTAGGTGGCGTCGATCCAGAGATAGGGCCACTCGCCCTCGATCGGTCGAGTCAGGAAAGCATCGACCCGCTCGTCGATCTCCTCGCACAGCCGACTGACCTGGCTCTTCGAGATGCCGGTGCCGCCCATGGCCTGCACGAGATCGTCCATGGCGCGCGTCGAGACGCCATGCACATAGGCTTCCTGAATGACCGCCGTCAGCGCCTTCTCCACGGCTCGCCGGGGCTCGAGAAACGAGGGGAAGTAGCTTCCCGTCCGCAGCTTGGGAATGCGCAGCTCCACGTTCCCGGCCCGCGTCTGCCAGTCCCGGTCACGGTAGCCGTTGCGCTGCGCCCGACGCTCAGGGCTCTTCTCGCCATAGGCGGCGCCGGTCTGGCCGCCGACCTCGAGCTCCATCAGGCGCTCGGCGGCAAAGCCGATCATCTCGCGTAGAAGATCCGCATCACCGCTCTTCTCGACGAGCTCTCTCAGGTCCATCATGGGTTTGGTCATCGGGGGCATCCCTCGGTTCAGGTTGGCTTTCGCAACCCGACCCTACCGAGAAACCCGATGGCCGCCTCAGCTACACCACGCCCAGGGACATGACCGCCAGCGTTTCAATGATCTCTGCCAAGATTACATTCAAAATCCGCTCGACGTCACGCCTCAGCAGATGCGGATTGTCGTCGGCAATCCTTTGAACCAGTTCAGATCGAACCACTTTCATCCTCCCGCCGTCACGCGATGGCGACTGCCTACAGGAATTTCACAGCGCTGGCAGTCGCCTACTCGGGCAACCGCCGAGCCTATACCAAAGAGATGGAAAGAGCGCAGCGACGTTCATTGACCTAGGGGCAACTATCGCGGAGCGTGATCCGGCGCAGTATCCCTCGCGCATTGCCCTCGTATGGTTCTGGTAGGTTTCGAGTGCGGCCCGCCATCACACATGGCGGGCCTTTTTTCGTCTCTTACAAGACGCCCAGCGTGAGGATGACCCGCTCCCCCCTCGGGGTGAACTCCCGATAGGCGATCGAATGGCCCTGCGGCCGGTACTCTGACACCGTGCTGCCGATCGGGTGGCAGGTATCACCTGGGATCGTTGAAGTGATCGCCTTCAAGGATGGCCTCTCTTGCCAGTCCTTCGCGTCTCGTGCTGTAGCCCGCGCAGGTTGAGCGATCACGCTCACGCTCGATTCGAGCCTTTCAGACATTTGCCGTGAGCCGGTGAACGACTGCCAAGAAGGCAAGGTGCCAGGGAACTCCGATCGCTGGCGCGAAGGGCCGATCGAGTTTTCGCGGTGATGAGGAGAGCGCATGAGCGATATCATCGACAAGCAAGGGATGGGCGGATCCGAAGAAGGTCAGCGGACCTCCAGCAAGATCGTGTGGGGCCTGCGGGCCCTGGGACTGATCATGGCCGCCCTGGTCTGGCTTCTGCTCGGCGGAGCCGAGGATCTGGGTAACGACGCGCGCGCGGTGGCCGCGGTCGCGACATTGATGGCGGTCTGGTGGATGACCGAGGCGGTGCCACTGCCCATCACCTCCCTCCTGCCCATCGTGCTCTTGCCCGCGCTGACCGCCACCACGGTCAGCGACGCGACGGCCCCTTACGCCAGTTCGCTGGTTTTCCTCTTTGTCGGCGGCTTCCTGATCGCGATCGCGATGGAGAAATGGGAGTTGCACCGCCGGATCGCCTTGATGGTCCTCGACCGGGTGGGCGTGTCCCCCAAGCGGATCGTGCTGGGCATGATGATCGCCACGGGGTTTTTGTCGATGTGGGTGTCCAACACCGCGACCACGCTGATGATGCTGCCGATCGGGCTGTCCGTTCTGGCGCTGGTGGTCGAGCGCAGTGCCGGCAGCCAGTCCGCGGCCGAGATGCATGAGGGCCTGAAGAAGGGCACCATTTCCGACGTGGTCGATAACCCCGATGTGAAGATGTTCGGCGTCTGCCTGCTGCTCGCCATCGCCTGGTCGGCCTCGATGGGCGGCCTTGGCACGCTGCTGGGGTCGCCGCCCAACGCCATCGTGGCAGGCTACGCTGCAGACGAGCTGGGACGCGACATCGGCTTTCTGGAATGGATGCTGCTGGGTGTGCCGCTCGCGGCGATCTTTATCCTGATCGGCTGGTGGCTGATGGTTAACGTGCTCTACCGGTTCAAGCTGGATGCGATCCCGGGCGGCCAGGACATGATCCGAAGCCAGCTCGCGGCGCTTGGGCCGATGAGCCAGGGCGAAAAGATGGTCGCGGGTGTCTTCGGCGGGGCCGCCTTCTTGTGGATCGTCCCTGGTCTCGTGTCAGGCCTGCCGGGGCTGGCGTTCCTCGATGGGCTCAACGACACCGCCATCGCCATCGCGGCGGGGATCGCGCTGTTCCTGCTGCCGGGACGCGGCCGGAACGAGATGCTGCTCGAGTGGAACGATGCCGAGGAAGGCCTGCCTTGGGGCGTGTTGCTGCTGTTCGGCGGCGGACTGAGCCTCGCCAGTTCCGTGGCCGCGTCGGGGCTTGATGACTGGTTCGGCGCGCAGGTCAGCGGGCTGGGCAGCCTGCCTGCGATCCTGCTGATGGGGTCGGTCGTCCTGATCGTGCTGTTCCTTACCGAGATCACCTCGAACACCGCGACGGCGGCGACCTTCATTCCCGTCCTCGGTGGGGTGGCGCTCGGGATCGGGGTGGCGCCGCTGAGCCTGCTGATCCCGGCCGCCTTCGCGGCGACCTGTGCCTTTATGCTGCCCGTCGGCACACCGCCCAACGCGATCGTCTTCGGCACCGGCAACGTGACCATCGGCCAGATGGTCCGGGGCGGCGTGGTGCTGAACGTGGTGGGCGTGCTGCTGATCACCGCCCTCTTCTACCTGCTGGGCGGGCTGGTGCTGGGCATCTGACAACCAGGGCGAAAGGTGCGTGATGCGCGTCTTTTGAGCCCAGATGGAGATCACACCCCATGCGGAACGCGTCACGCGCGCGTTCCGCCATCCGCCTCGCCGCTCGGCTCCTCACATCTCGACAGGACGCAAGCGAAGACGCGCTGTGCCCATTTTCCGGCGGCACTTGCCGAGCTGCGCCTTGGGCCGGGTCGGTGCCAACGACATACCGGTCGCCCTGCGCACCAAGCTTGGACAGCGGAAGTTCTGTAACCTTCCCAGCACCTGCCGCTACCCTTGTGTCGGAACAAACGAGAGCAAAAGGGAGCAATGGCCCTGCTCTGGAGCTGAGCTTTGCGCGATGGGGGGCGCGGGATGTGGAAGGGTGACGCCATCTTCGATCATGTTGACGCCTGTCGGCTCGGTCGCACTTGGGCTGTAGCATGACGCGCAACCGAGACCTCGAAGAGGGAGATCCAACTACCAGCGAAGTGCTCGCCGGCTTGGTGGAGCGGGTGACATTTCACAGCGTTGAGAGCGGGTTTTGCGTGTTGCGGCTGAAGGCGCGCGGGCATCGCGATCTGGTCACCGCCATCGGTCACGCCGCCACTATCTCTGCCGGCGAATGGGTGACGGCTTCCGGGGAATGGATCAACGATCGGACGCACGGTCTGCAGTTTCGGGCGCGCTTCCTGAAAACGTCGGCGCCTTCGTCTCTGGAGGGTATCGAGAAATACCTCGGCTCCGGCATGGTCCGCGGTATCGGGCCGGTTTACGCCAAGCGCATGGTCAAGCACTTCGGCAAGGACGTGTTCGATATCATCGAAGCCGCGCCGGAGCGACTGCGTGAGGTCGCGGGGATCGGTCCGAAACGCGCCGAGAAGATCACCTCTGCCTGGGCCGATCAAAAGGTGATCCGCGAGATCATGGTTTTCCTTCATCAGCACGGGGTCGGAACGGTACGTGCGGTTCGCATCTTCAAGACCTACGGCACTGACGCCGTACAGGTGATGAGCGAGAACCCCTACCGCCTTGCACGGGACATCCGCGGCATCGGCTTTCGCACGGCGGACCTGATCGCCGAGAAACTTGGCATCGAGAAGACCGCCATGATCCGCGTGCGCGCCGGGATCTCCTACGCACTCAGTGAAGCGATGGGCAACGGGCATTGCGGGCTGCCTGTGGCGGATCTGACCGCCTTGGCCGTGAAACTGCTCGACATCTCAGCTGACCTCGTGGAGGCAGCGATGAAGCTCGAACTGGCGGATGGCACGGTCATAAACGACAGCGTCGCGGGCGAACCCTGCACATTTCTCAGCGGCCTTTATCACGCGGAGAAAGTGGTTGCAGATCGGATCCTACGGATCGCGGCGGGCGAGGTCCCGTGGCCCGAGATCGACGCCGACAGGGCCCTGCCCTGGATCGAGAGCCAGACAGGGATTTCTCTGGCAGTGAGCCAGACGGACGCCATCCGGTTGGCTCTGCGCTCCAAAGTGCTGGTCATCACGGGCGGTCCGGGTGTCGGCAAGACAACGATCGTGAACTCGATCCTGCGGATTCTGGAAGCAAAGTCCGTCGAGCTCTTGCTTTGTGCCCCGACCGGCCGCGCCGCCAAACGCATGACCGAGGCGACCGGAAGGGAAGCCAGGACGATCCACCGTCTTCTCGAGTTCGACCCCCAAGCCTTCGGCTTCAAACGTGATCGGGAGAACCCGCTCGACTGCGATCTCTTGGTCGTGGACGAGAGCTCGATGGTCGACGTCCTGTTGATGCAGTCCTTGCTCAACGCCGTCCCCGATGGGGCCGCATTGCTGATCGTCGGCGACATCGACCAGCTGCCATCCGTCGGCCCCGGACAGGTTCTGGCCGACATCATCGAGTCAGAAGCCATCCCCGTGGTTCGGCTGACGGAAGTGTTCCGTCAGGCGGCCGAAAGCCGGATCATCACCAGCGCCCACCTGATCAACAGCGGGCGGATCCCTGACCTCACGAAGCCCGAAGCAGAAACCGACTTTTACTTCGTCCCAGCGTCGGACCCAGAGCAAGCCGTGACCCGGGTCGTGGAGCTTGTCCGCACGCGGATCCCGCGGCGCTTCGGCCTCAATCCCATTCGCGATGTTCAAGTTCTCTGCCCGATGAACCGTGGGGGCGTGGGTGCGCGCTCGCTGAACATCGAATTGCAGGCCGCCCTCAATCCCACCGCGGGCGGCAAGATCGAGCGCTTCGGCTGGACCTTCGCCCCGGGAGACAAGGTCATGCAGATCGAGAACGACTACGACAAGGACGTCTACAATGGCGACATCGGCTATGTCGCCAGCGTCGACGTCGATGAGGGCGAGCTCGTGGCAGATTTCGATGGCCGCTCGGTCACCTACGGCTTCGGCGAGCTCGACACGCTCGTGCCGGCCTACGCCGCCACGATCCACAAGAGCCAGGGATCAGAATACCCGGCAGTGGTCATCCCGGTCCTGACCCAACACTATGCCATGCTGCAGCGAAACTTGCTCTACACCGGGGTGACCCGGGGCAAGAAGCTGGTGGTTCTCGTGGGACAGCCGAAGGCTGTGGCGATGGCGGTCAAGAACACGTCCGGCCGCAGGCGATGGTCGAAGCTCGACGAGTGGTTGAGGGGGGCAGCAAGCGGCAGAACGCACGTCGCGCCCTGAGGCTGTTTCAATTCAGATAGCCATTTCTGAGAGCCGAATTGGTTTTACGGCCGCCGTTGGCACAGGAAGAAACACCATTCAGCCGAGTAGGAGATCTGCATCTCCATGGACAGGCTGCGCGAAGCTTGGAGTCAGATCAGCCCGGCCTCGCTGGCCTTGATCGCGGCCTGCGCGCCGGTCGCGGCGTCGAGTTTCAGGCGGGCGTTGCGCAGCCGCTGCTTGATCGCGCCTTCGCTCACCCCGAAGTCGTGGGCGATTTGCTTGAGCCGCGTGCCCTCCTTGATCGCCTTCAATACCGCGATCTCGGCCCGGGTCAGCTGCAGGTTCGATATCACGCCGCGATGCCGGTGGGCAATGAAGCGGGCGAGTTGCTCGAGCTCGGCCGCGCTGTAGTCGCGGTCATCGCGGTAGAAGAGGCCATAGGAGCGCAGCCCGCTGGACTCTCGGCATGCGGCAACCGCGCCATGACGCATGCCGTAGTCCGCGCTCAGCCGGGTCATCCCGGCTGGATCGTTCCGGGACAAGTCGCTCCAGCGGATCGCGCCACTATGGTCGAGCGACCAGCGCAACGCGGGATCGGCAAGAAAGAACCGCTCGCGCGCATAAAGCTCCACCCACGAAGCAGGCAACTCGTTTTCCTCGGCAGCGGGGAAGGCGAAGAGAATGCGCAGGCCGAGATAATACCCCGCCGGGGCCAAGACCTGCAGCGCGCTGGCAGAGAGATCGGACACGCTCACGACTACCTTTCGGTTACCTGACATCGGGATGAACTCCCGTTTAGGAAGATTGCCTTAACAGATTGAACCAACGCAGTTGAGTAGAAATTTCCGAGCTAGCGTAAGTTCATACGAGGAGCGGAATGAAGACAGAGCAGACCGTCATCGAAGGGCTGGCGCGCCTCGGTGAACTGGCACCCGCGGGTTTCGCGATCGCGTTGCACGTCCGGTTCCAGGCGCCCAGCTACATGTTCGAGAGCTATCCCCCCGCCTGGCTCGAGACCTATGCACGCGAAGGCTTTCTGCTGCAGGATCCCACCGTTCGGTGGGCCATGCGGCATCCTGGCACGACGCGATGGTCCGAACTCGCAGCCTTCGACGAAGCAGACGTCCTAGGGCGGGCCCGCGCGCATGGGCTGGTCTATGGCATCAGCCATTCCATTCACGACCACCCCTCGCTCAGCATGGGGGGTCTGGCCCGATCGGACCGGGAGTTCACGAAGCATGAAATCCGCGAGGCCTGCGAAATTCTGCAGCGCCTGCACGATGTCACGCATCGTCGCGAGACGCTGGGCACCGATGTCAGCGCAACTCTCCACGAGATGGCCATCGTCATGACCGAGAGGCCTGGGTGAGCCGGGTCTCGGTTGTGCGATCCCCCCACTCGCAACCTTGCCCGCTCATACCTCCTGACCGTAGCACGGTCTTCGCCGTCTCCCTTGATCTTGATCAATGAAATCGATCAGGCACGCCGCGTCGTAGGGCAAGCCGGAGGGGGCCTCTCAGGACAAAGGGCCGGAAGGGAACGGACCGATGAACTCGACATCGTAGTCCCGGCAGGCGGTCATGATCGTCTCGTCATCGATGGGGGCGTCGGGGTCGTCGGTCTCGCCGGGTGCCCTGGAGATGGCCCGGTAGAACTCCCCATGCCGAGGTGTTGTGAAGAGGAGGTAGTGCGCTGTGTCGCTTTCGACCCGGAAGCCGTGGACCGCGCCGGGAGCGAAATGGGCGAAGGCCCCCGCAGCGGCCATCCGGCAAGGCGAGCGTTCGAGGAAGACAGACAGCACTCCCTCGATCACATAGAGGGACTCGACGTCGGCGGGATGCCGGTGCAGCGGCACAGTCTCGCCGCAGGGCGCGGTTTCGTCGATCAAGGCAAAGGCGCCGCCCGTCGTACCGCCCGTGGCGAGGAAATGGGTGCGTGTTCTACCGGAATGCCGCAGTTCGGCTCGACCGGGCTTGAGGAAGTAGGCGCCGAAGGCTTGGTCCTGATCCACCATCATGGCCATGGATGTCGCTCCTTGAACCACCCTTCTGGATGACGCACGACCACCCTGCATCGGGTTTCGATCAGAAGGAAATCATAGCACGAGCTGGATGGAGACAATGCTCCGGATGCGACACCCTGCTGTCGGGAGAACGCAGCGAATGGCGGGTCCATGCTGTCCCAGTTCCTGCCCCTTGCCCCATCCCAGATCCAGAAAGAGATACAAGGCCCCCGCCTTCCTACGGAAAGGTGGCGAGGGAGTGGGCGGATGCGCGATATGCTCGGTGTCACGTCGTTTGCTCAAGTCCCACACGTAAGACACTTTACGCCACCTTACTCTTGTATTACGTAAGTTACGCACCCTTTACATAGGCATGCGTAATGACATCTCCCCTACATGTGCCCCGCGTTGAGGATGCCGCCCGCATTGCCTCACTGCTGACCCCTGATCCGCTTACTGGCTCGCTGGCCGGTTTGTTTCTCGCAGCGCCGCGGCGAACGGGGAAGACTACCTTCTTGAGATCGGATCTAATCCCGCATCTCGACAGCAAGGGCTATGCCGTCATCTATGTCGACCTGTGGTCCGATCGGTCCGCCGATCCGGCCGACCTCATCATCTCTCGGATCAGGGTCGCGCTGGAGCAGCATGACCGCCTGATCTCGCGCATGAGAAGGAAGAGCCCCGTCAACCGGGTCGGCGTGCTGGGCTTCTCTGTCGGGCTGAAGGAGAGTGGCCCTTGGTCGGGCACGATCGCCGAGGCCCTCGAAGATCTGATCAAAGCGACGGACAAGGACCTGGTCGTCATCATCGACGAGGCGCAGCAGGCGGTCGAAACCGATGCCGGGCTCAACGCCATGTTCGCATTGAAGGCCGCACGGGACGCAATCAACCAAGCACCGGGCGATCGGCACCTTTACCTCCTGATGACCGGTTCGCACCGCGACAAGCTGTCGACCCTCGTACAGAACCGGCAGGCCCCGTTCTTCGGCGGCATCGTGAGACCCTTTCCGCCGCTTGGATCCTCCTACATTGCCAGCATGGTCGCGCGCGTGAACGAGTCCCTTGCCGACAGCGCGAAGCTCGCTCCAGAAGATCTCGAAGCGGCTTTCGAGGTCGTCGGGCGGCGACCGGAACTGCTGACCGACTGCCTGCGCGACTTGATCTTCGCGCCGGAGGGCGCCGGCCCGGAAGCACTGAGACGCATCGCATCCGAGCGCAAGGTGCAGGCCGAGATCGACACGCTTTCCGAGATCGCCTCCATGACCCCTCTTCAGCAGGGGATCCTGCGGATCATGGCGAAGAAGGGGCTGGCGTTCCAGCCGTTCTCGGAGGAAACGCGCCAAGCCCTGAAGGATGTCCATCGCGGTCGAATGCCCGCCGTGACGACGGTCCAGACGGCCCTGTTGGCGCTGCGGGAGAAGGGCTTCGTCTGGCGTCGGGAGTATGGCCAGTACATTCTCGACAATGCGGACATCGCGGTCGCCCTAGCACGATCGGACGCTGATTGAGCCCAGGCCGTAGCTTGAGACAAACGTGCGGCTTTGGCGCGCCCTAAAATACGACTGCGTCTACCTGCACGCCTGGGAGACCGGCTCGGAGGCACGTGCGGGGCTCAGGAACTGGATCGATTTCAACGAGGCCCGGCGAGGGGTCATGTCCCTGGGCGTGGTGTAGCTGAGGCGGCCATCGGGTTTCTCGGTAGGGTCGGGTTGCGAAAGCCAACCTGAACCGAGGGATGCCCCCGATGACCAAACCCATGATGGACCTGAGAGAGCTCGTCGAGAAGAGCGGTGATGCGGATCTTCTACGCGAGATGATCGGCTTTGCCGCCGAGCGCCTGATGGAGCTCGAGGTCGGCGGCCAGACCGGCGCCGCCTATGGCGAGAAGAGCCCTGAGCGTCGGGCGCAGCGCAACGGCTACCGTGACCGGGACTGGCAGACGCGGGCCGGGAACGTGGAGCTGCGCATTCCCAAGCTGCGGACGGGAAGCTACTTCCCCTCGTTTCTCGAGCCCCGGCGAGCCGTGGAGAAGGCGCTGACGGCGGTCATTCAGGAAGCCTATGTGCATGGCGTCTCGACGCGCGCCATGGACGATCTCGTGCAGGCCATGGGCGGCACCGGCATCTCGAAGAGCCAGGTCAGTCGGCTGTGCGAGGAGATCGACGAGCGGGTCGATGCTTTCCTGACTCGACCGATCGAGGGCGAGTGGCCCTATCTCTGGATCGACGCCACCTACCTGAAAGTCCGCCAAGGCGGCCGCATCGTGTCCGTCGCCGTCACCATCGCCGTGGGTGTGAACACCGATGGCCGTCGCGAGGTGCTTGGCATGGCCATCGGGCCCTCCGAGGCGGAGACGTTCTGGACCGATTTTCTGCGCGATCTCGTGCGCCGAGGGATGTCCGGCGTGAAGCTGGTGGTCAGCGATGCCCACGAAGGCATCAAGGCCGCTACGGCTCGTGTGCTGTCCACGACCTGGCAACGGTGCCGTGTACATTTCCAGCGAAACGCCTTGGCCCATGCCGGCAAGAGCAGCCGGCGCGTGGTCTCGGCCTTCATCGCCACGGCCTTTGCCCAGCCCGACCACAGCGCGGCCAGAACGCAATGGCGCCTCGTGGCCGACCAGATGCGGGGCAAGCTGCCGAAGCTCGCCACCCTCATGGACGGGGCCGAAGAGGATGTCCTTGCCTACATGACCTTTCCTCAGCAGCACCGGGCAAAGTTGCACTCCACGAATCCGATTGAGCGATTGAACGGGGAAATCAAACGGCGCACCGATGTCGTCGGCATCTTCCCCAATGAGGCCGCCATCCGTCGCCTGGTGGGAGCGATCCTGATGGAGCAGACCGAGGAATGGGCCGTGCAGCGCTCCCGCTACATGACGCTGGAAACGCTCGCGCCAGTCTGCGACGATCCCATCGTCAGCCTGCCTGCCGCGCAGACGGACTGATCAGCTCGGCCCGCCGACACCAGTCAGGCCAGCCAAGAGCTACACCACGTCGTGGGACACGATCCGGCGAGGGAAGCCCTAGCGCCGGGTCATTCCACATCGGCTCCACCGGACTCTGATGAACTTCGTCGCGCTGCCGCCGATCTCGTGGACACGATGATTAGGTCGCGACCGCGGGACAGAGCCGCGTCCCTAGCGGACGTCCCTTGGGCATGCTTTGAACTAATGCACTGTCGGTCCAGGGGATAGGTTTAACGGGCGATAGGTTTAACGGCTTGAACGCCAGGCCGGGCGTACAAGCCGCTACCAGCGCGTCAGACTTCCCCGTGGACCATCGGGCAAAGCGTCACCCTTCGACAACGAAGGCTGGCGGGTCAACTTCCTCCGCGAAGGCCATCCTTCGGGCGATAGAGAACCCGTCTCAGGCGCCCGACCATGCCTGCGTCGCTCTCGCGCTCTTCGGCCAGCATACGCTCCCTCGCCTCGTAGATATCGACCTCTCGTCGGAGATCGGCCACCGCGGCTTCCGCAATCGCGAGCTTGGCTTTCAGGTCGTCTATGTCGTGGCGGTTCTCCGGTGCCGCCGCCGGACACCAATGGATCATCTCGGTCTCCAGCCGCCTCTCGGCCGGTTGCCGAGCGCTGGGTCATTCCGATGCCCGGCATCGAAAAACCAACCGCCGAGAGCGCGTTTCGATCCCGCCTGCCTGCTGAAATTCAGGTGGTCGCGCATCAGCCTCGGCGATGCAGAATGCGTTTGAGCCGCGCCACGCGCCCGGCTTTGCCGTCCCGCGCTTTCGCTTCGACCTCCGCCGCCGTCCGCGCCTCGAAGATCTTGGTTTCGCGATACACATCCGCCGGGGCGGCCGCGACGATGCGAAGCCTTTTTGGGAGCATCGGCGATGTCGTTCCGGTTCTCGACCACCGGGGCCGACCCAGTTCGCTATGCCCTGCCCTGACTGCGCATGCGGCTCGAAGTCGCCTATCGGAACAATCCCGGCCATCGGGCCATTGGATCGCTGCACCCCTAAGGGCGCAACCTGAAGGATGTCCGCCGGGAGGGCGATTGGATGCAGGAACTGGCAGAACGAATGGGGCTTAGGACTGATCCGGTCATCTTCTTTGTCTCCGCCATTTGCACTGCGCTGTTCGTGCTGGCGCTGGTGATCGCGCCAGAGGAAATCGGCGATGCCTTTGCCGCGGGACGCGCCTGGATCGTGACGAATCTAGGCTGGTTCTTCATCCTCGGCGTCAATGTATGGCTCGGTTTCCTGATCTGGGCCGCGATGAGCCGGCATGGCCATATCCGGCTCGGGCCCCGCGACAGCCGGCCGGACTACACGAACCTATCCTGGTTTACGATGCTCTTCGCCGGCGGCATCGGCACGGTGCTGATGTTCTGGGGCGTGGCTGAGCCGATCAGCCATTTCTCGAACCCGCCGCTGCCGGGCGTCGAGCCCTTCTCGGAGCAAGCTGCGCGCGACGCGATCTCGATCGCCACCTATCACCTCGCGCTGCACACCTGGACGATCTTCGCGCTGCCGGGCCTCGCCTTCGCCTACTTTATCAACCGCTACGACCTGCCGGTGCGGGTCAGCTCGGTGTTCTACCCGCTTTTGAAGGAGCGCATCCACGGGCCATGGGGCAAGGCGATCGATATCGTCTCGATCCTCGGCACGCTGTTCGGCGTGGCGGTCTCGCTGGGCTTGGGCTCCTCGCAGATTGCCTCCGGCCTCTCGGCCCTGTTCGGCTGGGAGGCGGGGGTGCCGCTCAAGGTCGGCATTCTCGCGGTGCTCACGGGGGTCGCGGTGGTCTCTATCGTCGCCGGGCTCGACAAGGGCGTGAAGCTGCTGTCGAACATCAATATCGGCATGGCGGTCGGTCTGATGATCTTCGTTCTGATCACCGGCTCGACGCTGTTCCTGCTGCGCGGCATGGTCGAAACTTTCGGCCTCTATCTCGGCAATCTGCCCCGGCTTGCCTTTTGGAACGATATGCTGGCCGACACCAATCCTGAAAACGGCGACTGGGGCTGGCAGGGCGGCTGGACAGTGTTCTACTGGGCGTGGACGGTGACTTGGTCGCCCTTCATCGGTCTGTTCGTGGCAAGGATCTCACGCGGGCGAACGATCCGCGAATTCGTCTTCGGCGTGCTTCTGGCGCCGTCGCTCTTCACCCTGATCTGGTTCTCGATCTTTGGCTGGCAGGCGATGGAGATCGACGGTGTCGGCGCGGCCGCCCGCGCAGCGCTCGGCGAACAAGCAGGAAGCCTCAGCGCCGCGGTCGCGGAGTCGGTACCGCTCGCCATGTTCGCCTTCTTCGAGAGTTTCCCGCTGGCCGATCTGGTGCAGGGCATCGCGGTGCTGGTGGTGGCGATCTTTTTCGCAACCTCGTCGGACTCTGCCTCACTGGTGGTCGATATGCTCTGCACCGGCTCCGCCAAGCCCGGACCGGTCCGCCAGCGCGTATTCTGGGGCGTGTCTGAAGGGCTAGTGGCCGCGATGCTGCTGGTGCTCGCTGGCGATTTGGGACTAACGGCGTTGCAACAGGTTATCACGGTAGTGGGCCTTCCGATCTTTTGTCTCATCTTCGCTATGATCCCCTCGCTGATACGCGGATTCCGTACTGAGGAGATCGATCATGTTTCAGTCGGAAAGCGACCAGGTCTGTCGGACCTTTGAGGCCGGTCTGTGATAAAAGGTTGCTGACGTTGATGGGAGTTAGGACGTAAGTAACGGGGGCGTCCCAGCCTAGGTGTATGGTCCCGAGGTCAAGTGACACGGCTCTCAGTGGAACAGGTCGAGGTTCGTCTGCCACTCTCGCCAGATGAATTGGGCCGGGGTTAGCCCCTTGAGCGTCTTCAGACGCCGCGCCGTATTATAGGCGTCGATAAACAGAGCTAGGTGGCGCTCGAGCTGCGCGTGATCGTCGTAGTGGTAGCGTTTCACCGTGGCGTCCTCGATCGTCCTGTTCATCCGCTCGACTTGCCCGTTGGTCCAAGGGTGGTTTGGCTGGGTCAGTCGGTGTTCGATCCCGTTGGTCTCGCAGATCATGTCGAACCGCATGAGCCGCGAGGCGGCAGTGTTACGGTTGCGAGGCTGATCGGCAAACTGGATGCCGTAGCACCTATGGAAGGGAGGCCATGGGCGCCTGCGGAGCCCTCATATCGCGCGGCAGGTGGCCATGGCCGGGTCTCAGGTCTCTTACGGTGGTTGTTGCACACCACCCACCGAAGAGGAGGCCGACCATGACGCTGCAGGCAACGGTGCAGCGAAGAGCACGTCAGCTGCTGAATGGTCGGCTGCAGGGCATGGAGGCAATCATCGAGGGGCAGCAGAGAATGCCGCCTGAAGGCGACGATGATGGTTTCATCCGCCGGGCTCAGCACCGTCGAGCGGGGATCCGAAGGCCCCATCGGCAGGTCGGCGGTCGAGGAGCGCTTACGCCATTTCTGCACCGTCGTCGGGCTGGTCCCGTACCGCCGAGCAAGCTGCCTTACGCTCTCTTCACTACCTTGGATTGCTCGACGAACTGCCGCTGTCGTTCGGGCGCTGCCGTGAAGAACCTGTCCCATACCGTCTCCATCTCAGAGGCGGAGATCGTACCACCTCTTTGCGGGACTATTCACCTAAGGCATCGATGAAGAGCGGACCCTGCCGTCGCCTAATGCTTTCAAACGCTTGAACCTATTAATCCATCCCGTTTGCACCGGCCGCCAACATATCAGGCCGCTCTTCTTGATCGAAACGGGCAGAACGGCAGGTTGTCGTGGGTGCACAGTTGCGTAGGCGATGGAGTTCGCGTTCCGTCAAGAATTCGGCAGAGGTTGGTAGGCCTACGCCCACTTGAAGCACAAATAGCGAGGATGCACCGCCCAGAGGCAGACTACTCTTTATCCGACATCAAATCTGGCGTCAGCCTCGCCTCCGCTGCAGAGACCATTTGAAACATATCCGGCAGACGATGATGGCATTTTGCCAACACAGCCTAGAGAAAATCCAGCGTGAGGGCATCCGGCGGAGTTGCCGAAAAATCGATGTAATCGATGCGGAGCGGTTCGCTGCCGTCCATCTGTCCGACGAGTTCGATCCTTTCGTCCGTGCCGATCGCCACTTTGGAAATCAGGCGGCTTGTCGCCGTGGACCCGTTGGCCAGCGGGCTGCCGAGATCCTGGTCCCAGGCCCAGCTCTCGACCTCCCGCCCGTCCACCAGGACCGACAGGTTCGACACCCCGTCGGTTTCGTCGAAATAGCCGATGGTGAGGTCGTAGAACCCCTCCTGCCGGTCGAACATGTAGGACGTCCGCTGCTCGCCCCGACCGTCCGCCTGAAGCACCGCTCCCGCCGAGGCGGCGCCGAGCGAATTGAGCTTGAAGGCGACGTCGCGCGCGAGATCTTCGGCCTCGATCCGGAAGGGGGCGGGGGGGGACGCCGAAACATCCACCCCGAATGTCGCCAGAGCGTGCTGGACGGGCACCGGGTTGCCGCTCGTGTCATGGACCTCGAGGGCATTGAGGGTGACGCTGTAGAAGCCGTTGTCTGCGGCATCCCAGCTTCCGCCCGGCGCATTCACGATGTAGTCCACGCTCCGTGGGGTGCCGTCGGAGTCGTGATCGACCTCGACGCCCGATACGACCAGCAGGGAACCCGGCCCGCTGACCTGAATATCGCCCGCACCGATGCTCGAGACGTCGATCGCGACATTGTCGGAATAGGTCACGCGCAGTATCGCGCCCGGCGCTCCCGCCTGCGCGGCGCCTATGTCGGGCGCCAGCACAGCGTCGATCCTGGGCGGCACCGTATCCGGTCTTGCCGGGCGGAAATCGATGTGGTCCACGCGCAGCGGCTCGCTGCCGTCCTGCCGCCCGACAAGTTCGATCCTGGAGCCCTCGTCGATCGTCACGCCGGAGATATGCCGGCTCGTCGCCGTGGCCGCGTTCGCCAATGGACTGCCGAGGTTCTGGTCCCACAGCCAGCTGTCGATTGCGACGCCATCGACCAAGATCGCAAGGGTCGAGATCCCGTCGGTTTCGTCGAAATAGCCAAGCGTGAGATCATAAACCCCGCCGGGCCGGTCGAACAGATAACTTGCCCGTTGCTCGCCGGACCCGTCCGCTTGCAGGACCTTGCCGGACGAGGCGACCGCGAGGGCCTTCACCTTGAGCGCCACGTCACGAGTGAGATCTTCTGCCTCGACCCTGAACGGCTCGGGCGGCGGCATGCTTGCGAATTCGTCGATCCTCAGCTCCACCGCGCCGATATCCGGGGTGCTGCTCACGCCGGGCAGATCAATATCACGGGCCGCGCCCCGCTGGTCGGTCGCCAGCCCCAGCGGGTTGGCGCCCGCGTCGAGAGCCGGGCTGAGACTGCCTGGCAGATGCGTCAGCGTCGGGCCGCCATTGTCGGCGAGCGGGCTGAGGAAAGGTGCCACGGGCAAGGCAATCGTTCCGACGATGTCGCCGTTTATGCCGTCGCTGAAGATGCTGCCATCCCCGACCAGGTTGTGGCCAAGGCTGATCGCCGTGCCACCGTTTTCGGTCGTGTCGGCAGCCCCGTTCCCGGCGATGATGCTGGACGCGATCCGCGTCACGCCTTCGCTGAGCGGTATCTCTTCGAAGGGACCCCCAAGATAGACGCCGACGACGTTCTCCGTGATCGTGCTGTTGGAGATGCCGATCTCCCCCGAGCGGTTGTAGATTCCGCCGGGGTTCTCAAAGATGTGTCCGTCATAGCCATTGCCGGAGAAGGTCGAGTTCACGACAGCCACGTCCCTGAGGGCGCCGCCGGTCGAGTTGAAGAGACCCCAGAGCAGGTTATTGCTGATCGTGCTGTCCCGGGCATCCAGCGATCCCTCGTCGTTGAAGATGCCGGTCCCCTGGTGACCATCGACGGTGGTACCGAGGAGGGACAGATCACCCCTGTTCCACACGCCGCTATCCACGCCATCGCGGACCTCGGAATGGCGCATGGTCAGTTTTTCCTGGTTGTAGATGGCGCTGTCGGCGCCGGCATTCGTCAGCACCAAACCGTCCAGAACAACCTCACGGACCTCTTCACCCGAGCCGCGGGCGATCGTTGCGACGCGAGACAGCCCGTCGGCGTCGATCACCACGTCCGCCGTGCCGTCATCGTCGAGATCGCCATCGATGACCATCGATTGCGCGATGTCGAGCGCCGTTCCGCCCAGCACGATCGTCCCGCCGCCCGCGAAGGCCTCGCCCGGGCCGTCGGCGAAGCCGATGGTCGATCCGGGCGCGAAGGCGCCCCGGTTGACGGCCTCGATCGCCTCGCGCAACGAGGTGAGGCCATCACCCGGATCCACGACGTCGAGCGTGGTATCGACCGTAAGGGTGGTCGCGGGGGGCGGGGCGCCGTACTCGGCCGCATCCAGCTCCACCGCGCCGATGTCGGTCGTGCCGCCGATCCCGGGAAGGTCGGAATCGCGTGGCTTTCCCCGCTGGTCTGTCGTCAGCCCGTCCGGGTTGGCACCGGCGTCCAGCACCGGGCTGTCGGCGAGCGGTTCATGCGTGGCGGTCGGCCCGCCGTTCAACCTCAGCGGCAAGAGTTTCGGATCGACCGGTGTCGTGGAGGTTCCCACGATATCCCCCAGAACGCCATCCTGGAACGCGCCATTGGCCCCGTCACCATTCGCGATCAGGTTGTTGCCAAGGCTCAGAAAGCCATCGCCGGAAGCGCTTTCGACGATCGTCGAGCCGATCCGGATCATGGCCTCATGCGACTCGATACCGCCTGCCAAGGTACTGTTCACAAGGTCGAGACTGGCGCGGTAGGCCGAGACCAGCGGGTGGGAGCCGGGACCGCTGATGGTGCTGTTCTCTATCCGTGCGGTCGGATTCGATCCGAAAAACCCGCCGAGAAACAGATCCTGACCGTCGCCTCCGTAAGTCACCTCGTTCCCGGAAATGGTGCTGCGGCTGATCAGCAGATGGCCTCCCGCATGGTATAGGCCTCCGCCAGCCCCGAAATCGACGGTGCCGATGCGGTTGTCGCTGATCGTGGACTCCGTGACGGTCAGGTCGCCGCGGTTGAAGACCCCTGCCCCGTAAGCGTAACTGCCGGTATTCTCCCGGATCTCGCTCGCTGCGAGCGTCATCGTGCCCGTGTTGAACAGACCTCCACCCGCGCCGTAGCGGCCGTCGATCCGGTTGCCGGACATCATGATCCCCTGCCCCAGGAACGTCCCGGCGTTCGAAATTCCGCCCCCAAGATAGGCACTGCTGCCGGTGACGGCGCTGTTCAGGAGGGACAGATCCTCTAGGTTCTCCACGCCACCGCCCGCCTCGTCTTCCGGCGCCGCCCCGTTCGTAAGGATCAACCCGTCCAGGATGACGGGCAGCTCGGTGGAGGCGTCCCCGTCGTCCACGCGGAAGACCCGCGATCCCCGCTGCGCATCGATCGTGACGTCCGGCATGCCGTCGTCATCCAGATCGCCATCGATGGTCATCGATTGGGTGAGCGTCAGCGGCCCCGACCCTCGGGCGTAGGTGATCGTGCCTCCCGCCTCGAAGGCCTCCCCCGGGGCGTCGGCGAAGCGGATCGTCGAGCCGGGCGCAAAGAGGCCATCGTTGATGAAGCCGATCGCTTCGCGCAGCGAGGTCTGCCCGTCGCTGCCGTCAACGACGTCGTCCAGGGTGGTCACCGTCAGGCTCGGCACCTCCTGCGCCGCCCCGGCAGGGCTGAAATCGACATAGTCGAGGCGTACGGGTTCGTCCCCATCGCGCGCACCCCGCAACTCGATCACGTCTCCCGGCTGCAGCGCGACATCTCCGATCCGACGCACAAGGTGAGTCTCTTCGGAAGCGAGGTGGTTGCCCAGATCCCGGTCCAGGACGAAGCCACCGGCTTCTACACCGTTCACGAACAGCCTCAACCCGGCCGTCCCGTCATTCTCGTCGTAATGGCCGATATCGAGATCGTAGATTCCCGCCGTTCCTGAAAAAACGATCTCGGCTCGGGATTCGGTCGTCTTGTTCAGGGCCTTGAGATTCTGGCCGCCGGACGACGTGCTTAGGGATTCGATCTTGAAACCCTCGATGATGTTGAAACTTTCCGCCTCGATCCGAAACGCAACCATGACCATGACCATGACTCCCGGCGTCTGCAGTGGAATCTTGCGACAATAAAAAGATCGGCGCTGAAAAGCGCATTATGCACTTCAGCGTTTCGATGGTGAACTCTACCACTTTACGCCGCGCAAAACGAGCGCCGATCTCGATATGGTTGCAGAAGGGAACCATAATGCGCAGGATCCTCTCGGAGGTTCATAAGGCCGCGAAATCTGCCTATGGTTTTCATCGAGAGGTACTGGAGGTCGCGCCTGTGCATGCAATTCATTTCATCTCCGGCCTGCCACGCTCGGGATCGACGTTGCTGGCGGGAATTCTCCGGCAGAATCCAAGATTTACGGCGGCGATGACCGGACCGGTCGGAGGGCTGCTAACAACCCTCCTGAACGCTATGGGACCGCAAAACGAAACGTCCGTGTTTCTCGACGATGCGAAACGAAGGCGGATCCTACGCGCGGTGGTTCAGGCCCACTACGACGAGCCGGGCATGCAGGGCGTGATCTTCGATACCAACCGGATATGGTGCGCGCAGCTTCCGCTTGTCCAAGCGCTGTTCCCGCAGGCGAAGATCCTGTGCTGCGTGAGAAACGTCGCATGGATCATGGACAGCTTCGAACGCCTTGTCAGACGAAATGCCTTCGAGCCTTCGAAGTTGTTCTTTACCGCAGAAGAGCGGGCTACCGTCTACAGCCGAGTGGAAGCCTTGGCGAACCGTGACCGTGTGGTGGGATTTTCCTATTCAGCGATGAAAGAGGCCTATTACGGCGAACATTCCTCACAGATTCTCCTGATCGATTACACGATCCTCGCCAGCAGGCCGGAGGCTTGCCTGCGTCTCATCTATGAATTTCTTGATGAGGCATGGTTCGAGCATGACTTCGAACGGGTTGAATATGATGAACCCGAATTCGACCGTCATCTCGGTGCCCGGGGTCTGCACAAGATAAGCGGGCCGGTTCGCCTCGAACCGCGGCAAACGATATTGCCCCCCGATCTGTTCGAGCGGTTCGACAAGCTCGCATTCTGGACCAATCCCCAGAAATCGGCGTCCTGGCGCATCGTCGAGGATCAGCAGAACCATTCGACCACGGAGGCGCGCTGATCAGGGCAAAGCTGACTGATCAAGAACGCCGATGCCGTCGCGGGGGCGGTCACATCATCACTGCCCTCATGTGCCCCGGCAGATCTCTTCGACGCGGGCCAGCTGATAGAGGACACAGTCCGATTTCATTGACTTGAGCTCGACCGCCCCGGCGCCGGGCCGCGCAGTCGCAACCCGGCCATGGCTTGTGCGGTGTCAGTCGGACGACCGCTTGCCTTTCCTGCCTTTGCCCTTGTCGTCATGCTTTTGGTCGGCTCTATCGCCGTCCCGGCCGCGGCTCCGACCTTTCTTGTGGTCATCATCATCGTCGTCTTCATAGTCGGTTTCGTGGCCACCCCGACCTCGGCCGCGACCACGGCCTTTCTTGTCGTCTTTGTCATCATATTCGGCCTTGTCGCGACCCTTGCCCCGACCCTTCTTGTCGTCGTCATCGTCATCCTCGGCTTTGTCGCCGCCGCCACCTCGACCCTTTCCGGACCACTTCCTGTCGCCCGGATGATCATCATCATACTTTTCGGCATGATCGCGAACCCGAACGAAATCCTTGGGCTTGCTGCGAATTCGATAGCGGGGCCGGTCGTCGTCCGCGTCCGCCTTTTCATACTCCTTTTTCAGGACCTTGAGCTTCCTATCGTAGACGACCTCAACCTTCCTGCCGTTTTTGACGGCTTCCACCTTGTATTGGGTGGGGCCCTCCTCGATCTCGACTCGGGTATACTCAGCGGCTCGATACTTCTGCATGAGCATCTCCCCCTTCGGCGACGCGAGGGCGGGCGTCGCTCCGAGAGCGACGAAAGCTGTCGCAGCCATGAATACCTTGCGCATGTTTCCAACCCTTCATGAAAATCACCCGACCATGATAGCAGCCCGTGGCAACGCGCAGAGGCCCTCGACACCGCGCATCTGGGGCAAATGACGCGATTGGCCTGGATCAGATGGGCATTGACGGTGCGACCGCCCTCCGATGGCATCGGTGCGGCAAGGTGGGTTTGCAACAAACCACGTTGAAGGGCGGTCACAACATAAGAGCCCATTCCGGCTCACACTTTGACCGGCCACGATCGAATTGGTCGTTAGTATCAAGGCAGGAAACGGCGCACTCCTGCATTGGCCTGATTCGAGAAAAATTGCGGCCAAGAGCAACAAATCAAGCAACCGAAACTGTTTTTCGGTCGTCAAAATCACACTCGTCGAGCTGTGGTGATCAACGATAAATTCAGCGGCGATCTAAGCGCCTTGAACAAATCGGATATCTCCGCCCGGATACCGGAGACGAACGATCCGCGCGGAGATCGAATCAAAAGAAATCAACGCTTCAAATCAACAGGCCACGCAAACGCAGGTCCGGCACCTCAGGGGTGTATTCGGGCTTCCTCAAGGTTACCGCAAGGAACGCTCTGCAAGATACATAAGTCTAATAAAAATGGTAACTTAGTCCGCATTTCCATCTTGCGTATTAACACCTACAGATGAGTGTACTTTTCGAAGTTCGAGCCTAAGGCTGCTCGCACTGGCAAGTGATTTTCAAGACAGAAGCAAATCAGGCCGCGAAACACTTCGCGGCACGGGCCTTTCTGTCCGTACCAATCCGAGGGGATTGACCCATGGTTACCAATTTCATTGTCAACAAGCACGACCTTCAATTCATCTTGCAGCAGATCAAGATTTCCGAGGCTCATGCATCGGGCACCGATATCACCGAGGCAATCCGGCAGGTCTACGGCGTCGATGCCGAGGACGCCGCGCTGTTGCCCGCGGGGCTTCGCACCGTCGATGGGACGCTGAACAACCTGCTGCCTGGACAGGCTTATTTCGGCGCCGCCCAGACCAAATTCCCTCGGCTGCTCGATCCCGTTTACAGGAACGACAACGACGGTGATTCCATCGATTTCGACGGGGCGGGCCCTTCTCCCGCCATTACCAATACCGACTACGGCGTCGTCGACGGCCAGGGTCATGTCGGCACCGGAACCGTGGTGGACGCCGATCCGCGCACCATCTCGAACCTCATCGTCACCCAGGACGTCTCCAACCCCGCCGCGATCCGCGCCGCGCTGAAGCTCGCGGGTGTCGAGGGCCCCGCCCAGACGGCGGCCACCAACGCGATCAGCGCCGCTTACCGGGCCACGCTGAACGCCAATGGCGCGAATGCCGAGGTGGCTGCTGCCACGGCAGTGGTTGCAGAGGCCAGTGCCGACGCGTCTGCGGCCAACGCCGCCCTCGCCGCTGCCTCTGCGCTGCAATCGCTTTACGCCGCGGGCCTGTCCGCGGCAGAGGGGCTTCCAGCGACGATGACCACCGCCCAGACCGCGGTGCAGGGCCTGATCGCCGCGCTTCGCATGATCACCGACGAACCAGCCCCGGTTCCGGAGTTCAACCTCAGCCCTCCGGACCAGGCGACCTTCATCGATATGGCCGCATACAATGAGGCGCACGCCGCCTGGCGCGCGTCCGACCAGACCGCCACCGAGCCACAGCTGCTCGACTTCCTCGACGGCGACGGTTTCACAGCGGCAACGACAGAGTTCGACGACGCGCAGTCAGCCCATACCGCCGCAGAAGCTCAATACGACACTGATTTCGCCGCCTACAACGCCACCTTGGCCACCGCGACCCTCGCCTATCAGACCGCCGTGACGGCCGTTGGAAATGCCGAAGCGGCGGCCGGTGATGTCGTGACCGCACTTGGCGACAGCACCACCCCCGGTGTTCTGACCTTGCAGGCCATGGCGACCACCCTGCGCACCGAGATCGAAGGGATTGCCATAGGCACCCTCAATTCAGGCGACGCGGAAACGGTTTCGGGTGCCCTTGCCGACTTCACCGGCGCACCGGGGCTCGCGCAATCGAACATGGATGACCTCGGCGCGCTCAAGAGCATTGCCGACACGGACCTCGCCGCGGCCCAAGCGGAAGCGGATGAGGCCTCGGCCGTACTCGACGCGGCCAACGCCGAACTCGCGATCGTTCAGGCCGCTGCCGACACGTCGGGCACGCCCGAGGAAGCCGCGGCAGCTCTGCAGGATCTGCTCGACCAGTTCGGCATTCAGGTCGGCGAGGATGGGGGGTTTATCATCGAGAACCAGTCGCCCGACATCGGCCTCTCGGCCTCCTTCAACACCGCCATGACGATCTTCGGCCAGTTCTTCGACCACGGTCTGGACCTCGTGAACAAGGGCGGCAACGGTACGGTCTATATCCCGCTCGAGGCCGACGATCCGCTGATCGCGGGCGCCGACAAGGTATTCGGCACGGCCGACGATCTACCCGAGCATCTGCACTTCATGACGCTGAGCCGAGCCACCCCGACCTGGGATGCCGACGGCACCGCGCAGCATGTCAACGCCACGACCCCATGGGTTGACCAGAACCAGACCTACACCTCGCACGCCTCGCATCAGGTCTTCCTCCGCGAGTATGTCCGCAAGAACATCGGCGACGGCGAGAAGGCCTATTCGACCGGTCATCTGCTCGACGGCAAGGCCAGCACCGGCTTCGGCAACAAGGACGGCGCCCTCGCCAACTGGGGCGAGGTCAAGGCGCAGGCGCTCTCGATGCTCGGCATCCGCCTGCAGGACACCGACGTGCACCGCGTGCCGCTGCTGCTGACCGATCAGTACGGCAACCTGATCCTCGGAAACCAGGGCTATGCCCAGCTGGTGATGGCGCCCGATGAAGACCATGCCGAAACTTGGCTGAAGGAGGGCACCGCACAAGGCGTCACCACCGAGGGCAGCTTCGCCAGCGGCGTCGCCTTCTTGGCCGACATCGCCCACACCGCCGTTCCCACCGACCTGCTCGACGAGAACGGCGAGGTCCGCACGGTCGATCATGACCGCAATCCGGGCACCCCCGAAGTGCTTGTCAGCGCGATCGCAGCCGATGGCGACGACGTGGCCGGCAACGCGGTGGGGACAAACCAGCGGGGCCAGATCACCGAGTATGACAACGAGCTTCTCGACAGGCACTTCATCTCGGGCGACGGCCGGGGCAACGAGAACATCGGCCTGACCGCGATTCACACCGTGTTCCACTCGGAGCACAACCGCGTCGTCGAAGCCGACAAGCAGACCATCCTCGATAGCGGCGATCGGGCTTTCATCAACGAGTGGCTGCTGGTCGATCTCGGCCCGAACGATCCGATCCCGACCAGCGTGGACGACCCGGCGCTCGAATGGGACGGGGCGCGCCTGTTTCAGGCCGGGCGCTTCTCGACCGAGATGCAGTACCAGCACATGGTCTTCGAAGAGTTCGCGCGACGCATCCAGCCCGCCATCGATCCCTTCGTGTTCACCAACACCGCCGATATCGACGGCTCGATCATCGCCGAGTTCGCCCACACCGTGTACCGGTTCGGTCACTCGATGCTGAACGGCTCGGTGGACCGGCTCGACAACGATCTCGGCGTCGTCGGTGGCGGCGATCAGCTCTCCCTGATCGAGGCTTTCCTGAACCCGGTCGAATATCTCGACGGCGGCACGGACGTCGCGGCTATTCAGGGTGCGCTGTTGCGCGGCATGTCGCGCGACGTCGGCAACGAGATCGACGAGTTCGTCGTCCCGGCGCTGCAGTCGAACCTCCTTGGCCTGCCGCTCGATCTCGCCGCGCTCAACATCGCGCGCGGCCGCGAGACCGGCGTGCCGTCGCTCAACGAGACCCGCGCGCAGCTCTCCGATGATTTCGGCCTGCCGGACCTGAAGCCCTACACGAGCTGGAACGATTTCGTCCAAAACATCAAGAACCCGCTTTCGGTGATCAATTTCATCGCCGCCTACGGGACCCACACCACGATCGAGAATGCCGGGACTCTCCAGGCGAAGCGTGATGCGGCTACCCTGCTCGTCCTCGGCGGCGCCGGGGCGCCGGAGGACCGGATCGACTTCCTCAACGCCCGCGGTGCCTATGTCAGCGAGAAGGGGGGCCTCGACAATGTCGACCTCTGGATCGGCGGCCTCGCCGAGCGGCTGAACGAATTCGGCGGCATGCTGGGCTCGACCTTCAACTTCATCTTCGAATACCAGATGGAGCGCCTGCAGAACGGCGACCGGTTCTACTACCTGTCCCGGACGCAAGGCCTGAACATGCTCAACCAGCTTGAGCAGAACACGTTCTCCGACATCATCATGCGCAACAGCGATCTCGGCGATAAGTACGCGACGCATCTGAGTTCGCATATCTTCGTCACGCCCGACATGATCCTCGAGTTGGATCGCGGGATCGCCCAGGAGGACTACAACCCCGACGACACCTCTCCCAATCGCTCCGGTTCCGATCCGGTGTGGGACGATCCGATCCTGCAATCGCTCGATCCCAAGGTGACCCGCTCCTACAGCGGCGTGACGGCGGATGGCGGCCACGACGTCGGCGGGACGCTGCAGTTCCGCGGCGGCGAGCACGTGGTGATCGGCGGCACCGAGGGTGACGACCGGCTGATTTCCGACATCGGCGACGACACCATCTGGGGCGATGGCGGCGACGACTACATCAACAGCGGCCAAGGCGCCGACGAAGTTTATGGCGGCGATGGTGACGACATCATCGAGGATCCGTTCGGGGAGAACTTCCTGCGCGGCAACGCCGGCAACGACGTCATCTCCACGGCGCGGGGCTTCACGCTGGCCTTCGGAAACGAAGGCGACGATGCGATCTTCCTCGGCCAAGATGCAGCCGAAGCCTTCGGCGACGAGGGGAACGACTTCATCCTTGGCAGCTCCGGCCCCGACCTGCTGCACGGCGGGGAGGGCGACGACTGGATCGAGGGTGGCGAAGGCTTCGACGTCATCGCTGGCGAGAACTCGGAGTTGTTCTTCAACTCCTCGATCATCGGCCACGACGTTGCCTGGGGTCAGGGCAACGACCAGGACTACGATCTGGAATCGGGGGACGACATCGCTCTGTCGGGCATCGGCGTCCAGCGCTTCGAAGGCATGTTCGGCTTCGACTGGAGCACCGCCAAGTTCGATGTCGCCGGCGTCGACCAGGACATGGCGATCCCGATCTTCACCACCGACCCGCAGCAGATCCTGCGCGATCGCTTCGATCAGATGGAGGCCCTGTCAGGCTGGAAGTTCGATGACAGGCTCGCCGGCGACGACCGCGGACAAATTCTCGGCGGTGTCGGACCGGGGGCCGAGGCGGAAGCGAGCTTCACCAACCACATTCTCACCCAAGAAGGTATCAATCGCATCGACGGCCTCGAAGAATGGATGGGCGGCGCGCGGGAGACGCTCTTCGGCGCCGTCCCGGGCGCAGACGTCTCGAGCTACCGTGACGGTAACATCCTGATGGGCGGCAACGGCAACGACATCATCATGGGGCGCGGTGGCTATGACCTCATCGACGGCGATGCCTGGCTGAACGTGCGGATCCGCATCATGGTCGGCGGCACCGAGTATACCGCCGAGTCGCTCACCACCGACACGATGGTAGCGGGCGCAAAGGCCGGCAGGGTCTACAACGTCGAGACGGGCGAGCTCGCCTTCGGGGGCCGCTCGCTCAAGTCGCTGCTGCTCGACCGGACCATCAAGCCTGGCGACATGAGCATCGTGCGCGAGATCAAGTATGACGACACCCCGCAGAACAACATCGACACCGCCGTGTTCCGCGGCACCTTCGCCGAGTACAGCATCGAGGGCCGCGGCCACTTCATCGACTTCAACGGGGATGGCGACTTTGATGATCCGGGCGAGGACGTCGCGCAGGCCGCCTACGACCTGAACGGCGACGGCTTCATCGCCGTCACCGATCTCGACGATGGCAGGACTGGCGCGATCGTCGATGGGGTCGCGTTGCCGACGCGCAACCAGCTCACCGATGACACGGATCTGCTGAAGAACATCGAGATGCTGCAGTTCTCCGACCAGACGATCGACATCCGCAACGCCGCCAATGGCACCAACCAGCGGGCGACGGGTCTCGTGGAGATTGCGGATCCGACGCAGCTGCTCGGCGGTGTGACGCCCTTCGTGGGCCAGGTGCTGAGTGCGGCGGCCTTCGATCTCGCCGACGCCGACGGCTTGGCGCTGGGGGCGAACGGCCTGCCCCAGGGGTTCCAGATCGAATGGCAGTCCATGCTGGGCGGCAAGCCGACCTGGACCACGGTGGCGACCAACCAGATCGAGTACACGGTGCGCGAGACCGACATCGAGGGCAGCCTCCGCGCGGTGGCCGTCTTCAAGGACAATAACGGCATCACCGAGCGGGTCTACTCCGCTGCAACGGCAACGCCGACGGCCCCCTTCTCGGTCGAGGAGAATGCGGCCCCAGGCACGCTCGTGACCACACAGATACCGCCCACCCACGAAGGGGAAGCCGGGCAGTTCCATCAGATCCGTGCGGGCTTCGATGCCGGTGGCCGGTTCGAGGTGGTCCAGAGCGGGCAGGACTTTCTGGGTAACCCGCTCTACCAGTTGGTCGTCGCCGGTGGAGACATGGACTACGAGTTCCAGGACCCCTTCCAGATCGTCGACAACCAGTACCAGATCGTGATCGACACCTACGATCTCGATCCGGCAGCGGGCGGCGATCTCATCGACAGCCGCGAGTTCACCATCCTTCTGCAGGACGTCGTCGAAGCGCCGCCTGCCATCGTCCTCTCGATCACCGATGCGCCGATGCAGGTCGAGACCGGCGACACGGGAGCCACCAACCTGGCCTTCGGCCTGAGCGTCGATAATCCCGGCTTCACCGGCACTCTGACGGTGAGCTTCAGCGTCGGCACAGCGGCCGCCCAGACCCAGGCCGTCAGCTTCGCCGGCGGGCTCGGCGCGCTGATCGTGCCGGTCGACAATGACGCCTTGGCCAATGGCGTGGAGACGGTGGCAGTCACCCTGACCGGGGCCACCGGCACCGGCGTGGTGGCGACGCTCGGCACCGCGACCGCCAGCGGCACGGTCACCGAGGACGACGTCGTTCCCGTCATACTGTCGATCGCCAATGCGCCGACGATGGCCGAGAGCGGCGACACCGGAACCACCGATCTCGCCTTCGGCCTGAGCCTGGACGACACCAGCTTCAGCGGCGCTCTGCAGGTGAGCTTCGACACCGGCACGGCGACCAACCAAACCCAGACCGTCAACTTCACGAACGGGGTCGGCACGCTGACCATGTCGGTCGCCAATGACGACGTCGACGACGGCGACGAAATGGTGACGGTCACCCTGACCGGGGCGACCGGGACCGGTGCGGCGGTGACGCTCGGCACCGCCATGGCCACCGGCATGGTCACCGAGGACGATGTGGCGCCCCCGCCTGTCGACGTCCTTCTGTCGATCACCAACGCGCCGATGCAGGTCGAGACCGGCGACACCGGGACCACCGACCTCTCCTTCGGGCTGAGCCTGAGCGACACCGGCTTCACCGGCACCCTGACGGTGACCTACGACACCGGCACGGCGACGGGCCAGAGCCAGGACATCAGCTTCGTCAACGGGGTCGGCACGCTGACCATGTCGGTCGCCAATGACGACGTCGACGACGGCGACGAAATGGTGGCGGTCACCCTGACCGGGGCGACCGGAACCGGTGTGGCGGTGACGCTCGGCACCGCGAGCGCCAGCGGCACGGTCACCGAGGACGACGTCGCGGCGCCACCGCCGGGTGGCAGCGTGCTGCCGATCGACTTCAACGCCAACCCGCTCCTGAGCTACAGCGGCCAGGACAAGACGCCGCAGGGCTTCCAGATCGACCCCGACGGCGCCGGCATCACGCTGAGCGGCAACATCTGGAAGAAGACCCTGCTGCCCGGCGGCACCTTCACCGTCGGCGCCGACACGGTGCTGCGCTTCGACGTGACGATGGAGAACGGCACCGCCGAATTCGTCAGCATCGGCCTCGAGAACGACGACAACTACAAGACCACCGACGACCTGCTGTTCCAGGTGTTCGGCTCGATCAACATCGCGAGGTTCGACCAGTCGGTGCGCAACGACTACACCACCGTGGGCCAGACCGTGAGCTACGAGATCCCGCTGGCGGCGCATGCCGGACGGACCTTCGACTACCTGGCGCTGATCAACGACGACGACGCCGCGCAGAGCTCGATCGTGCGCTTCTCGAACGTCGAGCTGGTGCAGGGCAGCGCGCCGCCGCCACCCCCGCCGACCGGGCCGGTGCTCTCGATCACCGATGCCCTGACGGTGGCCGAGACCGGCGACACCGGGACCACCGATCTCGCCTTCGGGCTGAGCCTGAGCGACACCGGCTTCACCGGCACCCTGACGGTGACCTACGACACCGGCACCGCAACGAACCAGAGCCCGGACGTCAGCTTCGTCAACGGGGTCGGCACGCTGAGCGTGCAGGTCGCCAATGACGACGTCGACGACGGCGACGAAATGGTGGCGGTCACGCTGACCGGGGCGACCGGAACCGGTGTGGCGGTGACGCTCGGCACCGCGAGCGCCAGCGGCACGGTCACCGAGGACGACGTCGCGGCGCCACCGCCGGGTGGCAGCGTGCTGCCGATCGACTTCAACGCCAACCCGCTCCTGAGCTACAGCAACCAGGACCAGACGCCGCAGGGCTTCCAGATCGACCAGGATGGCGCCGGCATCACGCTGAGCGGCAACACCTGGAAGAAGACCCTGCTGCCCGGCGGCACCTTCACCGTCGGCGCCGACACGGTGCTGCGCTTCGACGTGACGATGGAGAACGGCACCGCCGAATTCGTCAGCATCGGCCTCGAGAACGACGACAACTACAAGACCACCGACGACCTGCTGTTCCAGGTGTTCGGCTCGATCAACATCGCGAGGTTCGACCAGTCGGTGCGCAACGACTACACCACCGTGGGCCAGACCGTGAGCTACGAGATCCCGCTGGCGGCGCATGCCGGACGGACCTTCGACTACCTGGCGCTGATCAACGACGACGACGCCGCGCAGAGCTCGATCGTGCGCTTCTCGAACGTCGAGCTGGTGCAGGGCAGCGCGCCGCCGCCACCCCCGCCGACCGGGCCGGTGCTCTCGATCACCGATGCCCTGACGGTGGCCGAGACCGGCGACACCGGGACCACCGATCTCGCCTTCGGGCTGAGCCTGAGCGACACCGGCTTCACCGGCACCCTGACGGTGACCTACGACACCGGCACCGCAACGAACCAGAGCCAGGACGTCAGCTTCGTCAACGGGGTCGGCACGCTGAGCGTGCAGGTCGCCAATGACGACGTCGACGACGGCGACGAAATGGTGGCGGTCACGCTGACCGGGGCCAGCGGCACCGCCGCGCCGGTGACGCTCGGCACCGCGAGCGCCAGCGGCACGGTCACCGAGGACGACGTCGCGGCGCCGCCTGCAAGCGTCGTTCTCTCGATCGCCGACGCGCCGACGGTGACCGAGGCCGGCGACACCGGGGCCACCGATCTCGCCTTCGGGCTGAGCCTGAACGACACCGGCTTCACCGGCAGTCTGCAGGTGGCCTACGACACCGGCACGGCGACGAGCCAGAGCGTCAGCTTCGTCAATGGGATCGGCTCGCTGGCCGTGTCGGTGGCCAATGACGATGTGGACAACGGCACCGAGACGGTGACGGTCACCCTGACCGGGGCCAGCGGCGCCGGCCCGACCGTGACGCTCGGCACCGCGAGCGCCAGCGGCATGGTCATCGAGGACGACGTCACCACCGGCGGCGGGACCGTGTCGACGGTCGTCACGCCGATCGGCGCCTCCTCCGACGACTGGGAGCAGTTCGGCGGCGGCGGCAGCGGCGACCTCGAGTTCGGCCTGAACGGCAGCCGGGCGCAGGCTGTCGGGATGCGCTTCGAGGGGATCGACATCCCGCAGACGGCGACCATCACCGACGCCTACCTGCAGTTCACCTCGCTCGAGACCTCCTCGGGGGCCGCGAACCTCACCATCGGCATCCAGGGCAGCGAGACCGCCGCCACCTTCTCCTCCGGCGCGCCGCCGCAGTCGCGCGTCGCCGTCGACGAGTTCGCCTGGTCGAATGTCGAGCAGTGGACCGCCGGGGGCACCTACCGGACGCCCGACATCAGCGGGCTGATCGAAACGGTGATCGGCGCCGACGGGGCCACGAACGCCGCCCTGGCCTTCATCGTCGAGGGCAGCGGCAGCCGGGTGGCCAGCAGCTTCGACAGTGGCGCCGGGCCCGCGCTGGTCCTCGTGCTCGACGACGGAAGCGCGCTCACGATGTGAGCTCACGCATGCGCCCCCAGCCGGAAGAGCGGCCGGGGGCGCATGACGCGGGCGAGGCAGAACAAGGCGGTCCAAAGGACTGACGGTAGAGCCGTGAGAAGGCGCTGATGACGGCCGCTCTCGGGTGCCCATGGGGATAGGGGTTGGTCGACGCCGGATCTGCTGACCGTCATGGAACTTGTCGAGGCCGCCGCCGACGACGTCTTCGTCGGCTTTCGGATCATGGATCCGCTCAGGCTCTTTGCGCGGGCGCAGCATGTGTTTGGTAGCCCCATGCAAATGCGCCGCACCATCCCTGCATCGGCCACCCCTCGATATCGTCCTAGTTCGAGATCCGCCGCCTCCGGTCGATCAGCAGTATATTCACTTGGTCAGGCGCTGCGTCGAGTTCTGAAATGGCCTGCCGCATCTCCTGCGCCGAAGCCGCTCTCTGATCCGGCTGCGGCTATGGGCCGTATCTCACATCTCGGCGCCTTCGAGCAGCTGGCCTTCAGGCTCATCGCTCGGGTCCACACCGGGCCCCATGCCAGTGCCTGCCGCCCTCTCGGAGCGCCGTACTGTTTGCACAGGCCGCGCTAGAGGATCGCCCGGCGCGTTCAGTACCCGGATCAGGCTTAGCGACAGCTCCGGGCCGGTCGGATCCCCACCTTGGCTTCCATTCTGCGCTATGCGTGGCAGCAGGTCGCCCTTGGAAATCCGGGTGCTTTCGAAACCTGCACTCGCAACGGCTTCGGCCAGGGCGATCTCCAAGCGCCAGAGATTTCCGACCTCGGGCTCGGTCCGGGCCATGGCCTCCAGGCGCGCGGTCAGAACCTCGGCCCGCACAAAGGTTAAGACGGCACTTCGCGTTTCTTCGGCGTGGGTGAAGGCCCTCAGACAAGTCTCTGCTATAAAACAGGATATTCAAACTACTTGAGGATGGATGAACCCATTTTCACTTGTCTATGGGGATAGTAGATGTGTTTTGTCAGGCCCAAAATATCAAGGGTCGGAAAAGGTGATCCGTTCAGTCCGATCCCGCCCTATTGGTGGAACGGAAGCCTCAGCTTCGTTCCGCCCCCTTGAAGCCAAAGGAGTTTGAGCCTGAGGCCTGCCCTCCCCTACCGGTTGGACCACAGCCGCCTGCGACTTGCCGGCGCCTTCAAACGAACGTATTCTCAAGTATAGTTAAAATGGATGCGCCATGTTCTGGCAGCCGCAGGAGGGCTTGATCGATGGTAACGTCCGTCTCACCTGCATTCGCAGGCCGAACCACAGGATCCAGCATGACCACGTTCCCAAGCCATCGGACCAAGATCAATCGCGCCATGCGGCTGGCCGAGGTTGGCGAGCATAGGACTACCGCTGAGGCCTTACTTCGTGCCCTCCCCGAGAGCGTGATAGCACGCGTCACCGAGCATGAGCTTGCCGAGCTTCTCGATGCCGTGTGGAAGCTCTCCCAAAACTCCATAGCGAGTGCGGAAACCGAGCCCGTCAGCGACGGCGGGGTCTGCGACGAGGACAAGCAGGCATTCCGGGAGTTGGCTTAATGACCGCAGTCGCTGCGGTGCAGATCTAGCGCGAAAGAGATCATCATGGACCTCCCTTCCCCTGCCCTCGAGCCGATGCCGCGCGAGGGGTTCGCCCGGATCGCCGAACATCTGAGCGAGGTGCCGAGCGGCTCGCCATTCCAGGAGATGGTCGAGGTCGTGTTGTGCGATGAGATGGCGCGCTGATGGCACTCATAGGCTACGCCCGCGTCTCGACCGACCTTCAAGACACTGCGGCACAGCGCCGCGAACTGAAATCGGCAGGCTGCACCGAGATCCACGAGGAGTTCGCCTCGGGCGCCGCGCGCGCCCGGCCAGTCCTCGCGAAGCTCGTGGCGAGCCTCGGCCGGGGCGACGTGCTGGTCGTCGTGCGCATCGACCGCCTCGCCCGCTCGCTGTCGCACCTACTCGAGGTCATCGAGACGCTGGAAGCCCGAGGGGCGCATTTCCGATCTCTGGGCGATCCGATCGACACCACTTCGCCGCAGGGCAAGTTCACGCTACAGATCCTCGGCGCTACAGCGGAGTTCGAGCGGGCGCTGATCCGCGAGCGGACGATGGCAGGGCTCGCATCTGCGCGGGAGAAGGGCCGCGTCGGCGGCAATCCCAGGCTGCGGGATCGCGACCCGGAGGCGATCGCCAAGGTGAGCCGCGCGCGCGACCGCAGCTACTTCGACAAGCTCAACGGCGAGGCGCAGCACTGGCTGCCCGCCGTGCGGCAGTTCCGGCCCCGGCTGCCCTGGGAGGATGTCGTGCGGATCATCAACAGCCGGCATTCAAGCGCGAAGCCTTGGACCGTCGAGCGACTGCGGCGCGCCGCCGGGCGCTTCGTGAAGGATGGGCTGCTGGATCGTGCCGTGCTCGACCGCGCCCCGCCTGCGCAGAAGGACGACCGGATCCTGGCGATCATCGCAGGTATCAAGAGCTCGGCGCCGGAGATGACGCTGAAGGAGATCGCGGCGCGCCTCGAGGCGATGCGAGAGCCGACGCCCCGGGGCCGCTCGAAATGGGCGACGTCCTCCGTAGCCCATTTCCTGTCACGTGCCGCCGAAGCCGGGCTTCTCGGCGAAGAGGCTCGGCACGGGAGGCCGTAAACAAGATCGACTGTCGTTTTACTACCTCTGCGCATGCTTGGCCGCGTCGCTGAGCTTGCTGCTGCTCACCATGGCCTCCTTGCCTCCGAATTAGCGACGAAGACGTCCACGTACCATGGAGCTATTCAAAGCGATGCCATAGCAAGGCGACGAGGCCGGAACCGCAGAGCATTTCTCGCTTCTAAGTGCTGCCGTTCAAGAGGCACGGCCGATGGTGCGTGAGGCCAATGACCACCGGGGGCATCGCGCCCCTCCCTGACTGCAAAGCGAAAGTTCATGATTGTCAACGGCGGACCAAAAATCGGCCACGCGGCGGCGCAAAACCAGGCCAGCGGCGCGGCGGCAAGCGCCATGCCGCGCCCGCTTGCCCCGTAGCTGGGGCGTGGCATGGCGCATTGGCCCGCGAGGCCAATTCATCCGGCGAGGATCAGGTGGGGGCTGCGGCCTTTCGTGCCCGGCTTTGGCCGAGCCGATAGCTGTCGCCATTCATCTCGAGGATATTGACGTGGTGGGTCAGCCTGTCGAGCAGCGCGCCGGTCAGGCGTTCGGTGCCGAAGGTTTCGGTCCACTCATCGAATGGCAGGTTGCTGGTGATCATCGTCGAGCCACGCTCATAGCGCTGCGAGATCACCTCGAACAGGAGTTCGGCGCCGGTCTTCGACAAGGGCACGAAGCCCAGCTCGTCGATGATGAGCAGCTTGACGGCGGCCAGCTGCTTTTGCAGGCGAAGCAGCCGGCGCTCGTCGCGGGCCTCCATCAACTCGCTGACCAACGCGGCGGCCGTGATGAAGCTCACCGACAGCCCTTTCTGGCAGGCGGCCAGCCCCAGCCCGAGGGCGACATGCGTCTTGCCGGTTCCACTGGGCCCCAAGGCAATGACATTCTCGCGCCGGTCGATCCATTCGCCCCGGGCGAGCTCCAGCACCTGCATCTTGTTCAGCTTGGGGATCGCCTTGAAATCGAAGCTGTCGAGGCTCTTGGCCGCCGGGAACTTCGCGGCCTTGATGCGGCGCTCGACCATCCTGCGCTCGCGGTCGATCAGCTCCAGCTCGACCAGGCGGGCCAGGAACTGAACATGGTCCAGCCCCTCGATGGCGCATTGGCGGCCGAGCTTCTCGTATTCCCGCAGGAAGGTGGGCAGCTTCAGCGTCTTCAGATGATCCGCGAGCAGGATCTTCGGGGTGTCGATCATGCCGCATCCCCCGACAGGAGCGCCATGTAGCTGGCGGCCTTCGTGGTCCCGACAGTCGCGCGCGGCAGATAGGGGTAGACGTCGAGGTCCAGCTTCGGCGGCCGTTTTTCGACCTGGCAGAGAACGAGATGCTTTACGGCATCGAAGCCGACCGCGCCCAAGTGCAGCGCCTTCCTCACGGCGGCGTGGAGATCGTCGATGTCGAAGGTCTCCAGCAGGCGCAGGACCTGCACATACTCCCGCCGTCCTGCCTTGGTCATTCGCGCTTCCATCAGGCGGCGCAGGGTCGCGAACTCCGACGGCAGGTCCCATTCGGCCAAGGGGGCTGCTTGGTCCAAGGCGTTGATCTTGCGCTCGATCAGCGGGAGGTAATGGACCGGGTCGAAGACCATGTCCTCGCGGTCGTAGCAGCGGGGGTGGCGCGCGATGACTTGGCCGCCGCAGCCGATCACGACCGCGTCGACATACCCCCTGATCCAGACGTCGCGGTGGCCATAAGCGACCGGCACCGAGTAATCGTTGGTCCTGTAGCGCACCAGGGCTTGGGAGCTGACCCGCCCGGTGGCCTGATCGCAGGCATCGAACGGCGCGGTCGGCAGGCCGGCCATCGCTGCCAGATCCCGCGCCAGCCGCTCTCCAATGGTCTCTGATTGGCCGCGTAGGACATCAGCCTGGCGCTTGCGGCATTGCCCCGCCATGTAGGCATTGAACGCGTCCCAGCTCGCGAACCGCGGGAGCGGCACCATGAAGTTGCGGCGGGAGTAGCCGACCAGGCCCTCTGCGTTGCCCTTATCGTTTCCCTTGCCTGGACGGCCGTAGCGGTCGCGAAGCAGGTAGTGCGACAGAAACCCGCTGAAGAGCGTGGCACGCTTGCGCGTTCCGTCCGGCAGGATCTTCGCAACCAGGCAGCGGTCGTTGTCGTAGAGGACCGAGGCGGGCACCTTGCCGAAGAATGCAAAGGCATGGACGTGGCCGTCGACCCAGGCTTCCGCTGTCGCCGCCGGGTAAGCCCGCACGAAACAGGCATCGCTGTGCGGCAAGTCCATGACGAAGAAATGCGCCTTCTGTTCGATCCCGCCGATGACGACCACCGCCTCGCCGAAGTCGGCCTGGGCATGACCGGGCGGATGCGCCAGCGGCACGAACATCTCGCGGCCGCGCCGTTCGCGCTCCCGCATGTAATCCTTCACGATCGTGTAGCCGCCGGTGAACCCATGCTCGTCGCGAAGCCGCTCGAACACCCGCTTGGCCGTGTGCCGCTGCTTGCGGTGAACCGCGCGATCCCCCTCCAGCCAGCCATCGATGATCCCCGTATAGGCATCCAGCTTCGGCCGCTTCACGGGCGCCGTGCGGCGGTATCCGGGCGGCACAGAGAACGCCATCATCTTGGCTACGCTGTCGCGCGAGATGTTGAAATGACGCGCCGCCTCTCGCTGGCTCATTCCCTCGGCACAGGCCAGTCGCACCTTGCGATACAAGTCCACGGTGAAAATCCTCCCGCCCTCCCTGCCTTCAGAAAGGGTAAAGGTGGACGACTTTTACGCCGTCCGCAGCAGGCTCACCCTGCCGCTACCATGGCCGACTTTCTCACCGCCGTTCTCAGGCGCGACGGCTGGTGCGCCTGCCCGGCACGGATATCGAGCGCGCCGCCGTGGCGGTGCTGGAGGTGCTGCCGCTCGACGATTTCGTGGCGGCCCCGGCCGCGGCGATGGCCGACCCCGACGGGCGGCCGACGATCCACGACGCCTTCGAGCGCATCCTAGCCACAGCCGAGGGCCGGCCGGTCGCGATGGAGGCAATCGACCGCTTCGCCTTTTACGACCGAGCCCGTGCCGCCTTCGCGGTGATCGCCACCGGAGAAACCCGGCTCTACGCCAACCTTGTACTGAAGAAGGGGGTGGTGCGATCATGACGATCGACGCCCACCAGCATTTCTGGCAGGTGGCGCGCGGCGACTACGGCTGGATGACCCCGGACCAGGCGCCGTTGCTGCGCGATTTCACGCCCGCGGATCTCGCACCTCTGAACCGCGCCGCCGGGATCGACCGCACCATCCTCGTGCAGGCAGCCGAAAGCGAAGCAGAAACCGATTTTCTGCTCGGGATCGCGGCGCGCTGCGATTTCGTAGCCGGCGTGGTCGGCTGGCTCGACATGACGGCGCCGAGTTTTTCTGAGCGACTGACGCACTACGTCGCGCAGCCGAAATGGGTCGGGCTGCGGCCAATGCTGCAGGATCACGACCCGGCACTGATCACCACGCTCGCCTTTCGCGAAGCGCTGGCCGAGGTGGCGCGGCGCGACATTCCCTTCGACATCCTCACCTATCCGCGGCACCTGCCGATGCTGCTCGAAACGCTGGCCGCGACGCCTCCGCTGCGGGGCATCATCGACCACCTGTCCAAGCCCGACATGACGCGTGGCGGTCTCGGCCAGTGGGGCGCCGACATGACCCGACTCGCTGCGCATCCTGGCCTGTACTGCAAGGTCTCTGGCCTAGTGACCGAAGCCGGCCCCGGCTGGAGCGCGGAGCGCATTCGCCCCTGGCTGCGCCACGTGGCAGGGTTGTTCGGACCCCGCCGACTGGTCTTCGGCACCGACTGGCCGGTCTGCACCCTTGCCGCGAGCCATGCCGAGGTGACGCGGCTCGCCCGCGACCTGCTGGGCGAGCTCTATGGGCCCGAGGACATGGCGCGAATTTTCGAGACCAATGCGGTCGAGTTCTACCGGCTGAAAGCAGCCTGAAACGATAAGACCGGATCTCCCGGACGCGCCGGCGGGCATCCCTCTACGCACGAAATCCGATCTCGCGCGGCCCGTCTGGCCATATTGCGAGTTCCGGCACGCTCAGGCGGCTTGTCCACCCCAAGCTTCGGCGCTGATGCCTCGTTCAACAGTGGGCCGGGCAGTCAAGCTGCCCAGCCCATGTCCGCTCACACGCCTTCAAGCGCCACGGCGATGCCTTGGCCCACGCCAATGCACATCGTCGAGAGCGACTTCTCGCCCGATTTCAGATCGAGCGCGGCGGTGCCGGTGATCCGGGCTCCCGACATGCCCAGCGGGTGGCCAAGCGCGATGGCGCCGCCATTGCGGTTCACCCGCGCGTCGTTATCGGCGATGCCAAGATCACGCAGCGTAGCGAGCCCCTGGCTCGCGAAGGCCTCGTTCAGCTCGATCACCGCGAAGTCGTCCGGCGTCAGCCCGAGCCGCGCCATCAGCTTCTTCGAGGCAGGCGCCGGACCGAAGCCCATGATGCGCAGCGCGACGCCCGCCGTCGCACCGCCGAGGATGCGCGCGATCGGGGTCAGCCCATGCTTCTTCGCCGCCTCGGCGGAAGCGATTACCAGCGCCGCCGCACCGTCATTGACGCCCGAGGCGTTGCCCGCCGTCACCGAGCCGCCCTCGCGGAACGGGGCGCGCAGCTTGGCCAACGCCTCGAGCGAGGTGGCGCGGGGATGCTCGTCGGTGTCGACGATCTTCGGATCGCCCTTGCGCTGCGGGATCTCCACCGGGGTGATCTCGCGCGCCAACCGCCCCGAGGCGATGGCCTCGGCGGCCTTGACCTGGCTGCGCAGCGCAAAGGCGTCCTGATCCTCGCGCGAGATGGCGAAATCCTCGGCGACGTTCTCGGCGGTCTCAGGCATCGAGTCGACGCCGTATTGCGCCTTCATCATCGGGTTCACGAAGCGCCAGCCGATGGTGGTGTCGAAGATCTCGGCCGAACGCGAGAAGGCGGTCTCGGCCTTACCCATCACGAAGGGCGCGCGGGACATGCTCTCGACCCCGCCCGCGACGATCAACTCCGCCTCGCCCGCGCGGATGGCGCGCGCGGCGGTGATCACCGCGTCCATGCCCGAGCCACAGAGCCGGTTCATCGTGGTGCCCGGCACCGTCGTCGGCAGACCGGCGAGCAGGGCCGACATGCGCGCAACGTTGCGGTTGTCCTCGCCAGCCTGGTTGGCGCAGCCATAGATTACCTCGTCGACGGCTTCCCAGTCGACACCCGCGTTGCGCGCCATCAGCGCGCGCAGCGGGATCGCGCCGAGATCGTCGGCGCGCACCCCGGCCAGAGCGCCGCCATAGCGGCCGATGGGGGTGCGCATGTAGTCACAGATATAGGCGTCGGTCATGTCATAGCTCCGGAACGATAAGGTCGGCCACGGGGCCGCCGAGATTGAGCGTCGCGCCGGTCACGGCCTGTAGATCGCCCAGCGAGATCGCGGCGAGCTTCTCGCGCAGCACGAAGCGGCCCGCCTCGATATCCACCACCGCCAGCGAGGTGTAGACCCGCGTCACGCAGGCGACCCCAGTGAGCGGCAGCGAACAGCGCTCCACCAGCTTGGGCGCGCCGGTCTTGGTGACGTGGTCGGTGATGACCGCGACGCGCTTGGCACCATGCACGAGGTCCATGGCGCCGCCGACCGCAGGCAGGCCGCCCTTGCCGACGCTCCAATTCGCGAGATCGCCATTCTCGGCCACCTCGAAGGCGCCGAGGATGGCCACGTCGAGATGGCCGCCGCGCACCATGGCGAAGCTGTCGGCATGGTGGAAGAACGCCGCGCCGGGATTGAGCGTGACTGCCTTCTTGCCGGCGTTGATCAGGTCCCAGTCCTCCTGCCCCGGCGCCGGGGCGGGGCCAAAATCGAGGATGCCGTTCTCGGTGTGGTAGATCGCCTGCCGTCCATCGACCTGGTAGCGCGCCACCATCTCGGGAAACCCGATGCCCAGATTCACGTAGGCCCCGTCCTCGATGTCCTGCGCCGCGCGCCAAGCAATCTGAGCGTTCGACAGCTTGATGTCTGAAATGTCGGTCATGGATACACGGCCTCCGCCCGGTTAAGTTCCTCTTCCTGTTGCGGGGCTTCAACCCGCACCAGACGCTTGACGAAGATGCCCGGCGTCACGACCTGCTCGGGATCGATCTCGCCCGGGGCCACGATGCGCGTCGCCTGCACGATCGAGACGGTGGCGGCGCTGCACATCAGCGGGCCGAAGTTGCGCCCCGCCGCGCGGTAGGTCAGGTTGCCATGCCGGTCGGCCGTCTCAGCCTTGACCAGCGCGTAATCGGCCTTGAGCCACCGCTCCTGTACGTAGCCGCGCCCGTCGAACTCGGCCGTGGGCTTGCCCGCCGCCAGATCGGTGCCGAAGGAAGTCGGCGTGTAGAAGGCCGGGATGCCCGCGCCGCCGGCGCGTATGCGCTCGGCGAGCGTGCCCTGCGGCACCAGCTCCAGTTCGATCTCGCCCGCGAGATAGCGGGTGGCGAAAGCACGCGGGTCTTTCGATTTCGGGAATGAGCAGATCAGCTTTGCGACCATCCCCGCCTCGATCATCCCCGCGAGGCCGACATGACCGTTGCCCGCGTTGTTGTTGATCACGGTGAGATCTTTCGGCCCAGCATCGATCAGCGCGTGGATCAGCTCGATTGGCGCACCCGAGCCACCGAAGCCGCCGATCATCACGCTCGCGCCGTCGGGGATGTCCGCCACCGCCTCGGCGGGGCTGGCGACCGTCTTGTCCATTCTCCTACTCCTCCGCTACGCCGCACCATGGCGCGGTTCCATGGCGTCCGTCCTACGGTTCGGCACACTGCCAGAGCAAGCGGCGACGTTCGCATCTCGACCTTTGTTCGATCACCGTCTAAATCTGTGCGCATGGCGAACAAATCATCCGATGTCATCGCGGCCTTTACCAAGGGCCTGCGCGTGATCGAAGCCTTCGACGCGGGCCATCCGCGGCTCTCTGTTGCCGAAACGGCCACGCGCACCGGGCTTGATCGCGCCACCGCGCGACGCTGCCTGCTGACGCTGGCAGCGGAGGGCTACGCCGCCCATGACGGGAAGTACTTCACGCTGACACCGCGGGTGCTGCGGCTCGGTATGGCGGCGCTCGCCACCCTGCCGTTGGCGCAGATCGTGCAGCCTTGGCTCGACCAACTCTCGGAACGCGTCGGCCAATCGGCCTCGGTGGCGATCCGGGACGATACCGAGATCGTCTATCTCGCCCGCGCCGCGCAGAAGCGGG
Source organism: Limimaricola sp. AA108-03 (assembly GCF_050847355.1). Lineage (NCBI taxonomy): Bacteria > Pseudomonadati > Pseudomonadota > Alphaproteobacteria > Rhodobacterales > Paracoccaceae > Limimaricola > Limimaricola sp. AA108-03. The sequence continues at coordinate 230,710 of NZ_CP193759.1, forward strand.
TGATGTCGATCGGGCTGATGCCGGGCTCGCGGCTGCCGGCGCATTGCACCTCGCTCGGGCGGGTGCTGCTCGCCGCGCTGCCCGAGCCGCAGGCCCGCGCGCTGGTGGAGCGCAGCGATCTCGCGCCGCGCACGGCGCTGAGCCTCACCGACCCCGAGGAGATCATGGCGCGGGTGGCGCAGGCCCGCCGCGACGGCTTCGCGATCATCGACCAAGAGGTCGAGATCGGGCTGCGCTCGATCGCGGTGCCGCTGATCGACGCGCGCGGGCGGGTGGTGGCGGCGCTCAACATCGGCATGGCCGCGACCCATGCGAGCGCGGCCATGCTGGCCGAGACCTACCTGCCCGAGATGCGCCGGGTGCAGTCAGGGCTGGAGCGAGTGCTGGCCTGACGGGCCGATCTCGACTACCGCGTCGCACAGCGCCGTGGCGGCGACGAGCGCGCGCCCGGTCGCCTGCGCCATCTGCGGCAGCACCATCCATTCGAGCTGCCAGGCGGTGCCCGAGCGTTCCTGCTCGTGAACCAGCGCCTGATGCATGGCCGAAAGCTGAGTGGCATTGTAGCGCGCCAGAGTGACCAGCAGCTCGGCCGCGACCGGGTTCTGCTTGTGCGCCATCGCCGAGGAGCCCCCCGCGCCTGACAGTGTCACCTCGCGGGGGGTCTGCTGGGCCATCAGGCAGATATCCTGCCCCATCTTGCCCAAGCTGCCTGAGATCAGCGATAGGAGCCCTGCGAATTCAACTACGCCGTCGCGACGGGCATGCCATTGCGACGCGGGCGCGAGGCCGAGCGCCGCCGCCACCGCCTCGGCCACCGCCGCCCCCTGCCCGCCCAGATCGCCGCGCGTACCGACCGGCCCGCCGAGCTGCAGCCGCGCCACCTGCGGCGCAATCCGCTCCAGCCGGTCGAGATGGTCGCCCAATGGAAGCGCCCAGCCGTCGATCCGGTCCGCGACCGAGATCGGCAGCGCCGCCTGCATCCGCGTCCGCCCCATCAGCGCGCGGTCGCCGAACCGCTCGTGCAGCGCCTCGAGCGCGGCGCGCAACGCCACCAGCCGGTCGCGGACGAGACCACCCGTGTCGCGCAGCGCGCAGGCAAGCGCGCTGTCGATCACGTCCTGCGAGGTCGCGCCGCGATGCACTGCGCCCGCGTCCGCGCCCGCCGCCCGCTTGAGCTGCGCGACCAGCGCCGGCACTGGCAGACCGTCGCGCCCGGTGCCGTCGCGCAGGGCATCCATGTCGATCCGTGCCGCCTCGATCGCCCGCGCTGCGCGCTCGGCCATCGCCGCATCGGCCAGCCCGGCGGCACCCAGGGCGCGGGAATAGGCCGCCTCGAAGGCGATCATCCGCGCCAGATCCGCCTCAGCGCTCCATATTGCACCCATCTCGGCATCGCCGAGCAACCCAGCGAGCCAGGGGTGGTCGAAGACGCTCATCCGATCCGGCCCAGCATCTCGCAAATCAGCGCCGCGACCTCGTCGGGCCGCTCGATGCAGGGCAGGTGACCGATGCCCTCGAGGCAGCGATACTCAGCCCCCGGCACCAGCGCCGCCAGCTCCTCGACCAGCGCGGGCGGCGTCGCGCCATCGACGCTCCCAGCGAGGCAGAGCGTCGGCACGTCGATGCCGCGCGCGGCCGCGGTCAGGTCGGCGTCGCGGATCGCGCGGCAGATGGCGGCGTAGCCCGCGGCCGGGGTCCGGGTGAGCATCGTCCGCCAGCCCGCCAGCATCTCGGGGTTTTCGGCGCGGTAGCCGGGCGACAGCCAGCGCTCGAGGATCGGCTCCGAGATCGCGGCGATGCCACCCTGCTCCACCGCCTCGATCCGGGCATTCCAGGTCGCCGCGTTGCCGATCCGGTGGCCGGTGTTCGACAACATCAGCCCGGCCACCAGATCGGGGCGGTCCGCCGCTAGGGCCTGCGCGATCATGCCGCCCACCGACACGCCGCAAACCAGCGCACCCGAGAGCCCGTGCAAATCCATCAGCCCGGCGAGATCGGCAGCATGACCTGCCATGTCGGTCTCGCCCTCCTCGGACAGCCCGTGGCCGCGCTTGTCCCACAGGAGGATCGGGGTGTCAGGATCGAGCCCGGCCACCACCGCCTGCCAGATCCGCAGGTCGGTGCCGAGCGAGTTGGCGAACACCACCGGCCGTCCCTGGCCCTCGCGGATCACGTGGTGCAGAACAGCGCCGTTCGGCGCGGCAAAACGCAGCCCACTCATGCCACGCCCTCCGGCATCCGCAGTCCCAGCATCTCGCGCGCCTGCCGCCATGTCGCGACGGGCCGCTCGTATTTTTCGCAGAGATCGACGGCGCGCTTCACCAGCGCCGCGTTCGAGGGCGCGAGCCGGTTGCGGTCGAGCCGGACGTTGTCCTCGAGGCCGGTGCGGGTATGCCCGCCCTTGGAGATAGCCCATTCGTTGATCGTGAGCTGCGCCGCGCCGATCCCGGCGGCGCACCACTGCGCGTCGGGCGCGAGCCGCTTCAATGTCTCGATGTAGAAGTCGAAGATCGGCTCGTCGACCGGCATGGCGTTCTTCACCCCCATTACGAACTGCACGTAGAGCGGACCCGCGATCCGCCCATCTTGCGCCATGCGGGTGGCCTGCACGATGTGGCTGAGGTCAAAGGCTTCGATCTCGGGCTTGATGCGATACTTCACCATCTCCGACGCCAGCCAGTCGACCAGATCCGGCGGGTTCTCGTAGACCCGCGTCGGGAAGTTGTTCGAGCCCACTGAGAGCGAGGCCATGTCGGGCGCCAGCGACAGCATGCCGCCACGCGCCTGCCCGGCGCCCGAGCGGCCGCCGGTCGAGAGCTGCACGATCATGCCGGGGCAATGCCTCTCGATCCCCACCTTCAGCCGGGCAAAGCGCTCGGGGTCCGAGGTCGGCCTGCCCTCGCTGTCGCGCACATGGCAATGCGCGATGGTCGCACCCGCCTCGAAAGCCTCCTGCGTGCTCTCGACTTGCTCGTCGATGCTGATCGGCACCGCCGGATTGTTCTCCTTGGTCGGCAGGGAACCGGTGATCGCGACGCAGATGATGCAGGGATCGGACATGCAAGGCTCCTCAGATGTCGAAGAAGATCGTCTCGTCCTCGCCCTGAAGACGGATGTCGAAGCGATAGGTGCCGTCGCCTTCGGGCTGGGCCATCAGCGTGCCGATCCGGTCGCGGTGCTCAACCCGCGACAGGATCGGGTCGGCGGCGTTGGCCTCCTGCTCGTCGGCGAAATAGATCCGGGTCTGCAGGCCGAGATTGATGCCGCGCGCCACGATCCAGACCGAGATGTGCGGCGCCATGAGCCGCCCGTCGCGGAACGGCACCGGGCCGGGCTTCAGGGTCTCGAAGGCGAACTCGCCGGTCTCCATGTCACCCGCCTGCCGGCCCCAGCCGGTAAAGGCGGGATCGGCGCCGTCCTGCCCGGCATATTTGCCGGCGGCGTCGGCCTGCCAGATCTCGACCATCGCGTCCCTCAACGCCGCGCCGGTGCCGTCATAGACCGTGCCGCGCAAGGTGATCCGTTCGCCCCGGGCGTCGCCCAGGATCATCCGGTGACCGAGGTCTTGCGCGTAAACCCCCTCGATGCCTGCGAAATTCGGCAGCGCGCCGATATGCACATAGGGCCCCGCCGTCTGGCTAGGGCTTTCCTTCAGCCGCTCGATCCGCTGCATCACAGCCCCTCCATGCGGTTCTCGAACAGGGTCTGGCGCCGCCCCCTGAGCACGATGTCGAAGCGATAGACCCGCGCGTCCATCGGGATCGTCGCCGCCATGTCAAGGCGGGCAACGAGGCTCTCGATCCCCTCGCGCGAGGGAATGGTGCCGACGATCGGGCAGTGCCAGATCATCGGGTCGCCGTCGAAATACATCTGGGTAATCAGCCGCTGGCCCCAACTCTGCCCGAACACCGAGAAATGGATATGTGCGGGCCGCCAGTCGTTCGGCCCGTTGGGCCACGGGTAGGGCCCGGGCTGGATGGTGCGGAACTCGTAATTGCCGAATTCGTCGGTGATGCAGCGCCCGCAGCCGCCGAAATCCGGATCCAGCGGGGCAAGATAGCCCTCCTTCTTGTGGCGGTAGCGCCCGCCGGCATTGGCCTGCCAGACCTCGACCAGCGAATGTGGCACGCCGCGTCCGTCCTCGTCGAGAACGCGCCCCTGCACCACGATCCGCGGCCCGATCGCGCCCTCGGGCGACTTGGCATAGTTGTGGATCAGGTCGGCATCGAGCGACCCGAGCAGGTCGCGGGTGAATACCGGACCGGTCTCCTCGCTCACCGTCGTCGGGAATGAGATCGGCGCGCGCGAAGGCGAGCGCGCCACCGAGGTCTTGTAGGCCGGGGTCAGCGCCGCCGGGTGCCAGGCGCGGTCGCGGGCATAGAGACCGCCGCCGGGGGCGACATGGCCGCCCGGCGTCTGGGTCACGGCCTGTTTCTGCTGAAACGCGCTCATGCCGCCTCCATCTCATCGAAGGTCTTCTTTGCGATGGCGATCGCGTGGTTGGCGCGCGGCACGCCCGCATAGATGGCGACATGCAAGAGCGCCTCGAGCACGTCCTCGCGGCTCGCGCCCGTCCGGGCGGTGGCGCGGACATGCATCGCCAGCTCGTGGTCGTTGCCCAAGCCCGCCAAGAGCGCGATGGTCAACATCGAGCGCTCGCGCAGGCTAATCGTGCCGCGGCTCCAGACATGGCCCCACGCCGCGTCGGTGATCATCGCCTGGAACGGCGCGTCGAACTCGGTCTTGGCCGCTTCGGCCCGGTCGACATGCGCATCGCCCAGCACCCGACGCCGCGTCGTCATACCAGCATCCGTGATACTCTTCATGATCTTGGTATCCCTTTCGGTCTAACTAAGCGCTTCTGGGCGGCGATGCGGAATGGGGCATTCGGGGCACCATAGCCCGCATAGCCGCCGCGCCGCTCGACGATCTCGAAGAACAGCCCGCCCGGGCTGGGCCGGGAATAGAGCTGGAAGAATTCGCCCTGCGCGTCGCGGTCATACATCACCTGCGCGTCGCGCAGCGCGTCGAGCAGGCCCGGCTCGTGGTCAAAGCGCGCGGCGAGGTCGTCGTAATAGTTTGACGGGATCGGCAGCGGCTCGAAGCCGCGCGCCGCCAGCGCCCGCGCGGTGAGGAGGATGTCATCGCAGGCGAAGGCCAAATGCTGGATCGCCGAGTTGAAGCTGTCGGCGAGGAAACGCCCGGCAAAGGTGCGGTGGGTCTCGGCGCCGTTCAGCGTCAACCGCAGCGCGCCGTCCGGAGCCTCGATCGCCTGGCTGCGGACCAGCCCGTCGGGGTCGGCCACGTCGACCATCGGCGATTTTCCCAGATCGAAGATCGAGGTGTAGAACAGCGCCCAGCTCAGCATCTCGTCATAGGCCATGGTCTCGCCCAGATGGTCGATCCGGGTCAGCCCGGCACCCTGCGCCGCGCCGCTCTCGTCCTCGGCCTCGAACTCGCGCTCCCAGACGCCGGCCAGATCGGCGCTGTGATCGATGAAATGCATCACCGATCCGCCGACGCCGCGAATGGCCGGGATGTCGGTCTCGCCCGGCCCCACCGGCTGGTGGAACGGGTTGGCGCCGAGCGCCTGCGCCCGTGCCATCGTCGCGGCCGCGTCCTCGACGCCGATGCCGATGTCGCAGATGCCGGTGCCATGGGTGACGTAGGCGCTGTGGGCGAAGCCGTGGGTCTCAGTGTTGACCACCACCCGGATCGAACCCTGTTGCCACAGCTCGACCGACTTGCTGCGGTGCCGCCCGGTGCGCGCGAAGCCCAGCGTGGCGAGCTGCGCGGCCAGCGCGTCGCGCTCCTGCGCGCCGGTGGCGAACTCAACGAACTCGACCCCGGTGGCGGCGATCCGGTCGGGCATCTCGGGCAGGCCTGCATCGACCCCCGGCTCCTCGCGGCGCACCCGGTCCATCAGATGCACCAAAGAGCGGTAGCCATCGCGGGCCACGGTCTCGGGTCGGCCGCCCCGGAACTGGTCATTGAACACCTCGAGGCTGACCGGGCCGCGATAACCAGTGGCCATCACCGCGCGCATGAAGGCGGTGACGTCGAGATCGCCCTCGCCGGGCATGTTGCGGAAGTGGCGCGACCAGTAGAGCAGGTCCATCTCGATCAGCGGTGCGTCGGCGAGCTGCACGAAGAAGATCCGGTCGCCCGGCACCCGGCGGATCGTCTCGGGGTCGAGCTTGCGGCCGAGCGTGTGGAAGCTGTCGAGGATCAATCCGACATTGGGGTGATCGGCGCGGCGGACCACCTCCCAGGCGTCGCGGTGGTCGTTGACGTGCCGCCCCCAGGCCAGCGCCTCGTAGCCGACGCGCAGCCCGCGCTTGGCCGCCCGCTCGCCCAGCTCGCGGAAGTCATCGGCGGCGCGATCGATGCCGCCCACGGCATCCTGAGCGACCGAAGAGCAGACCAGCACCAGATCAGTGCCCAGCTCCTGCATCAGGTCGAACTTGCGCTCGGCCCGGTCGAATGCCTTGGTCCGGCGGGCGCCGGTCAAGCCCTCGAAATCGCGGAACGGCTGGAAGATCTCGATCTCCAAACCGTGGTCGCGGATCATCGCGCCGATCTCGGCGGGCGATCCCGCCTCGGCGATAAAGTCCTGCTCGAAGATCTCGATCCCGTTGAAGCCGGCGCTTGCTATCGCCTCCAGCTTTTCGCGCAGGGTGCCGGGAACGGAAACGGTGGCGATGGAACGGCGCATGGTCAGTCCTCCCTTAGACGGGCACGCAGCGCGGCCTCGTCGAGGCCCTGCCCGGTGAACAGTCTCGAGGCGTGGACGCCCTGGTAGAAATACAGCTCCCAGCCAGAGATCACATGTAGGCCCTGCGCCTTTGCATCGGTGAGGAACTGCGTGTCCTCGGGCGTGTAGACCGCGTCGAAGGCCCAGGAGGCCCTCGCCATCGCGGCGCGCGGCAGCGGCGAGCCGGGATAGCCCTCCATGCCAAGCGGCGTGCAGTTTATCAGGCCGTCGGCGCCCTCTGCCGCCGCCTCGGCCTCCTCGGCCACCTCGACGGCCATCGCAGGCGCGGCGGCGCCGAGTTCGGACGCCAATGCCTCGGCCTTGGCCCGATCGCGGTCGATCAGCCGCAGCGTCGCGGCACCCAGCCCGGCGAGGCCGAAGGCCACGGCCCGGCCCACCCCGCCGGTGCCGATCATCAGCACCGTGCCGGGCGCCGCGTCGCCCCGCACCCGTGCATAGGCCGCCTTGAAGCCGGTGAAATCGGTGTTGTGTCCCTTGGGACCCTCCGCCTCGAACAGCACCGTGTTGACCGCGCCGATGGCGCGCACCAGCGGGTCCTCGACCGTCACCTTGCGCGCCGCCACCTCCTTGTAGGGATAGGTGACGTTGATGCCGCGCCGGGTCGCGGCGCAGTCCGCGAATACCGCGTCGAAGCTCTCCCCAAGATCGGCGGGGATCAGGCGGTCATAGACGGTCGGGATGTCCAGCATCTCGCCGGCGATGCGGTGCAGCAGCGGCGAGCGCGAGGCGCGGATGTTGTCGCCGATCAACCCGAGACGGAGCGTGTCGCCTGGCATGGTATGGTCCCTTGGCATGTCAGACCCCGTCGCCCCGGGCCCGCGCGGTGCCGAAGCGAGCGCGCAAGCCGGTCCAGAGCGGGGTCTGGCTGATGAAGATGAAGACGACGGCGCCGAACAGCACCAGCGACAGCGGGCTGGTGAGGATGCCCATGAACAGCCTTCCCAGATCCTCCTGCTCGGAGATGATCGCCCGGCGCCAGTTCTCGTCGATCAGCCGGCTCAGGATCACGCCGAGAATGACGGGGCCAACCTGGTAGCCATAGGTCTTGAGCAGGTAGCCGAAGGCGCCGAACAGCAGCATCCAGTAGACGTCGGTGATCGAGTTGTTCACGGCATAGGCGCCGACGATCGACAGCAGCAGGATCAGCGGGATCAGCACCGCGCGCGGCATCTCGACGATCTTGGTGAACAACCGGATTCCGGTCAGACCAAAGACCAGCATGAAGATGTTGGCAAGCACCAGCGCCCCGGTGATGAACCAGAACATCTGCGGCTGCTCGATCATCAGCATCGGCCCCGGGTTCAGCCCGTGAATGAACATTGCGCCGATGATGATCGCGGTCACCGCGTCGCCCGGAATGCCCAGCGTCAGCATCGGGATGAAGGCGCCGCCGACGGCAGCATTGTTGGCGGTCTCGGGCGCCACAAGTCCCTCGGCCGCGCCCTCGCCGAACGGGACCTCGGGCTTCTTTGTCACCCGCTTGGCGTGGTCGTAGGCCATCAGCGCCGCGATGTCGCCGCCCGTGCCTGGTAGCGCGCCAATGATCACCCCGATCGACGAGGTCTGTAGCGACAGCGGCAGGTATTTACCCACCGCCCGCCAAGACGGCACGATCCGACCGATGGTCTGCTTCACGGCGGCCTTGTCGATGTAATGCAGCTGCGTCAGTGCCTCGGAGACGCCGAACAGCCCGATCATCACCGCGATGAAGGAGATCCCGCCCCACAGCTCGACCATGCCGAAGGTGAAGCGCTCTTCGGCGGTGAGCGGGTCGAGGCCGACCGCGCCGATCAGGAGCCCGAGCGCGCCCGCGAACACCCCCTTGAGCAGGCTCTCACCTGAGAGCGAGCCGACCAGCAGGATGCCGAGGATCGCCAAGAGCATGTAATCGCGCGGCTGGAAGGTCAGCGCGAACTCCGACACGAAAGGCGCCGCCACTGCCAGGACGCCGATGCCGATGAAGCCGCCGACGAAGGACATGACGGTCGACAGCCCGATCGCCTCACCGGCCTGCCCCTTCTGCGCCAGCGGGTAGCCGTCGAGCGCGGTGGCGATCGCCGAAGGCGCGCCGGGGATGTTCAGCAGGATCGCGGTGCGCGAACCGCCATAAACCCCGCCCATGTAGATGCCGACCATCAGGCACAGCGCCGGGTAGACGTCCCAGGCGAAGGTAAAGGAGATGAGGATCGACACCGCCATGGTCACCGACAGGCCGGGGATGGCGCCCACATAGATGCCTGCGAAGGTGCCAAGTGCGACCAGCCCGAGAAGCTTGAGGTCAAGCCAGGAGATCAGGAAGAATTGCAGCGCTTCGGTCATTGCGTATCACCCCCGGAGAACAGGTCGCCCAGCCAGGCCAGGATCTCGCCCTCGGGCACGATCCCCGACGGCATCAACACGGTGAACACCAGCCGGAAGATCACATAGACCAAGGCCAGCGAGGCCAGCGAGACGCCGAAGGACCACAGCAGGCCCCGGCGGCGCAGCGCAAAGATCGACACGGTCAGGAACAGGAGCGATGTCGGCAGGAACCCCAGCGGCTTCAGCAGCAGCGCATAGCCCAGCATCATCGCGAACATCGCCAGGATCACCGGCGGCGTCACGTCCGAGAAGAATCTCAGCGCCGCGCGTTCGCGCAGCCTGAGCGTCTTGATCAGGATCGCCACCGAGGTCACCAGCATCGCGAAGGCCGCCGCCATCGGGAATGCCCCGGGCGAAGACAGCGCCTCGAAGCCCGAGATCAGGATCGCCTGCCACAGCAGGAAGCCGCTCAACCCGACGAGGACCACCGCGAAGGCGGTCTCGCCGGGCATCTTCTTGGATGGATCGTGCATGAATCGCCTCCCTGGCGGGGCATGGACGCGGGAAAGGGAATGGACGGGCCGGGACGGCCCCGAAAGGGGGCGGGCCGCGCGCGGCGGCCCGCCGGTCCGCGTTACTCGGGACGCGGGATGTCGAATTCCTCGGGCGAGGCCTTGGCAATGCCGGCGTCGTAGACCAGCCAGCTGGTCACGGACTGCCACTTGTCGAGGAACTCCTGCGCCTCGTCGCCGGAAATGTTCATCACCTGAAAGCCGCGGTCGTCCATCAGCTGCTGGAAATCGGCGTTCTCGACGCCCGCCGCATAGGCCTCAGAGAGCTTGGCGACCACATCGTCGGGTGTGCCCTCTTTGACGAAGACACCGAAGAACGGGCCCCAGGGCAGGTAGGTCTCGAAACCAGGGTAGGCCTCGGTGATCGGCGGCACGTCGGGCAGAGCTTCGTTCGCCTGTGTATCGATCAGCGCCAGTGGCTTGATGCGGCCGGCCTTGATCGCCTCGATTGAGGCGCCGAGCACGGCCGGCATCACGTCGATCGCGCCGCCCTGCAGCGCGGTCAGCGCCGGGCCGTCGCCGTCATAAGGGACCGCCGTCACCGGCAGCTCGATCTCACTTTGCAGCATAGCGGTGACGACCGAGGGCAGCCCGCCCGGGCCGGTGGAGCCGAACTTCACCTCGTTCGGGTTCTCCTGCACATAGGCGACCATCTCCTCGAGCGTGTCAAACGGCGCATCGTTGTTGGCCACCAGGATCGGCACGCCACGGGCAATCACGTTGACCGGCACGAAGCTGGAATAGTCGATGTCGCCCAGCCCCATTACCTTGTAGAGGAGCGGGTTCTCGGCACCCATCAGCAGCGTGTAGCCGTCGGCGTCCTGGGCAGAGGCGAACTTGACCGCGATGGCGCCAACGCCGCCGGTCATGTTCTGCATCACCACCTTGCCGCCAAGCACCTCCTCGGCATGGGGAGTGACCGCACGCATCACCGTGTCGGTCGAGCCGCCGGCGCCCCATTGGATGATGCCCTGGATCTCCTTCTCCGGGTATTCGGCCAGCGCCGGAGCGGTGGTGATGGCAAGCGCGGCCAGCGCGCCCGTGAACAGCGTCTTCATATCATCCTCCCAAGGATCGGTTATGTGCCGGGCGCTCCCATGCCCGTACGACAAGAAGCATCATGGCTTCGACGCTGCCATAACGTCAAATGCCGAGATGAGCCACTCGTTAACTTTATGTTAATTCATTGGACCGGCCCAATCCTGCCGCGACACTGCGCGGGTCAGTTCGGTGCGCAGATCGGCGATCGCCTGCTCGGCGAAACTCGACAGCACCCGACCCTTCTTTCGGCAGGCATAGGCGGTGATCGAACTGTCCTCCTGGAGCGCGATCCGCACCAGCCCGGGCATGTAGACCTCGGCCACCGAGAATTCGTCGATCAACGCCACGCCGAGCCCGTGGCGCACGAGGCTGACCACCGTTTGCGCGAAGCGGCCGCGCATCGACTGAGGGGGATCCAGCCCCGCCGCCTTGAAAGGGGCGAGCAGGATCGCGCCGTAGGGATCGGCCGGATCGACCCCGATCAGCGGCTCGCGCGCGAGGTCGTGGACTGAGACTGACTTGCGCGCGGCCAGCGGGTGCTCGTCAGGCACCACCGCCACCAGCCGCCCCGTCGCCACCGGTTCGCTCTCGATGGCGGGGTTCTCGACAGGATAGCTCATCATCACGAACTCGCCCCGCTCGAGAAGCAGGTAGTCGAGCGTCTCCTCGATCTTGAGGATGTTGAGATCGATGTAGAGATCGGGCCAGCGCCGCCTGAGCCGCCGGATCGCCCGCGCGGCGATGAACTGGGCGATCGAGGGGGCCGAGGCGAAGGCCAGCCGCGCGTCCTCGCCGCGCTGGAGCGAGGCGATCGCATAGGTCAGGTTCTCGACATTGTGGTAGACCCGACCAATCTGCTCGAAGATCGGCCCGGCCTCGACCGATGGCACGAACAGCCCGCCCTTGCGCTCGAAAAGGCGCAGCCCGAGCGACTCCTCGGTGTGCTTGACCAGCCGGCTGATGCCGGGCGCCGAGACACCCAGCAGCGTGGCCGCGCCGTTGATGGTGCCGGTCATCATCACGGCACGCACCACCTCGACCTGACGCAGGGTCATGTCCCGCATGTCGTACTCCTCCCCGTCCGCCGCACAGGGTTAGACAACACGGCGGGCGGGGCAATTGCGAAATTCGGCCGCCTTCAGGCCGTCCGGGCCGCCCCGTGCCGCACGGCGGCGAAGTCGAACAGCCCGTATCCCATCACGACCAGGAAGGCCGCGGCCGGCACCACATAGGAGAAGGTCGCGCCGGCGACATCGATCACCGCGCCTTGCACCAGCGGCAGCAACGCGCCGCCCAGGATCGCCATCACCAGCCCGGCCGAACCGAACTTGGTATCCTCGCCCAGCCCCTCGAGGGCGATGCCGTAGATGGTCGGGAACATCAGCGACAGGCAGGCCGAGATCATCACCACGGCCCACAGGCCCGACAGGCCCGGCACCAGCGCGGCGTAGAGCGCAAGCCCTGCCCCCGTCAGCGCCAAGCCGGCCAGCAGCAGCGCAGGCCGGACGAAACCCATCACCCAGACCATCGCGAAGCGCGATACAAGGAACACCAGCAGGCTGGCTTGCAGATACCAGCCGGCCCCGGCCTCGTCGGTGCCGATCGCCGCCATCGCGTATTGCAGGGTGAAGGTCCAGACGCAGGTCTGGGCGGCGACGTTGAAGAACTGCGCCACCACGCCGAAGCTGTAATGGCGGTTTTTCAGAAGCCGCTTCAGCGTTGCTCGGCAATGCAGCTCATGTCCGGCCTCGAGTTCGCGCTCGCTCGGCGTGGGCATGCGGCTGAGCGCGATCGCAATCCAGATCGCGACCAGCACCACGGCAAATCCGACATAGGGGACCATCACCGCCTGCAACTCCTCGGCGCGCAGCGCCCGCAGCGCGTCCGCTCCCATCGCGGCGCGCGCGTCTGCATCGGCAGTGTTCAGGTTGGGCAGGATCAGCGCCGCCGAGAGAAACACGCCAATATTGGTGCCGACCGGGTTGAAAGCTTGGGCGAGGTTGAGCCGCCGCGTGGCGTTGCCCTCCGGTCCCATGGCGATGACGAAGGGGTTGGCCGACGTCTCCAAGATCGACAGCCCGCCCGCCAGCAGGAACAGCGCCACCAAAAAGAAGCCATAGGTCATGGCGATGCTGGCCGGATAGAACAGGAAGGCGCCCGCGATGGCGCAGCCCAGCCCGACCAGGATGCCGGTCTTGTAGGAGTAACGTCGGTTGATGAAGGCTGCCGGCAGGGCAAGGCAGAAATAGGCGCCGTAGTAGGCGAACTGCACCAGCGAGGACTGCAAGGCGCTCATCGAGAATATCTTGGAGAAGACCTGCACAAGTGGGTCGGTCATGTTGGCCGCGATGCCCCAGGCGGCAAAACAGGTGACGATGAGCATGAAGGGCAGCTTCATGCCGGCATGCAGAAATCGTGTCGGCTGGTTCATGTGTTCTCCCTCTCGAGCCTCCGGGCACCGCGGCGATACGTGGGGCCGCGGTTGCGCGGCGCCTTTTGGAAGCGTCCGCCGGGACATGCCAGTGCCGAAGGGCCCGAGTCGTCGGTTGCGGGCATAATATTTCTCGTGAAGTGATGAATTAAGGATCATGTCCCGCGCCACGGTGGCAGGGGGCCTCCCCGAGGACGGTTCACAACTGCCGAAATCGCAATGCGCGTCTCTCTGATTCGCAACCGGCACCTGGTCGTGAAAATGGCAGGGCAGTCGCATGTGGGTGGGAAAGACCAAACAACCGACATGCCGCGCGCCAGTGAACGCAATCCAAACAGGCTTGACCAAACGGAATCCGCCCTGCTATGACACCGATGTCATGACACCGATGTCATATGGCTCTGAACGGTGCGGTACGGGCGAGGAACGCAGTGGCTACGATCTACGACGTTGCAAAGCAGGCTGGCGTGTCGCCCAAGACGGTCTCGCGGGTGATCAACCGCGATGCGCCGGTCGGGCTCAAAACACGTGCGGCGGTCGAGGCAGCTATCCGCGAACTCGATTACCGCCCTTCACGTGCGGCGCGGACGATGCGCTCCAGCCGGTCAGGCCTGGTCGGCTTGATTACCGGCGCAATCTCGCGCGGCGACGGGAGCGCCGGGCCGTCCGGCCTTCCGGACCTGTTCATCGTCCAAGCGATCCAGCGCGAGGTCGCCGAGGCCGGGATGACCCTGATGATCGCCGATACCGGCGGCGAGGCGGACCGGGCTGCGGAGTTGATGGCGACCTTCGCGCAGCACCGCGTCGAGGGACTGATCTATGTCGCCGATCACCACCAGCGGATCGAGACGCTCGACCCGCGCGGCACGCCTCTGGTGCTCGCCAACTGTTTCGATGCAATCGGCACACCTGCGATCCTGCCCGACGACCAGGCAGGCCAGCATGCGCTTGTCGAACGCGTAATCTCGGCCGGCCATCGCAGGATCGCCTACCTCACTCTGCCCGAGGGCATGATCGCGACGGAGCTGCGCAGCCGGGGTTACCGCGAGGCGCTGGAGGCCGCGGGCATTTCCTTCGACCCGGCGCTGGTGGCGGAAGGCTTCGCCGATCACGGAGAAGGGCCCAAGCCATTCATCGCACCGGCGCTCGACCGACTGCTGGCCCTTGAGGATCGCCCGACGGTGATCTGCTGCGGCAACGATGAACTGGCGCTCCGGCTCTATGGGGAACTGCGAGACCGCGGCATCCGCGTGCCGCAGGAGATCTGCGTCGCAGGTTACGACGACTACCGCGTCATTTCCGAGACGCTGTACCCGCCGCTCACCACGGCGGACCTGAACTACCGCGGCATCGGTGAGGCGGCAGCGCGCCGCCTTCTTTCGCTGATCGCGGGGGCGTCCGTACCGGCCGAAGTCGAACTGATCGGCGGCCCGGTGTGCTGGCGCCAATCCGTCACCGAACACTGACATCCAACAGGGAGGAGACCCGAAGATGACCAGAACGAACCTGATGGCAGGCACGATCCTCGCCAGCGCCCTCGCCACCGGTGCGGCCGCGCAGACCGAACTGAGCATGTGGTATCACGGCGCCGGAAACGAGGTCGAAAGCGAGATCATCAATCGCATCGTCGGCGACTTCAACGAAAGTCAGGACGAGTGGGAGGTCAGCCTGCAAAGCTTCCCGCAGGGCAGCTACAACGACAGCGTCATCGCTGCGGCGCTCGCGGGCAACCTGCCGGATATCCTCGATGTCGACGGCCCCGTCATGCCGAACTGGGCTTGGTCGGGCTACCTGCAACCGCTGCCGATCGACGAGAGCCTGATCGAGAACTTCCTGCCCGGAACGAAGGGCGAGTGGAATGGAGAGCTCTACTCGATCGGCCTGTGGGACGCCGCCGTGGCGATGGTGACGCGGCAGAGCTATCTCGACCAGTTCGATATCCGTGTGCCGACGCTCGAAGAGCCCTGGACGCTGGAGGAGTTCGACGCGGCGCTGGTGAAGATCAAGGAGAGCGGCGAGTTTGCCTATCCTCTCGATCTCGGCATGGCCTGGACCGGCGAGTGGTATCCCTATGCCTTCTCACCCTTCCTTCAGAGCTTCGGCGGCGACATCGTCGATCGCGAGACCTACTCCACCGCTGAAGGCGCGTTGAACGGCGACGCAGCGGTCGAGTTCGGCGAATGGTGGCAATCGCTGTTCGAGCGCGACCTGGTGCCTGGCACCAGCCAGGACCCCGCCGATCGCGACAACGGCTTCGTCGAGGGCAAATACGCAATCAGCTGGAACGGCAACTGGGCCGCGCTGAACATCCTCAACGAATATGGCGATGACACGCTGTTTCTGCCCGCGCCCGATTTCGGCAACGGCCCGGTAATCGGCGCGGCAAGCTGGCAGTTCGGGGTCTCGGCAACTTCGGAGCATCCCGAGGGGGCAGCAGCCTTTATCGAGTTCGCACTGCAAGACGAATACCTCGCCGCCTTTTCGAATGGCATCGGGCTGATCCCGCCGACCGAGAGCGCGGCCGAAATGACCGAGAACTACAAAGAGGGTGGCCCGATGGCGGCGTTCTACGAGCTCTCCGAAAGCCAAGCGAAGCTGCGCCCGGTGACGCCGGGCTACGTTGTCGCCGCCAAGGTGTTCGAGAAGGCGCTCGCCGACATCGCCAACGGCGCCGACGTGCAGGACACGCTCGACGCGGCGGTCGACGAGATCGACGCCGACATCGAGCGCAACCAGGGCTACGGCCACTGATCCTCCCCTCCGGCCCCCTTCCTCCCGAGGGGGCCGGACCCAGAGACGAGGTGACCCATGTCCCGCTCCAAACTGACGCAATCGAACCGGGCCGGGTGGGCCATGGCGCTGCCGGGCTTCGGGCTGATCGCTGTTTTCATCATCCTGCCCTTCTTCTTTGCTTTTGGGCTGAGCTTCACCAACCAGCGGCTGATCTCGCCCAACCCGACCGAATGGGTCGGCTTCGACAACTATCGCCAGCTCATGGGGGTGGGCGTGCTGACGCTGGAGCCCGAGCGCGACGATGCGGGCGCCGTGATCCGCGACGAGGATGGCGCGATCGAGTATCCGCGCCTGCGCGGCTTCACTCGCGGCAACCCCGACTACGCCCATCTCGACGGCATGCGCGAATGGACGAGCTGGCAATGGGGCGAGGACCGGGTGGTGCTGCTGGCGCGCGACGTGGTCTTCATGAAGGCGGTGGTCAACACACTCACCTTCGTCGCGGTGGTGGCGCCGGTGCAGGCGGGTCTGGCGCTGGTGCTGGCGCTGCTGATCAATCAACGGCTTAGAGGCATCAACGTCTTCCGCACGATCTACTTCATGCCGGTCGTGGTCTCGATCGTCGTCGTCTCCCTGCTTTGGCGCTTCATTTACGACGGCAATGACGGGCTTCTGAACAACCTGCTCTCGGCCATCACCTTCGGCGCCTTCGAGCCGGTCGACTGGCTCGGCAATCCCGACACGGCGCTGCCGGCGATCATGGCGATGTCGATCTGGCAGGCGGTGGGCTTCCACATGGTGATCTGGCTCGCCGGGCTCCAGACCATCAGTCCGACGCTCTACGAGGCGGCCGAGATCGAAGGCACCTCACGCTGGCAGACCTTTCGCTACGTAACCTGGCCGGGGCTGCGAAACACCGCCGTGCTGATCCTGATCGTCATCACCATGCAGGCTTTCGCGCTCTTTGCGCAGATCGACGTGATGACCGGCGGCGGGCCGCTCGACAGCACCCAGACCATCGTCTTCCAAGCCGTGGAACGCGGCTATGGCAAGCAGGACATCTCCGGCGGCTCGACCATCTCGGTGCTGCTGTTCCTGCTGGTTCTCACCATCTCGCTGATCCAGCGATACCTGACACGGGAGCGGAACTGATGGCCCAGATCGATCCGTCCAATCGCGGTCTCAGACTGGCCGTGCGCTACGCGGTGCTGGTGCTGATCGCCGTGATCTTCATCTTCCCGCTGGTCTTCATGGTCGTGAGTTCCCTCAAGCCCGACCAGCAGCTCTTGTCGGATACTGGCAGCCTGCGAGCCTTCCTGCCGGTGGGCGACATCTCCCTCGACAACTACGCCGCGGCCTTCCAGCGCGCGCCGGTTGGGCTCTTCATCTTTAACTCCGTGCTGGTGACGGCAGTCACGGTGGTGCTGTCGCTTCTCGTGTGCTCGCTCGCCGCCTTCGCCTTCGTGTTCCTCGAATGGCGCGGGTCGGGGCTCCTGCTGTCGATCATTCTCGCCACGCTGATCGTGCCCTTCGAGACCATCGCCATCCCGTTGTTGCTGATCGTCAACCAGCTGCCCTGGATCGGGCTCGACGGGTTCACCACCGGCTGGCTCAACTCCTACCGGGTGCAGATCCTGCCCTTCGTTTCCGACGGGCTGACGATCTTCCTCTTCGTACAGTATTTTCGCGACCTGCCGCGCGAGCTGATCGAGGCCTCCCGGGTCGAGGGCGCGAGCTGGTGGATGATCTACCGCCGCATCGTCATGCCGCTCTCCGGCCCGGTCTTGGCAACCGCGGCGATCCTGAAGTTCTTGGTGATGTACAACCAGTACCTCTGGCCTTTGATGGTGGTGCAGGAGGAGGGCTACCGCCCGGTCATGGTGGGTCTCCAGTACTTCTTCCAGCTCAACCGCGCCTGGGGGGAGATCATGGCCTACCTGTCTCTGATCACCCTGCCCGTGCTCGCCTTCTACTTCGTGCTGCAACGCGCCTTCATTTCCTCGATCGCCTCGACCGGCGTGAAGGGCTGACACCACTTATTCGCAAGGACACGACATGACCCTCGCACTCGAAAACCAGTGGATCTGGGACAGCTGGTACGCCCATGACGGGCAGCGCTGGCACGGCTATTTCCTCAAGGCGGACAAGTCGCTCGGGGACCCAGACCTGCGCCACTTTAACGTCAGCCAGGGCCATGCCGTCTCGGACGACCTGGTGAACTGGGAGCATCTCGGCACGTGCCTGAAGCCCGCACCAAAGCCGGCGTGGGACGACACCACCACCTGGACCGGGTCGGTGATCCAGGGGCCCGACGGGCTCTGGCACCTGTTCTATACGGGCGGCGGTTCGGCCGAGAACGGGCTCTACCAGCGCATCGGCCACGCCACCTCGGCCGACATGCACAGTTGGGAGCGTGTGGGCTCCGGCCTTTGCCTCGACATGAAGGGGCCGAACGCGAGCCACTACGAGGCCGAGCATGCGGTCGGCCACTGGCATGATCGGGCGATGCGCGACCCCTTCGTCATGAAGGACCCGGACGGCGAAGGGTGGCTGATGTATTTCACCGCCCGCGCACCGGGCATCGAGGAGGCCAACGAAGGCGGCGCGATCGGCTTTGCGACCTCGCCTGACCTCTACGAGTGGACACTGCAACCGCCGGTCTTCGTCGGCGGCTACGGCCAGCTCGAGGTGCCGCAACTCTTCGAGATCGAGGGGCGCTGGTACTGTCTTTTCTGCACCGCCGCAGAGCACTGGTCCGAAGAGCGCCGCGCCAACGCCGGCACCGCACCGGTCACCGGTAACCACTACCTCGTAGGCGACAGCCCGCGTGGCCCTTGGCGCGTAGCGCCTGGTTTCCTCGACGGCGATCTACCCTGCTACCGCTACGCGGCCCGCGTGCTGATGACCAAAACGGGGCCGGTGCTGATGGGCTTCCGCGATGGCGGCAAGGAGAACTTCGGCGGCTACGTGATGGACCCGGTGCCGGTGAAAGTTGACACCGAGAAACTGCTTTACATCGAAGCGTCCGACAGGGGGAAATGACATGGCGACGGTGAAGCTGAAGGACCTGCACAAAAGCTACGGCTCGGCCGAGGTCATCAAGGGCGTGGACTTGGAGATCGAGGATGGCGAGTTCGTCGTCTTCGTCGGGCCTTCGGGTTGCGGCAAGTCCACGCTCCTGCGGATGATCGCCGGGCTGGAGACGATCTCGGGCGGCACGCTCGAGATCGGAGGGCGGGTCGTCAACGAGGTGCAGCCCAAGGAACGCGGCATCGCCATGGTGTTCCAGAGCTACGCGATCTTCCCGCACATGACGGTGCGCGAAAACATCGGTTTCGGCCTCACCGTCGCCAAGTCCCCCAAGGCCGAGAAGGAGGCGGCCATCCAGGAGGCGGCACGCATCCTCCAGATGGAGCACCTGCTCGACCGGCGTCCCTCGCAGCTGTCGGGCGGCCAGCGCCAACGCGTTGCCATCGGCCGCGCCATCACCCGGAAACCGGAGGTGTTCCTGTTCGACGAGCCGCTCTCGAACCTCGACGCGGCGCTGCGGATGGACATGCGGATGGAGATCGGCCGGCTCCACAAGGAGCTGAGGACCACGATGATCTACGTCACGCATGACCAGGTCGAGGCGATGACGCTCGCGGACAAGATCGTGGTACTCAAGGATGGCGAGGTGCAGCAAGTCGGCGCGCCGATGGATCTCTACCACAACCCCGCCAACCTGTTCGTGGCCAAGTTCCTCGGCGCACCATCCATGAACCTGATCGAGGTCGAGGTGGCCGAGGCGCGCGCCGGCGCGGCGGTGGTGAAGAACCCCGCGCTCGACCCGATCGAGCTGCCCTGCCAGATCGAGGGGCTGCGGGCAGGCGAAAAACTGACGCTCGGGCTCCGGCCGCAATACCTGCACCCTTCGCTCGATCCGTCCGAAGGCAAGCTGCATGGCAAGGTGAAGCTGACCGAGCGGCTCGGCTCGGAAACTGTGGTCGATCTCGAGTTGACGGATGGCAGCCCGTTGATTGCCGCGCTGTCCGAGGACGCGGTGTTCGAGCGCGGCCGGGAGGTGAGCCTGACCTTCCGCCCCGAGCAGACGCACTTGTTCAAGGGAGCCCCCGATCAGACCTGATCAGGAGCAGCAGCAGCTTCGGGAGTGGTTCTCAAGGTTTCGTTCCCTCGAATGGTACGCGCGGGATAACACACCAATGACTACCCGTAGTTTCAGCGGCCCCGTTTGTCTGCGCATTCTGGCTACACAGGCAACGGGGCCGACAGTTTAAGTCACCGGTGCGAACGCCGAAGCGATCGGCTCCGCGATGGTTGGAAGGCCCATACGCTCGCGGCGCAGATCGCGACCGATCGCCTTGAAGAGCGAAAGCCCCATCAGCAGCATCACCACCGAGAAGGGCAACGCCGCTATCACCATCGCCGTCTGGATCGCGCCGAGCCCGCCGATGATCAGCAGCGCGCCGACCACCAGCGCCAGCGCCGCACCCCAGAACAGGATGTGCGGTCGCGCCTTCGGGCTGTCATCACCGGCAGCGTTGATCGTGTTGATGATGAGCACGGCCGAGTCCGCCGTGGTGATCTGATAGGTCAGCAACAGCACCACCACCAGCACGGAGGCGACCCAGGCGAAGGCGGGCTCGAGCAGCAGCGCCAGCGCGGCGAAGATCTGGTCCGAGACCGGTGCGCCGAGAATGCTGCCTTGTGCCAGGCCTGACATCTCGAGGTCGATCGCCGTGGCGCCCAGTAGGGCGAACCAGACGAAGCACATGGCCGAGGGCGCGATCATCGCGCCGAGAACGAATTCCCGGATCGTGCGGCCCTTGGAAATGCGTGCGAGAAACAGCCCCACGAAAGGCGCCGAGGCAATCCACCACGCCCAGTAGAAGATGGTCCAGCCGCTTTGCCATCCGGCCAGCGCAGTCGCGGTCTCGTCACCTTCCGACCACACCGACAGCGCCATCGAAGGAAGCGAAGCAACGTAGTCGAGCGTGCCCAGCCCGAATGCCTGGAGCCCTGCCAGCGTCGCACCGAATACGAGGAAGAACAGCAACAGCGCCACGCTCAGGCCCATATTGATATTCGACAGCCACTTGATGCCGCGCCCCACACCCGAGAGCGCGGACAGCGTCGAGGCTCCAAGGATCACGCCGACAGAGACCAGGATCGCGGCGGCCGAGGGCGTCGCGGCCCCGTCGGCGCCGGTCGACAGGAGCCAGTCACCGAGACCGATCCGATGCAGACCTGCCACGAACTGCGCCACCCCGTATCCCAGCGTCTGCGCCACGCCCAGCACCGTTGCCACTACCGCGATCACGTCGACCGCGTGACCCAAGGGTCCCGATAGCCTGCGCCCGAACAGCGAGGCGAGGCCGGAACGGATCGTCAGCGGCAGTCCGCGCCGATAGGCGAAGTAAGCCAGAGCCAGTCCGGTCAAGCTGTAAGTGCCCCATGCGGTGAGGCCCCAGTGAAAGAAGGTCCATTTGAAGGCCGAGCGCACCGTCTCGGTCTCACCGGCCACGATCAGTCCGGCGATCGTATCGGGGTTGGACTGGAAGTGGTAAAGCGGCTCGCCCGTGGAATAGGTCAGCACGCCGATGCCGAGCCCGGCACCGAACATCATCGAGAACCAGGAGATGCGCGAGAATTCGGGCCGATCCTCGGGACGACCCAAGCGCAGTCGTCCCGAGGCCGGAACAAGAGCCAGCACCAGGCAGGCCAAGAGAAAGGCTGCAGTCGTGTACATGTACCAGTGGTTGAAGCTCGACAGGATGAAGCCGTTGATCCGGCCCAGGAACCCCGCTGCCTGCTCGGGGAAGGCGATGGCCCAGATCACCAGCGCGCCGATGATCAGCTTTGCAGTGATGGTGACGTCTTTTGTGAAGCCCCTGTAGAACCCGCTTTCGGCGGTCCTGATCTCGAGCCTCGTCAGTGGTGGCTTGATCGGCATGGCATCTCCTCCCTCTGGCTGCCTGTTTCGACGAGGCCCCGGGCACGCCATGCGACCGGGGCCTTCGGATGGTTGTCGTCGGATGGTCGCGGGGTCCTCCCTCAGCCTTGGCGCGCAGACCAGTCGCCGGGCTGCACGGCGTAGAAGATCCGCGCCTTCTCGCCGCCATAGGTCAGGCGCGTGCCCTCGGGGATCCACACCGCGTCGCCCTCCCGCGCGACATGGGTGTGGCCGTCGACGGTGACATGGAACGCGCCCGAGATGACGTAGACGATCTCGTCGTAGAGCAGCGTCCAGTCGATCGCACAGCCATCGAATTCACCGAAGCCCGCGCCCATGCTGGGCGAAAGGTCGGTTGAGACGGCGCGGCCGACCCGGGCCTCGCCCGGCGGACCGCCGCGATGCTTGAGGCCCACGGTGGCGGCGGGGATGACGGTCACGCCCATTCGGGAAACTCCAGATCATGCGCCCGACCCCGCGCGGCGAGGCGGCGGTTGAGCGCCGGCGCCTCGGGCGCGCCCGCCTCCAGCGCGAAGACGAAGGCATAGGTGAGGTAGAAGCAGGCGGCGTCGATATCGCCTGCCGCCTCGGCCCGATCGCCAGCGAGGCCATAGAGCCGCACCAACGCCGTGCCGTCCTGCCGCTCATGCGCGGCGATCAGTTCGCGGTCGAGCTGGTCGTGATCCATGGCCTATCCCTTCAAAGAGATGGCGACGTTCTTGGTGCGCACGTAGTTGTAGAGCGCCTCGACCCCCTTCTCGCGGCCGAAGCCCGATTTGCCGATACCGCCGAAGGGCGTGGCGATGCCGCCCGCGAACCATTCGTTGACGAAGACCTGCCCGGCCCTGAGCCGCCCCACGACGCGATGTGCGCGGGCGAGGTCGCGGGTGAAGATGCCCGCCACAAGGCCGAACTCGGTGCCATTGGCGATGGTTACCGCCTCGGCTTCGGTCTCGAAGGGTGTAACGCAGAGCACTGGGCCGAACAGTTCCTGCTGCGCGATGTCCGACAGCGGATCGACATCGGCGAGGATGGTCGGGGCCATGAAATGCCCCGCCCGGTCGAGCCGCGCGCCGCCGGCGGCGATCCGCGCCCCCTGCCCCGGCGCCGCGCGGACCATCGCCTCGATGCCGTCGAGCTGGCCGGCCGAGATCACCGGCGTGTGCGCCGCCTCGTCGAGCCCGTGACCGGCCTCGAGGCCGCCTGCCAACGCCGCCACCGCCTCGACCGCGCGGTCGTAAAGGCTGCGATGCACCAGGAGACGCGACATGGCCGAGCAGACCTGCCCTGCGTTGAAGAAGATGCCGCCCTGCACGCTCTCCACCAGCCGGTCGAGATCGGCATCCTCGAAGGCGACCGCCGCCGATTTGCCGCCCAGCTCCATCAGCGAGGGCGTGACGTTCTCGGCCGCCGCGCACAGGATCGCCTGCCCCGTCGGCACCGAGCCGGTGAAGACGATCTGGTCGATCTCCGATGACGCCACCAGCCGCGCGCCCAGCTCCGAGCCGATGCCGTTGAGGATCGACACCGCGCCCTCGGGCAGCCCCGCCTCCTGGAAAGCGCGGCCCAAGAGCGCCAGCGCCAGCGGATCGAGTTCGGGCGACTTGACGATCACCGCATTGCCCGCGGCCAGCGCCGGGGCGAGCGAGCGCGCGGCGAGCGAGACCGGGAAGTTCCACGGCACGATCTGCGCCGAGATGCCAACCGGCTCGAATACGGTGTAGTCGATGTAGTCGGAGCCGAGCGGGATCTGCTTGCCCTCGATCTTGTCGGCCAAGCCGCCGTAATAGTCGAAATAGGCCGCCGCCTCCTCGAACTCGCCCCGCGCATCCGACAGCCGCTTGCCGCTCTCGCGGCAGAGGATCGGCGCGCCCTCATCCGCGATGGCGCGGATGCAGCTGGCGATGCGGCGCATCAGATCGGCGCGGGCGCCGGGGCGCATCGCCGACAGATCGCCGCGTTCGACGCTGCCCCGCGCCGCCTCCAGTGCGGCGGCAAGCTGGCGCTCGCCCGCCCGCGCCATCTCGGCCACGATCTCGCCGGTGGCCGGGTCCTCGACCGCGATCCGCGCGCCCGCCTCGCCCTCGACCCATCTCCCGGCGAGGAAGTTCCGCGCCAGACCGTCCCGGATCACCATGTTCATGACGCACGCCCCGCTTCGATCCGGGCCGCGACCCATTTGTGGAAGTTGTGCGTGGGACCGTCCATCGCCGGCGAGAACCGTCCGCCGTCGAACAGCTCGCCGCGTCTCCCCCGCTGCATCCCCTCGACGACGAAGATGTCTTCCTCGAACACCGTCTTCCACAGCCGGGCATTGGCACCGCGCAGACCGTCGAGTTCGGGCGTCTCCTTCTCGGGCGTGGCGTAGTAGAGCTCGATATGCTCGACCGTGTTCTCCTGGTCGACCGGTTGCAGCACGATGGCAAAGGCGTGATCGCGCTGCGCGCCTAAGAGCACGTTGGGATAGACGGCGATATATTCCGCCCCCTCGTCCCACTGCGCCGACAGCCCCTTGAAATCGGGGAAGCGCGCGTCGTTTTCGTCCCTGAGCTGGCGGTAGACCCGCGTGCCCTGCCCCGAGTAATGCCCCTCGCGCTCGATGTTGTAGTGATCCTCGAGCCGGGAATAGCTGTTCAGCCCCGGATGCACCCAGGGCAGGTGGTAGCTCTCGCAGTAGTTCTCGACCGCGAGCTTCCAGTTAGTCCTGACCTCGAGCTTGAAGCTCGAACTTTCGCCGCCGTGGAAGATCGGCTGGTCGAACTCGGCCCAGCGGGCCATCAGCTCGGCATGCACCTCCTCGAAGGGGGCGGCGTTTCCGTCGATGTTGACGAAGACCACGTCGCGCCAGACGAAGCTGCGGATGCGGAACAGGCCGAGCTTCTTGATGTCGACCTCGTCATGGGTGTTCTGCCCCGGCCCGCCGACATGCGGCGTGGTGCGCAGGCTGCCATCGAGCCCGTAGCACCAGCTGTGATAGGGGCAGCGGATTGCGCCTCGGATCTTGGCCGGCTCCTCGACGAGGATCATGCCGCGGTGGCGGCAGGTGTTCTGGAACACGCCGATCGCGCCGGAGCGGTCGCGCACCATCAGGAGCGGCATGCCCAGGAAATCGACCGGCTTCGCGTCGCCCGCCTCGGGGATGTCCTTGCCGAAGCCGATCCCGGACCAGCTGGCGAACAGCACCGAGCGCTTTTCCTCGGCGAACAGGGCGGGATCGGTATAATGGGCGTTGGGCAGGCCGTTGGCCCGGGCGATATCGGCCATCACGGGCGCGAGCTGCGTCATCTGGTTCATGGGACCCCCTCCTTTGTCGTGGCACGCCGCCATTGCGGAACTGGCGGCACCATCGGCGCGGAAGGGGCGTCGGACAATATCTCAAAAACTAAGGCTGAGGTGAATACACCTCACCCATTCTGCTCAACCGCCCGATCAGCCAGTCACGCAGGACCAGCGCGTTGTCCGACAGCTGATCGGCGGGCCGTGTGACGAGGTGGAACCGGCGAGGCGCGGGCAGCGCATGCGGACCGACCACCACCAGCCGCCCCTCGCGCAGCAGCGGGTCGATGAGCCGCCGCCAGCCCAAAAGCAGCCCGACGCCGTCCTGCGCCGCCTGAAGCGCAATGGTGTAGTTGTTGACCTTGTGGCCCCGCCGCACGGGTCCGGCGTAATCCAGCGCGCCGAACCAGTCCTGCCACCGGGTCCAGCTCTGGTCGACCGAATCCAGGTAGATCAGGCGCTCCTGCGCGAGATCGGCCAGTTCGGTACCCCCCACCCGTTCCGCCATTTCCGGGCTCGCCACGGGCACAAGCTCGTCGCGGTAAAGGGGGTGGTGCTCCCAGAGCGGCGAGGTCTCGCGGCCGTAACGCACGAACATGTCGATTTCGGGCGCGTCGGCGAAGCCGTGGTCGGAGACCGACTGGTCGACTTGGATCTGCTCATGTTCGCGCCAGAACTCGGACAGCAGCCGGGTCATCCACAGACTCGCCACCGCCGTGCTCGCGCCGACCGTCACCGTTGCCTGCGCCTGCCGCCCGCGGATCTCGCGCAGCCGCTGCGAGATCGACACGAAGGACTGCGCCAGCGTCGCGAACAGCCGGTCGCCCTCATCGGTCAGCACGACACCTCGGTGCCGGCGCAGGAAGAGGGGCGCGCCAAGCTCCGCCTCGAGCGCCTTGATCTGGTGGCTGACCGCGCCCGGCGTCACGTTCAGCTCGGCGGCGGCGTTCTTGAAGCTCAGATGCCGCGCCGCCGCCTCGAAGGCGGCCAGCGTGGTCAGCGGCGGCAGGTCGTAGAAGCGTCTGGACATGGTCTCCCCCCTCGGCCTCCCACCCTATAGGTGAATGCAGCTCATGCCAAAGCGAGTTTTTCGCGCGTTGAGCGGATGAAGCTTGGAGCGCAGTCTGCGGCCATCATTCCGAGCGAGACCCGACATGACCGCAGCCGCCCGATCCATCCATCGCCGCCCGCCCCCCGACACGCCCTCGGGCTGGGTGTCGCGCGCCGAAATCATGCAAATGGGCACCGCCGAGACGCCCGATGGCGTCGACTGGGCGGTGATCGGCGCCGGCTTCACCGGCCTCGCCGCCGCGCGGCGTCTGGCCGAGCTGAACCCCGGCGCGCAAATCGCGCTGATCGACGCCAAGCCGGTCGGCTGGGGCAGCTCGGGCCGCAATGCGGGCTTCGTGATCGACCTGCCGCACAAGTTCGACCTCGAACATGACGACCCCGAGCGCCTGCGCCGCGTGGTCCGGCTCAACACCGCCGCGCGCGACGATCTCGACCGTCTGGTGCGCGACCACGGCATCGACTGCGACTGGTCGCCGGCGGGCAAGCTGCAGGCCGCGATCGGCGCGAGCGGCAGCGCCAACATGGCGGTCTTCGCTCGCGCGCTCGACAGCATCGAGCAGGGCTACGAGATGCTCGACCGCGCGCAGGTCGCCGCGATTACCGGCACGGCGCATTACGCGGGCGCGATCTTCACGCCGGGCTGCATGCTGATGAACCCGGTGCGGCTGGTGCGCGGTCTGGCCAGCGCTCTTCCCGGCAACGTGGCGCTACTCGACGCCACCCCGGTGACCCGGATCGAACGGCGGGGCGGCTTCGCGCTCCACCTCGCGCGCCCCGAGGGGGCGAGGGTGCTGAAGGCGGGCCGCATCGTCGCGGCGATGAACGCCTTCACACCCGAGTTTGGCTGGCTTCGTAACCGGGTGGTGCCGGTGGCGACCTTCGCCTCTCTGACCCGGCCGCTCTCCGACGCCGAGCTTGCCAACTATGGCGGCAGGCTCGACTGGGGGCTGACCCCGGCCGATCCGGGCGGCACCACGCTCAGGATGACCCGCGACCGGCGGCTTCTGGTGCGCAACCAGTACGACTATCTCGGCGATTACGGCGCCAGCCCCCGCGCGCTCGACAAGGTCCGGCGCAGCCATCGCCTCGCGCTGGCGCGGCGGTTTCCGGCGCTGGCCGAGATCCCGTTCGAGAGCACCTGGGGCGGGGTCTGCGCGCTCACCCGCAACCATGTCAGCTATTTCGGTGAGATGGAGCCCGGCGTCTGGGGCTCGTCCTGCCACAACGGCGTCGGCGTGGCGCGCGGCACGATCTCGGGACGGCTGCTGGCCGAGGCGGCGCATGGGCAGGACAGCGACCTGCTGTCGGACATGATCGCGGTCTCGGACATGCCGGTTCGCAACCCGCCGCGCCCCTTCGTGGGCTACGGCGTCAAGGCGCGGCTGAGACTCGCCGCGTGGGAAGCACGAAAGGAGATCTGAGGATGACTTTGTTTGCCAAGCTGGTCGCGAAGACCGACCTTTCCGCGGAGATCTCGTCCTTCCGCTTTGCCCCTCTTTCAGGCCGGTTTTCTGGCCTTGAGCCCGGCGCGCATATCGACGTCCCACTGGGGCCGGATCTGGTGCGGCAGTATTCGCTGTGCGACTGGGACGGGGGCGGCGACTGGCTTGAGGTCGCAGTCAAACGCGAGGCTGCGGGACGAGGCGGTTCGCTGGCGATGCATGCGCTGGAGATCGGCGACATGGTGCCGCTCGGCAAACCGCGCAACCATTTCGCCCTTCAGGACCGCGTGGCTCACGCGACGCTGATCGCGGGTGGCATCGGCGCGACGCCGATCCTTGCCATGGCGCGAGAACTGGCGAAACGGGGCGCCGATCTGCGCGTCGTCTATCTGGTGCGCAGCCGGGCCGATGCCGCGCTGCATGACCGTTTCGCAGCCTTGAACCTCGGCGACCGCTACCGGCTGCATTGCGACGATGCGGAGGGGCTGTGCGACATCCCGGCCCTGATGCGCGCCGTGCCGCCCGGAGGCGACGTCTATTGCTGCGGCCCCGAGCCAATGCTGAACGCGGTATTGGCTGCCGAGGGCAAACTGCGCGGGGGCAAGGTCCGGTTCGAACGTTTCGCCGCGACGAGCGATGCGAACGCCGCACCGAAAGCCGGGTTTGAGATCGAACTCGCCTCCTGCGGCACCGTGCTGCCCGTGGGTGCCGACCAATCGATCCTGGGCGTGCTGCGCGACCACGGCCTGCCGATCGAGTTCGGCTGCGCCGAGGGGCTGTGCGGCGCCTGCATGACCGACGTGATCGAGGGTGAGATCGATCACCGCGACGGGGTCCTCACCCCCGAGGAGCAGGCCGGCAACGCCTTCATGTGCATCTGCGTGTCGCGGGCGAAATCGGCACGATTGGTCTTGGACCTGTAGGACAGTCTCACGTGTACTATACGAGACCAAAGCAGGAGCATTCATATGGCTCGGCTTGTTAGTGGAATGGTGCGATCGAGTAGATGATAGGGCAGCGGCGCGACTCTTTCTTCGATCGTGTCCCACGACGTGGTGTAGCTCTTGGCTGGCCTGACTGGTGTCGGCGGGCCGAGCTGATCAGTCCGTCTGCGCGGCAGGCAGGCTGACGATGGGATCGTCGCAGACTGGCGCGAGCGTTTCCAGCGTCATGTAGCGGGAGCGCTGCACGGCCCATTCCTCGGTCTGCTCCATCAGGATCGCTCCCACCAGGCGACGGATGGCGGCCTCATTGGGGAAGATGCCGACGACATCGGTGCGCCGTTTGATTTCCCCGTTCAATCGCTCAATCGGATTCGTGGAGTGCAACTTTGCCCGGTGCTGCTGAGGAAAGGTCATGTAGGCAAGGACATCCTCTTCGGCCCCGTCCATGAGGGTGGCGAGCTTCGGCAGCTTGCCCCGCATCTGGTCGGCCACGAGGCGCCATTGCGTTCTGGCCGCGCTGTGGTCGGGCTGGGCAAAGGCCGTGGCGATGAAGGCCGAGACCACGCGCCGGCTGCTCTTGCCGGCATGGGCCAAGGCGTTTCGCTGGAAATGTACACGGCACCGTTGCCAGGTCGTGGACAGCACACGAGCCGTAGCGGCCTTGATGCCTTCGTGGGCATCGCTGACCACCAGCTTCACGCCGGACATCCCTCGGCGCACGAGATCGCGCAGAAAATCGGTCCAGAACGTCTCCGCCTCGGAGGGCCCGATGGCCATGCCAAGCACCTCGCGACGGCCATCGGTGTTCACACCCACGGCGATGGTGACGGCGACGGACACGATGCGGCCGCCTTGGCGGACTTTCAGGTAGGTGGCGTCGATCCAGAGATAGGGCCACTCGCCCTCGATCGGTCGAGTCAGGAAAGCATCGACCCGCTCGTCGATCTCCTCGCACAGCCGACTGACCTGGCTCTTCGAGATGCCGGTGCCGCCCATGGCCTGCACGAGATCGTCCATGGCGCGCGTCGAGACGCCATGCACATAGGCTTCCTGAATGACCGCCGTCAGCGCCTTCTCCACGGCTCGCCGGGGCTCGAGAAACGAGGGGAAGTAGCTTCCCGTCCGCAGCTTGGGAATGCGCAGCTCCACGTTCCCGGCCCGCGTCTGCCAGTCCCGGTCACGGTAGCCGTTGCGCTGCGCCCGACGCTCAGGGCTCTTCTCGCCATAGGCGGCGCCGGTCTGGCCGCCGACCTCGAGCTCCATCAGGCGCTCGGCGGCAAAGCCGATCATCTCGCGTAGAAGATCCGCATCACCGCTCTTCTCGACGAGCTCTCTCAGGTCCATCATGGGTTTGGTCATCGGGGGCATCCCTCGGTTCAGGTTGGCTTTCGCAACCCGACCCTACCGAGAAACCCGATGGCCGCCTCAGCTACACCACGCCCAGGGACATGACCCTTTCTTCGAACCCACCCCCTGTCAATTCAGCCAGCTTCAACCGGTGTAGCGGTTCATAAGCCTAATGGGCGCTCCAACGCTTTCTCTGGTATTCAGTGCCTCGAACCACCGCGCCCTAAGGTCATCTCTCATGTCCGATAATCTTCCATTATCGGACATGAGCGTGCTACGCCCGTCGGCATGCCGGACACGCCCGAATTCCCCGCCCAAATCGCCCTGCCCGACCACGTCGCGGGCTCCGGCCGGCTCGACCGCCTCGTCGACACCGCCCGCGGCTACGCCGACCACGCCGTCGCCGAGAACACCCGACGGGCCTACGCGCGCGATTGGACCGCCTTCGCCCGCTGGTGCCGGATGAAGGGTGCCGACCCTCTGCCGCCCTCTCCCGAGTTGGTCGGGCTCTACGTCACCGATCTCGCGGCACCGTCGGGCAAGACACGCGCGCTCTCGGTGACCTCGATCGAGCGGCGGCTGGCCGGTCTCAGCTGGGGCTACGCGCAGCGCGGGATGCGGCTCGACCGCCGCGACCGGCACATCGCCTCGGTCCTCGCCGGCATCCGCCGCCGCCACGCCCGGCCGCCGGTGCAGAAAGTCGCGATCGGGCCGGATGATCTGCGCGCCATGCTGGCCACCCTCGGCCATGACCTGCGCGGCTTGCGCGACCGGGCGATGCTGCTGGTGGGCTTCGCGGGGGCGCTGCGACGCTCGGAACTGGTCGGACTCGACCATGGCAAGGCTGACACCCTCGACGGCAGCGGCTGGGTCGAGATCCTCGACGCCGGCGCACTCGTCACGCTGCGCGGCAAGACCGGCTGGCGCGCGCCGTCGAGATCGCCCGCGGCTCCAGCGAGGCCACCTGCCCGGCGCAGGCGCTGGAGCGCTGGCTGGGCTTCGCGAAGATCGAGGTCGGCCCGCTGTTCACAGCCGTCAGCCGCAAGGGCAGTCGCGCGCTTGAGAGTCGCCTGAACGACCGCCACGTGGCGCGGCTGGTGCAGCGCACGGCGCTCGCGGCCGGGCTGCGACCCGAACTGCCTGAGGCCGAACGCCGGACGCTGTTCGCCGGGCATTCGCTGCGGGCCGGGCTCGCCTCTTCGGCCGAGATCGACGAGCGCCACGTACAGAAGCAGCTCGGCCATGCCTCGGCCGAAATGACCCGTCGATATCAGCGGAATCGGGATCGGTTCCGGGTGAACCTCACTAAGGCTGCGGGTTTATAGGATCCAGATGCCTTTAGGCGCCCTGTCTCCAGAAACCTTCAACAACTTCCATAGTTCTGAATGGGGTTACTGGAGGGCGCCGCTCCTGCCGACCTTCAAGCAATGCCACTCCTCCACAAACGGCCGTGTTGGTGTTGTGTCGTGGAGTGCACCGTCCATAGGAGATGGCCGTTTGGTCTGAGGCCACTTTTGCCCCCCGTCAGCGCCTCTGGGACATCTGGGCTGATTTTGTAACGGAGGGTTTCTGGCTCATCGTAACCACCGAGGAGTGGAGATGAGACAGAAACCCGGAACAGCCAGACCGAGGGCGGACTCGCTGGTGAAGGGCATCCGTCGGCGCACGCGGAAGCACCATTCAGCCGAGGAGAAGATCCGCATCGTCCTGGATGGGCTGCGTGGCGAGGACAGTATTGCCGAGCTCTGCCGGCGCGAGGGGATCGCCACGAGCCTCTATTACAGTTGGTCGAAGGGGTTTCTCGAGGCCGGCAAGAAGCGGCTCGCGGGCGACACGGCCCGCCAGGCCACCAGCCCCAAGGTCAGGGAGCTGCGGCCCGAGGCCTCGGCGCTGAAGGAGGCGGTGGCGACGGCAATTCCTCACGCTCAAGGGCCGGATACGAAAAACACCCGTTCAGCTTTCGGAATGCCTCTTAGCCACGGCCCGCATCGACATCGAGGCTGCGGCCGTTTTAACTCCTATTTTCGCATACAGTAGCGCGGAACGACCGCGAATTCAGCCGCGCCAGGTCCGGATCGGCCCCGAGTCGATATGGGTGAAGTCCGAGCCGTGGTAGCGCCCCACGCCACCGACCTGCAGCCATTCGGCGATGTTCGCCACCTCTTCCGTCGGAATGCCGGCGAACTGGATGTCTGCGGCCCGCCGCTTCATGTGATAGCTGTTGGAGGAGGCGCCGCCCCCCCGGCTTTGCAAAAGCCGCGTGGTCTGCGGCGTGCGGAAACCCGACAGCAGGGTGATCTGGCCCGAATGCCCCTGCCGCCGCACCGCATCCGAGAGCGCCGCCAGGCCCCAGTAGATCCTCGGGTCGATGCTCGGGGCCTCCCCGTCGCGCCAGTCCCGGAACAGCCAGTCCAGCCGGCGCAGGGCGCGCCGATCGGTGCGGCCGTTCTTCATGAACCGCAGGGCCGTCCGCTCCCCGGTATGCGCATTCGTGATGTCGAGGTAACTGTCCCCCTTGGGAAACACGAAATCCAGCCGGGAGCCGGAACGCGTGGGCGGGGGGAGCTTCTCGTAGCCGCGGGCGGCACAGCCTGACAGGAGCGGCGTGGCAAGGCCCGCCCCAAGAGCGCAGACAAGCTTGCGCCGTGTGACGCGGCCCGCGGGCGGGCTTACTGTGTGCATGGTTCCTCATCACTGCTCGGCCCCGTTTCCCGGGGTCTCGAAGGCGACGCTGTCGAGAGCGCCTCCCATATGCGAAGCATGCGACAGGCCATGACGCCGAGCAAGACCGATTTGGGGAAGTCGGGCCGAGACGATGCCGGATCGCAGCGGCGGCCGCGTCACCGGGGCGGGACATCGCCCGGCCACTTCGTCGTTCGAGCGGGTGGCCTGTCGGGTCGGCGAAGTTTTTTTGCGGACCCGGCGCCGGAGAAACCGTTCGTGACGGCGCTATCCCCTGGCCTTGAAGGCGCGGAAGCAAGGCCCCCGACAGCGTGGCCCCATTCAACTGATCCGCGAAATATCAGCCCGACCGGCCGCTTGTCCGATCATGTCATCCTGCGTTGTCAACGAAATTTACTATGCTTGCATAGGTGAGTAAAATCTTTGACTAAATCCTGCGACTTCTCTCCAGGTTGTGTGACTTCTCACGGGAAATCCGTAATCCAGAGGTCGAGGAGATGTGCGCTGGGACGTTTTGGCCAATCAGCCAGCCGGTCTTGGAGGAGACCCGCAGCGCACCCGAACCGGAGGAAAAAGCTCGTGATGAATATCGAAGCCAAGCCCGGCACTGCGGCGCATCCGCCCGCGCAAGACATGGCGGCCCGCGCGCATATCGACGCCGAGACCTATGAGCGGATGTATCGCGAAAGCATCACGGATATCGATGGTTTCTGGGGCGAGCAGGGCAAGCGCCTTGACTGGATCAAGCCCTATGAGGCGGTCAAGAACACGGATTTCACCCTCGGCAAGGTCTCGATCGAGTGGTTCCGGGACGGGACGCTGAACGTCGCGCAGAACTGCATCGACCGGCACCTCGCGACCCGCGCCGACCAGACCGCGATCATCTGGGAGCCCGACGATCCGGCCGATCCGGCCAAGCACATCACCTACCGCGACCTGCACCGCGAGGTCAGCCGCCTCGCCAACGTGCTCGAAAGCCTCGGCGTGGGCAGGGGCGACCGGGTCGTCATCTATCTGCCGATGATCCCCGAGGCGGCCTATGCGATGCTGGCCTGCGCCCGGATCGGCGCGATCCACTCCGTCGTCTTCGCGGGCTTCTCCCCCGATGCGCTGGGGGCGCGGATCAACGGTTGCGACGCCAAGCTCGTGATCACCGCCGACGAGGCGCCGCGCGGCGGCCGCAAGACGGCGCTCAAGACCAACACCGATCAGGCGCTGCTGCACTGCAACGAGGGCGTGAAGTGCCTGATGGTGCGTCGCACCGGCGCCCAGACCGCTTGGGTCGAGGGCCGCGATTTCGACTACGGCGCGCTGATGGCCGAGGCCGGGGAGCATTCCGAGCCCGCCGAGATGAACGCGGAGGACCCGCTCTTCATCCTCTACACCTCGGGCTCCACCGGCCAGCCCAAGGGGGTGGTGCACAGCTCCGGCGGCTACCTCGTCTACGCGGCGATGACCCACCAGATCACCTTCGACTACCATGACGGCGACGTGTTCTGGTGCAGCGCCGATGTCGGCTGGGTGACGGGACACAGCTACATCGTCTACGGGCCGCTCGCGAACGGCGCGACCACGCTGATGTTCGAAGGCGTGCCGACCTGGCCGGATGCCTCGCGCTTCTGGGCGGTCTGCGAGAAGCACAAGGTGAACCAGTTCTACACCGCCCCCACCGCGATCCGGGCCCTGATGGGGCACGGCGCGGCACCGGTCGAAAAACACGACCTGAGCGCGCTGCGCCTGCTGGGCACGGTGGGCGAGCCGATCAACCCCGAGGCCTGGAACTGGTACAACGAGGTGGTCGGCAAGGGCCGCTGCCCGATCGTCGACACCTGGTGGCAGACCGAGACCGGCGGCCATCTCATCACGCCGCTGCCCGGCGCGACCGCGCTGAAGCCCGGCTCGGCCACCAAGCCGTTCTTCGGCGTGCAGCCGGTGGTGCTCGACCCGCAATCGGGCACCGTGATCGAGGAGACCGCGGCCGAGGGCGTGCTCGCCATCGCCGACAGCTGGCCCGGGCAGATGCGCACCATCTGGGGCGATCACGACCGGTTCGAGCAGACCTATTTCTCGCAATATCCGGGCTACTACTTCTCCGGCGACGGCTGCCGCCGCGACGCCGATGGCGACTACTGGATCACCGGCCGCGTCGACGACGTGATCAACGTCTCCGGCCACCGCATGGGCACCGCCGAGGTCGAAAGCGCGCTGGTGGCCCATGCCAAGGTCGCCGAGGCGGCGGTCGTCGGCTACCCGCACGAGATCAAGGGGCAAGGCATCTACTGCTACGTCACGCTGATGAACGGGGTCGAGCCGTCGGAGGAGCTTCGCCGCGAGCTGCGCCAGTGGGTCCGGCAGGAAATCGGCCCGATCGCCAGCCCCGACCTGATCCAGTGGGCGCCGGGCCTGCCCAAGACCCGCTCGGGCAAGATCATGCGCCGCATCCTGCGCAAGATCGCCGAGAACGATTACGGCAGCCTTGGCGACACATCGACGCTCGCCGACCCCTCCGTGGTGGACGAGCTGATCGACAACCGCATGAACCGGGGGTGAGGCCGATGGACGGCAGGAACACCCCAGCGCAAGCCCCGGCCTTCATCCTCCTCGGCCCGCCGGGGGCCGGGAAGGGCACGCAGGCGCGCAGGCTCGAGGAGCGCTTCGGCCTCGTCCAGCTGTCCACCGGCGACCTGCTGCGCGCCGCCGTGGCCGAGGGCAGCGAGGCCGGGGCCCGGGCGAGAGAGGTGATGGAAGCGGGCGGGCTCGTCTCCGACGAGATCGTCATCGCCATCCTCGACGACCGCCTCGACCGGCCCGACACGGCGCAGGGCGTCATCCTCGACGGCTTTCCGCGCACCACGGCGCAGGCCGAGGCGCTCGACGGGCTGCTGGCCCGCCGGGGGCAGTCGGTCTCGGCGGTGATCAGCCTCGAGGTCGATGACGCGGCGATGGTCGAGCGGATCTCGGGCCGCTACTCCTGCGCCACCTGCGGCGAAGGCTGGCACGACAGCTTCAAGCGCCCGGCCAGCCCCGGTGTCTGCGACGCCTGCGGCGGCACCGCCTTCAAGCGGCGCGCCGACGACACCGCCGAGACGGTGGCCTCGCGGCTCGCCGCCTACCACGCCGAGACCGCGCCGCTGATCGACCATTACCGCGCCCGCGGCACGCTGGAGCGCGTGCCCGCGATGGGCGCGATCGACGACGTCGCCCAGGCCCTGTCGGAGATCGTCCGGCGACACGAGACGGCCTGAGCGACGACCAAGACCGGCGGCCGGAGGAACGCGTGAGGGCCGCCATCCACGCAACGACGGGAGGAGCCCGCATGTCGGATCACACGACACATCATCCACCAACGACGATGACCAAGGATGACAAGGCCTACTGGTCCGCGAATGTGCGGATCATCACCATCTGCCTCGTCATCTGGGCCACCGTTTCATTCGGCTTCGGCATCATCCTGCGGCCGCTGATCAGCTGGATCGGCGTCGGCGGCACCGATCTGGGCTTCTGGTTCGCGCAGCAGGGGTCGATCCTCGTCTTCCTGGCGCTGATCTTCTTCTATGCCTGGCGGATGAACCGGCTCGACCGGCAATACGGCGTCGAGGAGGAATAAGCGCCATGGACCAGTTCACCCTCAACCTGATCTTCGTCGGCGCCTCCTTCGCGCTCTATATCGGCATCGCGATCTGGGCCCGCGCCGGCTCGACCTCCGAGTTCTACGCCGCCGGGCGTGGCGTCCATCCCGTGACCAACGGCATGGCCACCGCGGCCGACTGGATGTCGGCGGCCTCCTTCATCTCGATGGCCGGCCTGATCGCCTTCACCGGCTACGACAACTCCACCTATCTGATGGGCTGGACCGGCGGCTACGTGCTGCTGGCGCTGCTGCTCGCGCCCTATCTGCGCAAGTTCGGCAAGTTCACCGTGCCCGAATTCATCGGTGACCGGTTCTACAGCCCGACCGCGCGGCTGGTGGCGGTGATCAGCCTGCTGGTGGCCTCGCTCACCTACGTGATCGGCCAGATGACCGGCGTCGGCGTGGCCTTCGGCCGCTTCCTCGAGGTCGACAACACCACCGGCCTGCTGATCGGCGCCGTCGTCGTCTTCGCCTATGCGGTGTTCGGCGGCATGAAGGGCGTCACCTACACCCAGGTCGCGCAGTACTGCGTGCTGATCGCCGCCTACACGATCCCAGCGGTCTTCATCTCGCTGCAGCTCACCGGCAACCCGATCCCGGCGCTCGGCCTCTTCGCCGAAACCGGCTCCGGCGAGCCGCTGCTGCAGACCCTCGACCAGATCGTCACCGATCTCGGCTTCAAGGCCTATACCGAGCATCACGGCGACACCTTCAACATGCTGCTCTTCACGCTCAGCCTGATGATCGGCACCGCCGGCCTGCCGCATGTGATCATGCGCTTCTTCACCGTGCCCAAGGTGTCCGACGCGCGCTGGTCGGCGGGCTGGACGCTGGTGTTCATCGCGCTGCTCTACCTGACGGCCCCCGCCGTGGGCGCGATGGCGCGGCTCAACATCACCCAGCAGTTCTGGCCGCAGGGCACCGACGCCGAGGCCGTCTCGGTCGAGACGATCGAAAGCGACCCGGCCTATGACTGGATGGCGACCTGGCAGCAGACCGGCCTTCTGGGCTGGGAGGACAAGAACGGCGACGGAAGGATCCAGTACTACAACGACGCCGCGCCCGAGATGCAGGAACGCGCCGCCGCCGCCGGCTGGGAAGGCAACGAGCTCGTCAACTTCAACAACGACATCCTCGTTCTCGCCAACCCCGAGATCGCCAACCTGCCGGGCTGGGTGATCGGCCTCGTCGCCGCCGGCGGTCTCGCCGCCGCGCTCTCGACCGCCGCCGGCCTGCTGCTCGCCATCTCCTCGGCGGTGAGCCACGACCTGGTGAAGGGCCGCATCGCGCCCAACATCTCCGAGAAGGGCGAGCTTCTGTCGGCGCGGGTCGCGATGGCCGCCGCCATCGCCGTGGCGACCTATCTCGGGATCAACCCGCCGGGCTTCGCCGCGCAGACCGTGGCGCTCGCCTTCGGCCTCGCCGCCGCGTCGATCTTCCCGGCGCTGATGATGGGCATCTTCTCCAAGCGGGTGAACAACACCGGCGCCGTGGCGGGGATGCTGGTGGGCCTCTGCGTGACGGTGGTCTACATCTTCCTGCACAAGGGCTGGTTCTTCGTGCCGGGCACCAACTCCTTCGACGATGCGGACCCGCTCCTGTTCACCGTGAAGTCGACCTCCTTCGGCGCGGTCGGCGCGGTTCTGAACTTCGCCACGGCGATTCTCGTCAGCCGGGCGACGCAGGAGCCGCCGCAGGAGATCCAGGAGCTCGTCGAAAGCGTCCGCATCCCGCGCGGCGCCGGGGCGGCCACCGCCCACTGAGCCTCGGCGAGAGGCGGTGCCATCCGCCGCCCCTTGCGACCCCAGCGTCCCGCGCCCACCATGGCGCGGGACGACACCGATCGGAGCTTCCGATGTCCCAGCCCCTCGACGATTTCTTCGCGCGCCAGCCACCTTGGGACCGGCTGCCCGACGCGACGCGGCACCGGATCGCCGGCGCCGCCCGACCGATCGAGGCCGCCGAGGGCGAGATCCTCACGCAGGTCGGCACGCCGCAGCCGGGCCTCTTCGTGATCCGCGCCGGCGCCGTCACCACGACCGATGCGCGCGGCGCCGTCGTCTCGCGTCTCGGCCCCGGCAACAGCTTCGGCGAACGCGCGCTGCAGCGCGGCGGCACCGCGCTGGTCACCGCCCGCGCCGATACCGCCAGCGAACTGCTGCTGCTGTCCCCCGACCTCTTCGCCGAATTGATGCGCGAGCACGACCTCGTGCGCCGCTTCTTCGATCGCTCCAACCCGCTCGGCGATCGCCCCCGCACCCGCGCCGAGGAGCTCACCTCCACCCGCGTCGCCGACCTCATGGCGACCGATCCGGTGACCTGCGCCCCCGGCGCGAGCCTGCTCGATGCCGCCCGACTGATGCGCGATCACCGCATTTCCTCCCTCTGCGTGACCGAGGATGGCCGCCTGCGCGGCATCCTCACGCTGCGCGACATGGTGAACAAGGCGATGGCCGCGCCGCTGCCGCCCGACACCCCGGTGGCGCGGGTGATGACCGAGGCGCCGATCACCCTGCCCTCGGCGGCCATCGGCTCCGACGTGCTGCACCGGATGATGGAGCGCCATCTCGGCCACCTGCCGATCGTCGATGACGGGCGGCTGGTGGGCATGGTCACCCAGACCGACCTCACCCGGTTCCTCGCCTCGACCTCCGCCGGCCTCGTGGGCGACATGGCCCGGGCCGGCTCGCCGGAAGAACTGGCCCGCGTCACGGCCCGGATCCCCGAGCTGCTGGTCCAGCTCACCGCCGCCGGCAACCGCCACGAGGTCGTCACCCGGCTCGTCACCGACATGGCCGACGGCGCGACGCGGCGCCTGATCCGCCTCTACGAGAAAGCGCAAGGCGCGGCGCCCGTCCCCTTCGCCTGGGTCGCCTGCGGCAGCCAGGGCCGGCAGGAGCAGACCGGCATCTCGGATCAGGACAACGCGCTGATCATCTCCGACGCGGCGACGGAGGAGGACATGGCATGGTTCGCCGGCCTCGCCCGCTTCGTCTCGGACGGGCTCGACGCCGCCGGCTATTTCTTCTGCCCCGGCGACATGATGGCGACCAATCCGCGCTGGCGGCAGCGCGCCTCGGTCTGGGCGGGCTATTTCCGCGACTGGATCGCCCGGCCATCGAAAGAGGCGCAGATGCTCGCCTCGGTCATGTTCGATCTGCGGGTGATCGCGGGCGAAGAGGGCCTCTTCGCGCCGCTCCACCATGACACGCTGCGCGCGGCGAGCGGAAACTCGATCTTCACCGCCCACATGGCCTCGAACGCCCTCGGCCACGTGCCGCCGCTGGGCCTGCTGCGCGGCTTCGCGACGCTGCGCTCGGGGGAGCACCGCAACCATATCGACCTCAAGCTGAACGGCGTCGTGCCGGTCGTGGACCTCGCCCGGATGTACGCCCTCGAGGGGCGGCTGCTGCCCGCGAACACCCGCGCCCGGATCGAGGCGGCGGGCGAGGCGGGGGTGATCAGCCTTCATGGCGCGCGCGATCTGCTCAACGCCTACGACGTGATCGCCCAGACCCGGATCGAGCATCAGACGCGCCAGATCCGGCGCAACGAGGCGCCGGACAACTTCATGCAGCCGAGGGAGCTTTCGGATTTCGAACGCTCCCACCTGCGCGACGCCTTCGTGGTCGTGAAGACGATGCAGGCCGCGATGATGCAGGGACGGCGTCTATTGGGATAGCCCCGCGCCACCGGGCGCGGACAAGGGAGGAATGCGATGTTTCTGGAACTTCTCGGCGTGATCTTCGCGGGCGTCACCGGCGCCCTCGTCGTCTACGCCGCGAACCGCGCGACCGGCGGACGGCTGCCGCGCTGGCTGATGCCCGCCGTGGCGGGGCTGGCGATGATCGGCGCCACGATCAGCCTCGAATACAGCTGGTACGATCGCACCGCCGCCGCGCTTCCCGAGGGTCTCGTCGTCGCGGACACGGTCGAGGAGCGCGCGCTCTACCGGCCCTGGACCTATCTGGTGCCCTACACCGACCGCTTCGTCGCCATCGACCGCACGAGCCTTCAAACCAATCCGGACCGCCCCGGCGAACGCATCGCCAATATCTACTTCTTCGGCAGGTGGGCGCCGCTGCGGCAGCTGCCGGTCGCCTTCGACTGCACGCAGGGCCGCCGCGCCGCGCTGGTCGAGGGGGCCGGCATCGCCGCCGACGGCCGCATCGAGGGCGCCGACTGGATGCAGGCCTCGCCCGGCGACCCGCTGCTCGCCGCCGCCTGCGCCGGGACCTGAGGTGAAGCGGCGGGGCCTGCGCCAGCGCGTCGCGTTCTTCTTCGCGCTGGTCGCCGCGGGGGGGCTCGCCGCGATCGTCGCGGGCCTCGCCCTCGGCTACCGGCAGGCCGCGCCGACCGAGATCGCGCCATTCGTCACCGCCGGGGTGGTGGCCGGGTTCGGCCTCGTCGCGATCGCCGCCGGGATCTGGCTGCTGTTCGACGAGAACGTGGCCAAGCCGGTCATCGCGCTCGCCGCCCGGCTGCGGGCCCATGCCCATGGCGGCGCCGAGATGTCGCTCGACCTCGAAAGCGCCCGCTGGCTCGACGACCTCGTCCCCGCCGCCGCCGCCGTCGCCGACAAGCTCGGCCGCTCCACCCTCGACGCCGCCGAGGCGCTGGCCGAGCGCACCGCCGAGCTCGCCGCCGAGAAGGACCGTCTCGCCGCCGTGCTCACCGGCATGCCGGTCGCCGTCAGCATCATCGGCCCCGGCCACAAGCTCGTCCTCTATGACGGGCAGTCCGCCGACCTTCTCGGACAGGAGGGGCCGGTGCGGCTCAACGCCTCGATCTTCGAATATCTCCGCCCCGGCCCGATCGAAGCCGCGCTCGACGAACTGCACCGCCGCGCCGCCCGTCGCGCGCCCCTCGTGGCCGAAACGCTGTCGGGTCGCGTCTGTACAGGCCATATCCGGCTGATGGGCGAGGAGGCGGGCTACATGCTCATGCTCGAACCGCTGGACCCCGAGGCCGAGCGCCCCCTCACATACGACTTCGCCCTGCTGGCGGGCCGAGCCGCCGCCGCCCGCGACACCCCGCTGCGCGAGCTGAGCTTCGTGGTCTTCGACACCGAGACGACCGGCCTCGACCCGGCCTCGGACGCGATCGTGCAGATCGGCGCCGTGCGCGTCTTGGGCGGTCGGATCGTCCCGGGCGAGGTGTTCGAGACGCTGGTCGATCCCAGCCGGCCGATCCCCGCCGCCGCCGCCCGGGTCCATCGCATCACCACCGAGGCGGTCGCGGGCGCGCCCGACCCGGCCAATGCGGCCGAGGCCTTCCGCCGCTTTGCCCAAGGCTCGATCCCGGTGGCGCACAACGCGCCTTTCGACATGGCCATGCTGCGTCGCGCCGGTGCCGCGCCCGCGCCGCCCGTCCTCGACACGGTGCTGATCTCGGCCGTCGTCTATGGCGGCCACGAGACGCATACGCTCGACGCGCTCGTCGACAGGCTCGGGGTCGCGCTGCCCGAGACCGAGCGCCACACCGCGCTCGGCGACGCGCGCGCGACGGCCGAGGTGCTGGTCCGCCTGCTCGCCATCTGCGAGGGGCGCGGCCTCACCACCCTCGGGGCGCTGATCGACGAGATGCGCCGCCATGAACGGCTCGTCGAAGCCCTCGTCTAAGGGACCGGGCCCTAAACGGGCTGCCCGTGCAGGACACTGCTCAGGCGACGACAGGAACCCCGGTGATCGGATCCGCCGGAGGCTGCGCGACTTGAGGATGGTCATACCCCCGGGGTACGTCGCCGCAACCGGCCCCCTTTGGCCAAGCTGGACCGAGCGCAGGCTTGCGCTCCGCCCTACGCGTTTAGGGACACGCCGTTTCGCACCCCGACAGGGTGCACAGGTCGCTCCATGTCGATCTGAGCCGAAAATTGTCAAAAATCTTTCGGGTCGCGGAGTTTTCCGAAAATTGCGCGCGCATGCGCGACCGCGCAGCGGCACGGGCGCCGCCGCATTTCGGCACACATCAAGATTGCCAGCGGCCGTCAAAGCTACGCGGAGCCCCCGTAGCCGGCGCTCCGAGCCACCCGATCGACCGCTGGACCCCGGCTTTTCGCCGCCTTAATGGGCCGGCTGGTCGGGTGCGCGTGGCGCGCTCGCCGGAATGCCGGTCTTGGGAGAGGCCGGCGAGGAGGACAAGGCGGCGGCGACGCCGCGATCATTCTGGGAGGAATACAACATGGAAATGCTGACGGCGTTTCTGTCCGCCGTGAACGGGTTCGTCTGGGGACCGCCGATGCTGGTGCTGATCCTCGGCACCGGTCTCTTCTTGCAAATCCGCCTGAAGCTGATGCCGATCCGGCGGGTGCCGACCGG
This sequence comes from Limimaricola sp. AA108-03, assembly GCF_050847355.1. Classification (NCBI taxonomy): domain Bacteria; kingdom Pseudomonadati; phylum Pseudomonadota; class Alphaproteobacteria; order Rhodobacterales; family Paracoccaceae; genus Limimaricola; species Limimaricola sp. AA108-03. Next base: position 273,226 of record NZ_CP193759.1, read on the forward strand.
CTTCCGCATGGTCTGGGCCGGCCGCAAGCCCGACGCGGATGCCGAGGGCGAGATCAGCCCCTATGCCGCGTTGATGACCGCGCTTGCCGCCACGGTGGGCACCGGCAACATCGCCGGTGTCGCCACCGCCATCGCGCTTGGCGGGCCGGGCGCCCTGTTCTGGATGTGGATGACGGCGCTGGTCGGCATGGCCACCAAATACGCCGAGGTGCTGCTCTCGGTGCATTTCCGCGAGGTCGACGACAAGGGCGAGCATGTCGGCGGCCCGATGTTCGCGATCAAGAACGGGCTCGGCCCGCGCTGGCGCTGGCTCGGCGCGGCCTTCGCGCTGTTCGGCGGGCTCGCGGGCTTCGGCATCGGCAACATGGTCCAGTCCAACAGCATCTCGCAGGTAATGACCGAAAGCTTCGGCGTCCCGGCCTGGGTGTCGGGCGTGATCCTGGCCCTGCTGACCGGCCTCGTGCTGCTGGGCGGCATCCGGCGGATCGGCGCGGTGGCACAGAAACTCGTGCCGACCATGTGCATCGCCTACATGGCGGTCGCGGCGATCGTTCTGGTGATCCACGCGAGCGATGTTCCCGCGGCCTTCGCGCTGATCATCGACCACGCCTTCAACCCGGTCGCGGCCTCGGGCGGCTTTGCCGGCGCGACGATCATGCTGGCGATGCGCTACGGCGTGGCGCGCGGCATCTTCTCCAACGAGGCGGGCCTCGGCACCGCCGGCATCGCGCAGGCGGCGGGGCAGTCGAAGGACGCGGCGCAGGCCGGCCTGATCGGCATGATGGGCACTTTCATCGACACGCTGGTCGTCTGCACCATGACCGGCCTGATCATCATCGTGACCGGCCTGTGGAACAGCGGCGATTCCGGTGCCGCGCTGACCTCTCTGGCCTTCGACGCGGCGCTGCCGGGTTTCGGCCAGTACTTCCTCGCGATCGCCCTGGCCGTCTTCGCCTTCACGACGATCCTGGGCTGGGCCTATTTCGGTGAGAAGTGCTGGGAGTATCTCGCCGGGACCAAGGTGCAGATCCCCTACCGGATGCTCTGGACCGGCTTCGTCCTGATCGGCGCGGTGACGCAGCTCGACTTCGTCTGGCTGGTGGCCGACACGCTCAACGCCTTCATGGCGTTCCCGAACCTCGTCTCGCTGCTGCTGCTGTCGCCGGTCGTGGTGCGGGTGACGAACGACTACTTCGAACGCCGCCGGACGGTGCTCGGCTGAACCACGCGCGGTCGGGGACGGCACGACGTTCCCGACCGCCACCACGAATTCACCGATACGATGCGGGCTGCGGCCCTTGCGCGCGATACGGCGATATGGCGCGACATCCGGCCAAAGCGGGTGGAGGCGCGTAGAACTCACCTGAAAATTCACGAGGTGGCCGGGCAGTCCGAACCTTCCTCACTGCTGATCAAGTGCCAGCAGGGGGCTGGCCTGTCAGGCGAGACACCGGCCCGTCTGCGCCCACACCAGTCGAAATTCGACCTCCTGCGGGGGCTTTGGCGGCAAGCCTTGGCGGGGCGGCGGCGCTCGACCCTACGCCTCCAACAGCTCCTCTCGGTGTCCGAACGGGCACGCGATACGTCCCCGCAATCCGTGCTCCGACCTGAGACCGCAATTGCCAGATGGCAATTTCGACCGGGTCGGGAACATGACCACCTGTCACGGCGCGAGGAATGTGCGAGCATGTTGCCGTTGGCGCGAGGGGGTCGCATGTCCCGCTATCCGGCCGCATCGTGTGGATGGACCGACGAGCTGTCGGCACGTTCCCGCACCGGTTCCTGCAATCGTGCAGTTGGTGCGCTGGCAGCCCTGTTCCTGCTCGTCATGCTTACGCACGGCAACGCGCAGGTCGCCCTGCCGCCGGACGGTGAAATCGTGGCAGACGGCGCCTTGGCTTCTCCTGAGAATGGCGGCCTGCGGCGCTGGCGCGTTTCGGCGGGCACTCCGGTGGCCCTGCGTAATGATCCGGATGCGGAAGCGCCTCCCTTGGCCACCCTTGAAAGCGGCGACATCCTGACCGGCCATGGCTGCCTGCGGGTCGAGGCAGGGACATGGTGCGAGGTCCAGAGCATCGCCGGCGGCCCGCGCGGCTTTGTTCCCGCCGAGCATCTCGCGCCCGTGGCAGGTCCCGACGGCATCGTCGCCCGCGGCATCGACGACACGCCCCGGCGCGCGCGGCGGGGCGATTTCGACGTATCGGGAGAGATCGCCTGCGCGCAGGACCGGCATCTGCCCATGGCCAGCTGCATGGCCAATGTGGCGCGAAGCGGCGGCGGAGATGCCACGGTCGTGGCGACATTCCCGAACGGTTTCCGGCGCAGGCTCCATTTCGGGCACGGGATGTTCCTGCGCGGCGATGCCACGATGTCGGGCGTCGGGACGGACACGGCGTGGTGGCTGGAGGGCGGCATGCATTTCATCCGCGTCGACGATCAGCGCTTCGAGATACCCGACGCGATGATCGTCGCCCGCTAACGCATGAATGGCGCGACGGGGCGCTTGCCGCAGGCCCCGCGCCGCCCGAAGACGGCGCGATGCGCCGCGATCAGCTGCCCGGCGTGAGCTTGTGGATCATGCCCTCGTCCACCGCGGTATAGAGGCTGCCATCCGGGCCGAGCACGACCGAGCGGAAGCGGCCCGCCTCCATCGGCAGCGTCATCTCGGTGACGTCCACGACCTCGGTGCCATCCTCGTTGAACTCGACCACGTCGATCCGCTGGCCGATCGGCGTGCCGCCGAAGCCGATCCCCATGACGCCGACCACCATGGCGCCGTTCCAGTCGCCCCACTGCTCGCCCTCGAGGAAGACGGCGGAGGAGGTACCCTGCGACCAGCCATTGTTGGTCCAGACCGGCGGCATCGCGTCGGGATAGGTGTCGAAATCGGTCATCGGCATGAAGGCCGCCCGCTCGTAGCGGTTCATCCCCTCGTTCTGGTTCGGCATGTAGCCGCAATAATCGTCCGGGCAGTCGCCGCGACCGGCCATGTTCGGACGCGGGTCCCAGCCGGCATTGCCACCATTCGTCAGCACCGTGATCTCATCGGAGTGCCACGGCCCGTGCTCGGCGGTGATCGCCGCGCCGGACCCGGGGTGGAAGGCGATGCCCTGCACGTTGCGGTGGCCGTAGGTATAGGTGCGCGGGTCGAAGCCCTCGGGCGGGCTGTTCTCGGGATGCGCGTTGCCATCCGTGTCGATGCGCAGCACCTTCGATCCCATCATCGTCGGGCTTTGCGGGACCTCCTCGTTGTGGTTGTCACCGGTGGTCAGCCAGAGCGCGCCGTCGGGACCGAAGCGCACCCGGCCGCCATTATGCGCGCCCGGCCCGCCGAACGGGTGATCCGAGGCCTCCATCTTGTAGGGCACGTCGTCGACGATGTCGGTCCGGTCCGACACGCCGGTGAAATCCTCGTTCACCGCGAGACGCATCAGCCGGTTCGTATGCGGCTCCGACATGTTCGAGGTCGAATAGACATAGATGCGCCGGTTGTTCGCGAAGTCCGGATCGACGGCGACGCCCTGCATGCCGGCCTGGCCCTCGCAGAACAGGTCGTCCGCGGTTTCCGGATAGCCCTCGCTGCCGGTCATGCCGAGCAGCGGGTTGACGGTGCCGTCGGGCATGCGCACCGACAGGCCCTTGCATTTCTCGGTGAAGAACATCGTGCCGTCATCGAGCAGCGCCATGTCCCAGGGGTTCTCGAGCCCGTCGAGCACCATCTCGTGCTGCAGGCTGGTGGTGTTCATGCCCGACTGGCCAAGGGCCGGGATCGGGACAATCATGGCGGCGGCGGCGGCGATCGGCAGCAGGGCAGCCGACAGAGTTCCGTGCGTTGGATAAAGCATAGTCTCCTCCCAAGAGCTTGCTGAACCGACCCACGATGCGACGAACTCCTCCTGACGCAACGTCAAGCCGGCGCGTCAGAGCCTAGGAGCCCTCGCCCCGAACGGCAACTTCTTTCGGCAGTTACGAGACTTGCGGTCAGGATGGACGGCCCCGCACGACGGGATCGCCCCGGGTCAGGACGGACGGTTTCTATTCCGGCGGCGCTTCCCCGAACTCCGCCACGATGTAGTGCGAGATGTCGAGGATGTCCTGATCCGACAGTTCGGTCGCATGCGGGATCATCAGCATCGAGTTCGGACCGATCTTTTCCCCTTCGCGATAGCGCTCGAGACGCTCGACGAGGTATTCCACCTCCTTGTCGGAAAGCATGGGATAGCTCGCAACTCCCTGCGCCTTGGGTCCATGGCAGTTCCGGCAGACGCCCTGATAGGCCTCCTCGCCCGCCACGACATCGGCCTCGATCTCGATATCGGCTTCGGCTTCGGCTTCGGCTTCGGCTTCGGCTTCGGCTTCGGCTTCGATCTCGGTGCCGGTGTCGGTCTCGGTGTCGAGCGCGAAAGCGGCGCCTCCAGCGGCCATGGCCAGCAAGGTGAGAATGATCGTTGTCTTCATGTGAACTGCCTCCCTCACAGCGCATGAGACGAACTCGGTATGCTTGCCATGTGGCAATCCAGAGCACGGAGGTCGCCGGATACGAACGCTATCGGTTCCGCCGCACCGGTCAAGGCGCTTGTCATCGACCGCGCTCGCCCGACAGGGCCAGTGGGTCACTGGCCGAGGCCGGAAACAGCGGCCGTCAAGCGTCCGCCCAGGCCAGGAGGGCGGTCTCGATCAACTCATGGTCACGCTCTGTTGGCTCACGCGCGCCCGCCTCCCCCATGGGCCTGATTGCCCCGGGCCGCCCAAGCGGGGCTCGCCCCGGAAATAGGGGGATACCGCGCCAGCCCCAGAAGGAGCCGCCCGGAGACACGGGCCACCCTCTCCACCCTGAGCAGGCGCGCCAGGCGTTCATGCGCACCGCCCCCCGTGCCATGGCTTGCCCGAGACCCCGGCGACCGGAAGAGCCCTCAGTCGCAGGCCTCGTCGCAGGGGCCGTCCTGCACTGCCGAGAGCGGGCAGCGCAATTGCCAGACGAGCCCTTCGCGGTCGTAGTCGATGCTGACCTCTCCCGACATCGACGATGCGGTCAGCTGGTCGAGCACGGTGGTGCCGAAGCCCACCCTTTCGGGCGGGACCACCGGTGGCCCGCCGATTTCCCGCCAGCCCATGCGGAAGCCGTCCCCTTCGATGTCCCACGAGATCTCGACGCGGCCCGCCTCGTTGCTCAGGCTTCCGTATTTGGCGGCATTCGTGGCCAGTTCGTGCAGGGCCATCCCGAGCGCCTGCGCCACGGCGGGCGGCACCGTGACGGGGGGGCCGGACAGCACGACGCGCTGCCCGAGCGCGCCGAAATGACCCACCTGCCCCTGCACCAGATCGGCGAGGCTGACGCGTCGCCACTCGTTGTTCACGAGGAGATCCTGGTTCGCGGCGAGCGCCTGCAGGCGCTCGCGGAAGGTCTCGACGAAATCCCTAGGCGAGCGCGACGCGGTCTGCCGCGCGATCACCTGCACGATCGAGAGCAGGTTCTTGCTGCGGTGGTTCACCTCGCGCATGAGCATGTGCCGCAGCGCCTCGGAGCGCTTGCGCTCGGTGATGTCCTGGATGACCTTGATCAGGTAATCGATCCGACCCTCGGCATCGCGCACGCAGCTGACCGTGGTGTGGCCCCAGACGGGCTGGCCGTCCTTGTGGACATACCGCTTCTCCAGCTCGTACTCCTCGGCCTTGCCGGCCGCGAGCTGGCCCCGGGCCGCCTCGCCCATGGCCCGATCGGCCGGGTGGGTGAACTCGTCGAGCGGGTGCCCCTCCATCTCCCCGACCTCGTGGCCGAGCATCCGCGCCAGGCTGTCATTGACCCGCACCAGCGTCCCGTCCCCGCCGACGATGCTGATGCCGACGCCCGCGTTCTGGAACGTCGCCTTGAAGCGGCGCTCGGCCGCCTCGATGGCGCGGGTCCGCTCGACCACGCGGGCTTCGAGCTCGTCGTTGACGCGGGCCAGCTCGCGCAGCGCCCGCCGCTGCTGCCGGATGATCGCCGCCACGATGAGCCCGGTCGAGGCGGCCACGAGAATGAGCGCCTGCAGCTTGGCGTGCAGCATGGCGATGCCCGCGGCCGAGAGCGGCGCGTTCTGGAAGTTCTGCGCATACATGCCGATGGCCAGCGTCAGCAGCAGCACGGCGAGCGCGACGCCGCGAAACTCGAACCGCAGCGCCGCCCAGAGGATCGGGACCGGCAGGAGAAAGGCGAATTCGGCGCCGTTCGACAGCACCCACAGGCTCAGCCCCGACAGGACGACCCCGATGGCGACGGCCTCGGCGGCCTGCCTCGCGCTCGGCCACGCCTTTTCGCGCCAGGCATTGGCGGCCGAGATGACCAGCGGGGTCGCGATCAGGATGCCGGTCGCGTCGCCGAGCCACCAGGCCGGCCAGGTCGTGGTGAACGGGTTGGTCCCCGCGGCGGCCTCGACCGCGCTGCCCAGCGTCGCGCTGACGACCGGCGCCGCCAGCACGCCGATGGCAAGGAAGGCCAGCACCTGGCGCAGCGTGGCAAAGCGGCGGATCGGCGCCTTCAGGTCCGGCGCGAGCAGGAGCGCGGCCGTGACGACCGCCGCGGCGTTCGCCACGATATATCCCAACGCCCAGATCAGCGGGTTGTGATACCAGAGCGCGTTGCCGGTCAGCTCACCGAGGGCGCCGATCCCGATCCACCAGCCCCAGCTCCGTCGCGGCTGCGTCAAGAGCATCGCGAGAACGACGCCGTTCGGCGGCCAGAGGGTGATCGGCATGTCCGGGATGACCACCATCCAGCGGCCGAAGCCGACCGAGAGCATGTAGGTGATGTAGAAAAGGACAAGTTTCGCGCCGCCGGGGCTGCCGGAGAACAGACTCGACCTCATGCGCAGCAATACACCGCGATGCCCGTGGCCCCCGTGGCCGTTCGACGTGTCGGTAGCGGACGCCATGCGATCTCGTTCCCCTCCAGGAAAGAACCCAACGCCCGTGACACGGGGCACATGCAATCCGGCTCGTGAACCGGCAACGACCGGCCGCCCGATATGGATTGGCATCCTTCTGTCTTAGGGCCGAGAGATCAAGAGCGGAAGCGTGTGCCGCCTTGACGGCGCGGTATCGAACCGCGGAAGTTGAAGCTTCCCTGAAGGCGGTGATGCGATGACCCAGCTCGTTCAGCCTCGTCTCGTGAACCCGCCCGAGGGCGATCCCGGCCTCTATCTCGATTTCCGCTTCGGCCGCCGCGCCCTGCTGTTCGACCTCGGCGATCTCGCGCCGCTTACGCCGCGCGAGCTGCTGCGCGTCAGCCACGCCTTCGTCTCGCATGCCCATATGGATCATGTCGCGGGCTTCGACCGCCTGTTGCGGCTGCGGCTGCATCGGCCGCGCCCGCTCACCATCATCGGCCCCGAAGGGTTCCTGCGGCAGACCGGGAACCGCTTGGGCGCCTTCACCTGGAACCTGCTCGACGAAAGCTCCGTCGATTTCCGCCTCACGGTGCAGGAATGCGACGGCAGCCAGATCTCGGCCGCGGCGGAATTCCGCGCCCGGGAGGCGTTTCGCCGCCGCGACCTCGCCCCGCCCGCCCTCGATCCCGGTCTCGTCCTTGCCGAGACCGATTTCACCGTCGAGGCCACGGCCCTCGACCACAAGGTGCCCTCGCTCGGCTTCGCCCTGCAGGAGCGGCTGCGGGTCAATGTCTGGCGCAGCGCGCTCGACGCGCGCGGCCTGCCGGTGGGCCCGTGGATCGATGCGGCCAAGACCGCCATCCGCTCGGGGGCGCCCGATGAGGGGTGCATCGAGATCCCCGGCCACGGGGCCATGCGGCTCGGCGATCTGCGCGGCAGCGTCCTGCAGGTCGGGGCCGGGCAGCGGGTGGCCTATGTCACCGACGCCGCCGACACCGCCGCGAACCGCGACCGGATCGTCGCGCTGGCCCGCGATGCCGACCATCTCTTCATCGAAGCCGCGTTTCTCGAAGCCGATCGCGACCTCGCCACGGCCACGGCGCACTTGACCGCCCGTAGCGCCGGAGAGCTGGCCCGCGCCGCCGGGGCCCGCCGGGTGTCCGGCTTTCACCACTCGGCCCGCTACAGCGAAGACGCGGGGCTGCTCGCCGCCGAACTCGCCGCCGCGGCCGATCCCGATGCGGCGACCGGCGCCGACGACCCGCCCGCATCCGTCGCGAACGGAGAGCCGAACTGGGTCCGGCGATGGCTGCGAAGTGGTCTTTCGACCGAGGCCGCGCTCATCCGTTTCGACGGGCTGCCCTGCATCGACACGGGCGACCTCATCGGCAGCTGGCGGGGGGCGGGACTGCCGACCGGCCACCCGCTCGACGGCCTGCTCGAATGCCTCGGCTGGCGCGGCAAGCGCTTCGAAAGCGAGGACCGCGTCGATCCGCTGATCTTCGAGCCCGGGGTGAGGCTCGACCCCGCGCGCCTGCCGATGAAGACGGCGCTGCGCTGGCCCCGGCTCGCGCAGAGCCGCCTGAGCCGCGCGGGCTTCGTTCTGCTGCGCCCGGCGCTGCGCGCGCATGGCCCGGCGGCGCATCTCGCCCCGATCCGGTTTCGCGGCTGCACCAGCGCGGCGATGATCTACGACCGCCAGCCGATCACCGACCACTTCCGCCGGATCGACGCGACCCGCGTCCTCGGCCTGATGCAGACGCGCATGGCGCCCCCGTATTTCTTCCTGCTCAGGGCCGAGGAATGACGGCGCGCGGTCGCGCCATCGGGCCCATCACTCCCGGCGCTTCGCACCCAGCTCGTGCAGCCGGGTCGTGATCGCCTTGGGGGTCACCCCCGAGAACAGGCTGACGAGCTTGCTCTCCGGGCCGGGCACCACGTCCACCTTGCCCGCCATCATCGCATCCCAGCCCTTGCGCGCCACCATGGCCGCGTCCCGTTTGGGCATGTCGTGCAGCAGCGTGCCCTCCAGCCCCTTGTCGTAGATCGGCGTGTCGACCGGCCCCGGCATCAGGCAGGTGATCGTCACACCGGTCTCCCTGAACTCGTCCGACAGCGCCCAGGCGAGCCCGTTCACATAGGCCTTGGTCGCGTTGTAGACGGCGTTGTACGGCCCCGGCACCTGCCCGGCGATCGAACCGGTGACGAGGATCCGCCCCCTGCCCTGCGCCCGCATCACGCGCCCGACCCTGTGGATCATCGAGGTGGTCTGCTTGACGTTGAGGTCGATGCGCTCAGCGATGTCTTCCCATTTCTGCTCGACAAAGGGATCGCCGAGCGCCAGCCCGGCATTGGCGAAGAACAGCTCGATCTCCCGCCCCTCCAGGCGCGACCAGAGCTCCTCCACCCCCTGGCGCGTCGAGAGATCGGCGCGCACCGCCTCGACCTCTCCGCCAAGACGGCGCAGCTGCTCGGCGGCCTGCTCCAATGCCTCGCCATGGGCGCAGATGACGAGGGCATGGTCCTCCTCGACCGCGATTCGGGCGAGCTGGTAGCCGATCCCCGAAGAACCGCCGGTGATGACCGCGAGTCCCTTGCCCTTCATCATTTCTCTCCCTCGGGCTTGGCCATGCGGCGATGCAGCTGCGCCAGCACGGCTTCGGGCAGCACGCCGGTCAGCGCCGCCTGCACCTTGTTCATGAAGCCCGAGGTCAGGCCGGACTCCCCCTTCATCATCGCCTCGTAGCCATCGCGCGCGACCTTGGCCGGATCGGCCTTGTTCTCGTCCTGCCCGACCGGCGTGTCCTCCATATGGGCGCGCTCGAAAAAGCGCGTGTCGACGGGGCCGGGGCGCAGGCAGGTGATCGTGACGCCGCTATCCTCGATCTCCGATCCCAGCCCCAGCGACAGGTTGTCGAGATAGGCCTTGGTGGCGTTGTAGACGGCCTGGTAGCTGCCCGGGATCATCCCGGCGATCGAGCCGGTGACCAGCACCCGTCCCTCGCCCCGCGCCACCATGTCCCGCAGCACCCGGTGCAGCGTCGCGGTGGTGCCCTTGACGTTCAGGTCGATCACCCGCGCGATCTCGTCCCATTCCTGATCGAGAAAGGCGTGACCGAGACCGACACCGGCATTGGCCATGAAATAGTCGACCCGGCGCGTGCCGATCCGCTCGAACAGCTCCGCCACCCCCTGCGCGGTCGCGAGATCGGCGCGCAGCGTCTCGACCGGGGCTCCGGCGGTCGAGAGCCTTGCCCCCGCCGCCTCGATCCCGGCCTCATCGGCCACGCTCAGCACGTCGTGCCCATCCTCCGCCGCCAACCGCGCCAGTTCGAAGCCGATCCCGGACGAGGCACCGGTGACGACCGCGAAACGCCCCGTCCGTTTCATGCCATCCCCCGGCCGGGCTCTTGCGCGGCCTTGCGCGTGTTGCGGCAAGGGCCGCCCTGTCGGCACCGCCGGTTCGCGCAACGGGGCGCACGACCCGGAGGGGGCATGATGCGCGCTTCATCGGGACGATTGCAGGTCATGACCGGTTCTCCTCCTTCGCCATGGGCCTGCGAGCCGAACCGCAGAGCGGGAACGCGGTTCCGCGTCGGGACGGTACCGCGCAAAACCCCAGCCTCCCGGCGAGGGTCATGCCCGAGGCGCGTGCTCGCCTCAGAGCCGTCCCACGGTGTTGTGAGCCAGCGGCGCTGGACAGCCACGCCGGGCGGCCGATGATTTAACGCATGACGACACGCCGCACATTCCTTCTCGCCGGCGGCGCGGCGCTGGCCGCGCCGGGGCTCGTTCGCGCGCAACCGGGCGAACTGCGATCCATCATCCAGGGCATGCCACAGCTCCACTCGCTGCAGATCGCGCGCGGCGCCGATGTCGTCTTTGCCGAGGCCCCGAGGGGCGGCGGTCTCGACGCCTTTGCCAACATCAAGTCCTGCTCGAAGAGCATCGTCGCCCTGCTGCTCGGCGTGGCGATCGATCGCGGCGAGGTGCCGTCGGTGACCGCGACGCTCGATCAGGTGGCGCCCGGCATCGTGCCGCCGGACGCGACCGAGGGGGTGGCCGATATCACGATGGAGGACCTCGTGACGCTGCGCGCCGGGCTGGAGCGCACCTCGGGCGCGAATTACGGCGAGTGGATCAATTCCGGAAACTGGCTGGCGGACGCGATGACCCGTCCGATGGTCGCCCGACCGGGAACCCGGATGCTGTATTCCACCGGGTCGACGCATATCCTCGGCGCCGCCCTCGCCGAGGCGACCGGTCGGTCCCTCCTCCAACAGTCGCGCGACCGGATCGGAACGCCCCTCGGCATCGAGATCCCGCCATGGACCCGCGATCCGCAAGGCTTCTATCTGGGCGGAAACGAGATGGCGCTGCGTCCGCGGGACATGTTGAAGATCGCGATGCTCCTGCGTGACGAAGGGCGCCATGACGGCAGGCGGGTCATCCCCGAGGGCTGGATCGCGGCCTCGACCGAACCGCGCGCCCGCTCGCCCTGGTCGGGGCTGTCCTATGGCTATGGCTGGTTCCTCTCGCCATCGGGCTACGTGCTCGGGCGCGGCTACGGGGGCCAGATCATCGCGGCCCATCCGAGCCGGGATCTGGCCGTGGCGATCACGTCGGACCCGACCCTTCCGGCCCGATCCGACGGCTATTTCGGACGGCTGATGCGGCTTCTCGACGGACCGGTTCTGGAGGCCGCATAGGCCGATCGACATGCGCCTGAGAGCCATTCGTCCAATCGGGGGCGAGCGTTTCGTGGCGGCCCGAATAGGCAGAAGTCCCCGCATGCCCGCATTCCGGGCGTCGCGGCACGCCCCATCCGGACAAAGCCATATACGGGTAGGTAGGGCGCATTGCATGAGAATAGGTCAGCCCGAATTGCCCCATTCCCGCCACAAACGGATCGGAGTTGGAGGCATCCAACTTGCAACAAACGGTCCACCGCTATGAAGAATTCTAGCTTCTCCAAACCCGCCATCGCCGTTCTCGCCTTCGCTGGCGCGATGATGGCCGTCGTCTCTCTGATCGACATGACCAAGGCAGAGGCCCGGGCCTCGGCCGAGGAGTCCTCGTTCAAATGGACCACGGTGGAGATCGACGGAGAAACCGTCTCGGTCATGGTCCGCAAGGATGCTCTCGCGCCGAACGAAAGCCTGAGCTGACACCGGACCGAATGACCATTCCGGCGGCGCATCTTCGGAAGCGCCGCCGATTGGCTTGAGCGGGCACCGCCTCCCTTTGAGAGGCGAAAATGCCCCAAGCTAGGGGCTCACAAGTGATGCAGCGTTTCGAGACCTACCTGCTTTCGATCCATGCTTCTCGACGGCGAGCGCAGGAATTTATCGTCCGGTAGCACGAGGTTTCTCGGTCGCCGCCGGACCGGTTGCAATGCGCCATTGACTTCGGAATGCCGCCAACTAAAGCCGGAAGGGACCTGCTGTTGGAACGCTCGTCGCTTTCCGGTCAAGCATCATGCCGGCCTCTTTCATCGCAATGTCGTCGCATCTGGCTTCCCCGAAGGTAAAGCCTGACCGGCGCGTCACGGACAAAAGAAGTGCCGCTTCGAGGCAGCCACTGACCTGCATGAATTTCTGCAACGCGGGATCGTAGCGATATCGGGCGAAATGGCCGAGGCGTGAAAATATGCGCCGGTCCATGGCCAGCCGATGACGGCAGGCAGGATCGGGGTCATGGCCCCCGAAACGACGATCGGGCAGCTCCGCCGCGAATAGCATCAGACGCCCGCGGAAGAAAAACCTCTGCGATTTCAGTCGAGCACCCGGACGGCCAAGACGGCATTGGATCGGGCGGCCCCGATCACCGGGGTCGTTGTGATCCGGCGATGCGCATGGCGCACCGCCGGGATCATATCTTACCGAGCGATCAAAAGGTCATCGAGGGACTTGTTCGCCGCCAGCGCATCCTTGACCCACTGCGGCTGGCGTCCGCGTCCGCTCCAGGTCTGGTCTTGATCATCGGGGTTGCGGTATTTCGGCGGGTTGATCGACTTGGCGGATTTCCCGGCCGACATTCCGACGAGATCCTTCAGCGAATATCCCGCGGATTTGGCCGCGGCTTCCGCGGCCGCGAGCGCTTCCTGCCGACGGCGGGTCTCGTAATTCTGAATCGCCGCGGCGGTCTCCTTGTGAAGCTTCTTCAGCTCGTCGAGATCAAGATCGCTCAGGTCGAAGTCGTTCATTTTATGTCTTCCAAACATGGCATTGCTGCTCCGGCGTTAGCCTTCGACTGAGGTATTATCCATCCAAAATCGAATCCGAACCATAGATTTTCTCGGTGTTATGCCAATTATCACACGTTCGAGATACGCAAGGATGAGGCTACGACCGATATATTCAACTTCAGGTTGGCAGCATCTTTCATTTCTGTCTTAGGGGTGAGCATCGGCGGAAGTACCGCTCGGGCCGGAGATCTTCGGGCCCTTTCGGATGGCCGGGACAGGGATTTCGATATGAGAAGGCCACGTAATGCCTGTGGAGACGTTAACTTCGAGCACGCCTTTTCTGGGACTCATGATTATCGGTGGCGATGCGGATCAAGAGGCGGCGGCTGACATATCCCCTACGGCAAGCGCCTCGGCGACACGCGCAATAAACGCAAAGGGTTTCATAACCTGCCGATGAGATGCGCTTGAATATGCGTTGAACAAATCGACATCATTGCCAAGGCAATATGGCGGGGCGTCCCGATCATCGCCCATGGCCCGTAATGGCGCGCCTCTCGAGCAATGAGCCGCCCGTCGTCCATCGGCTTTCAGCGGCCGGGTTCGTCCCTTCCGCTACGCGCGGCCGATCCCGCAAATGCCGTGCACGCCATGTCGGGCATTCCCTCCCCGGCGAAGAGCCCTCGGACCGCAGGCGCCGAATTGCGCCACACCGGAAAGCGCCGGTCCGGCACGGTGGACCGCCCTGACATGGCCAAGATGCTCGGTGACGGGCCCGGCCATCGGCCCGGGGAGGCCCGGATCAAGGCAGGGCGGGCCGATCAGTTCATTGGCCGGAGATCACAGACAATGGCTCAGGGCCAGCGCGCAGATGATCGCCAGACCGAGCACCATGAGATTGGCCCCCGCATCGCGATCGGCCCAGAGCCTGTCCCATACCCGGGTCAGCCCCAACCAGAGGATCGGGATCGACAGGAAAGCCCAGACGCCGACGCCGACATAATCGTAAAAATCTACTGACACTTGCGTATACCTCGGAATACCGGGTCTACGTGCCGACGAAATGCGGCAATCTGAAGAGGGAACCAGGCGGCTTGCTGACATTTTTCGGCAAATGGAATGCGCCCTCGGCCAAATCAAGGCGATATCGCCTTGATCGATCTCCCTCACGCTTTTTCTCTTGATCTCAGTCGGTTGGGGTGAGGCCACCCCTGCGGGATCGCGCGCGTGATCTACACCGAGCAGGACATCGGTGGCGTCACTCGGATCACGGACGCGGCAATCTCGACCGACCCGCTCAGCCACGCGCCCAGTCCCGTGACGCTGGCGAGAGCGCGTGCGCGTGCGCATATTGGCACGATTGCCGGGCACGCGCATGACGGCTCCTACGGGTGGTCAACAACGCTGATGATCAGGAAGTGCCACGACCCCGAGACGGCCGCGTCGATACCATGCTTTGCTTGCCGGATCGCGGCTCGACGATCTGTTCGGCTCTCCTATCGCGAGGCTGGTTATACGAAGCGGAAGGAAGGCGGCAGCCGCCCCTGTCCTCGCATACACAACCCGTCAAAGTCGGGATGGACGGGCAGTTGCCCCGGCCCCGGCCCCGGCGACAACGATGGCCGGCGGCTCAACCGACCTTGAGCTCGGCCTCGTGGCGGCGCTGCCGCAGCATGGCGCTCGACACCGTGACAAGGTGGCGCTCCATCTCGGCGGCCGCTTCGGCGGGGCGGCGCGCGGCGATGTGCTCGAACAGCGCCTCGTGCTGCTGGCCGAGCAACAGGATGCGGTCGGGCGACAGCGCCTCGCGGCGGCGCTCGGTCCACTGGGCATGCCGCCGCACCGAGCGGATCGTCTGGTGGATCGCGAGGATCAGCGGGTTGTGCGCCAGCTCGGCGATCTTGAAGTGAAAGATGTCGTCGGCGGTCTCGTAGCCGCGCGCATCGTCGGGTGACAGCGTGGCGCGCATCAGCCGCTCCAGCACCACCAGCTCGTCGGCGGTGGCGCGTTGCGCGGCCAGCGCCGCGAGGGCGGGCTCGATCTCGAGCCGGACTTCCATGAGGTTGTGCGGCGTCACCTGCCGGACCAGCATGTCGAGGCTCGCCCCCGCCGGCGGCGGCGCGGCGAAGGTGCCCTGCCCCTGCCGCCGGAAGATCGTGCCCTCGGCCTCCAGCACGTCGAGCAGCCGGCGCAGGCGCGCCCGCCCCAGCCCCAGCGCCTCGGCGAGCTGCCGCTCCGGCAGCACCCGACCGTTCGAGAGCAGGCTCTCGTCGCTGAGCCCGGCGCGCAGCCGTTCGAGAATGTCTTCGTCGCTACGGTCCATCACGCCACCCCCATCGCCCCCACAAGATCCCAAAGCATGCGCCCAGAGGTCAAGGCCAGGAACAGGCCGAAGCTGAGCCGCAGCGCGCGCTGCGGGATCGCATGCGCGAGCCGGACGCCCACCCCCGCGAAGCTGGTGGTCAGCGGGATAATCACCGCCACCGCGACGAGGTTGACGTAGCCCACCGAGAAGGGCGGCAGCCCCTCGGTGCCAAGCCCGGTGAGCATGTAGATGACCGCCCCCGGCAGGCCGATCACGAAGCCGATCGCGGCCGAGGTCCCGACCGCCCGGCGGATGTCGTAGCCGAGGAAGTTCAGCAGCGGCACGCAGACCGTGCCGCCGCCGATGCCCATCATCGAGGAGACGGTCCCGGCGAAGACGCCGAAGCCCGCCCAAGCCGGCTTGGAGAACCCCTTGGGGGTGATCTCGCCATTGCGACCGCGCAGCACCATGTCGGCGGCCACCGCCGCCGCCACCAGTGCGAAGACGGCGATCATGATCCGCCCGTCGATCAACCCGCCGGTGAAGCTGCCCAGCACCACGCCGACGAGGATCGACGGGGCCCAGAGCCGTAGCAGCGCGCCGTCGATCGCACCCTTCTTGTGGTGCCCCCAGGCCGAGGAGACCGAGGTGAAGACGATGGTGGCGAGCGAGGTGCCGACCGCCAGCTGCATGGTCAGCCCGGGCTCCATGCCGGTCAGCGACAGCGCGAAATAAAGCGCGGGCACGATGACGATGCCGCCGCCGACGCCCAAGAGACCGGCGAGGATGCCGCCGGCGACCCCCGCCGCCACCGCGACGCCCAGAAGCGTGAGGATGGTCCCGAGATCCATGTCAGGTGCCCGTTTCGGTCGCGCGGGACCGCGAGGCGCGGCCCTCGGCGGCGCGGCGCGCCTCGGCCTCGGTGATGGCGCGGTCGATCGGGGCGCGATCCGGGAGGCCCGAGAAGTTCTCGGCGGTCGGCAGCGCCTCGGCCACGTGCAGATAACGCTCGCCCGCCACGTCGAGCAGGCGGCGCAGCTCGGAGAGCGGGTCCGCATCGTCATCGACCCTGAGCGAGAGATAGGGGTAGTCCTGGCCGCGATGCACCGTGAGCCCGGCCGCCTGCCGGCCCCTCTTGTCGCCGCCCGCGGCCTCGCCCGCCTCCATCGCCGCCAAAAGCCGCTCGGCCATGCTGCCATCGGCGCGCAGATAGGCCGAGAAGCAGGCCTCGATCACCTCGCCCGAGACCAGCATGTTGCCCGCCACCGAATGCCGCGCCCCGACCAGATGCCCGGCCCAGTCGACGCAATCCGCCCCGGTATGGGCGGCGAAGCGGCCCTGCGTGTCCATCATGTGGCACTGGCGGATCGCGCGGCCCTCGTCGCGCGCCACCAGATCCGCGAGCACCGTCTCGGCGCTCTCGCCGCCAGCGAGCCGCGCGCGTCCCTCGACGCCCCAGATCGGGTTGACGAAAGCCTGCGTGGCGACGGCGCAGCGCGCGCCCAGATAGGGCACGGCGGCGCCGCAGGCGAAGAAGCGCGAGGCGACCGCGACGCCGATTTCGTCGGTGCGGGGGTCATGCGCGATGATCGAATAGGTCATGCTCAGCGCCCCACCGCATAGGCCTGCATCAGGCGCGGCGTGGCGGCGGCGCGCAGCAGCCCGTCGGGCTCGCGCAGCGCCGCCGTCAGACGCCCGACGCTCCAGGGCTCGGCCACCGTCACCTCGTGGCCGCGCGCGCGCAGTTCCGCGATGGTCGCCTCGCCGACCGAGGGCTCGATCATCATCTCGCCGGGCTTGCATTCGCGCGGGTAGAACGAGCCCTGGAAATGCATCGAGTGGAACAGGGCCGCGTCCATGCCCGCCTGCAGGTCGAGACCGTGATGCACGAAGCGCAGGAACCACACCAGCTGCCACTGGTCCTGCTGATCGCCGCCGGGCGTGCCGAAGACGAGGCCGCGCCCGTCCTTCTCCGCGAGCGTCGGCGTCAGCGTGGTGCGCGGCCGGCGGCCCGGGGCGAGCGAGGTGGGCAGCCCCTCGTCGAGCCAGAACATCTGGGCCCGGGAATTGAGCGGAAAGCCAAGGCCGGGGATGACGGGCGAGCTTTGCAGCCAGCCGCCCGAGGGGGTCGCGGCCACCATGTTGCCCCAGCGGTCGATCACGTCGAGATGCACCGTGTCGCCGCGCTTTTCCGACAGATGCGCCATGGTCGGCTCCTGCGGCGCGGCGTCGGGGTTGCGGTCGAAGTCGCGGCCCGCGCGCTCGATCGCGGCATCGGCGAGGTGCTCGAAGCCCGGCACCCGGCCCGGCCGCTGCTCGGTCGAGGCGGTGCCCGAGATCAGCTTGGCGCGCTCGGCGCCGTATTGGTCCGAGAGCAGCGTCGCGAGCGGGATGTCGCTGTGCCGGGGGTCGCCGTAATAGGCCTCGCGATCGGCATAGGCGAGCTTCATCGCCTCGATCACGGTGTGCACGAAGTCCGGCCCGTTCGGGTCCATCGCCGCGAGGTCGAAATTCTTCAGGATCGACAGCGCCTGCAACAGCACCGGCCCCTGCCCCCACGGGCCGGTCTTGTGCACGGTCCAGCCGTGGTAGTCGATCGAGACCGGCGCCTCGTAGCTGGCGCGCCAGCCCGCCATGTCGTCCCGGCTCAGCACGCCGCGATTGCGGCGCTCCGAGACGTCGTGCACCTCGGCGTCCTCGAGGTAGTCGGCGATCGCCTCGGCCACGAAACCCTCGGCCCACAGCTCGCGCGCGGCGTCGATCCGCGCCTCGCGGGTCGCGCCCTCGGCTTGGCTCAGCCGCTCGTAGGTGGCGGCGAGGTCGGGGTTGCGGAACAGCTCATGCGCCTGCGGTGCGCGGCCGCCCGGGGCCCAGACCGCGGCGGATGTCGGCCACTCGGCCTCGAAATACTCCACCAGCCCCTGCATCGTCGCCGCCACGCGCGGCAGCACCGGGTGGCCGTCGCGGGCATAGCCGATGGCCGGGGCCATGATGTCGGCGATCTCCATGCTGCCGTGATCGCGCAGCATCAGCATCCAGCCGTCGAAGGCGCCCGGGATGACCGTCGCCAGAAGCCCGGTGCCCGGGATCAGGTCGAGGCCCTGCGCCTTGTAATGCTCGATCGTCGCGCCCGCCGGCGCCGGGCCCTGCCCGCAGATCACCTCCACCTTGCCGGTCGCGGCCGGGCGGAAGATCACCGGCAGGTCGCCCGCCGGGCCGTTCAGGTGCGGCTCGACCACCTGCAGCACGAGGCCGGTGGCGACGGCGGCGTCGAAGGCGTTGCCGCCGCGCTCGAGGATGCCCATGCCGACGGCGGAGGCGATCCAGTGGGTCGAGGCGACGGCGCCGAAGGTGCCGCGGATCTCGGGGCGGGTGGTGAAACCGGTCATTTGGTAACTCTTTTCTTGGTATTCAGTGTTCGCGCGGGTCGAGCGCGTCGCGCAGCCCGTCGCCCAGCAGGTTGAAGCCCAGCACCACGAGGAAGATCGCGATGCCCGGCCACATCGCCATCCAGGGCGCCTGGCTCAGGAAGTTCTTGGCGGTGTTGAGCATCGAGCCCCAGCTTGGCGCCGGCGGCTGCTGGCCGAGGCCGAGGAACGACAGCGACGCCTCGGCGATGATCGCGGTGGCGATGGTCAGCGTCGCCTGCACCAGCACCGGGGGCAGGATGTTGGGAAAGATGTAGCGGCTCAGGATCTTCGGCGTCGACAGGCCGATCGCATGCGCGCCCTCGACGAAATCCTCGGCCTTGACCGAGATCACCTGGCCGCGCGTCAGCCGCACGAAGACCGGCGTGGCCGAGAGGCCGATCGCGATCATCGCGTTGGTGAGCGACGGCCCGAGAAACGCCGCGAGCGCGATGGCGAGGATCAGGAAGGGGACAGCGAGCAGCGCCTCGGTGCAGCGCGAGATGATGCCATCCGTCCAGCCGCCGAAATAGCCCGCGAGGATGCCCAGCGGCACCCCGAAGGCGACCGCGATGCCGACCGAGATCACGCCCGCCAGCAGCGAGGCCTGCGCGCCCCAGACGAGGCGCGAGAGCACGTCGCGGCCGATCTCGTCGGTGCCGAGCCAATGCGCCGCCGACGGCGCCTGCCGCACCGCGCCCCAGTCGGTGGCGGTCGGGTCGGGGATCGGCAGGATCGGCGCGAAGACCGCCATGAGGACGAACAGCCCCACCAGCAGGCCGCCCAGCATCGCCGATCGGTGGCTCCGGAACTTCTTCCAGACGCGGTTCTCGGGGCGCTTTTGCAGCACCGGGTCGGTCATGAGCTGCGGCTTGAGCGTGGCGGGGGTCGCGGGCTGGGCCATCATTGCTTCCTCAGGCGCGGGTTCAGGACGAAATAGGCGGCGTCGGCTGCGATGTTCATGACGATGAAGCCCATCGCCGTGACCAGCACGATGCCCTGGACCACCGCGTAGTCCCGGTTGAACACGGCATCGACCACCAGCTTGCCGAAGCCGGGAATGGTGAAGATCTGCTCGGTCAGCACCGCGCCCGCGATCAGCTCCCCGAACAGCAGCGCGGTGAGCGTGACGATCGGGGTGAGCGCGTTGCGGAAGGCGTGGCGCAGGATCACCCGGCGCTCGGCCAGCCCCTTGGCCCGCGCGGTGCGCACGTAGTCGGATTTCAGCACGCCGAGCATGGCGGAGCGGGTATGGCGCATCAGCGTCGCCGCGAGCGCGGTGCCCAGAACGAAGGCGGGCATCAGCATGGTCTTGAGCGACAGCCACAGATCCTCGCCGGGCGGCACGTAGCCCGAGGCGGGCAGCGCCTGCCATTTCACCGCGACGAGGAGGATCAGCATGATGCCGAGCCAGAAGTTCGGGATCGACAGGCCCGACAGCGCCACGACGTTGGCGACGTAGTCGGTGATCGTGCCCTTCTTCACCGCCGAGAGGATGCCGGCCGGGATGCCGATCACCAGCGCGAAGACCAGCGCCATCAGCGCCAGCTGGATCGTCACGGGGAGCTTCTGCGCGATCAGCTCGGTCACCGGCTGGTTGGTCCTGAGCGAGATGCCGAGATCGCCGGTGACCACGCCCTTGATCCAGGTCGCGTACTGCACCCAGACCGGGTCGTTCATGCGGTATTTCTCGCGCAGGAAGGCGATGGTCTCGGGGTCGCGTTCCTCGCCCGCCATGGCGAGGATCGGATCGCCCGGCAGCAGTTTCTGCAGGCCGAAGACGAAGATCGAGATCAGGATGACGGTCGGGATCGCGATGACGATCCGGCGCGCGACGAAGCTGAGCATCAGGGGTACCCGGTGGGTTCGGGGCCGCGCCGCCCGATCAGGCGGCGCGGCCGGTCAGGTCACTCGGACTTGGTCACGCCGGCGAGGCGGAACATGCCGTCGGGATAGGGGACGAAGCCCTCGATGGCGTCATCCAGCGCCCAGATCCAGGTCTCGTGGTAGAGGTAGATGATGGGCCGGTCCTCGGCGAGGATCTTGGTCGCGGCGTCGTAGCTCTCCTTGCGCGCCGCCGTGTCCGTGGTCACCCGCGCCTCGTCGAGCAGGCGGTCGACCTCCTCGTTCGAATACTTGGCGTCGTTGAGACCCGCATCGGTGGTCATGAACTGGTGGATGTTGCCATCGGGATCGACCCGGCCCGACCAGCCGACCTGGCTCGCGGTGAAGTCGCCAGCGGTCTGGTCCGACAGCATGGTGGCGAATTCCTTGGAGGTGATCGAGATGTTGATCCCCGCCTCGGCGGCCATCGACTGGATCACCTGCATGAGCTGCAGGTTGACCGGCGTGTTGGGCGCCTGCACCTCGAGATCGATGCCGTTCTCGTAGCCCGCCTCGGCCAGGAGCGCCTTGGCGGCCTCGACGTCGCGCTCGGGCACCGGCAGGCTGGTGTCGTACCAGGGCGAGTTCGGCGGGAAGGCCTGGTTGCCCGCGGGCGCGGTGCCCTCGAACACGACCTGGTTGATGGCGTTGCGGTCGATCGCCAGCTCCAGCGCCTTGCGCAGCCGTGCGTCGTTGCCCCACGGGTTGTCGCCGCGCTCGCCGTTGTCGATGTTGAAGGTGATGCCCTGATAGCCCAGCGACACGGCCTCCTCGACCTTGAGCGAGGGATCGTTGCGGACCTGCGCCACGTCGGTGGCGGCAAGCCGGTTGATCGCGTCCACGTCGCCCGATTGCAGGTTGGCCAGTCGCACGGTGCTGTCGGGGATCGGCAGGTAGGTCACGGTGTCGAAGTGGAACTCCTCGGCGTTCCAGTACTCGGCGAATTTCGACAGCACGATCTTGTCCTGCGCAACCCGCTCCTCGAACTTGTAGGGGCCCGAGCAGACCGGGTTCAGGCCGAAATCGGCGCCCGCCTCGGTGGCGGCGGCGGGCGAGACCATCATGCCCGCGCGGTCGGCGAGCTGCGCCAGCAGCGTCGCGTCGGGCTGGGCGAGATCGATGCGGATCTGGTGCGGGCCCAGCACCTCGGTGCCGGTGATCGAGGCGATCTCGGACTTGCGGCGGCTCTCCTCCAGGGTCTGCGACCGCTCGATATTGGCGGCCACGGCCTCGGCGTCGAAGGGGGTGCCGTCATGGAAGGTCACGCCCTCGCGCAGCGTCATGGTGAGCTGGGTGCCGTCCTCGTTCCAGCTCCACTCGGTCGCGAGCTGCGGCACGATCTCCAGCTCGGGCGTGATGTCGACGAGCTTGTCGCACAGCGCGGTATAGACGATGCGGCCCACGAAGGTGCGCGACTGGTCGGGGTCGAGGATGTCCGGATCGCTTTCGAGCGCGAAGCGGAAATCGGCCGCCTGCGCCGAGAGCGCGGTGGCGCTCAGAAGCGCCGCGAGCAGCGTGGTCTTGCGGAAGGTCATGCGTTTACCTCTGTCTGTCGGTCAGGTGGTTGCCCCGGCGTTGCTCGCCGTTTCGGGTCGGTCTGTCTGTCGCAGCGTGGCCGCCTCGTAGAGGGCGAAGCGTCGTTGCGCGCCTTCGCTGCGCGCGGCGGCGGGGGTGAGGCCCGCCTTAGGCCGCGTGGCCGCGATCTCCTCCCAGTAATGGCAGGCGACGCGGGTCTCGTTCGCCGCCACGCGCAGCTCGGGCACGCGGGTCGCGCAATCCTCACGCGCGAAGGGGCAGCGGGTGTGAAAGCGGCAGCCCGATGGCGGGCTGGCCGGGCTCGGCGTCTCGCCGCTGAGCGCGATGCGGGTCCGTTCGCGGCCATGAACCGGCTCGGGGATCGCCGACAGGAGCGCCAGCGTGTAGGGATGCCGGGGGTGCGCGAAGATCTCGTCGGTCGGCCCGCTCTCGACCACCTGGCCGAGATACATGACGGCGACGCGGTCGCTCATGTGACGGATCACCGCGAGATCGTGGGCGATGATCACCAGCGTCATGTCGAGCTTCGACTTCAGATCGTGCAGCAGGTTGACCACCTGCGCCTGCACCGAGACGTCGAGCGCCGAGACCGGCTCGTCGCCGATCACCAGACGCGGGTTCGAGGCGAGCGCGCGGGCGATGCCGATGCGCTGGCGCTGGCCGCCCGAGAATTCGTGCGGGTAGCGGTCGGCATGCTCGGGGCGCAGCCCAACGGTCCGCAGCAGCCGGGCCACCTCCTGCCGGCGCTGCGCGCGGCTGAGCTCGGGGCGATGCGTCTCGATCGGCTCGCCCACCAGCTTGCCCACGCTCATGCGCGGATTGAGCGAGGAGAACGGGTCCTGGAACACGAACTGCATGTCGCGGCGCAGCTCGCGCAGGTCGCGGCCGCGGATGCCCGCGATGTCGCGCCCGTCGAATTCGATCGCGCCCTCGGTCGGCTCCAGCAGCCGCATAAGCAGCCGCGCCAGCGTCGACTTTCCGCAGCCGCTCTCGCCGACGATGGCGAAGGTCTCGCCGCGACGCACCTCGATCGAGACGCCGTCCACGGCACGCACGGTCTTGGTCTCGGCCATGAAGCCGCCGCCGACCTGGAAATGCTTCTTGAGGCCGTCCGCCTTGAGGATCAGGTCGGTCATGCGCTGCGCTCCAGCGTCCGTTCGAGGGGGGCGAAGTGGCAGGCGACGCGGTGGCCGCGATCCTGCTCCGCGAGATCGGGCCGCGCCGTGCAGACCGGCGCCGCGAAGGGGCAGCGCGAGGAAAAGCGGCAGCCCTCCGGCATCTGGCCGATCGCCGGGACCACGCCGGGCACGGTCGAAAGCCTGCGGCGCGGGCCGGTCAGCGACGGGACCGAGGCCATCAGACCGATGGTATAGGGGTGCTGCGGGTTCTCGAATATCGACCGGGCCGAGCCGTATTCGACCACCTGCCCCGCATACATGACGGCGACGTTGGTCGCGATCTCGGCCACGACGCCGAGGTCGTGGGTGATCATGATCGTGCCCATGCCGGTCTCGGCCTGCAATTCCGCAATCAACTCGAGGATCTGCGCCTGCACGGTAACGTCGAGCGCGGTGGTCGGCTCGTCCGCGATCAGCAGTTCGGGATCGTTGGCCAGCGCCATGGCGATCATCACCCGCTGCCGCATGCCGCCCGACAGCTGGTGCGGATAGGCGTCGAGCCGCTGCTCCGGCGCCGGGATGCCGACCTTGCCGAGCATCTCCAGCGCCCGCGCCCGGGCCGCCGCATGACCGCAGTTCCGATGCCGCTCGACGGCCTCGGCGATCTGGTCGCCGATCCGGAAGGCGGGGTTTAGCGAGGTCATCGGCTCCTGGAAGATCATCGCCATCCGGTCGCCGCGCATCCTAGCGATGCGGTCGTGATCGCCCGGCGCGAAGCTCTCGCCGTCGAAGCGGATCCGCCCGGCGCCGAATTGCACCGAGTCCTGCGGCAGCAGCCCCATCAGCGCCAGCGCAGTCACGCTCTTGCCGCAGCCGGACTCGCCGACGATGCAGAGCGTCTCGTTGCGGCCGAGCCGGAACGACACGTCCTGCACCACGTCCTGCGCCTGCCCGCGAAAGCGGAAGCGCAGGTTCTCGACCTCCAAGAGCGGCTGGTTCATGGCGCGCCTCCCGCGTTCCGGTGACCTCGGGGCCACCTCGGCTTCAACCTATTTCAAAACCAATGCCGAATTGGTGGCAGACCTGCCGCGACCTGGCAACCCACTTTCGAAAAACTTTCCCAAGGCATGTGCCGTCGCGGAACCGAAGCGCCGAGGGGACCGCTCAAATCGCTGTTATTATTGGCATTTCGACGAGAGGCCGGTGCCGCACACGCTGGCGCCATCGCCACCGCCTGCACGAAAATAAGGCGCTCATGCCCGCCGTTTCACCACCTGCGATCCGTCCGCTGCGGTTGGCACGGCGCCTCCCGGTCTCTCCGGGCGAACTAGGGAGCGACCATTCGCGACCGCGCCAGCCACGCCTCGACGCCGACGCCGACGCCCCGGCGCGCGCTTCGGCGAAGCGACCGTCGCATTCCCGGCCCCGCCGCGCGAGATCGGGCAGGCAAGGCTCGGCGTTCAGAAACGGACCGGAAATGGAATTCGATTAGCGCCACGATATGCGCATCAATTTTCAAATAGGCCGAATGCATTTCGCATCAAACTCAATTCCCGATTTTCTTTTTATTTTTTCCCGGCGGGTGACGCCTTCCGGTCGCGGCGCGATACTCGGCCCCGGAGGCGCGGCGATTGCGCGCCGGTGTCACACGGAGGGACAGAGATGAGCATGTCACGTCGCAGCTTGCTGCAGATGGTCGGCCTCGCCGCCGGGACCACCGCCATGTACCAGGCGATGACCACGCTCGGTTTCGCGCAGGAATCGAGCTATGCGGGCCCGATCCGGCTCGAGGGCGATCCGCAGGGCGCCAAGGTGCTGATCCTCGGCGCCGGCCTTGCCGGCATGACCGCCGCGCTCGAGATGCGCGCTGCCGGCTACGAGGTCGAGATCATCGAATATCGCGAGAAGGCCGGCGGCCGCTGCTGGACCCTGCGCGGCGGCGACAGCTATACCGAGCTGGGCGGCGCCACGCAGGAGGTGCGCTTCGCCGAGGGCAACTACCTCAACCCCGGCCCGTGGCGCATCCCGCATCACCACCACGCGGTGCTCGACTACTGCAAGCGGCTCGGCGTGAAGCTCGAACCCTTCATCCAGAAGAACCACAACGCCTACCTGCATCGCACGCAGGCCTTCGACGGCAAGCCGCAGCGCTTCCGCGAGATCGCCACCGATTACCGCGGCCAGATCTCCGAGCTTCTGGCCAAGGTGACCAACCAGGGCGCGCTCGACGAGGAGGTGACCGAGGAGGACAAGCAGAAGCTGCTCGACAGCCTCGTCGAATACGGGATGCTCGACGAGAATTACCGCTACGTGAAATCGGACCACACCTCGGAATATCGCGGCTTTGAGAAATGGCCCGGCGGCGGTCTCAACGCCGCGCCCGAGCCCTCCGAGCCGATCTCGCTCGACCAGATCCTGCAATCGGAGCTCTGGACCTGGCTGGTCGAGGCCGAGACCACGCATCACCAATCGACGATGTTCCAGCCGGTCGGCGGCATGGACATGATCGCCCAAGGCTTCGAGCGCGAGGTGGGCGAGCTGATCACCTACAACGCCAAGGTCGTCTCGATGATCCAGGACGAGAATGGCGTCACGGTGGAATACGAGGATCTCGCGAATGGCGGCGGGATGGTGACCCGCACCGGCGATTACTGCGTCTGCACCATCCCCTTCTCGATCCTCGGCCAGATCGAGCACAATCTCTCGGGCGACAAGACCGCGGTCATCGATTCCATGTATTACGCGGGATCGGTGAAATTCGGCCTCGAATTCAAGCGCCGCTTCTGGGAGCAGGACGAGCATATCTATGGCGGCATCAGCTATACCGACCTGCCGATCGCGCTGATCTCCTACCCCTCGCATGATTATCTGAGCGACGGGCCCGGGGTGCTTCTGGGCGGCTATGCCTGGGGCGCGACCGCCTACCAGTTCAACGCCATGCAGCCGGAGGAGCGGACCAAATGGGCGGTCGAATATGGCAGCCGGATCCATCCGCAATACAGCGAGGAGTTCGACAACGGCGTCTCGGTGACGTGGCACAAGGTGCCATGGGTGCTCGGCTGCTACGGCATCTGGAAGGATCGCGAGGCCGATTACGAGATCGCCGCGACGCGCGACAACCGCATCGTTCTGGCTGGCGAGCACATCTCCTATTTGCCCGGCTGGCAGGAGGGCGCGATCCTGTCGGCGCTCGACGCGATCCAGAGGCTGCATGACCACGTGACCAATTCCAACGCGGGAGAGACGCAATGAAACCGCTTCCCCTTACGCTGATCCTCTCGGGTTTCGCGCTCGGCGCGTCGCTGCCGGTCCTCTCGCAGACCCAGGACCAGCCCGATGCCGGGGCCGAGACCGGCGAAATCGCGGAATCCGGCCAGCGCGAGGCGTTCCGCACCTTCGAGCCCTCCGAGCAGGAGCAGGCCTATTTCGCCGAGGCCGCGAAGCTGACGCAGCAGGGCGGCGAGGCGATCTATCGCGCCGTCTGCTCGGGCTGCCACATGCCCGAGGGCGAAGGCGCGGTGGGCGCGGGCATGTATCCGGCGCTGGCCGACAACGAGATGCTCGAATTCCCCGAATACCCGATCTACGTCATCGTCCACGGGCAAAAGGCGATGCCGCCGCTCGGCGGCATTCTCGACGACGAGCAGGTCGCCGAGGTCACCAACTACATCCGCTCAAATTTCGGCAATGACTACGTCGAGGGCGAGGAAGGCATCGCGGCCACGCCCGAGGACGTGGCGGGGGTGCGGCCATGACCGCGCGCCGCATCGCCGCCGCATCGGGGCTGGCGCTGATCTGCGCCTGGCCGGTCGCGGCGCAGGAACTGACCCGGCACCCGCTGCCCGACAGCGACTTTCCGATCTCGATGGCGGTCGAACTGCCCGCCAATGCGCAGCTGGTCTATCTCAGCGGCACCGTGCCGAGCGTCACCGATCCCGAGGCCGAACAGGGCAGCCGCGCCTCCTATGGCGACACCGAGGCGCAGACCGTCTCGGTGCTGCAGACCATCGAGGCCAATCTCGAACGGCTCGACCTCGCCATGTCGGACGTGGTGAAGATGACCGTGTTCCTGACCGCGACCGAGGATGGCGGCGCGATGGATTTCGCGGGCTTCATGGCGGGCTACACGCAGTTCTTCGGCACCGAGGATCAGCCCGACCTGCCGACCCGCTCGGTGGTCGAGGTCGCCGGGCTGGCGAACCCGGCCTGGCTAGTGGAGATCGAGGTGGTGGCGGTCCGGCCCTGAGCCGATGGCCAAAGCCTGCCGGGACCTGCCCGGCGCCACATGCGAAGGCCGCCCGAGCGGGCGGCCTTCGTTCCGGGTCGGTTCAGCCCTTGTCCTTGAGCGCGCCCTTGGCCTCGCCCTTGATGTCTTGGCCGTGACCCTTGAGCTTCTGGGCCTTGCCCTCGTTTTGCAGATCCTTGTCGCCGGTCGCGTCGCCGACGGCATCCTTCGCGGCGCCGGCGGCCTTGTTCATCGCGCCCTTGGCCTTGTCTTCATGCTCGCTCATGTCGCGCTCCTGTAGATTTCGGATCGCAGCCCGCGATGCCGGCCCGGCATCTGGCTGCTCGGGGAGGAAACAATCGGGACGGGTATCCGTTTCCGCAGGCAGCGCAATCGTGATCGCGGCGCGATGTGGCCGTTCTGCGGCCCCTCCCTCATGGGCCATGAGGCAGCGAGACCAGTGACGGCCCCTGTCCCGCAGTCCCCGGATCTTGCTTCGAGCCCGATCCGGAATCGGCGCGTCCCCTCCCCCATCCCTCCCGCAAAGAATTTCGAACCAAGCCTTTCCGAAATCGCCTGAGCGTTCGAGAGACCCGAGCCGGAATACCGCTGGCAATCATAAAACTTATGCAACCGCCTAACTTTCTCTTGCAACAGATTCTGACCGGTGCTTAGTTAGTCACATGGCTAAGCTTGATGCACGTCTCGACCTGCACTTCGCCGCGCTCGGCGATCCGACCCGGCGCGCCATCCTGTCCCGCCTCGCGCGGGGCCCGGCGAGCGTCAGCGAACTGGCCGCGCCCCATGACATGGCCCTGCCGTCCTTCATGGGGCATCTGAAGAAGCTCGAGGATGCGGGGCTGATCACCACGGCCAAGGAAGGCCGAGTGCGCCACTGCCAGCTCGCGCCGGACGCCTTCGCGCCGGTGCAGGACTGGCTCGGCGAGCAGCGCGCGCTCTGGAACGGCAGGCTCGACCGTTTCGACGATTACGTCGCCAACCTGATGAAGGACCGCGAGAGATGACCCTCGACCCATCGACCGATCTCAGCTTCACCCGCAGGATCGACGCGCCGCGCGCGCTGCTGTGGGAATGCTGGACCACGCCCGAGCACATAAAGCAGTTCTTCGTGCCGAAACCGCATCGGGTCACGGAGTGCGAGATCGACCTGCGCCCGGGCGGCCGCTTCAACACCACCTTCGACGTCGAAGGCCACGAGATGCGCAATGACGGCGTCTGCCTCGAGGTAGTCGAAGGCCGGCGCCTCGTCTTCACCGACGCCTATACCGAGGGCTGGAAGCCCAACCCCGACCCCTTCATGACCGCGATCATCGAGTTCGAGGATCATCCCGACGGCGGCACGCGCTACACCGCGATCGCGCGGCACCGCTCGGCCGAGGCCCGGCAGCGGCACGAGGAGATGGGCTTCCATGACGGCTGGGGCACCGTCGCCACGCAGCTCGAGGAGTATGCGAAGTCGCTGCGCGCCGGGGCCGACGCCGGCTCGTGACCGAGCGCCGAGGATGGGCGAGCGACGGGTCTCCGCGACCCGCGCTCGCCTTTCCCGTTTCGCCGGTCGTCCCCGCGACCGGGTCTCCCGATTTGCCGCCGCCGTCCAAGCCCACCGGCATCGACCCGAACCACCGGCACCGGTGGCGCGAAGCCTCCCTCCCCTCCGGACCCACCGGAGGGGAAAGCGCGCCGCGCCGGGTCATTGCCAGTTGGCAACCATGTCGCAGGCGATGTCGAAGGCCTGCCGCATCGCGTCGACCCGCGCCCGGCCCTGCCCCGCGATGTCGAAGGCGGTGCCATGCGCCGGCGTCGCCACCGGGTAGGGCAGCCCGCCCTGCACCGTGACGCCGCGCTCGAAGCCCATGAGCTTGAGCGCGATCTGGCCCTGGTCGTGATACATCGTCACCACCGCGTCGATCTCGCGATCCCGCAGCTTGAGGAACACCGTGTCCGAGGGCCACGGCCCGTCCACCGGCATCTGCCGCTTCTGCATCGCCTCGATCGCCGGGCGCAGCACCTCGATCTCCTCGCGGCCGAAATTGCCGCCATCCCCCGCATGCGGGTTCAGCGCCGCGACCGAGATCCGCGGCCGCGCGATGCCGGAGCGCCGCAGCGTCCGGTCGATCAGATCGACCGCCTCCTCCAGCCGCTCGGGCGTGATCGCATCGGCCACGTCGCGCAGCGCGATATGGCTGGTGGTGCGCGAGGTCCACATGCCGTCGAGCACGTTGAGCTCGGACAAATACCCCGTCACCCCGAGCCACTCGCCCATGTGGTGCAGCTCGTCGGCATGGGCGAGACCCGCCATGTGCATCGCCGCCTTGTTGAAGGGCGCGAAGACCAGGCCGTCGATATGCCCGGCCTGCAAAAGCTCCAGCGCCCGGTCCATGGTCGCGAGCACCGAGCGCCCCGAGGCCGCGCTCTCGACCGCCACCTCGATCTCCGAGGCGGCGATGGTCTCGGTCTCGTGCCATGCGATGCCGTCCGAGGGCGCGTGCCAATCCCCGGGATCGACCGGCACGAGGGCATGATCCACGCCCGCCTGGCGCATGCCCTGCTCGAGCACGCAGCGATCGCCGATCAGCAGGATCTCGGCGGCCTCGCGGATACCCTCCGCCGCCATCAGCTTCGCGGTCAGCTCGGGGCCGATGCCGCTGGGATCGCCGGGGATGATGCCGATACGGGGTGTCATGTCTTGCGGCCCTCCTCGGCCTGTTCGGATCGGGTCTTGGCGATGTTCTCCACCGCGGTTTCGAGATGCTGGCGCAGCGCCGCCGCCGTGGCGACCGCGTCGCGCGCCTTGAGGGCGCGGACCACCTCCTCGTGCTGGCGCAACGTGCGCGGGCGGTCCGGCTTGCGCCGCGAGGAGATGAAGCGCGCGCGCCAGAGCCGCGCGTTGTACTGCCGCTGGGTCTGCGCCAGCGGCCGGTTGCGGCTGGCGGTGACGATCGCCTCGTGAAAGGCCATGTCGCGGCGAAAGAAGGTCAGCGGCTCGTCGGTCTCGGAGCCCTCCACCATCTCTTGGCAAATCCGCTCGATCTCGGCGATCTCCTCGTCGGTGGCGTTGCGGCAGGCCTGCTCGCCGGCCAGCGCCTCGATCGCGCCGAGCACCGAGAGGTTCTGCTCCAGCGTCTCCAGATCCGGATCGGCCACGAAGGGCCGGCGGGTCGGCGAATAGACCACCAGCTCCTCGGCCTCGAGGATGCGCAGCGCCTCGCGCAGCGGCGTGCGGCTGATCCCCATCGCCTCGGCGAGGTCGCGCTCGCGGATCGGGGCGCCGGGGGCGAGCCTGGCCAGCAGGATCAGCTCGCGCAGCCGTTCGGCCACCTCGTCGCACAGCGTCTTGCGCCCCGAGATCGGCGCCATCTCGGCGAGGCTTTTCGACAGGTTGGACTCGTCGGTCATGGTCGTGTTTCCTTTCAGCGCCCCCAGCGCAGCACGATGGGGTCGAGGGGCCGCAGCAGCCCGATCAGCTCGGCGCGCGTCTCGGGCGGCAGCGGCGGCACCGGGTGGCGACAGAAGTCGGAGCGGATCACGCCGCCCTCGACCATCGCCGCCTTGGCGGCGCGAAAGCCGCATTGCCGGTTCTCGTGGTTGATCGCGGGCAGGATCCTCGTATAGCCCGCGACCGCCCGCGCGCGATCGCCCGCGTGATGCGCCGTCACCACCTCGCGGATCAGCTCCGGGATCATCGCCGAACACATGGTGCCGGTGGCGCCCGCGTCGAGATCGGCGAGCATGGTGATCCCCTCCTCGCCGTCGAGCGGGCTGAGGACGGCCTCGCCGCCCTCGGCGATCAGCGCCCGCAGCTTCGCCGCGGCACCGGCGCATTCGATCTTGAAATGCTGCACCATTTCGATCTCGCGCGCCATCCGCACCAGCAGCGGCACCGGCAGCTCGACCCCCGAGAGCGGCGCGTCCTGCACCATGATCGGGATGCCGACCTCGCCCACCCGGGCGAACTGCTCGTAGCATTGCCCGGCCGTGCCCTTGAGCAGCGCCCCGTGATAGGGCGGCATCATCATCACCGCGACCGCGCCCAGATCGCGCGCCAGCCGCGCCCGCTCGACCACGATCGGGGTCGCGTAATGCGAGATGGTGACGATCACCGGCAGTCGGCCCGCGAGATGGTCGAGGCAGTGCCGGGTCAGCGTCTCGCGCTCCGCGTCCGAGATCAGGAACTGCTCGGAGAAGTTGGCGAGGATGCAGACGCCGTCGGCGCCCTGCTCCATGATGCAGTCGAGCACGCGCGTCATGCCCGGCAGGTCGAGCGTGCCGTCCGCGTTGAAGGGGGTCGGCGCGACCGGCCATGCGCCGGTCAGGGTCTCGGGCCGCATGCCGCTCACTCCTCGATCCGGAAGTTGTCGAGATGCCGGTCGCTGATCGAGATGCCCAGTCCCGGCGTCTCGTCGTCGAGCTGCAGGAACCCGCCCTGCGCCTCCGGGTCGCCCTCGAAGATGTAGTAGAACAGCTCGTTGCCGACCTCGACGTCGAAGACCGGGAAGTATTCGGCGATGGGGCAGTTCGCGTTGGCCATGGTCAGGTGGTAGTTGTGCATCTGCCCGGCATGCGGGATCACCGGCACCTGGAACGCCTCGGCGATGGCATTGATCTTCTGCGCGGCGGTGATGCCGCCGACCCGGTTGGTGTCGTATTGCAGCACGCCGACCGCGCCGCGGCGCAGCAGGTCGGCGCAGCCCATCACCGAGAACTCGTGCTCGCCGCCCGAGATCGGCACGATGTTCATGGCGTTCAGCTCGGCATAGCCCGCCACGTCGTCGGCGATCACCGGCTCCTCGAGCCAGCGCGGCTCGTATTTCGCGAGCTTGGGCAGCATCCGCTTGGCGTAGTCGAGGTTCCAGCCCATGTAGCATTCGAGCATGAGGTCGTTGTCGTAGCCGATCACCTCGCGCAGCGCCTCGACCCGCTTGAGGTTCTCGCGCATGCCCGGCATGCCGTCCTTGGGGCCGTAGCCGAAGCGCGACTTGTAGGCGGTGTAGCCGTTCGCCATGGCCTGTTCGGCCTCGGCCTGCATCTCGCGGATGTCGCGGGCATAGAGCTTGGAGTAGTAGACCGGGATCTTCTCCTTGGTGCGGCCGCCCAAGAGCTTGAAGACCGGCTTGCCGACGAGCTTGCCCATCGCGTCCCAGATCGCGATGTCGATCGCCGAGATCGCGGTCATGCCGATGCCCTTGCGGCCCCAGGCATGGGTGCGGCGATACATCTTCTCCCAGATATAGGCGTAGTCGAACGGGTCCTCGCCGATCACCAGCGGCGCGTACCAGTCGTCGATCGCCCGCTTGACCACGCTGGGCGCCAGCGCGGCGTTGCCGATGCCGATGGTGCCGTCGTCGCATTCCACCTCGACGGTGAGCCACTGGTGGAACCGGAAGGAGGACATCGCGTCGCCCTTCTCGTAGAGCGCGTCCGAGGCGTTGGTGCAGAAATTGCCCTGCGGCGGAACGGTGGGGCCGGTCCAGTGCCAGACGCGGGTGCGGATCGAGGTGATCTTGGTCACGACGCGATCTCCTTTCGTGTGATTTTCCGAATGAGGTTGGTGGTCGGCGCCCCGAAGAGCGCGAGCAGGGTCAGCGCGAAGAAGATCAGCGCGATCGGCCGGGTGAAGAGCATCCACCATTCGCCCCGGAACATCGCGACCGACTGGCCGAGCCGCTGCTCGACCATGGCGCCCAGCACCAGCCCGATGGCCAGCGAGACCACCGAGAAGCCGTGGCGGATCATCAGGTGGCCGATCACCCCGAAGGCCAGCGCGATGATCACGTCGACCTGCGATTGCCGGATCGCATAGGCGCCGACGATCGAGAACAGGAACACCAGCGGCCACAGGATGCGCACCGGGATCGTGGTGATCCGCGCGAAGATCGGCGCGCCGCCCAGCCCCACGGCGAGGAACAGCAGGTTGGCCACGAGCAGCGCCGCGAAGATCACGCCCAGGAACTCGCCCTGCTCGGCGAACAGCATCGGCCCGGGCTGCAGCCCTTGGGTCAAAAGCCCCGCGAGGATGATCGCCGCGGTCGGGCTGCCGGGAATGCCGAGCGCCAGCGTCGGCACCAGCGAGCCGCCGATGGCCGAGTTGTTGGCCGCCTCGGAGGCGGCGATGCCCTCGATCTCGCCATTGCCGAAATTGTCGCGATTGGGCGACCAGCGCCGCGCCTCGTTGTAGGAGATCATCGAGGCGATGGTCGCGCCCTCGGCCGGCAGCACGCCGATGAAGGTGCCGATGCCGGTGGAGCGCAGCACCGTGGTGCGGATGCGCCGGATGTCGGCCCAGCCGGGCAGCTTGACCGCGCGCATCGCGATGAGGTGCCGCTCGGTGTCGAGCCGGGTCGACTGGCGCAGCAGTTCGGCGATGCCGAAGATGCCGATCATCACCGGCACGAAGCCGATCCCGTCATAGAGCGCGTGGGTGCCGAATGTATAGCGCTCGACGCCCGTGAGCAGGTCGACGCCGATGGTGGCGAGCAGCACGCCGAAGGCGCCCGCGATCAGGTTCTTCACCGCCGATCCGCCGCCGATCGTGGCCAGCATCGACAGGCCGAACAGCGTCAGCGCGAAATATTCCGGCGGCCCGAAATCATAGGCCAGCCGCGCCATCAGCGGCGCCGCGACGAACAGGAACACGATCGAGACCAGCCCGCCGAAGGTCGAGGCGATGGTCGCGACGCCGAGCGCGCGCCCGGCCTCGCCGCGCAGCGCCAGCGGGTAGCCGTCGAGGCAGGTGGTGGCCGAGGCCGAGGTGCCCGGCGTGTTGATCAGGATCGCGGTGATCGCGCCCGCGAAGGTGGCCGATCCGTAGATCGTCGCCAGCACCACCGTGGCCGAGATCGGGTCCATGGTCAGGGTGAAGGGCAGCATCAGCGCCGCGCCGGTGGTGGCGTTGAGCCCCGGCAGAACCCCGATCACCGTGCCCGCCAGCGTCGTGGCGACGATGAGCAGCAACAGCTGCGGGTCGCCGAGGGCCAGAAGCCCCGAGAGGATATCGCCCATGTCGCGCCTACCCGTAATAGAGGTTGATGAGAAAGCCGCGCGGGAAACGGACCTGGAAGGCGGCGTCGAAGAACAGCACCACCGCGACCGGCGCCACGAGGCCGAGACCGATCAGCACCAGCGGCCGCCTTTCGCCCCAGCACCAGGCGAGGCCGGCGCAGCCGATCATCAGCGCGAACAGGAAATCGCCGATCAGCGCCAGCCCGCCGAACAGGCCGAGCATCAGCACCGAGAGATGGAACTCGCGCGGCAGCGCGCCGGGGCGCTCTTGCCCGGCATGGCGCGCCTGCCACAGGCCGATCAGCGACAGCGCGATGATGATGCCGGCCACCAGCCGCGGAAACGCGCCCGGCTGAAAGCCGCGGATCAGCATCGGCGGCACCTCCTTGAAGGTGTAGGACCAGCCATAGGCGAAGCCGGCGATCAGCGCGCAGGCGATCAGCGGCAGGAATGACGAATATCGGGCCCTCATGCGGGTACTCCTCCCCGGGGGTGAACGGAGCGGGACGGCCGCCCCTCCCGGGCGGCCGTCCGTCGGGCCGGCTCAGCCGCCGATATAGCCGAGTTCGACCAGCGCCTCGCGCATCCGGGCGACCGAGTTGTTCATCTGCGCGCCCCAGACCTCGGCATCCGCGACCGAGCTTTCGTCGAGACCCTGGCTTTCGAGGAACTCGAGATATTCGGGCGACTTCATGCCCTCCATCATCGCCGCGCGGATCTGCTCGACCACGGCCTCGGGCGTGCCCTCCTTGACGGCGAAGCCGCGCACGGTAGCGAAATCGGCGTCGATGCCGAGATCGGCGGTGGTCGGGGTGTCGGGCGCGGTGGCGAGGCGCTCCGCGCCCATCACGACCATCGGGCAGATCTCGCCCGCCTCGATCTGCGCCACCGCCTCGCCGTAGTTCAGCACGCCCACGTCGACATTGCCGCCGACGAGGTTGGTCAGCAGGTCGCCGCCGCCCTCGAAGGGAATGATGTCGGGCTGCGCCAGACCCGCCGCCTTGGCGAACATGAAGGCCGAGACGTCGTCGATATTGGCGACATGGGTGACGCCGTAGGACATCGACTCCTGCTTCTGGGCGTCGATGAAGGCCTGGGTGTCCTCGTGGACGCCGCATTTGGCCATCAGCACCTGCGGGTCGTTGGTGCCGCGCGCGATCGGGATCAGACCCTCGGCGCCGCTGGCGCCGTTCTTGGCCTGCGTCACGGCATGGCCGGTGGTCCAGACGAGGATGGTGTGACCATCGGCGGGCTGGCGGTCGAGATATTCCATCGACACCGCGCCCGAGCCGCCCTGCCGGCTGGCGATGACCATGTCGGTGCTTAGCACCGGCGCCACCGAGGCGATCATCATGCGGGCGGTCGTGTCGGTGCCGCCACCGGCGCCCGAATGGGTGACCACCTCGATGGTGCCGTCCGGATAGGCCTCCTGCGCAAGCGCTGCCACGGGGGTCGTGACGGCGGCAAGGATCGCCGCGGTTTTCATCAGCATGTTCAAGTCTCCTCCCTGATTCCCACTGCACCACGCCGGGTGCCCCCCAATCGTTAAACCGCCAAAATCGACATGTCAAAGTTTTGGCATGCCAAAATTCCGAATAGTGCGATGATGGCTAAATCACGGAGGAAAAGCCGTGGGCTCTCACCCGACGAGGGCGCAAGTGATGGCAGGAGGGCGGTCGGAGCCGCCGAGAGGCGCATTCGATTGGACGCGGCCTAGATTCGAGACCGAGACCGGGCGTCGCGATTCCGCTCCACCCAGCGAGGGCCGGATCTCCGGCTGTCTTCGCCCGACAGATCGGCAATATACTGGCGCAGGAGCCGCGCGCGGTTTGGGCGGAAGCTCTCGCGCGTCGGCTGGACCGACACGATCCGCGCGACGCGGAACTTCCGGAAATCCTGTCTGAGACAGCAAAACGCCAGCACCCCGATGCCCGTGTCGAGATAGACGATGGCGAGGGGATGGATGCGCCGCTCGCTCGGGGCCCCCTGCGCGTCACGATACGAGATGTCGAGCGCGCGTTCATCCCAGCAGGCCGCCCGGATCACCGAGAGGTCTGGCACCTGCTGCACCTGCGCTTGGTGGCGATGCACCATGTGGGTCGCGTGAAGCACCTGCCGCTGCAGGCGTTGCGACAGGGTCGCGGCAATCTTGGCAAGCGCGGAATCGGCGGCCCGGGCCATCTGCGGATCGCCGCGCTGGCGCACGTCGCCGAGGCCGAGCACCAGCGCCTCCAACTCGATCCGGTCAAAGCTCTGCGGCGGCAGCGCCGGGTCCTCGGTCAGAGTGTAGCCCAGCCCTGGCGCGCCATCGATCAGCGCGCCACCGGCCCGGAGGCTGGCGATGTCGCGATACAGCGTCCGAAGCGACACCTCGGTCTCGCCTGCGAGCCGTTCGGCGGTCACCGGGCCCGGCAGGACGCGCAGGGCATTCAGCAGGCGCAACAGGCGGTCGGAGCGGCTCATGGGATCCTGACGGAAACTGGCAGTAGGCTGAGCATATGATGGGAGCCGGATCGACACCACATCGAAAGGATCTTCACCATGCTCACCCTCTACCACGCGCCGCTCAGCCGGTCGTCGCGTATCATACGCCTGATCGAGGAGCTGGGGGTCCGCGACCGGATCGAGATCCAGATCGTGCCGATCCTGCGCAATGACGGGTCGCTCAGCCCGGGCGAGGCGCACAACCCCCACCCGGAGGGAAAGGTGCCGCTGCTCGTACATGACAGCGTCGAAATTTGGGAATCCAACGCCATTATCCTCTACCTTACCGACCTGTTTCCGCAGGCAGCGATGGGACCGGTGGCGGGCGACCCGATGCGCGGACGCTACCTGAGCTGGCTGGCCTGGTACGGCAACGTGGTCGAACCGGTGCTGGTCTTCGGCGCTGCCGAGCTGTCGCACCCCTATCTCGACCGCACCTTCCGGGGCCGGACCGAGATGATTGCGCGGCTGGCTGGCGCGCTGCAGGATGCGCCCTTCCTGATGGGCGAAGCCTTCACGGCGGCGGACCTGCTGCTCGTCTCGCCCTTCATATGGTTCCCCGAGGCCGCGCCGGACCATCCCGCGATCCGGGCCTGGATCGACCGATGCGAGGCCCGCCCCTCGGCGGTCAAAGCGGCCGCCTTCGACGTCGAACTACTGAGCCGCTCCGAGGTGGCTTGAGGCCTCGAAACGGCACCGAACGGAACTCCGGCCGGTGCCGCTTCGGCCCTCCATGACGCATCGTCGCGCCCGACCCGCCGTCCAAAGACCTGTGGATCTGCGCGGGCTGAGATCAAAGCGCCGGCGGGCCGCTACACCGGACACGGCTGTTGTCACGCTGTCGCCCTCCGGACTCGGGTTGCGATACGCGCCACGCGCCGTCCATGTTCGCGATCAGGCGCCGCCCAACCGCGCTGCATTCGGCGGCTTGCGGGCACGGTTTCGCTGCGTTCTTCGGCAGACAGGTGTCTGCAATGACCCGCGCCTGCGTGAAATCCAAAAAATGACTGGCGGCCGCATGGGTTCTGCCTGTCGAATAGCTAAGCGAGGTGGGCAAACCCCTGCCTCGGCCGCAACGGCGCGGCGGTTTCCGTCAGATCGACCCTCCCCGCGTGGCAACGGCGCTGCGCACTCTCCTGACACCCCCCGGATCGCGGGAGCCATGCCCTCTTGGGCGACGCTCTCCCGGATCGAAACCGTCGCGGCCCGGAGAACCCGGTTCCGCCCGAAACCCCGGAGGACGCTATGTCCCGCCACCCCCTCGTCATCGGTCATGGCCCGACGCGCCGCTCCGATATCTGCCGCGCAGCGCGCGCCACCGCCTGCCGCCCCACGCTGGACGCTCTCCTGCCCGCCCGGTCCGGCGGCCGGAACATCGAACCGGGATCGATCCCCGGCGCCTGATTGCCGGACACAGAAAAATATCGAGAAAGCTTAGAAAATGTCGTATGTCGCTCCCAAGGAATTCGCGGTCAAGATGGTCGATGCCGGCGAATCCAAGATATTCATGTCCACCAAGGACACCCTGATCCGGTCCTACATGGCCGGCGCGATCCTCGCGCTCGCCGCCGCCTTCGCCGTGACCATCGCGGTTCAGACCGGCAATTTCCTCGTCGCCTCGCTGCTGTTCCCGGTCGGCTTCTGCCTGCTCTATCTCATGGGCTTCGACCTGTTGACCGGGGTGTTCACATTGGCGCCGCTCGCCGTCTTCGCCAAGCGTCCCGGCTGCACCTGGGCCGGCGTGCTGCGCAATTGGGGCCTCGTCTTCTGCGGCAATTTCGCGGGCGCGATGACCACGGCGATCCTGATGGCGGTCGTTTTCACCACCGGCTTTTCGGCCGAGCCCGACGCGGTCGGCCAACGGATCGGCACCATCGGCGAGGCCCGGACCATCGGCTATGCCGCCGCCGGCGGCGCCGGGCTGCTCACCGTCTTCGTGCGCGCGATCCTGTGCAACTGGATGGTCTCCACCGGCGTCGTCGCCGCGATGATGTCGACCTCGACCTCGGGCAAGATCATGGCGATGTGGATGCCGATCCTCGTCTTCTTCTATCTCGGCTTCGAGCATTCCATCGTGAACATGTTCCTGTTCCCCTCGGGCATCATGCTGGGCGGTGAATTCACCTGGGCGGACTACTTCATCTACAACGAGATCCCGGTCGTGCTGGGCAACCTCGTCGGCGGCCTGACCTTCGTGGGCGGCATGATCTACATGACCCATTTCCGGGAATCCCCCAAGCGCAACGCCAAGTTCGCGCGCAACGACGACATGACCGGCCTCGCCGCCGAGTGATCGTCCCTCACGGGCTCCGCTCCGGCGGGGCCCCTCCCTTCGCCGGAGCCCCGCCATGCCGAAGGACACCAACGCCCCCGATACGCTGCGCGTGTCGATCGGCCAGTTCTCCTCGGCCGGGCGCAAGCCGGAGAACCAGGATTTCCATGGCGCGCTGATCCCCGAGGGCGAGGCGCTGGCGCTCAAGGGCATCACGCTGGCCGTGGCCGACGGCATCTCCTCCTCGCGCGTGAGCGCCGAGGCCGCCGAAACCGCGGTGAAGGCCCTGCTCGCCGACTATTACGCGACGCCGGACAGCTGGACCGCAAGGACCGCGGCGACCCGGGTAATCGCCGCCACCAATGCCTGGCTGCACGGGCAGAACAACTCGGTCGGTGACATCAACCAAGGCCGCGTCTGCACCCTCTCGGCCCTGATCGCCAAAGGCCACGAGGCACATGTCCTGCATATCGGCGACAGCCGGGTCAGCCGCCTGACCGGCGCCAGCCTCGAGCCCCTGACCACCGACCACCGCCTCGCCCTCTCGGCCGAGGAATGCTATCTCGGCCGGGCTCTCGGCATCGACGCCACGGTCGAGATCGACTACCGGCGCGTGCCGCTTTCGGTAGGCGATATCTTCCTGCTGAGCACCGACGGGGTGCACGACTTCATCACCGGAACGATGGTCCGCGATGCGGCCGCAACCGGTGATCTGGACCAAGCGGCGCGGCAGCTCGCGGACGGCGCGCTGCGGGCCGGAAGCCGCGACAACCTGACGGTCCAGATCCTGCGCGTCGACGCCCTGCCCGACGGTGCGGACGCGCTTGGCACCGATGCCGCCCGGCTTCCGGTGCCGCCGCTGCCGAGACCCGGCGACAACATCGATGGCTTTTGCATCCATCGCCAAATCCACGCCACCGCGCGCAGCCATGTCTATCTCGCCACCGGCGCGCAGGGGCGCGATGTCGCGCTGAAGATCCCCGCGACCGAGATGGCGCAGGACGAGGATTACCTGCGCCGCTTCGTGCTCGAGGACTGGATCGCGCGGCGGATCCGTTCCCCGCATGTGCTGCGCGCGGCCGCGCGCGCCGGGCGGCCCACCGCGCTCTACGCCGTGACCGAACTGGTCCGGGGCGTCACCCTGCGCCAGTGGATGACCGACAACCCCGCGCCGCCGCTCGACCGGGTCCGGGACATCGCCGCCCAGATCGCCGCGGGGCTGCGCGCCCTTCACCGCCGCGAGATGGTGCATCAGGACCTGCGCCCCGAGAACATCATGATCGACGCGAGCGGCACGGTGACGATCATCGATCTCGGCTCGGCCGCAGTGGCGGGGGTCGAGGAAGCCCGGCCCGGCCTGCTGGGCCAGCTTCCCGGCACCTACCAGTACACCGCGCCGGAATACTTCGCGGGCGACGCGATCAGCTGGCGCTCGGACCAATACGCCCTGGGCGTAATCCTCTACGAGATGCTCTGCGGCAGGCTGCCCTATGGCACGCAGGTCGCACAGGTGCGGTCGCGCCGCGATCAAGCCCGCCTGACCTATCGCTCCGCCCGCGACGACGACAGCACCCTGCCCGCCTGGATCGACATGACGCTGCGCCGCGCGACCCATCCCGACCCGCTGCGCCGCTACGACGCCCTGTCGGAATTCGTGGCCGATCTGCGCCGCCCCGGCGCCGACTGGCGCGCGGCGCGGCACGTGCCGCTGGTGCAGCGCAACCCCGTCCAATTCTGGCAGTCGGTCTCGGCGATACTCGCCCTGCTCTGCCTCGTCATGGCCGTCCGGATGGGCGGCTGAACCGTCCCACAGGAGGACCGCATGAAAGACCTCGCATTATCCGACGACCTGACCAAGGAGGACGTGACCGTTCTGATCGTCCGGGCCAAGAAACGCGCCGGGCTGAGCTGGGAGGGGATCGCCGAAAAGATCGGCATGTCCCCGGTCTGGACCCATTCCGCGGCGATGGGGATGAACGCCATGCCGGCGGAAAAGGCCGAAGCGCTGGCCACCCTTCTGGAGTTGCCCACCGAGGCGGTCGCGGTGCTGCAGGACAGCCCGACCAAGATCTGGGAGCAGACGGTGCCGACCGATCCCTGCATCTACCGCCTCTACGAGATCGTCGGCGTCTATGGCCCGACCATCAAGGCGCTGATCCACGAGAAGTTCGGGGATGGCATCATGTCGGCGATCGATTTCGACATGAAGATCGAACGGATCGAGAACCCGAAGGGCGACCGCGTGAAGATCGAGATGTCCGGCAAATACCTCGGCTACAACGCCTGGTGAGACAGTAGCGCGGGCTGGTAACAGGCCCGTGCCATGCAGCGATCGGTCGGTCCAACTCGACGACCCCGGCGGAAACGACCGAACGGTCCCGGCTCGGCCGAGAACAGGACGCATTTGGCGGGTCAAATCGGCGCTCCACCGGTAGCGGGCCGCCAGAGACTTGCCCCCTGCCCCGCCCGCGACGGCCAGCCTCTCCGGTGAACCGACGCGGGACCATCTCACCGAAGGCCGAACCCGTCCCGGCTCCCGCCCAGCTCCACCCGCCGATCCAGCCGCAGCCGGTCCAGGAACGCCTCGTCGTGGCTCACCACCAGCAGCGCGCCGTCATAGCCGACGAGCGCCACCTCCAGCGCCTCGATCCCGTCGAGATCGAGATGGTTCGTCGGCTCGTCGAGGATCAGCAGGGCCGGCGGCACCGGGCGGCCGATGGTGCAGGCGAGCCCCGCCCGCAGCCGCTCGCCACCGCTGAGCGACCTGGTCTGCCGCAACCCGTCCTCGGCGCGAAACCGGAACCGCGCCAGCGCCGCGCGGCATTCCATCTCCGGCGCCGCCGGGTTCAGCCGCTTGTAGGCATCGCGCAAGGACATCCCCGGCGCCAGCAGGCCGACATGCTGGTCGAGATAGGCGCAGGCGACCTCCAGCCGCACCGTCCCGGCGCAGGGCGCGCGCCGCCCGGCCACGAGGTCGAGAAGCGTGGTCTTGCCGCTGCCGTTCGGGCCGGTGACCGCGATGCGCTCGGGCCCGGTCATCACCAGCGACAGGTCGCGAATGACCGGGCGGTCCGGGTCGGGACCGGCGCCGACCCGGTCGAGCCGCAGCACCACCCGCGACCGCGCGAGGCCGGTGGGCGCGATCTCCATCGCCAGGGGCGCGACGACCTCGATCGCCTCGCGCGCCGCCGCGACCCGCGCCTCCGTCGCGGCGCGCCGGTCCTCGCGCAGCCGCGCCCCGGCACCGCCGGAGCCCTCGGCCCGCTCCTTCGCCGCATCCAGTAGGACCTTCGCCTGGCCGCCCTTCGCCCGCCCCTTGCGGCCGCGGCCATCCTTGCGCGCCTTGCGCTCGGCCGCCTGCTGCGCCCGGCGCTTCTGCGCGGCGCGGGCCTTCTCGGCATCGGCCAGATCGTGCCGCGCCGCCTCGATCTCGCGCGTCTTCCACGCGCGGTAGGCGCTGTAGCCGCCGCCATAGCGCCGCGCCCCCAGCTCCGACAACTCGACGATCGCATCCATCTCCTCGAGCAGGTCGCGGTCATGGCTGACCACGATGGCGGCGCGCCGCCAGTCGCGCAGCACCGCCGCCACCAAGGTCCGCCCCGCCCGGTCGAGATTGTTGGTCGGCTCGTCGAGCAGCAGCAGGTCCGGTTCGGCGAAGAGCAGCGCCGCGAGACCGGCCCGCGTCCGCTCTCCGCCCGAAAGGCCGGAGAGCGGCGCCTTCGGGTCGAGGGCGAGGCCGCAGCGGTCCAGCGCCGCCGCCATGCGCGCGGGCAGCGTCCAGTCGGCCTCGGCCAGCTCGTCGAGACCGGCCAGCCCCGCCTCGGCCCGGTCGAGCAGCGCCAGCGCCTCGCGCGCCCCGAACAGCTCCGCGATGGTCTCGCCCTGCCCGAACCGGACGTCCTGGCGCAGCATCGCCATGCGCCCGTCGCAGCCGACCTGCCCTGAGCGCGGTCGCAGTTCCCCGGCGATCAGCCGCAGCAGCGTGGTCTTGCCGCTGCCGTTGC
The DNA here is from genome assembly GCF_050847355.1 of Limimaricola sp. AA108-03. Classification (NCBI taxonomy): domain Bacteria; kingdom Pseudomonadati; phylum Pseudomonadota; class Alphaproteobacteria; order Rhodobacterales; family Paracoccaceae; genus Limimaricola; species Limimaricola sp. AA108-03. The sequence goes on from NZ_CP193759.1 coordinate 316,534, forward strand.
GACCGACGAGGCCGCTGCGCTCGGCGCCGAAGACGGCGTCGAGATCGGACAGGACGAGGGTGCCGTCAGGGGCGGACCATGAAAGATGGGAAAGGGTGACGGAGCTGGACATGGGACAGGGCTTCTCGCGGCGATACCGAAGGGCGGAAGGCGGCGCGCACGTGGTCCATGTCGATAGATCTCCTCTGACCGGCGCAGGATACGCCCGTTCGCGCCCTGCGCAAAGTCACCGATGCGGGACGGACGCCCGACCGCGTCCCGGCCGAGGCGTCGCCCCCCTGTCCGCGAGCGGCCGGCCCCGGGACAGCCCGTCGCTGTCCCGGGGCCGGTGCGCCTGTCACGCGTCGAACCGGATCTGCACCTTGATCGCGCTGTTGCGGTCGCTGGCCAGCCGGAAGCCCTGCTCCGCCTCGTCGAGGCCGACCGCATGGGTGAGCAGCGGCTTGACGTCGATCCGGCCCGCGCGCATCGCGGCGACCCCTTGCGCGAATTCCTCGTGGAACCGGAACGACCCGCGCAGGTCCAGTTCCTTGGCGGTGACCAGCATCATCGGCAGCGACATGTCGCCGCCCAGCCCCAGCTGCACCACCACGCCGCGCGGGCGCATCGTCGCCAGCGCCGGCGCGATCGCGGCCGCCACGCCGGTGCATTCGAACAGCACGTCGAAGCTGCCCTTGCCCGCCGCGTAGCCCGCGAGCGTTTCGGCATCCCGCCCGGTGTTGATCGTGACGTCGGCCCCGACCTGCCGTGCCACGCCGAGCGTGAAATCGGTCAGGTCGGTGGCCACGATCTCGGCCGCGCCCGCGTGACGCGCGGCGATGATCGAGAGCAGGCCGATCGGGCCGCAGCCGGTCACCAGCACCCGCTTGCCCAAAAGCTCGCCCGCCCGGCGGGCCGCGTGCAGCGTCACCGCCAGCGGCTCGGCCATCGCCGCCTCGCCCGGGCTCAGCCCGTTCGCGAGTGCGCATTGCGCCGCATCGGCCACCAGCTCCTGCCGGAACGCCCCCTGGATATGCGGGAACGGCATGGCCGAGCCGTAGAAACGCATGTTCTCGCAGTGGTTCGGTCGCCCGGCATGGCATTGTGGGCAGCCGCCGCAGGGCCGCGAGGGCGAGACGGCGACGAGATCGCCGGCCTCGAGCCCGGTCACGCCGGGGCCGCATTCGACGACCCGGCCCGACACCTCGTGGCCGAGGATCATCGGCTCGCGCAGCCGCACCGCGCCGAAACCGCCATGCGAATAGTAGTGCAGGTCCGAGCCGCAGATCCCGCCCCGCTCGATCGCGACGCGCAGCTGCCCGGGCCCGACCGCCTCGGAGGGGCGCTCCTCGACCCGCAAATCATGGGCGGCATGGATGACGACGGCCTTCATCAGGCGCAAGCCCCATGGGCGCGGCGGGCGCATGCGCCCTGCCCGAGAGCCGATTGATGATCGAGTGGCTGGCCCATGTTCCCTCTCCTTCGGGCCGAAACGGCGCAGCCGCGCCAGACCCTGCTTGACTCGTTTTGTTATCGATAACATAGGTGGAGGCAGAGGACATGTCTACACCGTCGGGAGAGCTGGATGACCCAAGGCAACGCGTATCTGGAGACCATGTTCGGCCTGTCCGGTCGGCGTGCCCTGATCACCGGCTCCTCGCAGGGGATCGGCCTCGCTCTGGCCCGTGGTCTGGCGCAGGCCGGGGCCCATCTCGTGCTCAATGGCCGCGACCCGGCCCGCTTGGAGCAGGCGCGCGAGACGCTCGCCACCGAGCTGCCGCAAGCCGAGATCGCCACCCTCGCCTTCGACGCGACGCGCCATGACGAGGTGCGCGCCGCGATCGACGGCTTCGAGGCGCAGACGGGCGCCATCGACATCCTCGTGAACAACGCCGGGATGCAGCACCGCACGCCGCTCGAGGATTTTCCCGCCGACCGCTTCGAGGCGCTGCTGCAGACCAACATCGCCTCGGTGTTCCATGTCGGCCAGGCGGCGGCGCGGCACATGATCGCGCGCGGCCACGGCAAGATCATCAACATCTGCTCGGTGCAGACCGCCCTCGCCCGCCCCGGGATCGCCCCCTACACCGCCACCAAGGGCGCGGTCGGCAACCTGACCAAGGGCATGGCGACCGACTGGGCCCGGCACGGGCTGCAATGCAACGCCATCGCGCCCGGCTATTTCGACACGCCGCTCAACGCCGCGCTGGTCGCCGACCCGGACTTCTCGGCCTGGCTCGAAAAGCGCACCCCGGCGGGGCGCTGGGGCAAGGTCGATGAGCTGGTCGGCGCCTGCGTCTTCCTTTCGTCCGAGGCGTCGAGCTTCGTCAACGGCCACGTCCTCTATGTCGACGGTGCGATCAGTGTCTCGCTCTGATCCCGCATCGACGCCGCGCGCGGGGCTGCGCCCCCGCGGCGTCTCGGCCTGACCGAGGGGCGGCGCATGAGCCCGGGCGCGCGCGGCGCGGCGATCCGGATGTCCGATGTTGCCCGGGCCGTGGGCGTCTCGGCGATGACCGTCTCGCGCGCCTTCAAGGGCGACGACAGCGTCAGGCCCGAGACCCGCGACAAGATCCTGCGAAAAGCGGAGGAGCTGGGCTACGTCTTCGACGCCACGGCGGCGAATTTGCGCCAGAACCGGACCGGCTTCGTCGCCGTCACCGTGCCCACCATCGACAGCGCGAACTTCGCCCAGACGGTGCGGGCGCTGACCCAGGGGCTGGCGCGGGAAGGTCTGCAGATCCTGCTCGCCAACACCGAGTACGATCCCGCGCAGGAAGAGGCCGTCATCGCGCAGCTGTTGCGCCGCAAGCCCGAGGCGGTGGTGCTGACCGGCGGGCAGCACACGCCCCGCACCCGGCAATTGCTGCGCGCCTCGAAGCTGCCGATCGTGCAGCTCTGGGACCTGCCGGACGATCCGCTGGATCACGTCGTGGGGTTTTCCAACGCCGCCTCGATCGGCCTGCTCGTCGATCACCTCGTGTCGCGGGACCGTCGGTGCATCGGCTTTCTGGGCGGCGATTCCGACCGCGATCCGCGCGGGCGGCAGCGCCGGGCCGGCTTCGTCGCGGCGATGGCGCGGCACGGCCTCGAAACCTGTAGGCTGGCCCCGCTCGGCGAGCCGCCGATCAGCATGGCCGCCGGCGCGACGGCGCTCGACGCGCTGCTCGCGCGGTATCCCGACACCGACGCGGTGATCGGCGTCTCCGATCTCGTGGCCTTCGGCGCGCTGGCCGAGTGCCAGCGGCGGCGGATCGCGGTGCCGGGCGCGCTGGCGCTCGCGGGCTTCGGCAATTACGAGATCGGCGCGGTCTGCGCGCCGCGTCTGACGACGGTCGACGCCCATGCCGAGCGGATCGGCGCCGAGGCGGCGCAGCTGGTCGGCACGCTCCTGAACGGCGACCGGTCCGGACCGCCCCGGCGCATCGAGATCCCGCCCGCTCTGATCATCCGCGAGACCTCGGGCGATCCGCGCTGATCCCGGCGCGAACCCCCGGCCAAGACCCCCCTGCCCCACGAAAAAGGCCCGCCCCCCTCGTGATACGGGGGGCGGGCCGGTCATGGGCGATGGGCGCGCCTCAGTAGATGGCGATCGCCGGGAACAGGATCAGCACCGCGACCGCGAGCGCCTGCAGGCCGATGAAGGGCAGCAGCGAGCGGAAGATGTCGCCGAGGCTGATATCCGGCGGCGCCACCGATTTGAGGTAGAACGCCGCCGGCCCGAAGGGCGGGCTGAGAAAGCTCATCTGCATGTTCATGCAGAACACCACCCCGAACCAGACCGGGTCGTAGCCCATCGAGGTGATGATCGGCACGAAGATCGGCATGGTCAGAAGCGCGATCCCGACCCAGTCGAGGAACATGCCAAGGATGAATAGCAGCGCCATCATGAACAGCAGCACGATCACCGGCTCGTCCGAGATGCCCGTGATCAGCGCCGAGACGAACTTGATGCCGCCCATCAGGTTGAACACCCCCACCAGCGCCGTGGCGCCGATGCCGATCCAGACGATCATGCCGACGGTCTGCAGGGTCTGCAGCGCCGCGGCCTTCATCAGCCCGATCGTGAACTCGCCGCGGATCATCGTCGAGAGCGTCACCCCCAGCACGCCGACGGCCGAGGCCTCGGTGACGCTGGCGATGCCGCCATAGATCGAGCCCAGCACGCCGATCACCACGAGGATCGGCAGGAACAGCCCCTTGGCCAGCCGCAGCTTCTCGGCGGTGGAGGCGCGCGGCCCCTCGACCACCGGCGCCATCGCCGGGTTGAGATAGGCGCGGATCAGCACATAGGCCACGTAGAAGCCCGCCAGCATCAGCCCGGGGATGAAGGCGGCGGTGAACAGGTCGCCGATCGAGACGTTGGCGGTCAGCCCGTAGATGATCAGCACGATCGAGGGCGGCACCATGGTGCCGAGCGCGCCGCCGGCGCAGACCACGCCGATGGCTAGGTTCTTGTCGTAGCCCAGCCGCAGCATCTGCGGCAGCGCGATCAGCCCCAGAAGCACCACCTCGCCGCCGATGATGCCCGACATCGCGGCGAGGATGACGGCCACCAGGATCGTCTGGATCGCGATGCCGCCCCTGAGCCGCCCGCCGAACAGGCGCATCGCGTCGAACAGGTCGCGGGCGATGCCGGACCGGTCGAGGATCGCCGCCATCAGCACGAACATCGGCACCGAGACGAAGACGAAGCTGGAAACGAAGGAATAGACCCGGGAGGTGATCAGCGGCACCGCCATCGGGCCGAACCAGCCGAGCGCGAAGATCAGCGCCACGAGCAGCGTGACATAGGCCAGCGGGATGCCGGTGACGAGAAGCACCAGCAGCATCGCGAACATCAGCCCGGTGGCCCCCTCGATGCCGAGGCCCTGCAGCAGTCCGAAGAATTCCATCAACGCCGTCCCCGCGCGTAGTTCACGGCCAGGATCGCGAACTGGACCGTCATGACGCCCAGAACGAGCATGAGAAAGATCTTGATCAGGCCCGGATAGACCGGGTTCCAGGCGCTGCCGGACCGCTCGATGCGGATCTCGCCGCTGGGCGCGAAGGCGGCGCGCGACACCATGATCCAGGCGGCCCAGGTGAACATCGCCGCCGACAGGCCGCAGATGATCGAGATCACCACGTCGAAGGCGCGGCGCAGCTTCGGCCCGAGCTGGTCGTAGATCAGCACGACCCGGATATGGCTGTCGCGCGCGGTGCAGTAGAGCCCGCCGAAAACGAAGGCCACGCCCGAGAGGAACACGGTGGTCTCGTGCGCCCAGATCGTGGGCCGATTGAAGAAATAGCGCAGCACCACCTCCTGGATCAGGATCAGCATGGCGATGATGATGCCCACGGCAAAGACGATGCCGACCCGGTCGATGGCGCGGCCGAGCCAGCCCGCCTCCGGGATCGGCCCGCCCTCCTCGCGGGGCGGCGTGATGTCGGTGTGATCTTCTGTCACTGGCCTTGTCCCTCGTTGAAAGGTGCTTGCGAAGACGCCCGGACCGCGGGCCCGGGCGTCACAGGGATACGGCTGGGCCGCGCCGGTCTTACTCGGCGATCAGGCCGTTCTCGGTCAGGTAGCCGGTCAGCGTGTCATAGACCTTCTGCGCGTTCTCGGAGCGCGAGGCCACTTTCTCCCACTCGCCCATGGCGATCTGGCGGAACTTGGCGCGCTCCTCGTCGGACCAGTCATGCACGGTGATCTCGCCCGAGGCATTGGCCTCCTCGAGCGCGGCCTGGTCGGCTTCCCTGAGCGAGGCGATCTGGTTCTGGGCGAACTGCTTCACCGACTCTTCCATGATCCCCTTGAGATCGTCGGGCAGCTCGTCCCACTTGGCCTCGTTCATCGAGACTTCGACCAGCGGCATCGAGTGGAAGCCCGGATAGACCGGGTGCGCGGCCACGTCATGCATGCCCTGCGCGTGGTTGACCGAGAACACCGAGTAGTCGGCCGCGTCGATCACGCCCTTGTCGAGCGAGGTGAAGACCTCCGAGCCCGGCAGGTTCACCGGCGCCGCGCCGGCGGCGGCGAAGACCTGCTGCACGAGGCCCTCGGGGGCGCGCAGCTTCAGCCCCTTGAGATCCTCGACGCCCTCGAGCGGCACGTTCGAGACGAAGGCCTCGAGGCCCGGGGTGCTGACGCCGATGAATTCGAGCCCGTAGGGCGAGAGCAGCTCGTCCATCAGCTCGTGGCCGCCGCCCTGCTCGACGAAATCGAACATCTGCTGCGGGTCGGACCAGGCGCCGACCGGGTTGGCGATCAGGCCGAAGGCCGGATCCTTGCCCGCGAAATAGGAGGTGTCGGTGATGTGTCCGTCGAGGATGCCGGCCGCGATCGCGTCCTGCGTCTCGTTATGGGCGACGATCGAGTCGACTGGCAGCAGCTCGACCGTGACGCGGCCATCGGTCAACTCGGCGACGCTCTCGGCCCACTGCTTCTGCAGCTCGAAATTCGGGTTGCCCGCCGGGTCCGAGGACTGGAAGCGGAAGCTGTAATCCTGCGCCACGGCGGCGCCCGACAGCGTCAGCGCGGTCGCGAGAGTGATGGTGAAGGTCTTGGTCATGAGGTCCTCCTCGGGGTGTGATCCGCCTGCCCGGACCCGTCGGGCCCTCCCTGCAGGCGGGAAGAAAGCCGTGTCAGCGCCGTGGCGATGATCTCGTCGGGCGAAGGCGCCACCGAGACCGCGATGGCGTCCTCGTCGGGGCCCGGCGGCTCCAGCGTCTGCAGCTGGCTGTCGAGCAGCGAGACCGGCATGTAATGCCCCTCGCGCCCCGACATCCGCTCGCGCAGCAACGCGCGGTCACCGTCGAGATAGATGATCGGGAACGGGCCCAGATGCGCCCGGAGCCTGTCGCGATAGGCGCGCTTGAGCGCCGAGCAGGCGACCACGGCGAAGGGCTCCGTCTCGGCCATCGCCTTGGCCACGAGGTCGAGCCAGCCCCAGCGCAGCTCGTCGGTCAGCGGCTCGCCGCGCGCCATGGTCGCGACGTTCTCCTCGGGGTGCAGGTCGTCGGCATCGACATAGACGCCGCCGAGACGGTCGGCGAGACCGCGCGCGATGGTGCTCTTGCCGGCGCCGCTCACGCCCATCACCAGGATCGGTCCCTGCCGCTCGCTCATGCCGCCTCCCTTGTCGCAGCCGCTCCCCACGGCTAGAATGACAGCGCTATCATTAGATGACAGCGCTGTCATGCGTCAAGGGGGGATCAATGGCGAAACGGGTGACACTGGCCGAGGTGGCGGCCCGGGCCGGCGTTTCGCCGATCACGGTGAGCCGGGCCTTGCGGCGTCCGGACACGGTGCAGGCCGAAACCCGGGCACGGATCGACGCGGCGGTGGCCGAGCTGGGCTACGTGCCGGACCCGGCGGCGCGGGCCCTCGCCACCGGCCGCGCCGACGTGATCGGGGTGCTGATCCCCTCGGTCACCAACGCCGTGTTCACCGACGTGCTTTCGGGCATCTATGACGGGCTCGCCGACAGCCGCTTCGACGTGCAATACGCGATCACCCGCTACGACCCGGGCACCGAGGAAAAGCTGATCGGCGTGTTCCTGCGCCAGCGCCCCGCCGGGCTGATCATCTCGGGCATCGACCAGACCGATGCGGCGCGGCGGCTGCTCGACCGCGCCACCTGCCCGGTCGTGCAGGTGATGGAAACCGGCCCCGACCCGGTCGACATGATGGTCGGCTTTTCGCATCACGACGCGGCGGCGGCGGCGACGCGCCACCTGCTGGACCGCGGCTATCGCCGGCCCGGCTTTCTCGGCGCCCGGATGGACCCGCGCACGCGGCGTCGCTTCGCGGGGTTTCGCGCCGAGGCCGAGGCGCATGGCGTGTTCGATCCCGACCGGGTCGAGACCACCGACACGCCGTCGAGCGTCGGCGGCGGCGCGGAACTGCTGCGCGCGCTTCTGGCGCGCCACCCCGAGACCGACGCGGTGTTTTGCAACAATGACGACCTCGCGCTCGGCGCGCTGTTCGAGGCGATGCGCATGGGGATCCCGGTGCCCGGGCAACTCGGCATCTGCGGCTTCAACGACCTCGAGATGATGCGCGCCGCCGAGCCGTCGCTCTCCTCGGTGCGCACCCACCGCTTCGAGATGGGCGCGCGGGCGGTCGAGATGATCCGCGCCCGGCTCGACGGCCGCGACCCCGGCCCCGCCATCATCGACCTCGAGGCCGAGATACTGGCAAGGCGCAGCACGGAAGGCCCGACCGACAACCGGCCGGTCGAGACGTAGAGGCGGCTCGACGACGAGGCCCTGGAGAAGCGGGTACCTCAACCGCAAGGAGATCCAATCTTTCCGCTGGCCGCGCCGCCCCGGCCTCTGCCAGTCTGCGTGGCGGAGGTGTCGGTCATGGCGGTTGCGGACTACATCATCATCGGCGCGGGCTCGGCGGGCTGCGTGCTGGCGGAGCGGCTGAGCGCCTCTGGGCGATACAGCGTGCTGGTACTCGAAGCCGGGCCGCGCGACCGGTCGCCCTGGGTGTGGCTGCCGCTCGGCTACGGCAAGACCTTCTTCCATCCCCGGCTCAACTGGCGCTATCGCAGCGCCCCCGATCCCGGTCTGAACGGGCGCAGCGATTACTGGCCGCGCGGCCGCGTGGTCGGCGGATCGAGTTCGATCAACGCGCTGATCTGGGCCCGGGGCCTGCCGCATGATTTCGACGACTGGGCGGCGGAGGGTGCCGATGGCTGGGACTGGACCGCCGCCCGCAGCGCCTTCGAGGCCATGGAAACCCGCGTCGCCGCCGATGGCAGCCGCGACGGCACCGGGCCTCTGCATGTGCAGGACGTCTCGGACCAGATCCACCCGGTGACCCGCCATTTCTTCGACGGCGTGGCGCAGGCCGGGCTGCCCGCCTGCCCCGATTGCAACGGCGCCCGCTTCGAAGGCGCCACGACCTATCGCATCACCACCCGGTCCGGCCTGCGGCACTCGGCCGCCCGCGCCTATCTCGCCCCGGCGCTGCGGCGCTCCAACCTGTCGCTGCGCACCGGCGTCACGGTCACGCGGATCGGCTTCGAGGGTCGCCGTGCCGCCACGGTGGAGCTGCGGATCGGCGGCCGGGTCGAGACCTTGCGCGCCGGGCGCGAGATCCTGCTCTGCGCCGGCGCCGTCACCTCGCCCCGGCTCCTGCAGCTTTCGGGCATCGGCCCGGCCGAGCTGTTGCGCGCGCACGGGATCGATGCGCTGGCGGACGCGCCGCATGTCGGTGGCCAGCTTCAGGACCATCTCGCGGTCAATTACTACTTCAGGGCCAATGAGCCGACGCTCAACGATCAGCTGCGCCCGTTCCGGGGCAAGGCCCGGGCCGCGATACGCTACGCGCTGAGCCGTCGCGGACCGCTGGCGCTTTCGGTCAATCAATGCGGCGGCTTCTTTCGCGGCGCGCCCGAGAGCCCGCGGCCCGATCAGCAGATCTACTTCAACCCGGTGAGCTACAGCACCACGCCCGCCGGGCGCCGCGATCTCGTCCGGCCCGATCCGTTTCCCGGCTTCATCATCGGCTTTCAGCCGGCTCGCCCGACGAGCCGCGGCCGGATCGACATCTCCTCGGCCGATCCGCTGGCCCCGCCGGATATCCGCCCCAACTCTCTGGCGACCGAGGCGGACCGGGCGACCGTGATCACCGGCGGGCTGCTGTGTCGTCGGATCATGCGCAGCCCCGCGCTTACCGGCCTGGTCGAGAGCGCCGTCGGTCCCGACCTGCGCGCGCTCGACGGCGCGGCGATCCTCGACGATTTCCGCGAGCGCTGCGGCACCGTCTTTCACCCGGTCGGCACCTGCCGCATGGGCGCCGACCCGCGCCGCTCGGTGGTCGATCCACGGCTGAGGCTGCATGGCTTCGACGGGCTGCGGGTGGTGGATGCCTCGGTCTTTCCGAGCATCACTTCCGGCAATACCAACGCGCCGACGATGATGGTAGCGCATCGCGCCGCCGAGATGATCCTCGACGACGCCGGAACCTCCTGATCCGCGCTCAGCCCCTCGGAGCGGGCGCGCCCCCCTCGAACAGGTTGCCGTTCACGTAGTCGCAGGGCGCCTCGCTCATTTCGAGATGCAGCCCGCTGCCCTCATAGGGATGGGCGCGGGCGAGGTCTTCGTCCACCTCGATGCCGAGCCCCGGGGCCTGCGGCGCGGCGACGAACCCCTCATCGACCCGGATCGTGCCCCGGATCAACCCGTCATGGAACGGCGTCTCGATGGTCTCGGCCATCAGCAGGTTGGGGATCGACGCCGCGAGATGGATGTTGGCGGCCCATTCCACCGGCCCGGCATAGAAATGCGGCGCGATCTGCGCGTTGAAGCTCTCGGCCATGGCGGCGAGTTTGCGTGCCTCCCAGATGCCACCGGCGCGGCCGAGCGCCGGTTGCAGGATCTGCGCCCCGCCGGTCCGCAGCAGCGGCGCGAAATCGGCGCGGGTGGCAAGCCGTTCGCCGGTCGCCACGGGCAGGCCGGTCGCCCGCGCCACCTCCGCGAAGTCGAGCGGGTTGTCGGGCGGGATCGGCTCCTCGAACCAGAGCGGATCGAAGGGCGCGATCGCCCGGCCGAGCCGGATCGCGCCGGCGGTGGTGAACTGCCCGTGCGTGCCGAAGAGCAGGTCGGCGCGGTCGCCCACCGCCGCGCGGATCGCCCGGCAGAACGCGACCGAGCGGCTGATGTCGCTCATCGCGGGCTGGTGGCCGCCCCGGATCGTGTAGGGACCGGCCGGGTCGAACTTCACCGCCGTGTAGCCGCGCGCGACGGCCTCGGTCGCGGCCTCGGCGGCCATGTCCGCGTCGATCCAGAAGTCGGGCAGGGGGTGGTGCTTTGACGGGTAGAGGTAGGTATAGGCGCGCACGCGCTCGTTCATCAGCCCACCGAGAAGCGCCCAGACCGGGCGGTCGCGCGCCTTGCCGAGAATGTCCCAGCAGGCGATCTCGAGCCCGGAAAACGCACCCATCACCGTCGGGTCGGGCCGCTGGGTAAAGCCCGAGGAATAGGCGCGGCGGAACATCAGCTCGATGTTATCGACGCTTTCGCCCTCCATGTGACGCTCGAACACGTCGCGAATCACCGCCTCCATCGCGCGGGGCCCGACCGCGGCGGCGTAGCATTCGCCCCATCCGGTGATGCCGTCATCACTGGTGAGCTTGACGAGGATCCAGTAGCGCCCGCCCCAGCCCGGGGCCGGTGGCGCGACGATCAGGATCTCGAGGTCTCGCAATCGCATCGGCCGTCTCCTCGTTCCAGCAGCGAGGGAGAGGACAGCAGGCGAGCGGCGGCCTGTCCAGCCCCGGCATGGGCGGATCGACCGATTGCCAACTGGCAATTCGGCATTTCCATAATGGTATCAGATACTTGACCAGAGGGTACCGATGCAGCCGGGGCAGGGCGCAGCCTCGGCTCCAACCCGATTGCCAATTGGCAATCGGCCCCGAAGGCGCCCGATCAGATCGGGTTCGCCTCGGCATATTTGCGGAAGAAGGCGAGGAAGGCGCGGTCGGGATCCTCGGCCGGGGACTTGCCCTTGGACCATTCGCGCCACTGGCCCTCGATGTTGTAGATGTCGTAGCCGGGAAAGCGCAGCCGCGCCGTCTCGTAGGTCTCGGTGCGCAGCGCCTCGCCCTGCCGGTCGAGCCAGGCCGGGCGCGGCCGCGGCGGGGTCTGGCCCGGGATCGTGGTCGTGCCGCCCTGCCCGCGCGCCTCTTCGGCGGCCCGCGCCCGGCGGCCGGTGCTGGCGAAGCTCAGGCTGCGCTCGGCCTTGTCGGTGGCGTCGCCATCCTTGCGCCACCAGCGCAGCTCCACATGGGTCACGCTGCGCCCGGTCTTGATCGGCGCGATCTCGACCATGTAGTCCGACAGCGCGCAGACCTCGGCCACCGCCGGGTCGATCGCCCGCAGCCGCAGGTTCGACCACGATGTCAGCTTGCCCTTGGGCACGCCGAGCACGGCGCGGATTCCATCGAGCGTGAAGGTCTCGGAGGACTTCCAACGCAGGTTGCCGCGCTTTTGCACCATCTCGTAGAGCGTCAGCGCGTATTTCGACGACAGCGCGAACATCACCTCGCGCTGCAGCCGCGCGAAGACGGTGGAGTTGGTGATCACCTTGCGCAGCCGCGCCGGGATCTCGTATTCGAACAACCCGTCGCTGCGCGCCATCTCGACGTTGCCACCGAGGAGCTGCACCCGCTCCACCGCCGGCTTGCCATCCCAGATCACCTCCATCTTGACGATCGCGCTCATCAGCCGCTCGATCGAGTCGCCGATCCGGTCGTTGGAATTGTGGTTGCCCCTGAGGTCGGACTTGGCGATCACATGCATCACCGGCTTGTCGATCGCCTCCCAGGCATTCTCCAGGAGCTGGTTGTAGATCCGGCGATCGGCGAGGGTGAGCGGCGTCACCTCGATCAGGTCGACCAGCTCGCCCGGCTTGATCAACGTCTCGGGTGTGGGCCGCGCGTCGACCGTGCGGTAGGAGGGTTGGGGCAGCTTTGCCATGTCGTGACCGCCAATGCGCGTTACCTGTTGCGCATACTTTTGTATGGGCGGCGATGTAAGTCAATCGACAGCGGTCGCGGGGAGGGCCCACCCGATAAGTAAGGTTTGAGAGACCGGCGGGTCGAGACGGCGATTCGCATCCCCCTGCAAAACAGGGCTTTGCGAGAGGGGTGATTCCTGCAATCCCGGCCCACCCCAAAGGTAAGAGTTCGACACCCGATAGGTATCGCCAGCCATCCCGATACGTATCGCCAACCCACCCCATATGTTGCGCCAATCGTCCCGAAAGGTAAGCGATGCAGGCGC
>NZ_CP193760.1:0-142493 GCF_050847355.1 Limimaricola sp. AA108-03
AACGGGTACCCTTGGCCCCGGAATCGGATACCCTTCGTCCCGAGAACGGGTACCCAATGGCTCATAGCCGTATGAAATAACGGGATTTCCTGGACCGAAAGACTCTAAAGATTCGAAAGATTACAAACCGCCTGCGTGCTGTTCCTTCATGGAAATTGGAGAAGAAACCGGCAGGGTTTCGCCGCGAAACCTCGAATGCCACGCTTCGACGCAGCTGTGGATCAGGGTTATTCCGCTTCATGGGATGATGTGCGACAGTTCGCTCGATAACAGCGCAAGCGGCGCACATGACAGAAGGTTTCGCATGAACAAGCGCGCGGACACGAGCTCACCGCCCTTTCACAACATCGACCCGGCGCGGGCCGCCGCGCGGCTCGGTCCCCGCGTAGATACCACGCGATTCGCCAAGGCCGCCACCTTTTGCGCCCGCGGCCGCGACGACATGGCCCGGCGCGGCTACGCCCCCGACGGCACCAAGACGCTGCGCAAGTTCTCGATCTGGGAGATCACCCGCTACCTGATCCCGGTCGCCGCCGCGCATCTGCGCCGGGTGCTGAAATCGCATCCAGACCTGCCGCAGGGCGAGGGCGAGGCCGGGGCCAAGTGGTTCAGCCTCGACGACGTGCTGAAGCTGCGCCGGCACTTCGCCGAAGAAGGCGCCGCCAACAAGGAATACCGCCCCTGGCGCCCCGAGGGTTTGCCCGCCAAGATCGCCGCCGTCGCCAACTTCAAGGGCGGCTCGGGCAAGACCACGACCTGCGTGCATCTCGCCATGGCCGCCGCGCTCGACGGCTACAAGGTGCTGGTGATCGACCTCGACAGCCAGGCCTCGATGACCTCGCTTCTGGGCGGCAAGGTCGCCGATGAATGGCAGACCGTGTTCCCGCTTCTGGCCCGCGACTATGCCCGCGCCGTGACCCAGGAGAACCTCGTGCGCGAGGCCGAGGGCGCGGCCCCCCTGCCCCTCGACGAGACGCTGACCGAGGCGCTGGAGGTTTCGCCGCGAAACCTGATCCAGTCGACGCACTGGCCCAATATCGACCTGATCGGCGCCCAGCTGAACCTCTACTGGTCCGAGTTCCAGATCCCGGTCTGGCGCATGAACCTGAAATCGTGGTCGCTATGGGACGCGCTCAACAACGCGCTGAACGAGGAGGGGCTGCTCGACGAGTACGACATCGTCTTCCTCGATACCCCCCCTGCCCTCGGCTACCTGACGATCAACTCGCTCTCCGCCGCCGACATCCTGCTGGTGCCCCTGGGCGCGTCCTTCCTCGAATTCGACTCGACGGGGCGCTTCTTCGACATGCTCTACTCGACCTTCGCCTCGATCGAGGAGGGTGAGAACGCGCAGCGCCGCCGCGCCGGCCTGCCCGAGATGCGGTTCGAATGGGACGTGGTGCGGGCCATCATCACCCGCTACGACGCCGGGCAGCAGACCGATCTGGCCAACGTGATCCAGGCCTATTTCGGCGACTTCATGACCGCCTACCGGCAGGAGTTCACCGCGCTGGTCGGGCAGGCCGGAGAGCAGATCAACGGCATCTACGAGGCCGATTACCGCGACTTCAACCGCGAGACCTATCTGCGCGGGCGCGAGGCCTTCGACCGGACCTATGCCGAATTCAAGGAGCTGCTCCTGGGCAGCTGGTACCGCGACATGATGGAAGAGCAGGAGGTGAAGGATGGCCAGACGCAGGACGCTTGAGGCGCCCGATCCGCAGGCGCTCGCCGAGATCGAGGCGGGTTTCGCCGCGAAACCGGCGCTTGGTCCCGGCGGCTTTGCCGCGCCGATCGCGCAGGTCGCGGCCGAGGCCGCCTCGGACCGCGACGCACGCCCGGCGGCCGATCGCGCCAACGCCGCGCGCACCGCGACCGAGGCCGCGTCATGGCGCGAGGCGCAGGCCGAGGGGCGGGTGATCGAGACGCTGTCGCTCGACCGGATTCAGGTGAACCACCTGACCCGCGACCGGGTCGAGAGCGATGCCGAGGCGATGGACGAGCTGGTCGCCTCGATCCGCGCCAACGGCCAGCGCCTGCCGATCGAGGTCGTCGATCTGGGCGAGGGGCGCTACGGCCTCGTCTCGGGCTGGCGCCGGGTCCGGGCGCTGGCGCTGATCGGCGCCGAGGAGGGCACGGCGCCGGTGGCCCGCGCCATCGTGCGACCGGCGGTCGAGGCGGGCGACGCCTATGCGGCGATGGTCGAGGAAAACGAGATCCGCGCCCAGCTCACCCCCTACGAGCGCGGCCGCATCGCCGCCGTGGCGGCGCATCTCGGGGCCTTCCCCTCGATGGAGGCCGCGGTCGACGCGATCTTTGCCGCCGCGTCGAAGGCCAAGCGCTCGAAGATCCGTTCCTTCGCGATGGTGCATTTCGAGCTAGGCGACCTGCTGTCGCATGGCCGCGAGCTGAGCGAAGCGGGCGGGCTGCGACTGGCGGCCGCGCTCAGGGGCGGTTTCGCCACGAAACTGCGCGCGGCGCTGGAGCGGGGTGACGCGCAGGACGCGGCGGCGGAATGGGCGCTGATCGAACCAGTTCTCAACGCCGCCGAGGCGGCCCCCAAGCCCGCGCCGCGCGGCGGCCGTCCGCGCCGTGAGGCACAGCCGCCGCTGGCCGAGGCCGTGCTGCCGGGCGGGGCGCGCGCGACGGTCCGGAGCGACGGGGCGAAGCTGGTGCTGACGCTGGACGGGCAGGGGGGGCTGAGCGACAGCGAACGCCGCGACATGGCGGAGCGGCTTCTCGCTTGCCTGACCGAAGCAGGGGACGACTGATAGACCGCAGGACCATCCGCTAAGGCGTTGTAATACAATGCTATTTAGGAGTGTGCGGAAGCAGGGACGGCCCTTGCTTCTGCTGGGTCACCAAGCCGGCGCACCGCACGGGCGAAGCGCCGCCGAGCAATGCCAACGCACTGTCATTAAAACTTAATCACACCGTCGTGTTTCGCTTAGGCTGTTGGCGCAGAAGGTCGGCAACGAGACCGGCCCTGACAACCTATGGGAGGACGACACATGACACGGATAGGATTTCTGGCATTGGCCACGGCGCTGCCAGGCATGGCGCTGGCCGAGAGCCACATGGCCGAGGGCGGCCCGGCGCTGAGCTATGGCGAGCGGCCGTTCTTCCTGATCGACGCGATGGAGGAGGGCGAGCTCAAGGACAAGCTGATGTCCTGCAAGGGCCAGACGCCCGAGCCCACCGCCTTTTCCATCGCGCATCGCGGCGCGCCGCTGATGATCCCCGAACACACGAAGCAATCCTATGTCGCGGGCGCGCGGCAGGGTGCGGGGATCGTCGAATGCGATGTGACCTTCACCGCCGATCACGAGCTGGTCTGCCGCCACGCGCAGAACGATCTGGCCACCACGACGGACATCCTCGTCACCGACCTGGCCGAGAAATGCACCGCCGGCTTCACCCCCGCGGGAGAGGGCAGCGATGCGAGCGCCGAGTGCCGCACCTCGGATCTGACGCTGGCCGAGTTCCGCGAGCTCAGCCCGAAGATGGACGCCTCGAACGCGGCGGCCACCACGCCCGAGGAGTTCCAGGGCGGCACCGCGCCGTGGCGCACCGATCTCTACGTGGCGGGCACCGAGCTGATGACCCACGCCGAGTCGATCGCGCTGATCGACAGCCTCGGCGCCGACTTCACGCCCGAATTGAAGGCGGCCTCGGTCGAGATGCCGCATGAAGGCTTCAGCCAGGAGGACTACGCGCAGAAGCTGATCGACGAGTACAAGGAAGCCGGCATCGAGCCCTCCCGGGTCTGGCCGCAGAGCTTCAATCTCGACGACATCAAGTACTGGATCGAGAACGAGCCGGAGTTCGGCGCGCAGGCGGTCTATCTCGACGACCGCTACGAGGCCGAGGACGAGGATGAGGGGCTGATCGACCCGATGGACCCCTCGACCTTCAAGCCGACGATGCAGGAACTGGCCGATATGGGCGTGAACTACATTGCGCCGCCGATGTGGATGCTGGTCACCACCGACGAGGCCGGCGAGATCGTGGCCTCGGCCTATGCCGAGGAGGCCAAGGCCGCGGGGCTGGAGATCATCACCTGGACGCTGGAGCGCTCGGGCCCGCTGGCCGCGGGCGGCGGCTGGTACTTCCAGTCGGTCGAGCAGGCCATCGACGATGACGGCGACACCTATGCCATGCTCGACGCGCTGGCGCAGGATGTGGGCGTCGTGGGCGTGTTCTCGGACTGGCCCGCCACGGTGACCTACTACGCCAACTGCATGGGGCTCTGAGCGGCTCCTGAGAGCGGGGCAGGGGGCCCTCAGGCCCTTTGCCGAAGATGCCCGCACGGACGAGTTGGCGGCGCTGCGCGTCCGGGGTCTCGATGCGAAGACGCCCTCGTGGACATCCGCGAGGGCGTCGTGACTCCCATCGTTTATCGAGCGGACGAAGCGGGCACCGGCGGGAAGACCCGTTGTCAGTCCAGTCGGTAGGAATAAACGTTGTTCAGGTAGCTTTCCGCGCCGATGCGGAACTGCGTCTCTCCGACATGCTCGAAGCCCTTCCGAAGGTAGAACGCGATGGCGGGCGCGTTCTCCGCGTTGGTCGTGAGCCAGACCGTATCGGCCTGCATCGCGCGACAATGCCCGAGGGCCGCGTCGAGCAGGCGCGACCCGATCCCTTTCCCATGGTGACGCGGCTGGACGTAGAAGGTCGCGATCTGCAGGTCGGAACATCCGTCCACAGGCGGCTTGCTGCCTGCGGAGACGCGTATGTATCCGTCGATGCCCGCGTCGTTTTGCGACACCATCACGAACTCCGACGGATCGGCTATGAATGTCTCGGCGTTGGCCACGGTGAACGTGTCGAGGACGTAGTCCGCGAAGAAGGCGCTGACGCCGCGCTTCAGATAGGTGCTGATCCACACCTCCAGCGAAAGGGCGGCGATGCTCGAAGCGTCTGAAATCCGGGCCGGTCTGAGGGTCATGGATCAGATATGCCCTCGGCCGGAGCAGGGGTAAACGCCGAATCCGGGGGGCGGAGAGTTCTCTTCTCGATCCCTGCGGCGGACCGATCTGCGATCCATCCGTCGAGGGGACCTTTCGCGGCGCCGCCCTCGGCCGTCAGATATGCGGGATCACGAAGTCGGGGACGATGCCCGCGCGGTCGATCGCGGCGACGATGTCCTCACCCGCCAGCGGGCCGTGATCGGTGACCAGCGCCGAGGCGAAGCCCATGGCGCGGGCGCCGAGAATGTCGGTGTGCAGCGTGTCGCCGACCATCAGCACGCGCGCGGGGGCGGGCGCCGGGTCGAGCCGCGACAGGGCGAGGTCGAAGATCGCGCGGAACGGCTTGCCGCAGAACTCGGGCGCGCAGAGGCCGGCATCGGCCAGCGCATGGGCGAAATGGCCGGGCTCGAGCGTCAGCCCGCCTTCGCGCGGGGCCACGAGGTCGGGGTTGCCGACCAGCACCGGGCGCGGGTGGTCGCGCAGGCTCGCGGCAAGAAGGCGCTGCCGCTCGACGGTCCAGCCGTCGGAGCCGACCAGCAAGAAGCCCTCGGCCGCCGCGTAGCCCGCCGCGTCGTCGAGCAGCAGATGCGCGTCGATCGCCTCGAACTCGCGCAGGCCGTGGCCCGGGCCCAGCATCACGCCCCAGCGGCGCGGCTCGTCGCGGCCCAGCCGGGCGAGCAGCGCCTCGCGGCTGGTCACCACCTCGTCGGGGCCGAAGTCGAAGCCGAGCCGCTCGTAGCGCTGCATCATCGCCCGCTTGGGGTAGCCCGCCGAGTTCGAGACCACCATCACCCGCTTGCCCATGCCGCGCAGTTCGGCGATCCGCGCGGCGGCGCCGAGGATCGGCGTCTCGCCCACGTTGAGCACGCCGTAAGCGTCGAACAGCACGACGTCGAAGGGATCGGCGATGGCGTCCAGATGCGGGGCGCGGCCGAAGGCGCTGCCCTCTGGCGCCTCGGGCAGCCGGTGCCGGATCGCCAGATAGGCGTCGAAGGCGGCGCGCCCGTCGGGACGCGGCCCGGTCACAGGATCCGGCGCCGCAGCCAGGCCGAGACGATCTCGCCCAGGATCACCAGTCCGAGGATCGCCAGCAGCACCGTCGCCGCCTCGCGCCAGTTGAAGGTGTCGATCGCGCCTTGCAGGATGATGCCTATGCCGCCCGCGCCGACGAGACCGAGCACGGTGGACTCGCGTAGATTGATATCCCAGCGCAGAATCGACACGGCCCAGAATGTCGGCATGACTTGCGGCACGATCGCATAGGCGATGACCTTGAGCCGCGAGGCGCCCGTCGCCTCCAGCGCCTCGACCGGGCGCTTGTCGATTTCCTCGATCGCCTCGCCCAGGAGCTTTCCGACGAAGCCGATCGAGCGGAACATGATCGCGACGATGCCCGCGACGATGCCGGGGCCGAAGATGGCGACGAAGAGTAGCGCCCAGATGATCGTGTTGATCGAGCGCGACGAGACGAGGATGAAGCGGCCGATCCAGAGCGTGGCGCGGTTCGGCGTGGTGTTCTGCGCCGCGAGCCATGCCACCGGCAGCGACAGGATCACCGCGAAGGCGGTGGCGATGGTGGCGATGTTCACCGTCTCCCACAGCACCCGCAGGATCGCGCCGAGATTCGACGGGTCGGGCGGGATCATCCGGCCGAACAGGTCGCCCATCTGGCTGGGCGCGTCCCAGACCCAGGCCCAGATCACCTCGATCGAGGAGATGGCCCAGCCGATGGCCAGCGCGCAGGCGGCGAAGACGGCGTAGCGTTGCAGCCGCTGTTTCAGGGTGAAGCGGGTCCAGTCGTCGCGACCGAGATCGGAGAGGGTCATAGGCGTTTCCTGATCTGTCCCGACACCGCCTCCGACAGGAGGATCACGCCGACGATGACCATGGTGATGGCGAGCGCGAAATCGTAGTCGTAGCGGCCGAAGGCGTTGGCCAGCGTCGAGCCGATGCCGCCCGCGCCGACGATGCCGACCACCGCCGAGGCGCGCAGGTTGCTGTCGAGCTGGTAGATGGTGAGGCCGACCTGACGCGGCATGATCTGCGGGATCACCGCGTAGATCAGGGTCGAGAGATAGGGGGCGCCGGCGGCACGCATCGCCTCGACCTGCCCGAAGTCGATCTCCTCGATCCGCTCGGCCAGCATCTTGGCGACGAAGCCGATGGAGTAGACGATCAGCGTCAGCACGCCCGCCAGCGGCCCGAAGCCCACCGCCTTGACGAAGATGATCGCGACGATCACGGGATGGAAGCTGCGCGCGACGATGATGATGGCGCGGCCCAGATAGAACACGGCCTTGGGCACCA
Organism: Limimaricola sp. AA108-03; assembly: GCF_050847355.1. Taxonomy (NCBI): domain Bacteria; kingdom Pseudomonadati; phylum Pseudomonadota; class Alphaproteobacteria; order Rhodobacterales; family Paracoccaceae; genus Limimaricola; species Limimaricola sp. AA108-03. The sequence goes on from NZ_CP193760.1 coordinate 7,278, forward strand.
CGTTGCGCGCCGCCATGAAGGCGATCGGGATCGACAGGATCACGCCGCCGAAGGTGGCGAGGATCGCGATCTTCAGGCTTTCGAGAAAGCCGTCGATCAGGAGCCCCGAGCGCTCGAAGCTCGGCGGGAAGGCCCCGCCGAAGATCCGGCCCGCGCGCTCGACGCCCTCGGCCACCCGGACCCAGTCGATCGGCAGCCAGGCCAGGGTCCAGACGACGTAGACCAGCGCGCCGCCATAGACCAGCCAGCGCAGCACCGGGTTGGCGATGAAGCTCGGCTTGCGCCAGTGATCGCGCGGCGCGGGGGCAGGGGAGGGGGCGGTGCTCATGACGCCGCCCGCATCTCGCCGGCGCGGTCGGCGGCGGGGCTGCCGGAATAGATCCGGTCCATCGCCTCCTGGTCGAGCGCGCGGGGCAGGTCGTCGAAGATGATCCGGCCATAGCGCATCCCGACGATCCGGTCGGTGTATTCCTTGGCCTCGTGGACGTTGTGGATGTTGATCAGCACCGGCAGCTTCAGCTCGCGCGAGAGGTCGCGCAACAGCCCCATGATCTGCTCGGAGGTCTTGGGGTCGAGCGAGGCGGTGGGCTCGTCGGCGAGCAGGATCTCGGGCTTCTGCATCAGCGCCCGGACCACGCCGACGCGCTGCCGCTCGCCGCCCGACAGCTCGTCGGCGCGCTTGTCGGCGTAATGGGCGATGCCGACCCGCTCCATCAGCTCGTAGGCGCGGCGGATGTCCTCCTTGGGGTAGCGCCGCATCAGCGCCGCCCATGTCGAGATGTAGCCCAGGCGGCCGGACTGGACGTTCTCCATCACAGTGAGACGCTCGACGAGGTTGAAGCCCTGGAACACCATGCCGATCTTGCGGCGGGCGCGGCGCAGCTCGGCCCCGCGCAGCCGGGTCAGCTCGGTGCCGTTGAGGGTGATCGAGCCGGAGGTGGGCTCCACCAGCCGGTTGATGCAGCGCAGCAGCGTCGACTTGCCCGCGCCCGAGGAGCCGATGATCGACACCACGCTTTCGCCCTCGATGGTCAGGTCGAGATTCTTCAAGACCGGCTCGCCGCCGCCATAGCGCTTCACCAGATCGCTGATCTTCAGCATCGCATTCTCCTTTCGGGGTCCGGCCCCGTCGCCGGGGCCGGACCCGTGCGCGTCACTCGGCCGCGAGGCCCTCGGGCGTGTATTCGACGCCATTGGCCTTCTGGATCTGCCGGATCACCGCCCACTGGTCCTCATAGGTGATGGGGATGAACTTGCTGACGCCGGTGAACTCCTCGCCGAGCGCCGTGCCCGCGAAATCGAAGCTGAAGAACGCCTCCTCGATCTTCTCCTTCAGATCGGGCGCGAGGTCGTGGGCATAGGTGTAGGAGGTGGTCGGGAAGGGGTCGCTCTCCCAGACGATGCGCACCTCCTCGGGGTCGTAGAGGCCGCGCTCGGCCATCCGGTCGACCACCTCGGAGGCGACGGGGGCGGCGTCGTAATCGCCCGCGACCACGCCCAGCATCGACTGGTCGTGGCTGCCCGAATAGGTCACCTCGTAATCCTCGTCCGGCACCACGCCGAGATCGGGGAACAGCGCGCGCGGCGCGAGGTTGCCCGAGTTGGAGGTGGGCGAGGTATGCGCCACGCGCTTGCCCGCGAGATCGGCGGGTTCCTGGATGTCGCTGTCGGCCTGGGTGTAGAGCTGCAGCTTGTAGCCGAACTGGCCGTCATCCGAGCCCATGATCGCGAAGGGCACCGCGCCGGCGAGGTTCACCGCATAGGGGGTGGGGCCGGTCGAGAAGCCCGCGATATGCAGGCGGCCCGAACGCATCGCCTCGACCTCGGCCGAGTTCGACTGCACCGCGAAGAACTGCACGTCCTTGCCCGTCACCTCCTCGAGATGGGCGATGAACGGCTCCCAGATGTCCTCGTAGATCGCCGGGTCCTCGACCGGGGTATAGGCGAAGACCAGCGTGTCGGGGTCCTTGAGCAGGCTTTCGTCGGTCGGCGCGTCGGCCACCAGATCGCCGTCGGCGTCGCAATACATCGCGTCGAGCGCGCCGCGCTCGGGGCAGTCGTCCTGCGCCATGGCCGTCGTGGCCGAAAGCGTCATCGCGGCGAGCGTCGCCGCACCCAGAATCGTCGGGGTCTTGAGCATGTCGAGTTGTCCTCCTCCCAGAGATGGTCCGGGGGACCGCTCCTCAACGGTGCCCGGATCGCAGCGATCTCAGCACTTCGGGTTTGACAGTGCAACATTTTCTTGGGTGAAGATGTGTCAGATCGGACATCGGGGGACAGGCATGGGCAGCGAGGCGCGTCCCGCCAAGGCGGAACGACAGGCACAGATCCTGATGGAGCTGAAGCTCAGGCCGCATGTTCGGATCGCCGATCTGGCGGCGCGCTTCTCGGTGACGCCCGAGACGATCCGCCGCGATCTCGGGGCGCTGGACGGGCGCGGCCAGATCCGCCGTGCCTATGGCGGCGCCACCGCGCCCTATCCCGGCGCGCGCCACGATCTGGAGGCGCGGCAGGAACGCCGCATCGACGAGCGGGCGCGGATCGGCCGCGCCGCGGCGGCGCTGGTGCGGCCGGGCGAGACGCTGATGATCGATGCGGGCGCGACGACGATCGAATTCGCGCGCTACCTCGCCATCGCGGGCACCCCGGTGACGGCCATCACCAACTGCCTGCAGGTGGCGCAGCTATTGGGCGGGGTGCCGGAGGCGGAGGTGGTGCTCTGCGGCGGCCGGCTCCTGGCGGGGGAGGGGGCGCTGATCGGGCCGGAGGCGGTGGAATCGCTGCAGCGCTACCGGGTCGATGCCTGCTATCTCGGGGCCTCGGCAGTCGATGCGGAGATGGTGAGCGAGGCGGTGCGCGGCTTCGACGCGGTCAAGCGGGCGATGCTGGCGGCGAGCGGGCGCTCGGTGCTCCTGGTCGATTCCAGCAAGCATGGCCGGCGCGACTTCGCGGCGGTGGCGCCGCTGTCGAAGATCGGTCTCGTCGTCACCGACGCGGCCCCGGACGAGGCGCTGGCGCGGGGTCTGGCGCAGCACGGCGTGGCGCTACGGGTGGTCTGATGCGGGCGCCGCGCCCCCGGCAAGGGGGGACGCGGTGGCGCGGTCGGCTCAGAGGTAGATCGAGCCGCCGAAGATCTTGCGGACCATTTCGGCGCGGGTGGTGCCGAGCGCCGCGAGATCTTCGTCGCTCATGTCGTTGAGGCGGCGGACCTGCTGCATGCGCGGGCCGGCTTCGGCGATGGCGACGAGGCCACGGCCGATATAGGCGAAGGGTGCGATGAGGATACCGGCCAGCGAACGGGCGGTGGATTGGGTCGCGGTCTGTGCCATGTGAACGGCCTCTCGTCTGGTGTCTGCCTTGTCTTGCAACGAGATATGCGCCCCCGAGGGGGTGCGGACAACAGACGCTTCGGTCTGGCCGGGTTGCACTGGGCGCAAGGCAGTCGCCTCAGCCGTCGAGCGCCTCGGCGGCGGCGCGCCCCGAGAGCAGCGCCGCCTCGATCGTCTCGGGCAGGGGCCCGGCGAGCCAGTCGCCGGCCAGCGCGAGCTTGGCCAAGGGCCGGGTGGCCGGTCGCGCGCGGCGACCCGCGGGCGAGGCGTCGGCGGTGGCGGCGCGGGCGCGGATCAGCCGGGCGGCCAGTGGTGGCGCATCGGTGCCGGCGGCGCGGGCCACCTCGCGCCAGATCCGGTCGAGGGTGGCGTCGCGGTCGGGGCGGGGCCCGGCGCAGCTCTCGGCGGCCGAAACGGTTACCGAGAGCACGTCGTCTCGGCGAAACAGCCAGTGCGACAGGCTCGAGATCAGCCCGAGGATCGGCGGCAGCCGCCCGGCCGTCTCGGGCGGCACCCGGAAATGCGCGTTGAGGATCGACTGGCCCGGCCTCGGCGCGGGCCCGTCGAGCAGCCGCGCCAGCGTGTCGGGGGGCAGGGCGAGGATGGCGGCGTCACCTGGGCCGAGCGTGATCTCTTCCGCGCCGAAGCGCAGCGCGTGGAGCTGGTCGCCTTTCAGGGCGAGGCCGGTGAGGGGGCGGCGGTAGTTCGGCCGGATGCCGCGTTCGGCCAGCCGCGCCAGTGCCGGATCGACGAGGGTGGGGCCGAGGCCGCGCGGCATGGTGACCGGGCGGCTGGCCGCGCCGCCGCGCAGCACGGTGCGGCGCAGCACCTCGGCCAATGGCGCCGCCGCCGCGTGGTCGGGCGGGGCGTTGAGCACGGCGAGCGAGAGCGGCTCCCAGATCCTAGTCCAGGCCGGACCGCGCCCCGGGATCGCCTGCGCCACGGTGGCATCCGGCCCGGCACGCATGAGCCGCGCCGCGTCGGGGCCGAGCGAGAGCGCGGTGCCGGGCGGCAGCCGCAACCCGCCGCGCAGCAGCTCGCCGAGGGAGGCGGGCAGGCGCAGGCTCCAGCGGGCGCCGGTTTCGAGGTCGAGAAAGGGCAGCTCGGCGCGCGGGGCGATGTCGAGCAGGCCGGAGGTGCCGATGCGGCGGCAATGGTCGAGCACCTCGGCATTGCCCGAGAGCACGAGGTGGTTGCCATTGTCGATCACCCGGTCGAGCGCGCCGTCGTGAAAGCTCCAGCAGCGGCCGCCGGCGCGGGCCGTGGCCTCGTGCAGAACCACTTCGGTGCCGGGGCGCTCGGACAGGTGCAGCGCGGCGGCGAGGCCCGCGAGCCCCGCGCCCACGACATGGACCCGCCTCACCGCGTCGCGCCGCTCGTGGCGAGGCACAAGAGCCCGTCCACCAGCTTGCGCCAGCGCGGGCGCGGCACGGGCGGGCGCGCGGCGTCGGCCTCGATCTGGCGCAGCAGCCGCTCATAGGGGCCCATCATCAGCAGCGCCGGGGCGATGCGCAGCCGTGGATGCGCCGCGATCTCGTGCGCGGCGGCGCGGTAGGCGGCGCGGGCCCGCAGCGCGAGGCGGCGGCGCGCCTCGGGCAGGCCGGGGGCGTCCGACACGGCGGCGGGAACGGGCGGGATGCCGGTCTCGGCCAGGAGCCCGGCGGGGAGATAGAGCCGGCCCAGTTCGGCATCCTCCTCGACGTCGCGCAAGATGTTGGTGAGCTGCAGCGCCTCGGCCAGCGTCAGCGCGAACCGCTCGGACGCGGCGCCGCGCCAGGCGCCGAAGACATGCATCGACAGGATGCCGACCGCGCCCGCGACGCGGCGGATATAGGCGTCGAGACGCGCCTCGTCGGGGGCGATCACCCCGTCGAGATCCATGCGCATGCCGTCGAGGATCAGGGCCAGCTCATCCTGCGGCAGATCGTAGGCACGGCTCGCATGGGCGAGCTCCCGGCCCACCGCCGTCTCGGCCACGCCCTCGCGGATGCGGCCGAGCTCGGCGGCCCATTCATCGAGGAAGGCGCGCTTCTCGGGCAGCGGGGCCGGGCCGTCGACCATGTCGTCGAGCAGCCGGCAATAGGCATAGATGGCGAGGATGGCGCGGCGGCGCGGCGCCGGCATCAGCCGCATCCCGGCGCGAAAGCTGCTGCCCGACCCCGCGACGATCCGGGCCACCTCGCGCTGGTTCTCGTCGCTCATGCGGTGCCGCCCGGCACGCGGCGCGGCGCGATCAGGGCGAGCCCGCCGCGCAGCCCGGCGCGGAGCCAGTCGCCGCGGTTCGGCGCCACCCGCCCGGCCAGCGGGTCGGCGCGCCGCAGCCGCAGCTGTAGCCGCGCGGCCAGCGTCGCGATCACCTCGATCTCGGCCCGCAGGCGGCGCGCGCGGACCGTACGCGGCAGGGTGGCGGCGCGCGCCAGCAGCCCGGCATTGGCGTCGAGCGCGCGGTCGACAGCGGCGCGCAGCGGCGGCGTCAGCACCGCCCCGCCGAGATCGCCGACATCCGCCCCGGCGGCGCGGAGCCAGTCGAGCGGCAGGTAGACGCGGCCCAGATCGCGCCAGTCCTCGCCCAGATCCTGCAGGTGGTTGAGCACCTGCAACGCCGTGCACAGCGCATCCGCCGCGTCGCGATCGGCGCCGGTCTCGCCATGCAAATCGAGAAGGAAGCGCCCGACCGGGTTGGCCGAGGACCGGCAATAGGCGCGTAGCTCGGCCCAGCTCTCGCAGGGGCGCGCCTCGATGTCGGTGCGGAACGCCACCAGCATCGCGATGGCGTGACGCTCGAGCCCGGCGCGGCCGACCGCCCGCAACGCGTCGCGCAGCGCGTGGCCGCGCGGATCGCCCTCGCCCACGCCGCGAAGCCCGGCCTCGATCCGGTCGAGCCCGGCCTGCTTGTCTTCGATCCGCATCTCGGGGTCGTCGGCGATGTCGTCGGCGGCGCGCACCACGGCGTAGAAGGCCCGCACCGGGTCGCGCAGCGGCGCCGGGAGCAGCAGCGATCCGACCGGGAAATTCTCGGTCTCGGCGGCGCGGCGGCGCGGCTGCGGCATCGCGCCGCGCTGCTCGGTCTTCACGACTTTTTCCATGTCCTCGCTCATCCGCGCGCTAGATCGTCCGACGCCCTCCCGATGGGCGGATATCGAAAGTACGAACCCCATGGTAGATACGAGCGCCCTCGTGGCAATCCTTTCCCTCCGGGCAGCGCGCCGCGTGGCGCGCCGGGAGGCGTGATGATGGACGGGTCGGGCGGGTTCGACGCGGCGCGCAAGCGAGTGCTGGTGATCGGCGCGGGGCCGGGCGGGCTCGCCACCGCGATGCTGCTGCGCGCGGCGGGCGCCGAGGTCACGCTTCTGGAGAAGGAGGACCAGCCCGGCGGCCGCACCGGCGCGATCCGCCGCGACGGCTTCACCTTCGACATCGGCCCGACCTTCTTTCTCTATCCCGAGATCCCGCGCGAGATCTTCGCGGCTTGCGGCCATGATTTCGACGCCGAGGTCGAGCTGATCCGGCTCGACCCGATGTACCGGCTGCAATTCGACGATGGCCGCGCCATCGACGCCACCGCCGATGTCGAGCGGCTGACCGAGCAGGTGGCGAAGATCGACGCGCGCGACGCGCGCAACGTCGCGGGCTATCTGGAGGCGAACCGCGCCAAGTTCGAGGCGTTCCGCCCGATCCTGCAGCGGCCCTTCGCGAGCCTGCGCGACCTCGCCCAGCCCGACATGCTCCGCGCGCTGCCGAAATTCCGGCCATGGGCCACGGTGGATGGCGAGCTGCATCGCTGGTTCCGCAACCCGGATGTGCGCGTGGCCTTCTCGTTCCAGTCGAAATATCTGGGCATGTCGCCGTTCAAATGCCCGTCGCTCTTCACCATCATCGCCCATGTCGAATACGGCTTCGGCGTCTGGCACCCGAAGGGCGGCTGCAACGCGATCACCGCCGCGATGGCGCGGGTGGCGCGCCGGATGGGGGTCGACATCCGCCTCTCCGAGCAGGTGGAGCGGCTCAAGGTCGAGGGGCGGCGCGCGGTGGGGGCGGTGACGGCCAGGGGCGATTACGACGCCGACGCGGTGGTGATGAACGCCGATTTCGCCCATGCGATGACGACGCTGGTTCCGGATGCGGCGCGCAAGCGCTGGACCGACAAGCGCATCGCGTCCAAGAGCTACTCCTGCTCGACCTTCATGCTCTATCTCGGCATCGAGGGGACGCTGCCCGAGATGAGCCATCACACCATCGCCTTTTCCGGCGATTACCAGCGCAACGTGGCCGAGATCGACGCCGGCAAGGCGCCGCTCGATCCCACGATCTACGTGCAGAACGCCAGCCGCACCGATCCGACGCTGGCGCCCGAGGGGCATTCGGCGCTCTACGTGCTGGCACCGGTCGGCAATTTGACGGGGGGCGAGGACTGGGCCGCGCTGGCGCCCGCCTACCGCGAGAAGATCCTCGACCGGGTGTCCAGGCTCGCCGGGCGCGACATCCGGCCCGCGATCCGCACCGAGATCATGTACACGCCCGACGATTGGCGCTCGAAGCTCTCGGTCTACAATGGCGCGACCTTCAACCTCGCGCATAATCTCGGGCAGATGTTGCATTACCGGCCGCGCAACCGGTTCGAGGATATCGACGGGGTCTATCTCACCGGGGGCGGCACGCATCCCGGCTCGGGGCTGCCGACCATCTTCGAGAGCGCCCGCATCGCCAGCAAGCTCTGCGCCGAGGATATGGGCCTGCCGGGGGCGGGCGCGATGATGACGACACTGCCGATGGAGGCTGCGGAATGACGAAGACGGGGATCATCGGTGGCGGCCTTGGCGGGCTTGCCGCGGCCTGCACGCTGGCGGCGCGCGGTCATGACGTCGTGCTGTTCGAGAAGAACGACTGGCTCGGCGGCAAGGCGGCGGTCTGGGAGGAGGGGGGCTTTCGCTTCGACATGGGGCCCACGATCCTGACCATGCCGCGGGTGCTGGAGCGGATCTTTTCCGAAGCCGGCCGCGACCTGCATGCCGAGCTCGACCTGCGGCGGCTCGACCCGCAATGGCGCTGCTTCTACGACGACAAGACGGTGCTCGATCTGCGCGACGACCCGCGCCAGGCGGCCGAGGCGATCGGGCGGCTCTCGCCCGGGGACCGCGAAGGTTTCGAGCGGTTCATGGAGGTGGCCGGGCAGCTCTCGGACGTCTCTGACCGGTTCTTCTTCTGGAAATCGGTCGAAGATCTGCGCGACACGATGGATCTCAAGGCGAACATGAACCTCGCCACGCTGAAGGACGTGATGGCGCTCCGGATGCACCGCACCGTGGCCGGGCAGATCAAGCGCGACGTGAAGGACCGCCGCGTGGCGCAGATGCTGGAGCATTTCATCCAATATGTGGGCTCCTCGCCGCTGGCCTCGCCGGCGGTGCTCTGCGGCATCGCGCAGATGCAGCAGGGCGAGGGGGTCTGGTACCCGATGGGCGGGACGCGGGCCGTGCCTCTGGCGCTGACCCGGCTGGCCGAGGCCTTGGGCGTCGAGATCCGCACCGGCGCGGGCGTGCGCCGGATCGAGGTGACGAAGGGCCGGGCCCGGGCGGTGATCACCGATGCGGGCGAGCGCGTCGCCTGCGACCACGTGGTGTCGAACATGGACAGCGTGCGCACCTATCGCGAGCTGGTCGGCGGCGCCGAGGGCCGGGCCTTCGACAGGTCGCGCAAGCGCGAGGCCGCCTGCTCGGGCGTGGTGCTCTATCTCGGCCTCGACCGCGCCTACGGGCATCTGGCGCATCACAACTTCGTCTTCTCGCGCGACCCCGAGGAGGAGTTCGGCGCGATCTATGACAAGGGCGAGCCGGCGCCGGACCCGACCGCCTATATCGCCGCGCCCGCGCGCACCGAGCCGGCCGTCGCGCCGGAGGGCGGCGAGGCGCTCTATGTCCTCGTGCACACCCCCTATCTGCGCCCCGGCCACGACTGGAAACAGATCCTGCCGGGCTACCGCGAGGTGATCCTCGACAAGCTGCGGCGCAGCGCCGGAATGGAGGATATCGACGCGCGCATCGTGGTCGAGCGCAGCCTGACGCCGCAGGACATCCACGAGCGCTACAACGTGCTCGACGGCGCGATCTACGGGCTGGCGAGCCATGGCAAGGTGCTGGGCGCGTTCAAGCCGGGCAACCGGTCGCGGCAGGTCGAGGGGCTGTATCTCGCGGGCGGCTCGGCGCATCCGGGACCGGGCATGCCGATGGCGCTGATGTCGGGCTGGATCGCGGCCGACACGCTCGACCGCGACGCGGGTCGCGCGCGCGCGGCGCGCGACGACGCGGACGGGGCGCGGCGGCAGCAGGCGGGCGCGGATGTCGCGGCCGAGTGATCCCGAGGCCGCGCGCTCGCCCCGGATGGCGGGCTTCTTCGCGGGGGTGATGCGGCGCCAGCTGGCGCGGCAGTTCCGGGCGGTGCGGATCGCCCGGCCCGGCCTGCCGGCGCTGGACCCGGCCCGCCCGGTGGTGGTGGTGACGAACCACCCGTCATGGTGGGACCCGGCGGTGTTCATCGCGCTGCATGACGGCCTGTTTCCGGGCCGCACCGGCTTTGGCCCGATCGAGGCGGCGATGCTGGAGAAATACCCCTTCATGGCACGGATCGGCCTGTTCGGGGTCGAGGAGGGTTCTCGCGGCGCGGCCGGGTTCCTGCGGGTGGCGGGGCGGATCGTGTCGCGGCCCGACCGGGTGCTGTGGATCACCGCGCAGGGGCGTTTCGCCGATCCGCGCGAACGGCCGCTGGCGCTGCGTCCCGGTGCCGCGCATCTCATGGCGCGGCATCCGGATCTCGTGGCGCTGCCGCTGGCGCTCGAATACCCGTTCTGGTCCGAAAAGCGGCCCGAGGCGCTGCTGCGCTTCGGCGCGCCGCTCGCGGCGCGCGAAGGCGAGCCGGTGGCCGATCTCGCGGCGCGGCTGGAGGCGGCGCTGACCGAGACCTGCGACGGGCTGGCGGCGCTGACGATGGCGCGCGACGCCTCGGCCTTCGACATGGCGCTCGGCGGGGCGCGCGGCACCGGCGGCGTCTACGGGCTGTGGCAGCGCGGGCGGGCGGTGCTGACGGGGCGGCGCTTCGTGCCCGATCACGGGGAGGAGGGATGATCCTGGTCCTGTCGATCCTCGCCTTGGCGCTGGCCGGGCTATTCGCCGCGATGTGCGTGGTCAATCTCTCGGTGCTGCGGCCACCGGAGGGGGCGGGGGGCGAGGCGGTGTCGATCCTGATCCCGGCCCGAGACGAGGCGGCAAACATCGACGCCGCGCTCGATGCGGCGCTGGCGCAGAGCGGCGTCGAGATCGAGGTGGTGGTGCTCGATGACGGCTCGACCGACGGCACGGACGCGATCGTGGCGGCGCGGGCCGCACGCGACGGGCGGGTCCGGCTGCTGCGCGGCGCGGCGCTGCCGAAGGGCTGGATCGGCAAGACCCATGCCTGCTGGCAGCTCTCGAAGGCGGCGCGGCACCCGGTGCTGCTTTTCGTCGATGCCGATGTGCGGCTCGCTCCCGATGCCGCGGCGCGGCTCTCGGGAGAAATGACGCGTCGCGGTCTCGACCTGCTCAGCGGCTTTCCGCGTCAGGTCACGCGGACATGGGCCGAGAAGATCGTGATCCCGCAGATATTCACCACGCTTCTGGGGTACCTGCCGCTGCCGATGGCGCGGGCCCGGCCCGACCCGGCCTTCGGCGCGGGCTGCGGCCAGCTGATGGCGGTGCGCCGCGCGGCCTATGACGCGGCGGGCGGGCACGCGGCCTTCGCGGGCCGGATGCATGACGGGCTGGAGCTGCCGCGCCGGGTGCGGGCCACGGGCGGGCGCAGCGATCTGTGCGATGCGACGCCGGTCGCGACCTGCCGGATGTACGAGACGCCCGCCGCGATCTGGCACGGGTTTTCCAAGAACGCGACCGAGGGCATGGCCACGAAGCGGGCGCTGCCGGTCTGGACGCTCTTGCTGTTCGGCGGCCACGTGCTGCCGTTCCTCACGCTCGTCGCGGCGCTGATCGCGGGGGCGGGTTGGGCCGCTGCGGTCTCGGCGCTGGCCTGCGCCCTGGTGCTGGGCGCGCGCATTGCCATGGCGCTGCGGCTGCGGCAGTCGTGGCTTTCGGTCTTGGCGCATCCGCTCGGCGTGATGGTGGTGCTGGCGATCCAGTGGAGCGCGCTGATCGGGGCGTCGCGCGGCCGCCGCGCGGTCTGGCGCGGCCGCGACTACGGCATGGGCTGAGCGCTCAGCCGATCAGCGATTTCAGGATGCGTTCGACGTTGCGACCGTAAGGCGGGCGCACCAGTCGCGCCAGCGAAGGCCGGGCGATCATGGTGCTGCGCGGCCGGGTGAAGGCGCGAAAGCCCTCGGCCCCGTGATAAGCGCCCATGCCAGAGGCGCCGGCGCCGCCGAAGGGCAGTTGCTGCACGCCGACATGCAGCACCGCCTCGTTGATCACCGCACCGCCCGCCGGGATCGCCTCGGCCTCGGCCTGCGCTGCGGCGAGATCGCGGCCATAGACGTAGAGCGCCAGCGGGCAGGGGCGTGCGGCGACGAAATCGCGTGGCTCGTGCGGCGCGTCATAGGGGATCACCGGCAGGATCGGGCCGAAGATCTCCTCGCGCATCAGCGGGTGGTCGCGGTCGGGGTCGATCACCGCCACCGCGCCCATGCGCGGCGGCGCGGGCGGGCGCGCCATCAGCGGCACCGGGTCGAGCCCGTCGAGCAGCGCCGCGAGCCGGTCGCGGTCGGACGCGCGGGCGATCGCGGCATAGTCGGGCCCGGCGGGGTCGGGATAGAGCGCCTCGGTCGCGGTCTTCAGCGCCGCGACGAAGCGGTCGAGCATCTCGCGCGGGACCATCGCGTAATCGGGGGCGACGCAGGTCTGACCGGCGTTCAGCAGCTTGCCCGCCATGATCGAGCGGGCGGCGGCGTCGATCTCGGCGTCGGGGCGCAGGATCGCGGGCGACTTGCCGCCCAGCTCCAGCACCACCGGCACGAGGTTTCGGGCCGCCGCCGCCATGATGTGGCGGCCCGTGCCGGTGGAGCCGGTGAAGAACAGCCCGTCGAGCGGCGCGGCGGCCAGCGCCCGGGCCTGATCGGCGCCGCCGGTCAGCACGCGGGCGCGATCGGGGATCGCGCGCTCGACGATCCGCGCGATCAGCGCGGCGCTGCGCGGCGTGTGCTCGGAGGGGTGCAGGATCGCGCGGTTGCCGCCGGCGATGGCGGCGACGAGCGGCACCAGCGCCAGCTGCACCGGGTAGTTCCACGGCCCGATGATCCCGACCCGGCCCAGCGGCACCCGGTCGACCCGGGCCGTGGAGGGCCACAGATGCGGCGGCAGCACCACCCGCTCGGGCCGCATCCAGCGCCGCAGATGGCGCCGCGCGTGCTGCGCCGCGCCGATCACCATCGCCACCTCGGTGAGCAGCGTCTCGGGCCTTGGCCGCGCCCCGAAATCATCGGCGACGGCTTCGGCGGTTTCCTCGGCATGGGTGCGCATCTCGCGCTCCAGCGCTTCCAGATGCGCCTTGCGGGCGGCGCGGTCCGGGGCGGGCTCGGCCGGGCCGAAGGCGTCGAGCGCCGCTTCGAGGGCGGGGTCGGGTGTCGCGGTCATCCTGCCTCCTGGCGCGCGGCGCGGTCATCCGTGTCATTGACGCGAAAGCCGCGCTCGGTCCAGTTGCCATAGATGATCGGGTTGCGGGCGCAGAAGGCGACGAGCAGCCCCGAGAGCGGCCAGCGGGCGCCATGGCGCAGCCGCCGCTGCGCCGCGACGGCGCCGTAGCTCGCCCCGGCGAGATTGGCCGCCACGTCGCCCATCGTGTCGGGCAGGCCGGATCGCTGCGCATTGGTGCCGAAGACGGCATCGATCGCGAACTCGAACAGCTCCCAGCCGGCGCCGACCAGCGCCGCGAAGCCGACCCCGAGCGTGCCGAGGATCCACAGGGCGGTGCGCGGCGGCGCGCCCGCCGTGGACAAGAGCGCCATCGCGACGCCGGCGAGCGCCAGCACCGCCGAGGCCAAGGCATGCAGCAGCAGGTCCCAGACCGCGCTGTCGCGGTAGAGGCCCGCCGCCTCGCCCAGCACGAAGGCGGCGAGGCAGAAGCCGAGCACGCCGGTGGACAGGCCCGGCGGCATCACGATGCCCGAGACGCGGGTATAGAGCGGCAGCAGCAGCGCCAGCGCCATCGCCCCGAGCGCCGCCAGCACCAGGAGCGGCTGCGCCGAAAGGGCGCCCGCCGCGGCGATCAGCCCGGCGCCGCCCCAGAGGATCGACCGGGGCAGGGTGGTGGGTCGCAGCAGGCCGGTCCGGATCATCTGGCGGTCTCGCATCGGAGTGTCGGGGCGCAACCTAGCGCGCCCGCGCGGGGGCCCAAATCAGGGGTCCAGGCTGGCGCACGGGCCGGGGTCGGCCCCGGGGGCGGCAATGGGGTCCGCCTAGCGCTTGATGATGATGTAGAGCGCGTGGATGATGCCGGGGACATAGCCGAGGAGCGTCAGGATCACGTTGATCCAGAAATGCTTGCCCAAACCCTCCTGCAGGAACACGCCGAGCGGCGGCAGCAGGATGGCGACGATGATGCGGATGATGTCCATTCGGGGTCCTCGTGGCGCAGGCGCGCCGGTTCGTGTCACGGGTCGGGAAGCCAATGCGGCGCATCCGCATCGGTTCCGCGTGAAGGCGTGGCGGGTGAACGGCGACCGTCCGCGCGGCTTCGTGACCTCGCCTTTACTAACGACGGCTAACGACCTATATATGCGTTAGCGAAGGAGGTCCGCCATGATATCGCAGGCAGGTGCACGTCAATCCGGCGCCGAGGGGTTCGGCGAGGTGATGTCCTCGCTGTCGCGGCTTCGGCTCGACCATCTCGCCGCGCCGCTGGCGCGGGCGGTGGACAGCTATCTCGCCGATCACGCGCGCCAGCTCAGGGCGCTGTCTCGGCCCGAGCCGCTGACCGCCGCCGAGGAGGCGGCGCTGGCCTCGGTGGGCGTCGGGCGTGGCGCCGGCGAGCCGGATCTCGGCCCCGTCATGGGGGTGGCGGTGCGGCTGGCCGCGATCCAGGCCGGGGCGATCCCGCTCAAGGCGGCGGCGGCGCGGCTCGGGGTCAATGACAGCCGGTTGCGGCAGCGGATCAAGGCGCGGACGCTCTACGCGCTGCGCCAGCCGGGCGGGCGGGGCTGGATGGTCCCGGCGTTCCAGTTCCTCGGCGATGCGGAGCTGCCGGGCCTCGCGCAGGTGCTCCCAGTCGTCCGAGAGGACATCCACCCGGTCGAGCTGGAGAGCTTTCTGACCACGCCGCAGCCGGATCTCGAGGATGAGGATGGCACGGCGATGCGGCCCGTGGACTGGCTCGCGCAGGGGCGCGATCCCGGCGCGGTGCGGGCGCTGGCGGCCGGGATCTGATGCCGAAATTCCCCGAGCCGCCGGAGCGGGCGGCGCTCGAAGCCCTGGGCCCAGAGATCCGCGAACTGCCGCGCGCCGCGCCGCTGGGGCGGATCTTCATGCGCGGCGGCGCGCATCCGGTGGAGTGGAACAGCTTTCGCCATTGGGGCCCGACCGACGCGCGGTTCGACCATCACCTGCCGGGGCCGGATGGCGGCGGCGCGGAGCAGGCCCGCGGCGTGCTCTACGCGGCGGGGCCGGGTGGCGCGGGGGCGCTCGCGACCTGCGTGGCCGAGGTGTTTCAGACCAAGCGGATCATCAATCGCAGCCATGGCGCGCCGTGGTTCTGCGTCTTCGCCACCAGGCGGCCGCTGCGGCTGCTCGATCTCGCCGGGCGCTGGCCGACGCGGGCCGGGGCCTCGGCGGCGATCGCCACCGGTGCGCGGGCCCGGGCCCGGCGCTGGAGCGCGGCGGTCTACGAGGCCTATCCGATGATCGACGGGGTGATCTACCGCTCCTCCATGGCCGGTGACGCCGAGGCGGTGGCGCTCTACGAGCGGGCCGCCTCGGCGCTGCCGGAGCGGCCGCAATTCCACCGGGCGCTGGAGGACCCGGCGCTGCAGCGGCCGCTGCTCGATGCCGCCGCCGCGATCAATTACGGGCTGCTCTGAGCGCGGGCCGCGACGGGCCGGTTCAGCCGGGCTGGTCGAGCTGCTCGGTCACGACGATCGCCATGTCGCGAATCCGGTCATGGGCCTCGGCTCCGAGCGGCGCGCGGGGCCGTGTCACGTCGTGCAGGCGGCGCAGCAGCTGCCCCACCTCCTCGATCTCCGCATCGGTGAAGTCGCGATCCGACCGGGAGAAGCCGCCAAGCGAGAAATTCCCGCCCTCATGGATCGAGTGGCTGTGGCCGAAGGTGAGGCCGTATTCGCGGGCCAGCGCGAAGAGCCCGGTGTCGTCGGTCGCCTCGAATTCGGGCCAGCGCCTGACGCCCTGTTCCTGCATCGACCAGCGGACGGTCGGATCGCGCATCAGCCAGCCCTGGCGCGCGTAGAGTTCGCGAAACTCCGGCGGGTAGCATTCGAACATGTAGGCGGCGGAGGTGAACCGGAGATGCAGACCGACCGCGAAGCCCGCCGTTGCGATCTGCTTGAGGCGGCTCAGGGTGCCGATGACGATCGTTGCGGTCTGCATGCACTTGTCTTTCGGTGTTTTCGGGGGATATCACAAGGGTTCCAGCGCCGAAAGGTTTGCCCTGCCGGGGTAAACGGCTGCATGATCGCATCATCGGCGAACCGCAATGGCTTCGATGGAAGCCGCGCAACCGACAGGCCAAGACATTGATATCGAAGGACGCATCCGAGGATTTCGCGCGACTCGCGCCGAGCGGCTTCTATGTCGCCCTCAGGGTGCGCTTCGCGTTTCCGGCCACCGAGCTCAATGCGCTGCCGCGCGAATGGGTCGATCTCTATTCCAGACGCCGGTTCCTTTTCGACGACCCGGCGTTGCGCTGGTCCTGCGACCATGTCGGCGCGGTGCGCTGGAGCGCGCTGGCCGATACGGACCCGCAGGAGATCATCCGGCAGTCCCGGGCCTTCGGCCTGCGTTACGGCGCCGTCGTCGCCTTCAGCGAGAGCGACGGGCGGCGCAGCTACGGGCTGTTCTACCGGCCGGACCGCGAATATGACGACGCGGAGCTGGCGGATCTGGCCGAGCGCGTGGCGGCGCTGCATGGCGGGCCGGGACGCGCCGGCGCGCTGACCCGGGCCGAACTGGCGGTACTGGAGGCGGTCCGCGACGGCACGAAGATCAAGGAGATCGCCCACGCCTTCGGGGTCAGCGAAGGCGCGATCAAGCAACGGCTGAGAAATGCCCGCGACAAGCTCGGCGCCGCGAACGGCACCCAGGCCGCGGTCATGGCCTCGCGTCTCGGCCTGATCTAGGCCGGGCGCGGATCGGGGCCCGGGTCCTATTCGACCGGCGCCGACAGGGTTTCGGGCTCGGCCGAGGGCGCGATCCGGTCGATCATCGCCTCGCCCAGCATCCAGGCCACGACGAGCGCGACCAGAGCCGCCGCGCCCCAGAGCAGATACATGCCCGGCTTGGCCGGGCCCTTGTTGATGTCCATCTCGACGATCCTTCTCGACGGCTGGTGCCGCCATAGTAGCGCGGATCGGCGCGGATTTCCCCCGTTTCGATGCGGTGGCCATAATCAGGCCCGCATATAGGCCCAGCCTTCGTTCTGGCGCGTCGCGATATGCAGCACGGCGGCGGGCACCACGCGCGCCGTCTCGGGCGCGGCGAGGCCCTGCGCGGCGAGCGAGTTGCCGCAAAGGAGCAGCGGCGGCTCGACCTCGCCGGTTTCGATCGCGGTGGCCACGGCGCCGGCATTGACGACGATCTCGACCTCGGCCGTGGGGTCGGCGCGCAGCAGGTTGCGGGCGTTGGAGCGGGCCCGGGCGAGGGCCGCCGCGGTCGGCGCGTGGATCAGCAGTCGCAGGGCCATGTCACAGGGCCTCCTGAATGTCGGTGACGAGCGGGGCGAAGCCCGGATCCTCGCGGCGGCCCTCGAGCGGCAGCGCGACGCGGCGGTCGAGGCCGATGCGGGCGGGCTGGCCCGAGAGCACGATGACGCGTTCGCTGAGCAGCGCCGCCTCGGCGATGTCATGCGTCACGAAGAGGATCGCCGCGCCCGAGGCCGACCAGATCCTGAGCAGCTCGTCCTGCAGCGCGCCGCGCGTCAGCGCGTCGACCGCCGAGAAGGGCTCGTCCATCAGCAGCACGTCGGGCCGCACCACCAGTGCCCGGGCGATGCCGCCGCGCTGGACCTGCCCGCCGGAGAGCTGGTGCGGGTAGCGATCGGCGAGATGCTCCATCCGGGTCAGGCGCAACACCTCGTCGACCCGTTCGCGCCGCTCGCCGGCGCTGAGCGACAGACCTTCGAGACCGTACTCGACGTTGCGCCTGAGCGTGCGCCAGGGCAGCAGGCGGCCGTCCTGGAACACGATGGCGCGGCGGCGCTGGCCCGGCCGCACCGGGCTGGTGAGATCGATGGTGCCGGCATCGGGCGGCAGCAGCCCGGCGATGGCGCGCAGCAGCGTCGACTTGCCGACGCCCGAGCCGCCGACCAACGCCACGAAGCCGCCCGCCTCGATGTCGAGGTCGAACTCCTGAAGCGTCGGGCGCTCGGCCCCGGGAAAGCGCAGGCTCAGCCCGCGCGCGGTCAGGACGGGCGCCATGCGAGAAGCCTCCCCTCGATCAGCGAGAACAGCGCGTCGGACAGGGTGTAGACCACCGAGATCGCCAGCATGTAGACGACCACCGCCTCGTAGGCGCCGACGCCGGCGGCGGCGTTCATCTCCTGGCCCATGCCGGGCACGCCCAGAAGCTCGGCCGCGATCAGCGTCATCCAGGCCTGGCCGACGCCGGTGCGCAGCCCCGACAGGATGCCGGGAGAGGCGGCGGGCAGGGTCACCGAGCGGTGCCGCTTGAAATAGGCGCCCTGCCCGAAGGCGCGGGCCAGCTCGTGGTAGCGCGGATCGACGTTGCGCACGGCCGCGTAGGTGGCGAAGTAATTCACCCAGAACACGCCGATCGAGATCACGAAGGCCGCGCCCGCATGGCTCACCTTGAACCAGGCGATGGCGAAGACCACCCAGGCCAGCGGCGGGATCGGCCGCAGGATCCGCGCCAGCCAGGCATGCGCCGCGTCGAGCCGCGGCAGCGTCGCGGTGGCGAGACCCACCGCGATGCCCAGCAGCGAGCCAAGGCCGAGCCCCCAGACGTAGTGCACGAGCGAGGAGCCGATGGCCGGCAGCAGTCGGCCCGAGACGATCTCGTCGCGGATCGCGGCCGGCACCAGGAACGGGTCGGGCATGGTGCCGGGCGTGGTCCAGCCGAAGCTCCCGGCGGCCTTCCACAGCGCGATGAAGGCCACGAGACCGGCGGCGCCGAACGCGGCCCGCCGGATCCCGCGCGGTGCGGCGGCGCTCATCGTACGGCTGCGCGCTCGAAGACGTCGAGGTCGAACAGCGCGTCGAGATCGACCGGCTGCGCCAGCGTGCCCAGCTCGATCTGGAAGTCGTGCATGGCGCGGGTGCCCTCGGTGATGCGGTTCGGATCGGCGACGAACTGCGCCGCGGACCGCGCGATCGCGGCCTCCACCACCGCCGGGTCGAGACGGCCGCCGCCGACATGCTTGGCGACCATCGGCGCGGCGGTGGCGGCGTCGCTGGCGAGCAGATCGGTCGCGGAAATATGGGCCGCGACCAGCGCCTCGACGGTTTCGGGCGACCGCTCCAGAAGCCCCTCGCGGACCGCGAGCACCGCGCCGGGCTGATCGGGGAACATCTCCGCCCCCGCGGCCACCACCTCGGCGCCCTCGATCCGGGCCAGCGTGGTCGAGACGACCGGTTCGAGGATCGCGGCGCCATCGACCGCGCCGGTCAGCAGCGCCTGCTGCACCTGCGCCGTGCCCTGATGGATGATCTCGATCAGCTCGGGATCGATGCCGGCCTCCTCGCGCATCCAGTATTGCAGCACGGTTTCCGGCACCGAGCCGGTGGGGAAGGTCGAGATCACCGGTTTGCGGCCCTCTCGCGCGGCGAAGGCCGCGAAGGCGGTGGCGGCGTCGGCGCCCTCGAAATCCGCCGCCAGCGGCGGCAGCGCGACGAGCGAGATCTGCTCGACGATGTTGGAGGCCACGACCTTGATGTCGGCGCCGCGCCCGCGCGCCACCATGGCCGGGCCGATGCCGAGATAGGCGACGTCGAGCTGACCGGCCAGCAGCGCCTGCACCATGGCCGGACCGTTCTGGAACTCGACCAGATCGGCGTCGATCCCGGCCTCGTCGAGCGCGCCGTTCTCCAGCGCCACGAAGAGCTGCGACACCGGCAGGATCGGCATGTAGCCGATCTCGATCTCGGTATCCTGTGCCAGTACCGGCGCGGCGGCCAGTCCGGCGGCGAACAGGGTGGTGAATGCGGTCTTCATCTCGGAGCCTCGCGCTGGGTTTGTCGTCACTTAACGCGGTCATGGCGCGGGCGGGAGGTGAGGCGGCGCGAAAGGGAAACCCGTCTTTTCGGGCCTGTCCGGCTGGTCCGGGCGTTCCGCGCGATGCCCGCCCATAGGAACGGCGATCCCCCGAGCCGGCGCGCGAATGGGCAAGGCACCGCTCGTTCGGGGCCCACTGGGAGATTTGCACGCCGGTTGGGCCGGAATCGCGCTAGGCTGGAGCGCATGAAACGGTGGGTTCTCATCGCCTTGCTGGTCCTCGCGGGGCCGGCGCTCGCGCAGGAGCGGCGCGAGACCGGGCTGGAGCTGGTGCTGCTGGCCGATGCCTCGGGGTCGATCGACGCCGAGGAGCTGGCGTTCCAGCGGCAGGGCTATGCCATGGCGCTCACCGATCCGCGGGTCGTCGCGGCGATCGAGGACAGCACCTACGGCACCATTGCCGTCACCTATGTGGAATGGGCGACGAACACGGCGGTGATGGCGGACTGGACGATCATCGACGGGCCGGAGGCGGCGCGCGGTTTCGCCGACGCGCTGCTCGGGCCGCCGCGGCGCGCCGTGGGGCGCAACGCGATCGGCGGCGCGCTGCTCGAAGGCAAGCGGCTGATCGAGAGCAATGACATCGACGCGCCGCGCGCGGTGATCGACTTTTCGGGCGACAGCATCGGCAATTCCTCGGGGCCCTCGATCGCGGCTGCGCGCGACGAGGTGCTGGCGGCGGGGATCACGATCAACGCGCTGCCGATCCTGCGACCCGAGGACGGGCGCCGGGCCGGAGCCGATCTCGAGGCGGAATATGCCCGCCGGATCATCGGCGGGCCCGGCGCCTTCATGGTCACCGCCGAAAGCCGCGCGACCTTCGCCGAAACGCTGCGCCGCAAGCTGGTGCTGGAGATCGCGGGGCCGGAGGCGGCGCGGCGGCACGCGGCGCGATAGGCCCGCGCCATGCGGCGGGGTCAGGCGGCCTGGTGCTGCGCCCGCCAGCCGCGCCGCAGCCACCATGTCAGGCCGCAGGTGGCGGCCAAGGCGAGGATCAGCCCGACCGAATTGGCGATCAGCGCCGCGATCTCTGCGATCCTCTCGGCGAAGGCGTAGCCGAGCCAGCTATAGGCCAGGCACCATGTCACCGCGCCCGCCGCCGCCGCCGCGCTGAAGCGCGACCGGTCGAGCCCGAGCGCGCCGGAGAGGTAGCCGACATAGGGGCCGAGCGGGCTCAGCACGGTGCGGCTGAGAAACACCGCCAGCAGGCCGCGCCGGTCCAGCAGGTCCTGCGCGCCGCTCAGCACGGCGGCGGGGCCGGGTCGGCGCCCGAGCCGCGCGATCAGCGGCGCGCCACCCGCGCGGGCGAGGTGATAGGCGATCTGGTCGCCCGCCACGAAGCCCGCCAGCGCCGCCGCCAGCAGCTGCCAGTAGACCAGATCGCCGGCCGCCGCGAAGCCGCCGGCGGCCATCACCAGCATCGACGACGGGATCGGCAGCGCCAGGCAGGACAGCGCCACCGAGACCATGACCAGCCAGTTGCCATAGACCGGCACCAAGGCGAGCAGGGTATCGGTCATTGCTGGGCACCCTCCATCTCGGCGCGGGCAGCCTCGATCCGATGCCGGAACCGCTCCAGCTCGGGCCCGTCTCCGAGCACGTCCAAGAGGGTCGTCGGGCCTTCATGGGGCCGCGGGTCGACGGGCAGGAGGCTATAGACGAAAGACGGCGGCAGGCCCCAGCTGCGGGCGACATAGCGCGGCGTCATCCACGGCTCGATCGGCCGTTCGGCATGGGTCGGGGCGAAAAGCCGGGTGGTGGCGGTGCCGACCTGCCACCCGAAGCCGAGCCCCGCCACGACCGCGAGGGCCAGCAGCAGGGCCGCGACCGGATGCCGGCGCGACAGGAAGCGAAACAGGCGGCGTGCTCCGGTCATGATCCTCGACCCCTTCACGGGTGCTGCGGCCCCCTACCAGCTCAGCGGCGGCCGCGATCGGCCGGGCCGATCGCGCCGTCACCATCGCGGTCCAGCCGCGAGACGAGGCGGTCGATCCGGCTCTCCATCTCCGCCTCGGAGATCTGGCCGTCGCCATCGGCGTCGAGCGCCTGGAACGCATCGACCATCCGCTCGCGCGTGAAGGCGTTGTAGAGCGTTTCGAACTCGGCGATCTCCAGCGCGCCGTCGCCGGAGGCGTCCGCGCTTTCGACCTGCGCGGTGCGGAAGGCGTCGATCTCGGCCCGGGTCAGCGCCCCATCCTCGTTCGTGTCGGCCTGTTCGATGATCTGCTGCAGCATCACCGGGCCGCCGCGACGGCCATGATGGCGATGCCCGCCCTTGCCGCCGAAGCCGGCGCGGATGCGCTCGATGACGCCGGGCCGTTCCGGGGCTTGGGTCGTGGCGCTTTCGGGGGTTTCCGCGACGGGCTGGCTCTGGGCCGTGGCGATGGCGGCGCCGGCGCCGAGCAGCGCGGTCACGAGAAAGGCGGCGGGAAGCAGGGTCTTGGGTGTCATGGCGATCGGTCCTCGGGTCTGGTCCGGGCTGCGATGCCCGGGCCTTCGTCGAGAACCGTCCTGCCAGCCATGGCGGATCGGCGCCACGCGGGCTTTGTCGCCATGTATCGCAAGGCGGGCGGGGGATACATTTCGCGACAATATCCCCCGGTCGCCGGTGTCTCGCGCTCAGCCGTCCTGCAGGAAGAACCGGATCATGCCCTTCGAGGCGTCGGGTCCTGCCGGGTCGGTATAGCTGCCCTCAGGGCGGCCGCCGGACCATGCGTGGCCCGCGCCAGACACGATCCAGCTTTCGGCGCGGACCCGGCCTTGCGCGTCCCTATGAAGCCTGCGGCGATAGGGCCGGGCCGCCTCGTCCTCGGCTGGGGCTGCGTCCTCGCCTTGCGAGCCCAGGATCCTTTCGGCGTTGGAGATATCGACCGTGCGGTCGGAATCGCCGTGGATGACGATCAGCCGCGGGCCGGTGGCGGCGGCGGCGCGACCGGCGCCCTGGCCCCGCATCGCGGAAAACGCCGAGACCATGTCCTGCGCGGCACCCGCCGGCAGGCCCGAATGCACCCCGATCGCGCCGAAGATGTCGGGATGCGTCTCGCCCAGGATCGCCGCCATCGCGCCGCCCGCCGACAGCCCCGCCACGAAGCAGCGCTCGCGCCCGACACCGAACTCGGCGCAGAGCGCCGAGGCCAGGCCGGCCAGGATCGCCGGCTCGCCCCGCGCGGCCTGCTGGTGCCCGGCCTCGAACCAGTTCCAGCACGACATCATGTTGTGGTCGCGGGTCTGTTCGGGCCAGGCCACCGCGAGATCGGCGGCCTCGGCAGCGGCGTTCATCCCGGTGCCGCGCGCGAAATCCTCGGGCGTCTGGGTGCAGCCATGCAGCATCACCAAGAGGCCCTGCACCCGCGCGGCGCCGCAGGAGGGAACGTAGAGCCGGTAGTTGCGCGCGCCCTCGGGGCCGGAATGGCTGCGCGACAGGAATTGCGCCCCCTCGGGCATCTCGGGCACGGTGGCGTCGCCCGGCACGACGCCGCGCCCGGCAGGCCGCATCTGCCCCGGCAGCCCGGCGAGGGCGCCCGCCAGCGCGTTGGGCAATGCCCCGGACAGCGGATTGGTCGTGGGGCCGCAATCGACGCAGCCGGCCATCTGCGCCTTCAGGCGCTCGAACAGGGAGGGGGACTCGGCGGTGTCAGCGGCGTCGCTGCCTTGGCCGGACTCCTCGTCGAGGATCTCGGCATCCTCGACCTGTGGATCGCGGCGCCATTTCGAGGCGCGGGGCAGGGCGGGGGGCGGGGTCGTCGCCGCGGGCTCTTGGCGGTCGGGCCGCGCGCCGCCACCAAGCGCGGCCTGGATCTCGCGGGTGGCGCCCATCGGGTCCTGCGCCCGCACGGCGGCCAGCGCCCGCCGCATCGCGGCGGTCATGTCGATACTCATCTCGCTCGTCCTTTCGCAGCCCCTCGGGGCGTCACTTGATCCGGTCCGCCAAGGCGGATTTGAGGGCCGGGCTCGCCTGGAGCGCGCCCAGAACGGTCAGCGAGGCGATGGTCTGCCGCGCCAGCTCGGGGTCGATGTCGGGGGCGAAGCGGGCAAGGCCGACGACGCGGACATGCAGCACCTCGCCCCTGTCGCGCAGCTCCTCGAGATCGGCGCGGAGGAAGTCGTAGAGCCCCACTTCGAGCCGGTGCCGCGCCACCGACCGGTCGATCTCCCCCGCCTGCGCCGCAAGCTGGGTGCGGATCGCGGTGCGGATGAAGTCGGTCCGGTTGCTGAAGAAGCCCTCCTGCACCAGCAGATCGATCCGACCCAGATCGACCGGGCCGAGATTGATGGTGATCTTTTCGGTCTCCGCCGTTTTCTCGCGCTTGGCCATCAGCCATCCCTATACCATCCATATGGATGGTGATATGGCGAGTCCGATGCGCATTGCAATCCCCTTGAAGCGTCCGGGTGGTCACGACCATGCGAACGGGTGGGGCGACGGATGGATGCGGTGAGAGGGCATGAGGATGCCGTTTGGATGAACGTTGCCCATGAAGAGGGCGGCTTGCGGCGCCTTCGTCGTTCGATCCGGCAGTTCCTGCATGGACGTCGCGCCCTGTGAACGGACTTGGCCCACCCGAAGCATCGAGTTGGTCCAAGTGCCGCAAGGAGGTCGGTTCTGGATCAAGCCACCTGCATTCCGGGCATGTCACGGTTGCGACCGCGTTGAAGCAGGATCTCCACCGGACCGGACCGGTCTATTTCAGGAGGGCTGCTATGGCTTGGATCGGCGTATATCGCGCGCAGGAGGTTTCCCGATTTCGGCGATCCAGCTTTGATGGCGGCATTTCTGACAGGCGAAGGCGGCGTTCGGAGTTGCGGGAAGTAAGCAAACTGGAAAGGCGCGTTCCGACGCTGACGGCCTAGCGATGGCCGACCCATCCCCGGTCGTCGGTAAAGGCGCGAGCAGGCGATATGGAGACCGTCTCATAGCCCTCAGGCACTGCCGGCAACGGTGCGAGGGGTGCCGCCGACGCGGCGAGCACGAGGTTGGCCCGTCCACGTGAGCTCACCGGACCCTGAACGGCTTCGACATGGGGATAAAGGTCTTTCAGGATCGCGTGCAGTCCCCGCACGAGCGGGCCGTCGGGCGCATCGATGAGGTTCACGTAGACGGGGCCTTCGACGATTCCTCGCAGACGCTCATAGGTCTCGACCGTCGCGAGATGAGCGGGCACCGACTCAGAGGAGAATGCGTCCATGACGGCGGCGTCAAAGCGTCGGTCCGCCTCGTTGATGTAGACACGGCCATCCTCGTGCACGATGCCGAGCCTGCCTTCAACCGCCGCGCCGCCAGAGCCCGCGCGGGTCGCGTCGAAGCCCGTCCGCGCGATCATCCTGCCGGCCGCCGGAAGATGCGCCTTGACGACGGAGGTGACGAGCGGGTCGATTTCCACCGCGACGGCCCGGGCCGCCGGTCGCGCGGCCAGCAACTTGGTGGGCAGCGTATAGCCGCCGCCGCCGATGAAGAGCACCGCAGGTTCCGAACCGAGATCGCGGTCCATGCGGGCCCAGAGCCATTGCGCGTAGGACAGCACCAGTTCCGGCGAGCCTTGGGTGCCTACGCTTCTTTCCGCCGCCTGCGACGTGCGGTCGGCCTGAAGATAGACCGTGTCGCCGCGGCGCAGGATGTCGATGCAGGACAGGCCGGATTCGTACTGGCAGACGGGGCCGCTCATCAGGCCCGCGGCCATGAGGAGGGCGGCGAGCGCCATGGAGACCGGCGTGACCGGCTCGGGCGGGGCCGGGGTCGTCGCGACGGCGCCGTCCTTGGCGCCGGATGCCCCGCCGCGCACGAAGGGAACGCAGAGCAGGGCCACGGCGCCGCAAGCGGCGAAGGTGGCCGCCGAACCGAAATGCGGCAGGGTGACGAAGCCGGCCAGCAGGGCGCCCGCGATGGCACCGATCGAGCCTGCCGCCAGCACGAGGCCCAGAGACGAGCCTTCCCGCCCGGGCCGGGCCTCGACGGCCATCTTCGCGAGGAAGGGGGATGGAAAGCTGACGAGCACCGAGGCGGGAAAGAACGCGACCCAGACGGTGAACAGCATGCCTCCGGTCCCGCGCGCCCCCATGGCATAGAGCGCGGCGAGCACGGTCGGCGAAAGCGCCATCAGCACGGCCGTGGCGAGCAGCGCCCTTCGGACGTGCCGAATGGCGACCCGGCGCGGGCGCTCCGCGGCGAACCCCCCGATGGCGTTGCCGACCGAGAACCCGGCGAGCACCGTGGCGATGACGGTCGTCCATGTCACCAGGGAGGTTCCGAAGAACGGGGCAAGGACACGACCGGCGGCGATTTCGTAAGTGAGCCCGACGACGGACAGGACGAGGATCAGGCCGATCATGGTCCAAAAGCGCATATCGGTCTCTCCAAGGTCAGTTAGACGCTGCCCGCTCGTCCGAAAGAGCTTAGTGGCCCGCTGCCTGAAGGGAAGGCGGTCGGAGCGCGCGATACTCGTACCGCGACCCTATGAGGTCGCAGGGCAGGGCGCTCGCAGCCACTTCTCCAGCTTCTCGACCCCCGGACGGGCCCAGCTCTTCGTGTTGCATACCGAATCGTCGTCCCGCGCTCTCGATCCGGCCCGGCCGAGCCGCGTCGATGCGGCCATGGCCCATGTCGGTCATCGGCCCATCAAGGAAATGCCGCTGCACCGGGCCTTCGACGACACCCGCAGCGGCGCGGGCGCGATCGTTCATCTGCATTCCTGTCGCTCCGTGGCGCTATCGATGGTGCCCGGATCCGGAAAATGGTTTCTCAGAAGAAAGGTGGTAGGCGGCCAATCGCTGCGCCCGGGCGGAATGTCGGCTATGAGGCGGGCCGAACATGCAATTCACGACGGTTCGGATACGGCCAGGTCGAGCAACCTCGCCGCGTCTCGTATGGCGCCGATCAGGTGGTCGCGGCTTTTGTCGGTGGGCTGATCCGCCGAGAACAAGAGGCTGATGCCCCGGTTCGCGTCCGGCATGACCAGCGGCCTGACGACGACTTCCTTCCGGTGGATCGCCTGGCGCCGGGCGAACAAATCGGGGAGCACCGCGACACCGGCGCCGGTCGCAGCCATCAGCATGATGGAGTCGAGGCTCGTGCCTTCGTAATCGTCCGACACGATGCCCCCGCTGAGGCCTGCGAGGCCGTAGACGATCCGGGCCAGCCGGTGTCCCGTATCCAGCGTCAGGAGGCGCTGGCCTGTCAGATCGGCGCCACCGACACGATCGAGCGCGGCGATGGGATGATCCGGGGTCACGGCCACCCAGAGGGTTTCGGTGAACAGCGGATGCTGCCGGGTGTTCGGGTGGTCCTCGGGCGTCGAGATGATGGCATCGAAGCGCCCGTTGCGGATGCCTTCGTCGAGGCTCAGGGTGTTCTCCTCGCGCACGATGACGCGCAGTTCGGGCTGGTCGCGATGCAGCGAGTGCATCACCTGCGGCAGCAGGTAAGGCCCGATCGACGGCAGGACGCCGAGCCGCAACCGCCCACCGAAGGGCAGCGTGGAGGTCATGACGCTGCGCAGGTTCTCGACCTCCGCCAGGATGCGTCGCGCCCGGTGGACGCATTCGAGCCCCTTTGCCGTCGCCTGCGTTCCGCCGCGCCCTCGCTTGAACAGCCGCACGCCGAGATCGGTCTCTACCGCTGCGATCTGGCTGGAGAGGCTCGGCTGGCTGACATGCAGCGTATCCGCGGCCAAGCTGAAGCTGCCGAGCTGATGTACCGCGACGATGTATTCCAGCTGGCGAAGTGTCGGTCGCATACATAGCTCCAAGCTATGGATGGTGCTGATAGAATGTATATAAGCTATGGGGGTTTCTGCGGCAATGGGGGCGAAACCGAAAGGAGTTCGCCGTGTCTGCCGTTCTCGACACCCTCACGGGCAACCTCATGGTGCCCACCATCCTGTTCTTCGTGCTCGGCCTGATGGCCGCCTTCGTGCGCAGCGACCTGTCCATTCCCGAAGGGGCGGCGAAGTTCATGTCGCTCTACCTGCTCCTGGCGATCGGCTTCAAAGGCGGCCATAGCTTGGCGGAGCATGGTCTGCGCAGCGAGTTGCTGGTCGCCATCCTGGCCGGTCTGCTCCTGTCCTTCCTGATCCCCTTCCTGGCCTTTATGCTGCTTCGGGTGATGGCCCGGTTGGACGCGATGAACGCCGCCGCGGTGGCCGGACATTACGGATCGATCTCGATCGTCACCTTCGTCGCCGCCACCAGCCTGCTCGAACTGTCCGGCGTCGCGTTCGACGGCTACATGGTGGCGGTCGCCGCCAGCATGGAGGTGCCGGCGATCATCTCGGCGCTGTGGATCGCGCACCGGTATTCCGGCGAGCGGGAAGCAACCGGCAGCGTTCCGGCCCGCGAACTTCTCGCCAATGGTTCGGTGCTGCTGCTCACCGGCGCCTTCGTGATCGGCGCCGTCACGCAGGACAAGGGCATGCAGATGATCGCCCCCTTCGTCGTCACGCCCTTCGTCGGCATCCTCTGCCTGTTCCTGCTCGACATGGGGATCTCCGCCGGCCGGAGTCTCTCGGCCAACCGGCACATGCTGAACCCGGGGCTGTTCTCCTTCGGTCTGGTCATGCCGATCACCGGCGCGCTGCTGGGCTGGGCCGCCGGATCGATGATCGGGTTGCAGACCGGAAGCCTGTTCCTGCTGATGGTCCTGGCTGCTTCCGCCTCCTACATCGCGGTTCCTGCCGCGATGCGCATCGCGCTGCCCAAGGCCGAGTCCGGCATCTACCTCACGCTTTCCTTGGGCGTGACGTTTCCCTTCAACATCACGGTCGGTCTGCCGCTGTATCTGTGGTGGGCGGGTTTCGGCGCGTGATACCCGCGAACGGGCCGATCAGTGCCGAAGCCGACCTTCGTCGCGGGGCGTCTTGACGGCAATCACCGGTGCACGAGGTCAGCCACCTTCAGTGGCGAGCTAATTCGGCAGCGCTGAACCCGTGGCCAATCGAACCCGAAGGCCTATCGGTGTCATCTCCCTGCCGGCGTGTGGGGAGGTGCGCCTCGGGCGGCGCACCTGCTTGTAATGGAGGGTAGGCGAGTGCCAGTCGCCCGGGCCTTACCCGATCCGGCCGCCACCCTGCTTCTGGATCACGACCACGGCGGGCCGGGGTGGCATGCCATCCGTGAAGTCGGGCCAGCGGGTCGAGGGGCTGTCGAAGGTCGAGCCGTCGCCCGGATGCTGGACCGCGAGGAACAGGGACTGGTCGTCGTTGACGAACCACGGGCCGCACATCTCCGCTCCTACCGGCACGCGGAAGAAGTGCTTCGACGTGCCCCGCATTTCGCCCTCGGTTTCCATCGCCCAGAGGCCGTCGGCGCGCCCGGTGTCCTCGGCCGAGTTGCCGTCGGTCGCGATCCAGAGCCGGCCCGCCGCGTCGACCGCGCAGTTGTCGGGCATGCCGAACCAGCCATGTTCGCTCGTCGCCGGCGAGAAGGTCGCGCCCACCTCCTCGACCGAGGGGTCGCCGCATTTGACGAGGATCTCCCACGGCATGGTGTCCGCCGCGAAATCGCCCTCCGGCGCGGTGATCTCGATGATGTGGCCGAAGGCGTTCTCGGCGCGCGGGTTGGCCGCGTTCTCGTCGCCCGGCTTGCGGCGCGTGTTGTTGGTCAGCATCACGTAGATCTTGCCGGTCTGCTCGTTCGGCTCGACGTCCTCGGGACGGTCCATCGGCGTCGCCTCGAGGAAGTCCGCGGCCCGCCGGGTCTGGATCAGCACGTCGCCTTGGTCGGCGAAGCCGTTCTCGGCGGTCAGCGGTCCCTCGCCATGGATCAGCGGCAGCCAGGTCACGGTGCCGTCCGCGTCGAAGCGCGCGACCGAGAGCGTGCCGCGATCGAGGATGTCGGGGTCCGGGTTCTCGGGGTCATGCGCGGCCTCGGTCACGAAGCGATAGACGTAGTCGAACCGCTCGTCGTCACCCATGAACAGCGCGACCCGGCCATCGCCATTGACCGCCGGCATGGCGCCCTCGTGCTTCATGCGCCCCAGCGCCGTGCGCTTGACCGGGGTCGAGTTCGGGTCGGCCGGGTTCACCTCGACGATCCAGCCGTGGCGGTTGGGCTCGTTCGGC
The DNA here is from genome assembly GCF_050847355.1 of Limimaricola sp. AA108-03. NCBI lineage: Bacteria > Pseudomonadati > Pseudomonadota > Alphaproteobacteria > Rhodobacterales > Paracoccaceae > Limimaricola > Limimaricola sp. AA108-03. The sequence continues at coordinate 37,086 of NZ_CP193760.1, forward strand.
TCCTTGTCGATATTGAAGCGGTCGTCGAACTTGCCCCAGGCATACCATTTGCCCGGCACGCCGTAGCGGGCGTTGAGGATCGTTGCCGGATCGTCCGAGGTTTCGGTCGCGGGCGGCTCCTGGGCGTCGCTCCAGAAGTAGCCGTTGAAGTTCTCCTCGGCCATCAGCCAGGTGCCCCAGGGCGTGATGCCGCCGGCGCAGTTGTTAAAGGTACCCAGCACCTCGGTCCCGGCCGGGTCGGCCCCGGTCTGCATCTTCGCGTGACCGGCGGCGGGGCCGGAGATCTTCATCGGCGTTTCGGCGGTGATCCGGCGGTTGTAGCTCGAATCGCGTACCACCGACCACTTGCCGTCTTCGCCGCGCCGGATTTCGATGACGCTGCCGCCATGCGCGGCCTTCTCGATATTGACCAGCTCCTCGGTCATCTGCGCGAACTCGGCGTCGTCCTGGATGCCAAGGCCCGGGAACATCAGCTCCTCGTTGGTGTATTCGTGGTGGTTCACGAGCAGCAGCCGGTCCGGATCGTCGGGGGCATCGGGATGCGGCACCGTCCCGATGAAGTCCGAGTTGTAGCCGAACTGCTGGTTCTGCGCCTCGGCGGTCTGGTTGTCGACGTCGAATTCGGGCGCGCCGGGCAGGACCGGATCGCCCCAACGGATCAGCACGTCGGCGTCGTAGCCCTCGGCCACGACCATGTCCTCGCTGACGCCGGCTTCGATCTCGGTGAAATCGAAGCTGCCCTCGCCGGTCTGCGCGTAGGCGCGGCTGGCGGCCAGCGCCATCGGGCTAACCGTGGCGGCGATGGCGGTGAACCCCAACGCGCCCTTCATCAGGTCCCGCCGCCCCATGCGGGCGGCGATCACGTCGCCGATCGTCGGGGCGCCGGACGTGTTGACGCCCTTGTCATCGGCCGCGTCGAAGCGCTGTGAACGATTCAGTGGATCGAAAATGGTGAATTTCATGTTCTTTCCTCCCTCGCCTGGCCGCGTCGCCAGGCGAGGCCGATCTTGGCACCGAAGCCTCGAGTTGTAACCCGAGGAATGCGCCCGCAGGCCCGTCTCCCAATAAATCCGGACCGGTATGAGCCCCGCCGCCGCGGGAAAGCACTGGCAACTGTATCCGTCGGACTGGTTCCTGATTCCGGAACCTGCAAACGCAGCTACCAAAAAACGTGGATCCATTCCGACACCATTCACCGGCCATCCTGAAATACGGTCGTATTAATACGAGAGTACTATTAACGCAGGTACTTGGAAGTGAGAGCAGGGGCGGACAATATTGTTTTGTCCATGGATTTCGGCGACAGCGGAAGTCGAAGCGCGAAGGTGCTTAAGGTTCGTTAATAAAGCAGGATACGGATAGCAGAATTTGGAGATTGACGGCTTCAGCTTTGTCGACCTATGCTTGAAAAACGCCATCGCGGGGGTCGCATGCAGATTGCAAACCTCGAACTCTCCGACATAGATGTCGCTTCTTTAAAGTTGCACAAGGTCGTGCGACGGCACATCGGCGGTCAGGATCATTCGCGTTGGGTCCTGTCTGGGCCGACCGAATCCAATGAAAACGGCCGACTGTACTACAAGATATGGAACGCGAGCTATGTTCGTCGAGACAACATAATGGGCGCTTTGGAAAGCGGCTTTTATGATGACCGGACGGTCCCCGCATTGCGCGCATTGATATTCGGGCGTGGCGTTTGCCGTGGTTATGTCATGAAGGAATGTCGCCCTCTCAAAAGCTTCGATCCTTCGTTCTTTCGGGTGGTCCTCGACAGAACGTCAGACACCAAATATTTCGCCGTCCAGTTCGGCCATGCGCACAGCATGCTCTGTGGGAGCGCGATGAGCATGATCGATCTCGAAGGCGTCTACCCTATCGAGGAATTGGGCCTGGTCAGGCGTCACTACAGTGCCTTTGCCAACGCCAGATACGCCGAATTCGTTACGGCACTGTATCGGGACTTGGCCGGTTCCGGGGAAACAACGCCATCCGATCCGCCGCTGGAACGACACATGTCATGGAGGCGGCATCCGTTCCAAAAGGCCTTGGTCGTGGCATCAAAGCACGCCGGACGCGTCTCGGCTCGATGTGCCCCGAGATTGACGCAGTTGGAGGTGTAAGAGCACCGATCGGCATTCTCAAAAAAGTGTGGGTTTCCTAGTCCTCGGATGGGAGCGGGTTTGTTCAAGTTGCTAGGCAAGATACCAGAGCTGCTCGATCAGCGAGAACGTCGCCGATTGTGGATGGCTCTGGCGATTGGTCTTGCAATTGGCGTCGGTGACATGATCGGGGTCATGTCTGTCATCCCTTTCCTGGTGGTGGCTGCAGATCCGAGTTCGATTGAAGAGAAGCCCAGCTTCGCGAAGGTCTACGATTTTTTCGGGTTCTCGGACGATGCTCAGTTCCTGATCGCGCTAGCGCTATGCTCCTTGATAACCATTTCCGTGGTTACATCTCTTCGAATTTTCGGTCTTTTCTACATGAGGAGGTTTGCGAGGGGTCAAAGCGTGAGCTTTGCGTCCCGGCTGTTTGCGCAGTACATGCAGAAGTCCCTGGACCGAACTCATACCCGACATTCCGCCAGTCTCATCTCCAACATACAGTCTGAGGTCGAAAGAGTGGTGAACGGGGTGATGATGAACGCCGTGCGCCTTTTTGCCAATGGCAGCACCGCGATCTTCCTCGTCCTTTTGCTGATCGTGGTCGAGCCGGCGGCGGCGATCACCATGGGTCTACTGCTGGGATGCGGATATGGAGCGGTATTTTCCATAGTAAGCGCCCGCATCCGTCATCTTGGTGCCGAGCGGGTTCACGCAAACGCCCAGGCGGCGAAAACCCTTGGCGAAGCATTGGCAGGTTCTCGGGAAATCTGGCTGTACGGCATGCAGGGATTTTATCGGGCGAAATTCGAGGAGGCCTACCGGCGCAAGAACGAGGCACAGACGATGGCGGAGCTATTGCGGGATGTTCCCAAATCCGTCCTTGAGTTATTGACGTTCGGCACGATGATCCTGCTGGTGATCTGGTCACTGAGTGAAGGAGCACATTCGAGTGGCGCTCTCCCGCTAGTTGTCCTTTACGCCTTCGCGGCGGCCCGGCTTATACCGGCATTGCAGCGCGTCTACGCTGCCGCCACGGCATTGCGCACGGATCTGCCGTCCCTCGATGCGCTATGGGCTGACCTTACCAAAGCAGAGTTCGAGGGATCGCGGGCAGCCGATGTGGGTACCGCGCCAAGGCTGGAAAGAGCCCTCGAGTTGAAAGGGATTTCTTATTGGTACCCTGGCTCTAGACAGCCCGCGATCCGAAACCTGAGCCTGACCGTCCCAGCAGGGTCCTTCGTGGGAATCGTCGGTGCCACGGGCGCGGGCAAAAGCACCATACTCGACCTGATGGCTGGTCTGCTGACTCCGGCATCGGGGAGTATTTCCGTGGATGGCACGTCCATTGACGACCGAAACAGGAGCCAATGGCGAAAACGCGTAGCTTACGTTCCGCAGGAAATCTCACTGGTCCAAGGATCTATCAGGGAGAATATTGAGTTCGGATTTCAAGATGACCACCATTCGAAGCATCGCATTTGGCGGGCGGGGGCATTTGCGGGACTCGAACCACTCATCGCGGATCTGCAGGACGGATACGACACCAAGTTGCATGAGCGGGGGATCAATCTTTCCGTTGGTCAGCGCCAGCGCATCGGCATCGCTCGCGCCGTGTATCGCGAGCCGGATCTCTTGGTCATGGACGAATCCACCAGCGCGCTCGATGCGCTGAGCGAGGCCGAGCTGAATGCGGCGGTTGCGTCTTTACGCGGAAAAATGACGGTTGTCATTGCCGCCCACAGGTTGAGTTCGGTTCGAAAATGTGACACGATTTTCGTAATTGCCGACGGTCGTGAAATTGAATCGGGTTGCTATAGCGATCTGATGGCGAGTGGTTCGCTTTTCCGATCTCTCGTTAATGCCGATATGTGATTTTGTTGCGATTGCAGGAAAAGTGTTTTGGACCATGACGTCTTTGCATGTGGCGCAGGTGATCGGGAATCTGAAATGCGGCGGCACGCAGGAGCTTTTGGTCCAGCTCGCCGGTCAGCAGCGCCAAGCCGGGTTGAAGCTACGGGTAATTGTTCTTTCTCCCCCCGCGGGCACCGGGTATTGCGACCGCTTGCGCGCGGCAGGCGTATCCGTCGCCCATCTGTCTCCTGGGCGGGGCAGGGTGGGGCTGCTGATCTGGCGGCTGGCTCGGGAACTGCGGGCCGCCAAGGTCGATCTCGTCCACGCCCATTTGAGACGCGCGAACACACTGGCCCCAATCGCGGGCGCCATCGCCGGCGTCCCAGTGATAGGCGGGTTGCACTTGCCAAGTCCCGGACGCCGCGGCGTCGACGGGCTGCGCGACCTGGCCGAGAGCATGGCGCTCCGGGCCGGCAGCCGGGGCGCGACGGCCTGCTCCGACAGCGTTGCCCGCGACAATCGTGATCGTCTGGGATCTCTGCCGACCGCCACGCTTGCCAATCCGGCCCCACCTGCCCCCCCTCTAGCCATGATCGAGGCGGGCCGCGCCGCCGGTCGAGATGCCTCCGAGCCGGTGGCCTTCCTCGTGGTCGGCCGCTTGGCTCCTGAGAAACGTGTTGAGACCGCCTTGTTGGCCGCTAGGCACCTATTGGATCGCGGCATCACGTTTCGCCTTTCGATCGCGGGCGCGGGTAGCGAAGCCTCTCGCCTAAGGGCGTTCAGCCGCGATCTCGGGCTGGAGTCCGTGGTCCGCTTTCTGGGTTCGCGCAGCGATATTTCCCGGCTCATGATCACGCATGACGTTTATCTGAGTGCGTCGCGCGAAGAAGGCCTGTCCATCGCCCTGCTCGAGGCGATGGCTCATGCGATGCCGGTCATCGTAACCCCTGCTGGTTCCGCCGAGGCTCTGGTCGATCGGCATGTCGGCTACTGCGTCGCGATGGAGGACGCGGCGGCCTTGGCGGCGGCCATGTACGAACTGGCTGGGGATCCGCGCAAGCGTCGCGATCTGGGACGAGCCGCCCGCCTCAAGGTGGAGCAGCATCACCGTCTCGACGATTGGAGCCGAGATCTTGTCAGACTTTACGAACGGGCGCTGGCGGGTCGCTTGCCCTCGTCCATACCGGGGGGGCTGCGCCCTGACAGAGTGACTTCGTGACAGGTGTGTTTTTTCGAGGGGGACGGTTTGATGGTCAACAGCAACAGGATCGAGAGGCAGGTAAAGAAGGCCCTGCGCGGATCACCACTTTACGCCCCGGTCAAGCTGCTCAGAGAGCAGATGCGCATCGCACATTTCTCGCTGGCGCAGGTGACCGATAAGGTGGTGCGACCGGCCCCGCACGAGGTCTTCCTCAGCCTGACTGCGAACTGCAACCTGCGCTGCGGAGCCTGCAGCTACGGCCGGGACTTCATGCCAAGCCATCAGCTTCCGTGGGAGGTTGGCGCCAAGCTTATCGACGACTGCAAGGAACTCGGCATCGGGACCATCCGGCTCTATGGCGGCGAGCCGCTTCTGCATCGCGACCTCGACAAGTATGTCGAGCGGATCGCTCATCACGGGCTGAACATGTATGTCACGACAAATGGCCTGCTGCTCGACAAGAAGATAGATCGGCTTGTCGAGGCTGGTCTCAAGCGGGTCTCGATTGGCTTTTACGGGCTGGAGGAGGATTACGACGCCTACGTCCAGAGGCCCGGAGCCTTCGAGGCCCTGAGCAGGTCGCTGGCCGCGACACGGTCAAGGCATGGGGCCGACACATTGCCGATGGGCCTGGATTGGCTGCTGATGCGCAGCACAGGACGACCCGACAGCGTCAGGCGGACATTGCAGTTCGCGCGTGACCACCAGATGCAGGTTTACATAAATCTTATCCATTACTCCCTCCCCTATTTCGTGAGACCCGAGCATGAAAGCGAACAGCGCTTCTGGTTCGAAGAGGAGGATCGCCCGATCCTGGAGGAGGTCGCCTCGATCCTGCTTGAAGAAAAGCAGCGCGACCCCGGTCTCATCCGCAATACGGAACGCGGTATCCGCTCGATTCCCGACTGGTTGATCCGCAAATCCGCGATGCGGCTGCCATGCACCAGCCATGACATGCTCTGGATCGGACCAGACGGGACGGTTCAGATGTGCTTCGTCACTTTCAAGCTCGGCTCTCTGCACGAGCACAGGCTTTCTGAGCTGTTGTTCAACGAGCGGCACCGGAGCTTCGCGCGGCATGCCTTCAACCTGAAATGCCCGAACTGCAATTGCGGCTATGACAAGCGGGTGAACTTGCATCGTCCATCGCGCGCTGCCTATGCGGCCGGGATGAACGGCTGAACCGCGCGTGGCGCCCCGCTGTCGACTGTGCATTCAAGTTTGAGAGCGGCATTGGCGATGTGACCGCCCCCGCCGGCATCGTTGGGTTCAAGCTGGAAGAGCGTTGTCGCGCCATCGGGCAGGACCGACCGGAGCCCGGCGAGGGAAGCGTCTCGAAGCGCTTCGCCGAGCAGGGCCGAGGCGGTCCGATGCGGTCCAGACCTGCGACACCGCGCCTGCGCTGAGTTCGGCGCTGCTTGCCCAGACAAGAGGCGTGCCGATCCGCACCGCGCTGACCCTGCTGGACGCGATGACGGAGCTTGGTCTCCTGCGGGAGATCACCGGCTGCCGAACGGCGCGGATCCGGGCGGTGCCAAGCCCGGGTGCGCGTCTCGCTGCATGTCCGTTCAGGCAGGCTCGGCTGCAGAGGCGCACCGTCATGCCGTCGGCCAAGGTGCGCGAAACGGCGCGGAGCCACCGCAGGGATTAGCGAGAGGTTTCGGTGTGGGCGATGGGGTGCGCCTTCACTGATATTGAGGCGGCTCTCAGCAAGGCGAGCGCGCTGCCGATCGCCGCGCGGGGCCGGAGATGAACATGCCGAGCGCCCTGATGAACCAAGCTGACCGTGGCGAGTTATGCGCTCAGATTCATCATGGAGGTTCCGATGATCAAGGCCTTTGCAAGCGCTGCCGCCCTCACCGCCCTTATGGCCGGGGGGGCCCTGGCGCAGGATGACGAAACGATGATCGTGGTCACCGAAGACGCGATGATGCAGATGTCGATGGTGGACGGACAGACCACCGTGACCTTCCCGCTCATCACCGCGCTGCAGGACGGCTACATCGTCGTGCATGCCGTCGCTGCTGATGGCACGGCCGGTGAAGTGCTGGGGCATGCCTCGGTGACTGCCGGCGAAAATGCCGACGTGGCGGTGACGATTCCGGAGGCGCTGCCTGCCGGAACTCAATTGATGGCCATGTTGCATGTCGAGAATAACGACAACGGCACCTTCGATTTCGGGCCGGAGATGACCGATGTGGATGCCCCGGTGATGCGAGACGGGGCGCCGGTGATGGTGATGTTCGCCGTGCCCGAGGGCGTGGCTGACGGTGTCGTGGTCATCGAGCCCATGCCTTCGCCCGATGTGGCCGATCCCGAGTCCCGTTCGGCCTCTGAGGACGATGAGGAGCGGGACGCGGTCGAGGAAGACGAACCCGCGATCGATCCGAATGATACGGAAACCGAAGGCTTCATCGAGGAAGGCGAGGATCCCGACGGGGAAGGCAACGACGAGGACGGCGAGCCTGTCGAAGAAGGCGCTGGCGACGAAGAGACCCAAGATACGGATCTGGAACAAGACACGGGTCTGGATACTGAAGGTCAGGAAGACGACGCTGCCGATACCGATACCGATACCGATACCGATACGGATGCCGATGCTGGCGCCGATGCCGATGCCGATGCCGACGCTGACGGCGAGGTGAATGCCCAGTAATCCGGATTTCTTCCGGGCTGTTCTGGGGGGCTTGCCAGGTGTCAATTGGCTGGCCCCCGTTCTTCGAGGGAACGGCACGTGGCGGGAATGTCCCGCCCCCGCTGAAGCTCCTCGCCCACCGAGATGGTCTCATCTCTTCGGACGGCATTCTCCGCGGCCGCCCCATAATCGCATCCATGCTTCGCAGCCGGCGGGAGCCCCTTCAGCTACTGCCAATGGACACATACCCGTGTCGGGCGGTCAGCGGCGGGTATCGCGTATCGCTGTTCCCGGATGCCGGTCAGGGCAAAGCGCTCCCTTGAAGGCCCCCTTCAAGCTCGGCAGGACGATTGCCTTGGCGGTGATGTGGATCTCGTAGAGCGATCCCGGCACGAGTCCCCTTTGCAGCTGCTCCGCTCCGAGGAACTCGACCCCGTCCTCTCGGCCGAAGATGGTATGCTGGGCATGCCGCACGTCCTTGCAGGGCATCCAGGTGGGATCGGCCTCGCGAGCGTAGGCGACATGACGGCCTCGAGCGCGAAGCGCCTCCATTTCCGGGGAGACCGCGTTCGTCATGAAATAGATACCTTCGTCACCAGCCAGCATCAGCCCCGGCGGAATCCTGGTGCAGTCGAGGTCGTCAATGGTCGGGTTCGGAAACCCATCCGTGCGGAGCCCCTCCATCGCTGCAGCGCGTCCCGCCGCCTCCATGTCGGCGCGCCAGAGTGTGGGATCGAAGAGCTGGGCATAGGTCGGCCGGCGCGTTCTCGCGGTTTCCGAAAGGGCCAGGAGTTCGAGCAGGTGGTCCGCGTCGAACGTCGCCCTCATCGTCGAAGCCTCCTTTCTGGCGGGACCGCATCTCGCGATCGAAGAGATTGGCGAGGGCCTCGATCGCCCTGGTTGCTCTTCCTGCCCTGCACTTGGCCCGGGTCATTCTTCTTCGCTGCAGCGCCGGGGTCGACAATGAATCCGCTCTCCTGACCGTTCGAGAGAGGAACCTACACCGAAGCGGTGCTCCCTTAGGTCAGGTGCCGTCCGGATCGGAAGCGATCCGTCGTTGCTCATTCCCTTGTCATGCATCTCGACGAGCGTACCGCCCACGCCCGACATCAACTACGGGACGATGACCGTGCTCCACTCGCTCCTGTTCAGTGCGACCTTGTCGGGGGTGAGATGGACGGGGGGCATCGCGGATACTGCGTCGCCAGCCCATCGACAGATGGTTCGGGATGTCCAGGTCTCTATCAATGCCTACAATCGCGTGACCGAGCGCCCATTCAAGATCGTGGGGACCGGCGCGATCGGCGAAGCCTGTCAAATGCCGGAAAAGGCCGAGACGACGCGGCGCGCCCGGCGCCCGCGATCACTCGGCGCAGTTCTCTTCGAGCCAGTCGAGCGCGCCGGTCGTGATGCGGTGGATACGGGTCGAGAAGATCGCGGGCTCTTCATAGCTGTGTAGCTCGGTGATGGCCGCGACCACCTCGTTCCAGCGTGCCTCGACCGTCTTGATGTCCAGCCGCCATTCGAGATGGTCGTGGATCTCGCCTTCCCAGCGGTAGAGCGTGTCGATCCTGCGGATATGGACGGCGGCGGCGAGCCGGCGTTCGAGGAGCGCCCGCGCGATCTTGCGCGCCTCCTTCTCGCTGTCGCAGCCGGTGTGGATCAGCATGGGCATGCGCGAAGCCTCTCAAAAATCGTCGGGCTGGTCGAGCCCGAAACCCGCCACCCGGGCGGCGGCTTGGTGCAGCTTCACCCGCCCGGTCCGGTCGAGATCGAGCGTTCCGACAAGCCCGTCGACGGTTGCGTCCAATGCGAACTTCCGCCCAGCCGCGCCGCCGACATATGGGTGCGCAACTATGCGAGCGGCTACCGCTGCCCAGCAAGTCACCGCTTGGCCGGTTCTTGGTCCGCGGGTCACATTTTCAGAGCGCGGCCTGCCGGGTATTGCGCGCATAGGCTTGCTCGGCGGTCACGCGCGCTGTCTCGGCCCGGCCCAGAACCAAGACAAAATGGAGGCCGCCTCATGCCGGGGCAGCGCCATGCACCGCGTCAGGCGCCTCCACTTTCCACCTCGATTCCTGCGACCCCGCTTCCTCGCCCTGAGCTGCCGCGTCGCGTCGGCGCGCAGCTGCTCAATCCGTTCTTCGTACAGCCGGCACTGTGGCAGAACACAGGCTTGAGCCGCAGTTACCCCTTTCCCCGATGGGGGCACCCCACGCGAACGATCTCGGTGGTGCCGAGGGCTGAGAAGCGGTTCATGAGGGCGATGCGGATGTGGACCTCGGCGGTCTGGCGGTCGGGATCTCTCGCGGCGATGCGCTCCCCGAAAGCCTTGAGGCAGCGCATCCTGGCTTCGACACGGCTGCGGCATGAACCGAAACCCGAACGAGCCAGACCCTCCGTTCGACATCAGGCCATCGTGTCCCAGATCATCTGACGACGGACAGTCGTGCGATAGCGGGCAGGCAGAGGCTTCGTCATGCCACCCACCTAAGCGGCTGCTTCGTGGTGTGAACCGTCGGGCGGGGAGTTCTGCAACATGTGTAACCGCCCCAAGCGCAAGAGGTATCTTCAAAGCTGATCTTGGCGCGCCGTCGGGTGCTGACATGTGTCCGGCCTCTGATGCGGCTTAACATGCCGCCGGCCCGTATGGTGTGCGCAGGTCGGGTCCAAATCAACGCCGCGTGCTCGAAGGCACTTTGTTGCAGACTGGTTTTCCCGATCCCGTCTCACGACCGTTGCGCCATACAACTCCTTGCCCTCTTTCGCTTCGACGCCCTCGCGGCCGACGATGGCTTACGCCATCGCGACCGGAGACCTGTAGACGCCACCTCGAGCCATCAAGGCCCAGACGATCCGCGCCATCTTGTTGGCGAGCGCCACCCGCACCAACATCGGCGGCTTGCGCGACAGCAGGCCGCCCAGCCAGGTGCCCGGCTGCGCCTCCTTGTGGACGTGTCGCTTGATGACGACGCTATTGGCGCCGATGATCAGTAGACGCCGCAAGGATCGCTCCCCCATCTTCGTAGTGGCACCAAGTCGCTGCTTGCCGCCCGTCGAATGCTGTCGCGGCACCAGGCCGAGCCAGGCGGCAAAGTCCCGACCCCTTCGGAACGTCTCCGGCGGGGGCGCCAGAACCGCAATCGCCGTGGCGATCAGCGGGCCGATGCCCGGGATCGTCATTAGTCGTCGCGCGACGTCGCTCTCCTTGGCGCGACGGGCAATCTCTTTGTCGAGCTTTCTGATCTGAGCGTCGAGCTGCGCCAGCGTTCCGACCAGAACTTCCAGGGTGCCTCGTGCGTCGTCGGGTAGGCCGCTGCTCCGATTCTCTACCAGAGCCATCAGGCGCCCGGCGTTGGCGGCTCCTTGCGGCACCACCGCCCCGAACTCGGCCAAGTGGCCGCGCAGGGCATTGATCGCCTGAGTGCGCTGTCGGACCAGAAGCTCCCGGACGCGGAAGACCATGGCAGCCCCCTGGGTCGCTTCGCTCTTCACCGGCACGAAGCGCATCGACGGGCGCAGCGCGGCCTCGCAGATCGCCTCCGCATCGGCGGCATCATTCTTCTGGCGTTTGACGAAGGGCTTCACATACGCCGGCGGGATCAGCCGCACCTCGTGGCTCAGCCTGCCGATTTCACGGCCCCAGAAATGGGCGCCGCCACAGGCTTCCATGGCGACGACGCATGGCGGCACTTGGCTGAAAAAGGACAGGACCTGATCCCGGCGCAGCTTCTTGCGAATGACCGCGTGGCCGGAGCCATCAGCTCCATGCACCTGAAACACGTTCTTCGCCAGATCCAGACCGATTGTGGTAACTTCCGACATGACCGCCCTCCAATGTGGATTGTTGCAAACCCACCTTGGCACATCGATGCCGTCGGGGGGCGGTCACATCATCAACGCCGTGGAGACCCGATCTTCGTCACAATCCACGAAACAAGATCCGCAGTGGCAGTCCAGCAGGTCTTCTTGCCGTTGGCTGTGAACGCATAGCGACAAGACCCATGCGATGTTTTCTGCGGTCTTGGCGGGCAATATGCGTGTTCCGCTGCGGGCAGCTTGGTCCGGTACAGTCGGAGGCTGGCCCCTCCGAAGTACAGGGCCATCGCAGTTTCATCTTGATGGACTGCACAGAAAGGACCGCTGCCAATTACAAGAGCGGCGGGGCCTACTTGTGGTGCAACCTGCTCTCCAGAATGCGTTGCTCGATGGCGTCCAGACGCTTGAGAACCTCGTCCCGGTAGTCCTCCGTGGCCGCGTTGGTTTCCTGCGCGTGGGCGTCCTGCATGCTGTTCACGATGAGGCCGACGACGAGGTTCACGACGGCGAAGGTCGTCACGAGGATGAAGGGCACGAAGAACATCCAGGCGTAGGGATAGGTCTCCATGACCGGGCGGACGATGCCCATCGACCAGCTTTCGAGCGTCATGATCTGGAACAGCGAGTATGCGGAATGGGGGATGGTCTCGAACCACTCGGGGAACGCCTCTCCGAAGAGCTTGGTCGCCATCACCGCGGCGATGTAGAAGATCAGCGCCATCAGCAGGAAGACGGATGCCATCCCCGGCAGGGCCGAGACGAAGCCGTCGACGACCCGGCGCAGCGTCGGGGCGACCGAGATGATCCTCAGAAGCCGCAGGATCCGCAGGGCCCGAAGCACCGAGAGGCCTTGGGTGACCGGCACGAGAGCGATGGCCACGATGGCGAAGTCGAAGATGTTCCAGCCAGAGCGGAAGAAGGAGAGACCCCGCGCGAAAATCTTCAACGCGATCTCGACCACGAAGATCGACAGGCAGAGGACATCGAGAAAGACGATCAGTCGCCCAGCCACTGCCATCGCGGCCTCGGAGGTCTCGAGCCCGAGCACCACGGCGTTGAACAGGATCACGCCGGTGATGAAATTCCGCGTCGCCGAGCGATCAAGTATGTCCGCGATGTTCTGCCGGATCGACATGCCAACTCCATTCGAGAATTGGCGCCTCTATGCAAACCGGCGCGGCGGGAGACAAGCCGGATAAGCGTGCGACAGGATCGCTGCGACATCCCGTTTTGGAGAGCGCGTTAACGCAGAGCTGGCAGCACCCATTCGCTGCTCGACGGCTATTGGCCGAATGGGTCCCGTTTTGGCACTCGGGGCAAAATGAATTCTTCGAGAGGGTACGGCCAAGGCCCGCAGTTGAACTTATCAGCGTGGACGGTTGCAGTAGGCAAGAGACTGGCTCGCCCGTTCGCGACGCAACTGAGGTTTCGGTACCAACAGCAATAGCCAAATCCGTAGCGTCAATGATTTAAGGTAAATACATAATACAAATTACGCGCATAGGTTGTGTGTAGTGGTGGATTCACGTTCGAAGTGCAACTTCTGTATAGAAACAGATGGTTACATGGAGAACACTTGATGGGCACCTGCTACGCACATTTGGATCTCGAAGAGCGTCAAAAGCTCGCGCGATGGCGTGAAGCAAAATTGCCGATGAAAGAGATCGCCCTGCGGCTCGGCCGCGCCCCTTCCACGCTCTATCGGGAAATGCAGCGCAATCGCTTCATGGACGATGAGATCCCCGAGCTGAGCGGCTATTACGGCATGACCGCGCAACGGGCTTACGAGAAGCGTCGTGCCATCCATCGCAAGCTGGTCCAGCACCCGGTCGTGAAAGCTGCCGTGGTCGACCGCCTCAAGGCCGGATGGTCGCCCGAGCAGATCGCGGGCCGGATGAAGCTTGAGGGCCATGCCACGTCCGTCAGCCACGAGACCATCTACCGCTACGCCTATTCCGGAGATGGCCGGTCCGAGGCGCTTTATCGGCACCTGCCGGAGCACCGCCGCCGTCGTAGACCACGCGGCACGCGACGCCACCACGGTCGCAGATTCAGCGATGAACACAGCATTTTGCTGCGGCCCGTGGAGGTCTCCGAGCGCCAGCAGTTCGGCCACTGGGAGTGTGACTTGGTGATGCTTCGCAAAGAGTTCGGCAAAGCGAATATCACCTCACTGGTCGAGCGCGTCAGTCGCTTCACCGTCCTGGCGAAGAACGCCGATCGGACCTCCAAGCCGGTCATGGAGACCCTGATCTCCGGCTTGAAGGCCCTGCGCCAACCAGCCCGCCGCTCCATCACGTTCGACCGGGGCACCGAGTTTACCGCCTGGGCGCATCTCAAGGCCGGTCTCAGCGTGGCTCCATGGTTCTGCGACCCGCAATCGCCATGGCAAAAGGGAACGGTCGAAAACACCAACAACCGGATCCGAAAATACCTTCCTCGCAAGACCGACCCCACGGCGATCACAGATCGACATCTGACTTCGATCTGCGATCGCCTCAACGCCACGCCTCGGAAGTGCCTGGGCTACCAGACACCGGCCGAAGTCTTCCGGGAAAAGCTGATGGAGGCGATGCAATCAGGCGAGTAAGCTGAAGCCGTGGAAATTGCGCTTCAGCGTGAACTCACAGCTGCAAAGCTAAAGTGTCACCCATAAGCAATGCAGAAGTGTCACTCTCGCCTGCACCGGGCACAGGCAGAGAGACCGAGCATGGGATGGGTTCTGATGAGCGAGCGCGAGTTGCAGCGCGTCGAGGTTCTGGCGCAGATCGATGACGGTCGGATCGATGTCCAGAACGGCGCGCACCTGTTGGGGCTGACCCGGCGCCAGATCTTCCGGCTGCTGAAGCGATATCGTGCGGATGGTGCGGCGGCGATCCGGTCGGGGATCGTGGGCAGGCCCATCTCGCCCCCCGGCTCCTCGCGCCGCACCCGGTCGAGTAGGTGTACCAGCGAGCGGTGCCCGTCTCGGGCCCCGTCTCGGCCCGCTCGCCCCGGAACTGGTCGTTGAAGATCTTGAGGCTCACCGGCCCGCGATAACCGGTGGCCATCACCGCCCGCATGAAGGCCGTCCCGTCGAGATCGCCCTCGCCCGACATGTTGCGGAAGTGGCGCGACCAGTAGAGTAGGTCCATCTTGATCATCGGCGCGTGGTACATCTGCCCAAAGAATATCCGGGCCCCGGGATTGCGCCGGATCGTCTCGAGGTCGAGCTTGCGGCCCAGCGTGCGGAAGCCGTCGAGGATCAATTGGGGTGGTCGGCGCGGCAGACCCCTCAGGCATCGCGTGGATCGTTGACGTGCCGCCCCTAGGCCAGCGCCTCGTAGCCGACGCGCGGCCCGCGCTTCGCTGCCTGCTCGTCCAGTTCGCGGAATTCATCCGCCGCGCGATGGATGCCGCCTACGGCATCGGAGGCCACCGACGAGCAGACCAGCACCAGATCTGTGCCGAGCTGCTGCATCAGGTCGAATCTGCGCTCGGCCCGGACGGAGACGGCCCGCCGCGCCCCGGTCGGCCCCTCGAAATCGCGGAACGGCTGGAAGGTCTCGATCTCCAGTCCTTTGTCGCGGATCATCGCACCGATCTCGGCCGGCGAGCCGGCCTCGTCGATGAAATCCTGTTCGAAGTTCTCAATACCGTCGAAGCCCGCCGCTGCGATCGCTTCGAGATTCCCGCGCAGATCACCGGGCACCGAGACCGTGGCGATGGAGCGGCGCATGATCAGTCCTCCCGGAGCCGGCTGCGCAGCGCGTCTTCGTCGAGGCTGCGACCGGTAAAGAGCCGTGAGGCGTGGACCCCCTGATAGAAGTAGAGCTCCCAGCCGGAGATGATCTGCAGGCCCTCGGCTGCCGCATCGGTGAGGAACAGCGTGTCCTCGGGCGTGTAGACCGCGTCGAAGGCCCAGACGGCGCCTGCCATCGCCGCGCGCGGCAGCGGCGTGCCGGGATAGCCGTCCATACCGAGCGGCGTGCAGTTGATCAGCCCGTCGCAACCCCGCGCCGCCGCCTCGGCGTCGCCCGCCACCTCGACCGTCATGGCCGGCGCTGCGGCGCGGAGCTCGACCGCCAGCGTCTCGGCCTTGGCGCGATCGCGATCCACCAGCCGCAGCGCGGTGGCGCCCAGCCCTGCCAGCCCGAAGGCCACGGCGCGGCCCACGCCGCCGGTGCCGATCATCAGAACCGTGCCCGGCGCCGCCGCACCGCGCACCCTGGCATGCGCGGCCTTGAAGCCAGTGAAGTCGGTGTTGTGCCCCTTGGGCCCGTCGGCCTCGAACAGCACGGTGTTGACCGCGCCGATGCCGCGCACCAGCGGGTCGTCGACCGTGACCTTGCGCGCCGCGACCTCCTTGTAGGGGTAGGTGACGTTGATCCCGGCCCGGGTCACGGCGCAATCCGCGAACACCGCGTCGAAGTCATGGCCGAGCTCGGCGGGGATCAGGCTGTCATAGACGGTCGGTATCCCCAGCATCTC
The DNA here is from genome assembly GCF_050847355.1 of Limimaricola sp. AA108-03. NCBI lineage: Bacteria > Pseudomonadati > Pseudomonadota > Alphaproteobacteria > Rhodobacterales > Paracoccaceae > Limimaricola > Limimaricola sp. AA108-03. The sequence continues at coordinate 53,164 of NZ_CP193760.1, forward strand.
GCCGGCGATGCGGTGCAGGAGCGGCGAGCGCGAGGCGCGAATATTGTCGCCGATCAACCCGAGACGGAGCGTGTCGCTTGGCATGGTATGGTCCCTTGGCATGTCGGACCCCGTTGCCCCGGGGCCGCGCGGTGCCGAAGCGGGCGCGCAACCCGATCCAGAGCGGGGTCTGGCTGATGAAAATGAAGACGATGGCCCCGGACAGCACCAGCGACACCGGGCTGCCGAGGATGCCCCCGAACAGCCGGCCGAGATCCTCTTATTCGCTGATGATCGCCCGGCGCCAGTTCTCGTCGATCGGCCGGCAAAGGATCACGCCGAGGATGACGGGCCCAACCTGGTAGCCGTGGGCCTTGAGCAGGTAGCCGAAGGCTCCGAATAGCAGCATCCAGTAGACGGGCACTTTCTCGACCGGGTTACGACAACTGCTCTATCCTGTCGCAACCAGCATTGAACCCACCCTCATCGCACGAGACGCCGGACATTCGCATCGGCGGCATCAGGTTGCGACCAGTATTTCCATTGCGGTGCGATAGGCGCTTAGAACGGCCTCGCGTGCGATGTGATGCCCGCCGCGCACCACATGCCGTCCGGCGCTCCAGACATCGGTGACGACGCGGTCCGTCGCGGCGAAGACGAGACCGTCCAGCAGGCTGTCGCGCGAAAGCGCGCAGAGCGCGGCGGACTGGCTGTCGATCGCAACGAGATCGGCCAGATTGCCGGTGGCGATCGAACCTGCCTCGCGGGCGAGAGCCTGCGCGCCGCCTCGCGCCGCCGACATGTAGAGAAACCGACCGACCGACCCCTCGCCCGGGACCAGCACGTTGCGGCTCGTGTCGCGCAGGCGCTGCGAATATTCCAGCATCCGGAGCTCTTCGGTCAGCGAGATGTTGACGTTGGAATCTGACCCGATCCCGAGGCCGCCGCCGGCCGCGACGTAGTCCGGGCCATTGAACGCCCCGTCGCCGAGATTGGCCTCGGTGATCGGGCACAGCCCCGCCACGGCGCCGCTCGCGGCCATGTCGCGAGTTTCAGCAACCGTCATGTGGGTCGCGTGGATCAGGCACCAGCGGCCGTCCACCGGCTGATTGTCGAGCAGCCATTCGACCGGTCGCGCGCCCAGCCAGTCCTCGATCTCGCGCACTTCGCGCGGTTGCTCGGCGATATGGATGTGGATCGGCCCCTGCCCGTGCCGCGCCACCAGCCGCGACAGTTCTCCGGGGGATGTGGCGCGCAGGGAATGGGGTGCGATGCCGATCCGCGCGTCCCCCGGCAGGTGCCGCAGCGCCGCCGAAGCCGCGTCGAACAGGCGCTCGAAATCGTCCACGCCATTGCCGAAGCGTCGCTGGCCCGCGTTCAGTTCGGCCTGCCCCGCGCCGCCATAGCTGTAGAGAACCGGCAGATGCGTCAGCCCGATGCCGGTCCGCGCCGCCGCCGCGAAGATCCGCTCGGACAGCTCGGCGATGTTGTCGTAGGGCATGCCGCCGGGCTGGTGGTGGACGTAATGGAATTCTCCGACGCTCGCATAGCCCGCCTCGAGCATCTCGACATAGGCCTGCGCCGCGATCGCCTCGATCTGTTCCGGGGTTAGGCGGTCCATGAAACGGTACATCAGCTCGCGCCAGGTCCAGAAGCTGTCCCGGCCGGCCTGTCGGAATTCGGTCATGCCCGCCATCGCACGCTGGAAGGCGTGGCTGTGCAGGTTGCCAAGCGCCGGCAGCAGCGTGTCCACGCGGGTATCATTGGCTTCGGGCCCGGTGCCGGGATCGATCGAGACGATCCTGCCATCGCGCAGATCCAGCCGGACATTCGTCGCCCAGCCTTCGGCCAGCAAAGCCTGCTTCGCGTATATCACGGGCTATATCCTACGATATTAAGGCGGTTATGTATAGACATATAGGCGGGCCGCCGATAAGAGGAAAGCAGAATCTGGAGACATGTCCGATGCCCGATGCGCCCCGGCTGCTGACCAACCTGACCGCCGCCACCCTGATCGGGGACGCGCCCTATGGGCTGGTTTCGGATGGGGCCATCGCCATCGAGGGGGGGCATATCCGCTGGATCGGCGCGCGCGCCGACCTGCCGTCCGATTTCGCCGGGGCCGAGCGGGTCGATCTGGGGGGGCGGCTGGTGACGCCGGGGCTGATCGACTGCCACACGCATCTGGTGCATGGCGGCGACCGCGCCGCCGAATTCGAGATGCGGCTGAACGGGGCCAGCTACGAGGAGGTGGCGCGCGCGGGCGGCGGCATCGTCTCGACCGTCACCGCGACGCGAGAGGCGACGCAGGAGGTGCTGCTGGCCGGCGCCCTGCGTCGCGCCGACGCGCTGATCGCCGAAGGCGTCACCACGCTGGAGATCAAGTCGGGCTACGGGCTCGACCTTGAAACCGAGCTTCGCATGCTGCGGGTGGCGCGGGCGGTCGAGAAGAACCGACCGGTGCGGGTGAAGACCAGCTTCCTTGGCGCCCATGCGGTGCCGGTCGAATACCGGGACCGGGCCGACGCCTATATCGACGAGGTCTGCATCCCGGCGCTTCGGGCCGCCCATGCGGAGGGGCTCGCGGACGCGGTAGACGGTTTTTGCGAGGGCATCGCCTTTTCCCCCGCCCAGATCGCGCGGGTCTTCGACGTGGCGCGGGCGCTCGGCCTGCCCGTGAAGCTCCACGCCGAACAGCTGTCGAATCTCGGCGGCGCGGCGCTGGCGGCGGGTTACGGCGCGCTTTCGGCCGATCACGTCGAATATCTCGACGAGGCCGGCGTGAGGGCGATGGCCGGGGCCGGTACGGTCGCGGTCCTGTTGCCCGGCGCCTTCTACACGCTGCGAGAGACGCAAGAGCCGCCGGTGCGAATGCTGCGCGATCACGGCGTGCCCATCGCGATCGCAACAGATGCCAATCCGGGCTCGTCGCCGCTGACCTCGCTGCTGCTGGCGATGAACATGGGCTGCACCCTGTTCCGCCTGACACCGGAAGAGGCGCTGCGCGGCGCCACCGTGAACGCCGCCCGCGCCCTCGGGCTGGACGATGTCGGGACCATCGCCCCCGGCCAGCGCGCCGAACTGGCGGTCTGGGATGTCGAGGCGCCCGCCGAGCTATCCTATCGCATCGGGTTCAACCCGCTGCATTCCCGCATTTTCGGAGCCGTTCAATGACCAGTCTGACGCTCACCCCCGGCGCGGTGACGCTGGCCGATCTCGCCCGCCTGTATCGCGGCGAAGCCGCCCTGCGCCTCGATCCCGCCTGCCATGGAGCCATCGAGGGGGCCGCCGCCCGGATCGCCGCCGCCGCCAATGGCGAAGCGGCGGTCTATGGCGTGAACACCGGCTTCGGCAAGCTCGCATCGGTCAAGATCGCGGCCGAGGACACGGCGACCCTGCAGCGCAACCTGATCCTGTCGCATTGCTGCGGCGTGGGCGATCCGATCCCGCGCGCGCAGACCCGGCTGATGATGGCCTTGAAGCTGCTCAGCCTCGGGCGCGGCGCCTCCGGCGTGCGGATGGAGCTGATCACCCTGATCGAGGAGATGCTGGCGCGCGGCGTGACGCCGGTGATCCCGGTGCAGGGCTCGGTCGGGGCCTCGGGCGATCTGGCGCCGCTGGCCCATATGGCGGCGGTGATGATGGGCCATGCCGAAGCTGTCTTCGAGGGCGAAACCCTGCCCGGCGCCGAGGCGCTGAGGCGCGCCGGGCTCACGCCGGTGGAGTTTGGCGCCAAGGAGGGGCTGGCGCTGATCAACGGCACGCAGTTCTCCACCGCCTTCGCGCTGGCGGGGCTGTTCGACGCCTGGCGGGCGATGCAGGCGGCGCTGGTCACCTCGGCCATGTCGACCGATGCGATCATGGGCTCCACCGCACCCCTGCAGCCTGAAATCCATGCCCTGCGCGGCCATGCCGGGCAGATCGAGGCCGCCTCGGTCATGCGCGCCCTGCTCGACGGATCGGAGATTCGAGAAAGCCACCGCGAGGGCGACAGCCGGGTGCAGGACCCCTATTGCATCCGTTGCCAGCCGCAGGTGACCGGCGCGGCGATGGACATGCTGCGCATGGCCGGCCGCACGCTGGAGATCGAGGCCAACGCCGCGACCGACAACCCGCTGGTGCTGACCGAGGCGGGGCTGATCGTCTCGGGCGGCAATTTCCACGCCGAGCCGGTGGGCTTCGCCGCCGACATGATCGCGCTCGCCGTGGCCGAGATCGGAGCCATCGCGCAGCGCCGCATCGCGCTGATCGTCGATCCGACGCTGAGCTTCGACCTGCCACCCTTCCTGACCCCCGCGCCGGGCCTGAACTCGGGGCTGATGATCGCCGAAGTGACGACAGCGGCGCTGATGAGCGAGAACAAGCACCTTGCCAATCCTTGCGTGACCGACTCGACGCCGACCTCGGCCAACCAGGAGGACCACGTCAGCATGGCCGCGCATGGTGCGGTGCGGCTGGGCCGGATGGTGGCGAACCTCGAGCGGATCCTTGGCGTGGAATTGCTGTGCGCCGCGCAGGGCATCGAGTTCCGCGCGCCGCTTTCCACCAGCGCGCCGCTGCAAGCGGTGCTGAACCGCCTGCGTATGCATGTCCCGCCCCTGACCGAAGACCGCTACATGGCCCCCGACCTCGAAGCGGCCGCCGCGCTGGTGCGCGGCGCGGATGTCGTCGAGGCGGCTGGCTCGCCGATGCCGGAGTTGGGCGCATGACCCCGGTCGAGGTCAGCCGCGGCGACGGCCCGGTGGTGCTGGGCCTGCCGCATACCGGCACATGGCTGCCCGAGAATGTCCGCGCCCGGCTGAACGCGCGCGGGCGTGGGCTCGGCGACACCGACTGGCACATCCACAGGCTCTATGATGGCCTGCTGCCCGGCGCGACGACCGTGCGCGCCACCTTCCACCGCTACGTGATCGATGCCAACCGCGACCCGTCGGGCCAGAGCCTCTATCCGGGGCGGAACACCACCGGGCTGGTTCCGCTGACCGATTTCGACGGCGCGCCGATCTGGGACGACGCGCCCGACGCCAAGGAGATCGAGGCGCGCCGCGTCGCCTATCATGCGCCCTATCACGCCGCGCTCGAGGCAGAGCTGGAGCGGGTCCGCCAACGCCATGGTGTGGCGATCCTCTACGACTGCCACTCGATCCGCAGCCATATCCCGTTTCTCTTCGACGGCACGCTGCCGGATTTCAACATCGGCACCAACATGGGGGCGACCTGCGCGCCCGCCATCGAGGCCGCGACGCGCGAGATCTGCGAGCGGTCGAAGGGTCACACCACGACCGTCAACGGTCGCTTCAAGGGCGGCTGGACCACCCGCCATTACGGTCGCCCGGCCAATGGCCTGCACGCGATCCAGATGGAGCTGGCGCAATCGACCTACCTGACCGAGGAGGCGCCGCCCTGGGTCCTCGACGTCGAAAAGGCCGACGGTCTGCGCGAGCTTCTCGCTCGCATTCTCGAATCTCTGGCCGACCTGGCCCCGTCCCTTGGAGGCAAATGATGACCGATCCTCGCCACAATATGCGTGACATCTATCCCCCGATCGGCTCCGAGATCACCGCCAAAAGCTGGCTGACCGAGGCGCCGATGCGGATGCTGATGAACAACCTGCACCCGGATGTGGCCGAGAACCCGCACGAGCTGGTGGTCTATGGTGGCATCGGGCGCGCGGCGCGCACCTGGAAGGATTTCGACATCATCGTCGCCAGCCTGAAGGAACTGGAGGACGACCAGACCCTGCTGGTGCAGTCGGGCAAGCCGGTGGGCATGTTCCGCACCCACAAGGACGCGCCGCGGGTGCTGATCGCCAACTCCAACCTCGTGCCGCATTGGGCGAATTGGGACCATTTCAACGAGTTGGACAGGAAGGGCTTGGCCATGTACGGCCAGATGACCGCCGGGTCCTGGATCTACATCGGCAGTCAGGGCATCGTGCAGGGCACCTACGAGACCTTCGTGGAGGCCGGGCGTCAGCACTACGACGGCAAGCTTGCGGGGCGCTGGATCCTGACCGGGGGACTGGGCGGCATGGGCGGCGCGCAGCCCCTGGCCGCCGTCATGGCGGGCGCCTGCTGCCTCGCGGTGGAATGCGACGAGACCCGCGCCGAATTCCGCAAGCGCACGCGCTATGTCGACGAGATCACCCATTCGCTGGATGAGGCGCTGCGGATGATCGAGCGCTGGACAAATGCCGGCGAGGCGAAATCCGTTGCGCTGATCGGCAACGCGGCGGACGTGTTCCCCGAACTGGTGAAGCGCGGCGTGCGCCCGGATATCGTCACCGACCAGACCTCGGCCCATGATCCGATCCATGGCTACCTGCCGCAGGGCTGGAGCGTGGCGGAATGGCGCGACAGGCAGGAAAGTGATCCCAAGGCGGTGGAGAAGGCCGCGCGTGCCTCGATGAAGGTGCAGGTCGCGGCGATGGTCGATTTCTGGAACGCCGGCGTGCCGACGCTCGACTACGGCAACAACATCCGCCAGGTGGCGCTGGAAGAGGGTCTGGAGAACGCCTTCGCCTTTCCCGGCTTCGTGCCCGCCTATATTCGCCCGCTTTTTTGCAAGGGCATCGGCCCGTTCCGCTGGTGCGCGCTGTCGGGCGACCCGGAGGACATCTACAGGACCGACGCCAAGGTCAAGGAGCTGGTGGACGATCCGCATCTGCACAACTGGCTCGACATGGCGCGCGCGCGGATCAGCTTCCAGGGCCTGCCCGCGCGGATTTGCTGGGTGGGACTGGGCGTGCGCCACAAGCTGGGGCTGGCCTTCAACGAGATGGTCCGCAATGGCGAGTTGAAGGCGCCGGTGGTGATCGGCCGCGATCACCTCGACAGCGGCTCGGTCGCCTCGCCGAACCGCGAGACCGAGGCGATGAAGGACGGCTCGGACGCGGTGTCGGACTGGCCGCTCCTGAACGCGCTGCTGAACACCGCCTCGGGCGCGACCTGGGTGTCGCTGCATCACGGCGGCGGGGTCGGCATGGGGTTCAGCCAGCACTCCGGCATGGTGATCTGCTGCGACGGCACCGAGGATGCCGATCGCCGGATCGCCAACGTGCTGTGGAACGACCCGGCCAGCGGCGTGATGCGCCACGCCGATGCGGGTTACGACATCGCCAGAACATGCGCGCGCGAGCACGGGCTGAACCTGCCCGGCATACTCTGACCGCCCGCCGAAACCCGCGCCCGCCTCCGTCGGGGCGGGCTTCGCGCCCTAGTACTGCGTGGTCATCCTGTGACCGCGCCGATAGGTCAGCCGCACCAGCGTGATGGCCTTTCCTTGAAGCCAGGTGGTGCGCTCGGCGCGAAACAGCGCGTCGCCGGTCGAACACCCGAGATGATCGGCGAGATCGCGGTCCGCCTCGACGGCCGAAAAGGCGATCTCGGCGTTCGAGAACGGAAGCTCGGCCACCAGCCACTCGTTCGGGCCGGTGGTCGAGAAATCCGCCTCCGTCACGCTCGGGACGACCTCTGGATTGATCCAGCGATCCTCGTGCTGGTAGGGCATGCCGCCCGCGTAATGCATGCACACCAGATGCAGCACCTGCTGACCGGCGGTCAGCTCCAGCCGGCCCCGCAGCCAGTCCGGCACCTCCTGCATCTTCCGATCCACCAACGCATAGCGATACTCCGCCCCCTGGGCCGCAATCTCCTCCCGCACGATGGGGATCGAGAAGCGGGCCTGCCGGATCGGCGTCATCCGCACCCTTGTGCCGGCCTTGCGCTTGCGCTCGACGATGCCCTCTTCGGCCAGCTCCCGCATCGCCCTGTTCACCGTGGCCCGCGCGCAGCCATAGCTCTCGGCGAGGTCGATCTCGTTCGGCAGGAGGCTGCCCGGCCGCATCACCCCGCGCGCGATCTGGTCGAGCAGGTCGGCCTTGACGTCCTTGAAGGTCACGCTCATCGATCCGCCTCTATTCCCACCTCGGCGGATCCGGGCAACGGACCGGCCCAGCTTGGTTATCGCCGGTCCGCCTCTGAAAAGAGCATACATAATATAATAAGAACAGACAATAGTATCGACTCGCGGGGTCGCCCAAAGATCGTCCGGTCTGCATTGGCATGGGGTATCCCCGCGCATTTTCCCTCAAAAGTGTCGGGAGACGTCGCCGCAAAGACCCGTGCCGATCCGTCAACCCTGACCGCAGTTGTCCAAAGAGAGGGCTCCGACCCCGACGAACCGCTCCGTTGCCTTGCCAGACAATCCGGGATGGCGTGGTCATGCTGGCCCCGGGACACGGAGCCGATCGGCAGTCCACGGTCGACACGATACTTTATGACCCACCATGCGACACGCTGGATTTCAATGGGTCTGGGGCCCAATCCGTGCCAGAACGACCTGTCGCAATTCGGTCGGGCGGAACTCGGGTAGCAGCTGCGCGAGCTTTTCGGGGGAAAGGCTATGCGGCGTGTTCCACAGATAGCGCATCTCGCGCAGCTCGCGCGCTAGTTCCCAGACCGGCGACAGGAGGGTCATCGCCCACCAGGGAAAGCGGGCGAAGCGCAGCGCGCGGCCGGTCGCCCGCTCCAGCTCCGCCTTCAGTTCAAGCGCAGTGAAGGCATGGCCCGGGAAAGGCACGTCCTCGAAGCGTTCGAGAGTGTCACGGCGCTCGGCCAGCATCACCGCCGCCCGCGCCCAGTCCGGAACATAGGCATAGGCCTGCAACACGTCGGCACCACCCGGCAGCGTGATCCGGCCCTTGCGGATGGCGCGCAGGAAGACGGCGCCCATCACGTCGCTGTCATGGTCGGGATCGATGAAGTTTCCGGCGCGCAGCACCACGGTCCGCACGCCCGAGGCGCGATAGGCCCGCTCCATCTCCACCCGGATCCGGCCCTTGCGCGCGACCGGGCGGTGCGGTGTCGCCTCGGACCACATGCCGCCTCGATCGCCGAAATTATAGACGTTGCCGGGAAGGATGACGGTCGCACCGGAAGCCCGCGCCGCGTCGATGACCCGCGCGGTGATCGCCGGAATGATCCGATCCCAGTCGTGATAGGCGGGCGGGTTCAGCCCGTTGACGATGACGTCGCAACCCGCGGCGGCCTTGGTCATGTCGGTGCCCCGGGCGTAGCGGCGCACGGTCCAGCCGGCGCTGGTAAAGGCATTAGCGGAATGGGCACCGATCTTGCCATTGGCGCCGAGGATCAGGACGGTGGGCATGGCTCTCTCCATTCAGGGTCCGGTAGAGAGGATGTGCGGCTCGGCATTGAATAGGAATTGCCAGATCTGGCATGATGCGTATTCATCAATGAATGGATACATCATTCGCCAATCTCGACTGGTCGCTGATCCGGGCCTTTCTCGCTGTGGCCGAGACCGGTTCGCTCTCCGCCGCCGCGCGGGCCTTGAGCACCTCGCAGCCCACGCTCGGGCGACAGGTGAAGGCGATGGAGGCGCAGCTCGGCGCGGAGCTTTTCCATCGCCGCCCCAAGGGCCTCGATCTGACCGAGACGGGCGCGGCGCTGGTCGAACCGGCCCGCGCCATGCGCGCCTTCGCGAACAGCATCGCGCTTGCCGCCGCCGGTCGCGAGGCGCGGCTCGAAGGCACGGTGCGGATCGCCGCGAGCGTCGCCATGGCGCTGCATCACCTGCCGCCGATCCTCGCCCGGATCCGAGCGGACGAACCTGCGATCCAGATCGAGCTCGTGCCCTCCGACAGCAGCAGCAACCTGCTGTTCCGCGAGGCCGATATCGCGGTGAGGATGTATCGCCCGCGGCAGCTCGACCTCGTGACAACCCATCTGGGCGATATCGAGCTGGGCCTGTTCGGCGCCACCGGCTATCTCGACCGGAGCGGCCGTCCCGTGCGGCAGGACGAGCTGCTGGAGCATGACTTCGTCGGCTACGATGCGAACCCGGCCATCCTCGACGGCTTCCGCGCCGCTGGCTTCGCGCTCTCGCGCGAATGGTTCGCCACGCGCTGCGACGATCACGCGGTCTATTGGGAGCTGGTGCGCGCGGGCTGCGGTCTCGGCTTTGCGCAGGCCAGCGTCGGCCGCGCCTGCCCCGGCGTGGAGGAAATCCGTGTCGGCCTCGAACTGCCGAGCCTCCCGGTCTGGCTCACCGCGCATGAGACGATGCGGCGCACCCCGCGCATCCGCCGTGTCTGGGACATGCTGGCCAAGGGGCTCGCCCCGCTCGTCGCTTGAGCCGGATAGCGGGGCACCGCAGGTTCATGGGTTTGTGCAGGGCCGCCGGACCCGCCGGGTTCCGGTACGTTCCGAGCGGGGCGGGGCGGGGTTGTCCGCGCGATAGGGCTTGGCCTTAAGCCGAAACGGGGAAGTTTTGCCAAGCACAGGCGTTCGGCTGTCAGGCGCCGGACAAGGGGGCGACGAGCCGCATCCTTCCAAGCCCACCGATGCCTTACCCTGCGCCTTGAGGCCCCCATGGGCGCATGCCGGGCGTGGCCGGCGATCGGCTACGGCTCTCGCGGGTCATTGTCATCCCGGGGCTGCGTCTCCACATTGCGCTCGAAGGATCCAAAGGACCGATATGCCCCGTTCGTTCAAAGCCTTGCCCGGCGCGCCCGTCGCGGAACGCCGCCCCTCCATCGCCCATGTCCACGGTGTCGATCTGCATGACGACTATGCCTGGTTGCGCGCGTCGAACTGGCAGGAGGCCATGCGGGAGCCGCAGAAGCTGCCCGCCGACATCGCCGGCTACCTGGAGGCCGAGAATGCCTATTACGAGGCGGCGATGGCCGACACGGTCGATCTGCAGGCACGGCTTGTCGAGGAGATGCGCGGCCGCATCAAGGAGGATGACAGCAGCGTTCCGCGCGATCACGGCCCCTTCGCCTACGCGATGCGTTTCGTGGAAGGGGCGGAGTATCCGCTCTTCACCCGCACGCCGCGCGACGGCGGCGCGGAACGGGTCGTGCTGGACGTGAATGCCGAGGCCGCGGCGCAGGCGTATTTCCAACTGGGTCGCAGGCAGGTCTCGCCCGACCACAAGGTCCTGGCCTGGACCGCCGACGTCAACGGCTCCGAGTTCTACCGCCTGTCGTTCCGCGACATCGATGCCGGCACCGATCTCGACTATCACATCGAGGATGTCGCGTCGCTCGCATGGGCCGATGCGCGGACGCTGTTCTACGTGCGCGTCGATGCGCGGCATCACCCGAACAAGGTGTTCCGCCACGTGCTCGGCAGCGATCCGGCCGAGGATGTCCTGGTCTTCACCGAGGCGGACACCCGCTACGGCGTCGCCGTCCACCGGCTGCGGTCGGGAGAGTTCGTCGCGCTGTCCACCGGCATGAACGACGAGAACGAGATCCACGTGATCCCCACCGGCGATCCGCAGGCCGCGCCGCGGGTGATCGAGCCCCGGACCCGGGGTCTCGAATACGAGGTCGAGCAGCAGGGCGACAGCTTCCTGATCCTGACCAATGCCGACGAGGCCTTCGACTTCAAGGTGGTACGCGCGCCGGTCTCGGCCCCCTCCCGCGCCAACTGGGTCGACCTGATCCCGCACGAGCCCGGCCGGATGATCGTGAGCCTCGCCGCCTATCGGGGCTGGACGATCTGGATGGAACGGCGCAACGCCCTGCCCCGCATCTGCTATGTCGCGCAGGGGCGGCCGATCTCGGAGGCGCGGCCCATCGCGTTCGAGGAACAGGCCTATTCGCTGGGAAGCGATCCCAGCCCGGAATACGACACCGACAGCTTCCGCTTCACCTATTCCTCCCCCACCACGCCCCCGCAGGTCTTCGACTACGACCTGTCGAGCGGCGAGCGGGTGCTGCGCAAGACCACCGAGATCCCCTCGGGCCACGACCCCGCGAACTACGTGACGATCCGGATGACGGCCACCTCGCATGATGGCGCGCAGGTACCGGTGACGATCCTGCACCACAAGGACACGCCGCTGGATGGCACGGCGCCCTGCCTGCTCTATGGCTATGGCTCCTACGGCGCGAGCATGCCCGCCGCCTTCTCCGCCAACCGGCTGAGCCTGGTGGATCGCGGCTTCGTCCATGCCATCGCCCATGTGCGCGGCGGCGAGGAGCTGGGGCGCAACTGGTACGAGGCGGCGAAATTCGGTGGCAAGCCCAACACGTTCCACGACTTCATCGCCGTGGCCGAGGCACTGGTCGATGGCCGCTATGCCGCCCGCCGCCGGATCGTCATCCAGGGCGGCTCCGCCGGGGGGCTGCTGGTGGGCGCGGTTCTGAACATGCGTCCCGATCTCTGGGCCGGGGCCATCGCCGACGTGCCCTTCGTCGACGTGCTCGCGACGATCCTTGACGACACGCTGCCGCTGACGCCGGGAGAGTGGTCGCAATGGGGCAACCCGATCGAGAGCCGCGAGGCATTCGACGACATCCGGGGCTATTCGCCCTACGACAACGTCACCGCGCAGGACTACCCGCCGATGCTCGTGACCGCCGGCGTCTCGGATCCGCGCGTCACCTATTGGGAGCCGGCCAAATGGGTCGCGCGGCTGCGCGCCACCAAGACCGACGACAACATCCTGATGCTGCGGACCAACATGAGCTCGGGCCATTTCGGCAAATCGGGACGCTTTGCCGCGCTCGAGGATGCGGCGCGCTCCTATGCCTTCGCGATCAAGGTCACCGGGACGGAGGACGGGGCGCGGAGCTAGCGCGCCCCGGCGCCCCGCACCCGACCGGCCCTAGCGATAGATCAGCGTCGGCAGCCACATGGTGACCGCCGGCACGAAGGTGATCAGCACCAGCACCAGCACCAGCGGGATCAGGAACGGCGCGGTGGAGACGACGCAGCGCTCGAACGGGATCCTGGCCACGCGCGCGAGCACGTAGAGCACCATGCCGACCGGCGGGGTGAGCAGGCCCAGCATCAGGTTCAGCACCATGATGACGCCGAAATGCACCGGGTCGATGCCGAGCTCCATCGCCACCGGCAGCAGCACCGGCACGAGGATCGTGATCGCCGCGACGGTCTCCATGAAGCAGCCGACGATCAGCAGGATCAGGTTGATCAGCAGCAGGATGGCCCAGGGCCGGTCCGAGGCTGAAAGCAGCATGCCCGCCACCGCCTCGGGCACCCGGTTCGAGGTCAGGATCCAGGCGAAGATCGCCGCCGCGGCGACCACGAACAGCACCACCGCCGTGGTCTCGATCGTGTCGAAGGTCACCCGCAGGAACCGCCGCAGGGTGAGCGTGCGGTAGATCACGAGCCCGAGGAACATCGCCCAGGCGCAGGCGGCGACGGCGGCTTCGGTCGGGGTGAAGGCCCCCGACAGGATGCCGCCGACGATGATCACCGGGGTCAGCAGCGACAGGAAGGCGCGCCCGAACGAGCTGACCAGCAGCGACATCTCGAACGGCTGGTCGCGCGGAAAGCCCCGGCGCCGCGCGAAGAAGGCGACCATCAGCATCAGCGACACCGCCATCACGATGCCGGGCACGAAGCCCGCGGCGAAAAGCTGGCCGATCGAGGTGCCGGCGACCACGCCGTAGATCACCATCGGCAGCGATGGCGGGATGATCGGACCGATGGTCGATGAGGCGGCCGTCACCCCCACGGCGAAGCCGGCATCGTATTTGGCGTCGCGCATCGCCTTGATCTCGATCGCGCCGAGACCGCCCGCATCGGCCACCGCCGCGCCCGACATCCCCGCGAAGATCACCGAGGCGCCGACATTCACATGGCCCAGCCCGCCGCGCATCCAGCCCACCAGCGCCAGGGCGAAGTTGAAGATGCGCTCCGTGATCCCGGCGGTGTTCATCAGGTTGCCCGCGAGGATGAAGAACGGCACCGCGAGCAGCGGGAAGCTGTCGACGCCGTTGATCATCCGATGCGCCACCACCATCGGCGGCGGCATCCCGTTGGCCAGGATGAACACCGCCGAGGACCCGGCGAGAGCGATGGCCACGGGCACCCCGAAGAGCAGCAGCGAGAACAGGATGATGAAAAGAAAGGCGATTTCCACGGCGGGCGCTCCTAGTCCATCGCGCGCACGGAGTCCGCGTGCTGCTCGGGGTCGATGAGTTTGCTGGTGCCGCTGCGCAGGTGCAGCCAGGCGTTGCGGATGGCATAGGCGGCCATCGCGGCGAAACAGGCGGCGACGAACCAGTAGACCAGGGATTTCGGCACGTCGATCGAGACCATCATCTGCCGGGTCCGGCCCGCGAGCTGGCCCGACAGGTAGGCAAGCCCGGAGTAGAAGGCGATCGAGACGAGGTCGATCAGCGTCTGCGCGACCCGGCGCAGCGGCCGCGGCACCCAGCGATACAGGAACTCGACCGCGATATGGGCATTCTTGCGCACCGCCATGACCGAGCCTGTGAAGGTGACCGCGATCAGCAGGAACCGCGCGATCTCCTCGGTCCAGCCGAGCGAGTCGTTGAGCACGTAGCGGGTGAAGAACTGGAGAAACACCACGAAGGCGAGCACCCAGAAGATCACCATGACCAGCGCATCGTCCCATCGCAGGTCCGACAGGTCGATCTCCTCCTCCTCGAGATGCAGCGCCGGCGTCGTCTCCTGCGGCGCTTGGGAAGTCCGGGGTCCTGATTTCATGGTCACTCGTCCCTATGGGGCATGTGGACCGGCCCCACTCCCGGGGGCCGGTTGGTCACGGTATGCGACGCGGGGACACGCGCGCGCGGGTCAGGACTCCTGGCCGATGGCCTGGAGCCGGTCGTAGGTCTCCTGATCCCAGCTGGCCATATCGCCCATATGCATGGCCTTCACCGCCTCGATGAACGGCTCCCGGTCGACCTCGTTGACGTTGACGCCCTGCTCCTTGAACCATTCGACCAGCTCGGCCTCCTGGTCGCGGATCGCCTCGGTGGCGCAGGCGGCGGCGTTGTCGATGGCCGCCGAGAGCGCCTGCTGGTCGGCCTCGTCCATGCTGCTCCAGGCCGGGCCGCCGACGATGGTCAGCAGCGCGTCGGTGATGTGGCCGGTCAGGTTGATGTCCGACTGCACCTCGTAGAACTTCTTGGCCTGGATCGTCGGCAGCGGGTTCTCCTGCGCGTCGACGGTCCCCTGTTGAAGCGCCAGATACACCTCGGCGAAGGCGATCGGCGTCGGGTTGGCGCCGACGGCCTCGGGGAACATCATGTAAAGAGGCGCGTTCGGCACGCGGATCTTCAGCCCGTCCATGTCCTCGGGCGTGGTGATCGGCTTGTTCGAGGTCACGTGGCGGTTGCCGTAATAGGTCAGCGCCTCGATCTGGTTGCCGGTCGCGTCGGCGTAGCCCTGGCTCAGCTCCTCGAACAGGTCGGAATTGCGGAAGGCGTCCCAATGCGCGTAGTCGCGGAACATGTAGGGCGCGCCGCCGATGGCGACCGGGCCATAGGCGCGGCCGGCAAAGAGCTGGCCGGTATAGATGATGTCGACGGTGCCGAGGCTGAGGCCTTCGTTGATATCGACCTCCTTGCCGAGCGACGAGGCCGGGAAGACCTCGATGCCGTAACGGCCGTCGGTCGAGGCGACCAGCTCGTCATGCGCCGCGACGGCACAGGTGTGGTAGGCCTCACTTACCTCGTAGACATGGGCCCATTTCAACATGCGTTCGGCGTCCTGCGCCGCGACCGGCCCGGCGGCGGTGAGCGCGGCCACCGCCGTGGTGGCCAGCGCGACGGTCTGGGTCAGCTTCGGTGTCATCGGTCTTCCTCCCTGGTTGATGTCTGACGTGATCCCGTCACCGCCCTCCCGAACGGTAGCGGAGCGGCTCGATCCCATGTGTTTCGGCAAAGCGCGCCAGCGCCTCGACCGAGCCGCGGTCGAGCTTCATCCCCTGCGCGCGCCGCCGCTCGGCCTCGGCCCATTCGCGCGCGCCCGGCGCCAAGACGGTTTCGCCCGGTGCGGCCGGCGACGCGGCGATGGCGGCGAGGTAGCGGCGAATGACGGCCTCGAAGACGGCGCGACCGCCGAAGGCCTCGGGGTCCAGCGCCATGACGAAGGCGCCGAGCCTGCGCGGTGTCGCCATGTCGTCGCTGATCATCGGCGGCAGCTCGAAGCTCAGCGGCGCGTCGGAAAAGGCGGTCGAGAAGATCTCGGCCAGCCCCGCGAGGCCCGCTCCCTTGTAGCCGAAAAGCGCGCCGCCCAGCGGGGCCAGCATCTCGACGATCGCCGGATCGGTGACGTTGACGCCCCGCGCGTCCGAGGCCACGTCCTCGGGCAGCGCCGCGCCGAGGCTGCGGTTGAGCTGCACGCGGTTGAAGGGAATGGCGCTCGTCGCCATGTCGAGCAGCCACGGCTCCCCCTCTCCGGCCGGCGCGGCGGCGGCGATGGGGTTGGTGCCGTGGAACCGCACCGCGCCGCCATGCAACCGCACGAAACTGTCGGAATTGCAGAAAGCGAGGCCCATCATGCCATGGCGCGCGATCTCCAGCGCATAGGCCCCGGCGGCTCCGAAATGCGACGAGCCGCGGATCGCCACCGCCGCGAGACCATGCTTCCGCGCCAGTTCCAGCGCCCGCGCCACCGCCGCGTAACCGGCCCGCGCGCCATGCGCGTCATCGGCCTCGAGAACGCAAGCGCCGCCGGTCTCCTGCACGATCTCGAGCTTCGGCGTCCGGTTCAGCCGCCCTTCGGAAAGCCCTTGCAGGTAATGCGGCAAAAGCCGGAACCCATGCGTGTCCACCCCGAGGGCCGAGGCATGCAGCAGCGCCTTCGTCACCGCCTCGATCGTCGGATCATCGGCCCCCACCGCCGCCAGCGCCGCGCGCGAGAAACGCTCCATCTCCTCCAGCGCGACCCGGACCGGGGTCAGCGCCTCCGACGCCGGCTCCGCCTCCGCCGCGAGCCGGGCGAGATAGGCCTCGATCGTGTCGCCGATATGCGTGGACAGGAGCGCGACCGCCGCTTCGCCGCGCCCGGCCGCGACGGCCTCGGCGATGGCGATATGCTCGCCGAGGGATTTCCGGTTCAGCGCGTCGTCGAGCGACAGGCGGTTGCGCAGCGCCTGCACCCGGAACGACAGCCGCCGGAAGTTGTCGCGCACGAAGCTGTTGCCGCAATTGTCGAAGATCGCGTCGTGGAAGTCGTGGTCGAGCAGCTTGTAGGCCCCGGTATCACCGCGCGACAGCGCCTCCTCCATCCGCGCAGCGATACCCTCGAGCGCCGCCCGAAGCGGGCCGGGATTGCGTTCGAGCGCCATCCGCATCGCCTGCAACTCCAGCATCTGCCGGAGCTCGCCCAGCTCCGCGATCTCGGCCGCGCCCATCGAGAAGACCCGAGCGCTTCGGCCCGCCGCCATCTCGATCAGCCCCTCGCGCTCGAGCTGCAGCAGCGCCTCGCGGATCGGACTCTTGCTCATGCTCAGCAGCTCGACCAGCTCAGCTTCGGGCAGCTTGCGGCCCAGCGGAAACGCGCCCTGCACGATCCGGTCGCGGATCGCCTCGCGCGCCTGCTCCGACAGTTTCTGGCGGTCCAGCCGCGCAGTCGCCGCAATGCTCTCCGACATTCAGCGCTCTCCCCGACTCAAAACGGTATACGATATATCGTACAGCGCAAGATTGCAGATCGGGCGTACTCGGGTGCGAGCCGGGCAGATGTCGTTGCGAACGGCGATGTGGATCGGCGGGTCGGGATCATGGGCGGGCCGGACTGCATGTCATGCCTGATCCGAAGCCGCGCATGCGCATGGACGGCGAGGCGGTGCCCCGCAAGTCCACCACGTCGAGGATACGGCCATCGGTTCGCGCCGCCCTGTCACCGGAGCCGTCACTCCCTCGGCGCGTCCTTGTGCAGCAGGTCGTCCGTCTCCTCGCGTTCGGCCTGGACCAGCGGGATCAGCGCCTTTTCCTCGGACTGGTGGAACGCGGCCGGGCCCGGGACAGGGCGCGCGGGTCGCGTCGGCGCGGACCGGGGCCCCTCCCCGCGCTCGGCCCCGGCGACGGGCATCGAAGCGCCTTCGAGCCGGATGCGATAGGTCGTATCGGGGATCGCGACCCCCGCCGCCTCGATCGCGCCCTTGACCAGACGGATCGCGTCGCCGCGCGCGGTGGCAAAGCCCGTGGCGGCCTGATCGATCCAGGCGCTGGAGCGAAGGATCGCCCCCGCCTCGGTCACGTCCTCGATCCACACCAGCGGCGCGGGCTCGGCCAGCACGAAGGGCAGGCCCGCCAGCGTGTCCTGCGCCAGAAGCCGCGTCGCCTCCAGATCGGCATCGGGGTCGATGCCAATGTCGAAGCTGAAGCGGCGCTCGGCATTGCGGGTGAAGTTGACGATGCGGCTCTTGAAGACCACCGCGTTGGGGATGCGGATGTGGTTGCCGTCGAGCGACAGCAGGATCGTCGCCCGCGATGTCAGGCGGATGACGCGGCCGGTGTCGCCCTCGATCTCGACGAGATCGTTGGGCTGGAACGGCTGGCGCAGGCTGAGCATGATCGAGGCCACGAAGTTCTCGA
The DNA here is from genome assembly GCF_050847355.1 of Limimaricola sp. AA108-03. NCBI lineage: Bacteria > Pseudomonadati > Pseudomonadota > Alphaproteobacteria > Rhodobacterales > Paracoccaceae > Limimaricola > Limimaricola sp. AA108-03. The sequence continues at coordinate 71,495 of NZ_CP193760.1, forward strand.
CCGTGTCGCGCACCGCGAAGCCGAGCGCGAGGCCGACCAGCCCCGCCGCGCCGAGGATGGTGCCCAGAAGCGCCGCCGCCCCGGCCACGTCGAGCGCCACGACGAGCCCGGCGATGCCGATCGCGACCCGCACCCCCTGCCGGTAGAGCCCGGCGATGAAGGCGTTCGGCGCCAGCCTGTCCCAGAACCGGGCCCTCGCGACCAGAAGGCCGAGGCCCAGGATCAGCGCGAAGATGGCCAGCGCCACGAGCAGGAGCGGCAGCCGCCCCGCCGCCTGCCGCAGCCGCGTCGTGAAGCGGTCGAGCGCCGGGTTCAGCTGTTCGGCGATCTCCTGCGTCGCGGCGATCGCGCTTCGGACCGCCACCACGCCCTCGACCCGTTCGCCGATCGCGGTGAGTTCGGCGATCTCGGCCTCCTCGGCGACCTCGCCCGACAGCGTCACGACCCCCGCTTCGACCCCGACCGCGATGTCGCCATGGCCAAGCGCCGCGAGTATGGCGCCCAACCGCGCGGCGATCTCCTCATCAGGGCGCACCTCCGCGACCGCGATCGGAGCGGCCGGGGCCTCGGGCGCCTCCTCCTGCGCATGCGCGACGCCGCCCGCGGGCAGGCAGGCGACGAGCAGGATGGCAAAGAGGTTTGGCCAGCGAAGCATGGTGGCACAGCTAGGGCGCGACGGGCGCCGCTCCAGCGCGCGGTGAGGCTAAAGGTCGGGAAGCGCGCGCGGTTGGCCGTCCTCGTCGAGCGCGACGAAGACGAACAGCGCCTCGGTGACCGGGAAGCTTTCGGTCTCGAAACGGTTGCGGGCCCAGGCCTCGACCCGGATCTTCATCGAGGTCCGGCCCGCGGATTGCAGTCGCGCATAGAGCGTGACCTCGTCACCGACCTTGACCGGGCGCAGGAACTGCATGCCGTCCACCGCAACGGTGGCGTTGCGCCCGCGCGACCGCGCGGCTGCGAGGTTGCCCGCCGCGAGGTCCATCTGCGCCATCAGCCAGCCGCCGAAGATGTCGCCTGCCGGGTTGGTGTCGGCCGGCATCGCGATGGTGCGGATCACCAGATCGCCCTCGGGCTGCTTAGCCGCCCTGCCCCGATCATCGCCCATCATTCCGCCCCTTCGTCGCTATCGGCCCGTGCTGACCCGGTTCACAGAAGCAGCCGACGCGGCGGGGTTCAATCGCGAAGGCGCATGGGGACGGCTCCGTGTCACCGTGGCTGCACGACACGGCCGCCTGCTTGCGATCGAGCCGCTTTATCGAGCAAGGCGAGCTTCGGGGATCATCGGGTCACCGCCTCGCCCGGTGCCAACGGCCCTCAGATCAGGCCGAAGGTGGCGGCGAGCGAGGCCGCCTGCGTGCCGTTGCTCGCATTGAGCTTGAGGCGGGCATTCTTCAGCCGCTGCTTGATCGCGCCTTCCGACACGCCGAACTCAGAGGCGATCTGCTTGAGCTTGCCGCCATCCTTGATCCGCCGGAGCACGTCGAGTTCGGCCCGCGTCAGCGTCTGCGGTGGCGCCAGCTTTCGGTGCAGCTCCATGACGTAATCCGCAAGAAGCGCGAGCTCGGCATCGTCGTATTCACGGTCATCGCGGTAGAACAGCCCGTAGCTGCGCAGCCCGCCATCCTCGTTGTAGGAGGCGACGGCGCCGTGGCGCAGCCCCTGCTCCCGCGCCTGCGGGATGATCCGCAACGGGTCGTCCTCGCTCAGCTCCTGCAGGCGGATCGCGCCTGTGTGTTCATAAGACCACTTCAGGGAGGGGTCCGCGAAGAAGAACTTCTCGCGGGAGTAGAGTTCGACCCAGGAGCGTGGCAGGTGGATGGCCTCTCGGGCGGGAAAGGCAAAGCGGATCCGCAGCCCGAGGTAGAACCCGGACGGCCCCAAACGCTGTGCGACCTCGTAGGACAAATGCTCTGTCATCTCTTGGGCCTCATCGACTGATTGCCGCCCCGGAACCGCCTAACTGGACAAGGTTGACTGGCGGATCAACCAAAAAACTGCTCGGAGCCTGAAAAGCCATGTTCAATTCCGCCCATGATCCCCGTGGGACAGTAGATGATCCCGGCACGGTCGTGATTGCGACGTTGGGTCGCCTGATCGAGATCGCGCCGGCGGGGTTCGCGATCGGTCTGCATATCCGCTACATGACGCCGGCCTACATGTTCGAGAGCTACCCGGCCGAATGGCTCGACCTCTATGCGCGGGACGGGCTGTTGATGCGCGATCCCACGGTTCGCTGGGCGATGCATCATCATGGCGCGAAGCGGTGGGCGGAACTCGAGGAGCAGGATGGCGCCGGGGTTCTGGCCCGCGCCCGCGAATACGGCATCGTCCACGGCCACACCCGCTCGATCCACGAGGGCGACGACATCAGCTTCGGCGGTCTCGCGCGCAGCGATCGTGATTTCATGGCCGCCGAGATCGAGGAGGTCGGAGAGCTGATCCAGACCCTGCACGACGTCACCGACAAGCGCATGACGCTTGGCACCGAGGCCAGCGCCCGGATCCGCGACATGGCGGTCGTCATGACCGAACGGACCGGGTAGCGTCGTCGCGACGGCGGCAGGGCCGATAATCGCATGACGGGATAGGCTGGGGATGAAGCTTGCAGTGGCGGTTCTCTTGGCGGGACTTCCCGCCGCCGCTCAGGCCGGTTGCTTCGGCGCCGGTGAGCCGCTGTTCCATTGCCGTATCGAAGGGAGCGCCAAGCAGGTCGATATCTGCCTGCAGGACGGCGTCGCGCTCTACCGGTTCGGGCCGATGGACGGCGCGGCGGAGATGATCCTCGCGCGGCGGGTCGAGGATGTCGACCTACAGCCGTGGAACGGCATCGGCCGCTGGCTGCACGAGGCACTGCGGTTCACCAATGGCGAGACGGCGTACGAGATCTCCTACGGCATCGACCGGCTGAGCGAGACCCATGTGGTGGAGGCCGGGATCGCGATCCACGAAGCCGGTCGCGAAATCGCCCGGCTCGCCTGCCGTCCCGAGACGGCCCTAGGCCTCGATTTCACGCCGCTCTTCGAGGCAAAGCTGGCCGCCGGCCAGAACAGGTGCCCCGAGGCCGGCGAATGGCGGGCTGACTGCGTCGCGCAGTAGCCGGACCCGCGTTCAGATCGCGGCGCTGCGCCCCTTCGAAGTCGGCAGCGCCGCCGCGAGCAGACCCGGCATGTCGCCGATGATCCGCGCGTCACCGCCGAACTCGGCGCGGGCCTCGTCCGCGATCTGCTGCGCCTTCTCGATCGTGTCCGCCGGCTTGCGCCACAAGAACTCCTTCCTGCCTTTCGAAACCCGCCGGGCCACGACGTCGTATTCGGTGGCAGCCCTGAACTTGGTCCGGAGACGAAGCCCGGTTTCGGTGCAGTGGAGGGGGACGATCTCGATCGAATGGGTCATGAAGTCAGTCGCTTGCTGTTTCCGATGCCCGACGCCTAGCGCAATTCGCCTCGCGATGTAACCGGGGGCCGGACAAACGCCCGTGGGCTGTGTCGCTGTCTTTATCCGCTGACGGGAAGGGCCCTGCGCATCCGCCTTGCCAAGGTGGGAGTGCGCCGCATTGCATGGCCGGTCAGCAGCCCGAGGCGGTGGCCGGACAGGAACCGAGCGCCGGCTCCGCGTGGCGTCGGTGGCCATTCCGATCGCCCGTCACCACGTTTCACCCGGAGGGCGGGCTGATCCGTCGGTGTCACGGCAGGATGCCCGCCCACATAACGAGGGGAACGCCACGTGGCGCGGGGAACTGCGTCAACTCCGTCAGGGTTTTGAAGGCAAAGCCGCAGGAGGACGGATGATGACTGGCAAGGATGAGCGCGGGCACAGCGACCCGGCGCGCAAAAAGGATCTCGATGACGGCTACGAGTATCCCGGGCGGCGCACGCCTCCCGGGCATGTTCCAAATTCGATCATGGACGACCCCGGCACCGGCCTGACGGATGCCGAACGCCGTCGTCCGCCGGAACCCGAGGGCGACACCGCACCCCTCGGCACGACGAAGCCGCGCTGAGGACGGCATATGGAGTCCGAGGGCCATCGCATAGTGGCCCGAAGAGCATAACGTCAGCGCCCCGACGAGCCGCCGGGACGCGCCCCCGACCGACCGAGCAAGGGAGGGCACGATGTCGATGCAGGAAGCCCGGCAGGACATGGTCGCCCGTCAGCTCGCGGGACGCGGCATCGCCGATGAAGGGGTGCTGCGCGCGATGGGCGCGGTCCCGCGAGAGGCCTTCGTGCCGCCCGCGCATCACGGCCTCGCCTATGCCGACGGACCGCTGCCGATCGGCCGGGGCCAGACCATCTCCCAACCTTGGATCGTGGCCCGGATGATCGAGGCCGCCCGGATCGGGCCGGGCAGCCGGGTGCTCGAGATCGGGGCCGGATCGGGCTATGCCGCTGCGGTGATGGCGCAAATGGGTGCGCATGTGCTGGCGATCGAGCGCGACCCCGCGCTGGCGGAGGCGGCGCGCCTGCGGCTTGAGGATCTCGGCTACGAGCTGGAACTGCTGTGCGGCGATGGCAGCGCCGGCGCGCCGCAATCCGCCCCATTCGACGCGATCATCGTCTCGGCCGCCGGGCCACGTCTGCCCGAACCGCTGCGTCGCCAGCTGGCCCCCGGCGGGCGGCTGGTGATGCCGGTGGGCAGCGCCGAGGCTCAACGCCTGTTGCGGCTGACGGCGCCCGACCCGCCCGGCTCCGGCGACCCTCACATTGAGGATCTGGGCGGGGTGCGCTTCGTGCCATTGCTCGGGGCGGAAGGCTGGCCCTCGTAGGGCATGACGCCCGAACGGCGTTGCACATCTTCTCGGCGCGGCGGGGCTACGGCGATACGCGTACGACTTCCGCGACATGTTGGCGGTCCATCGATCTCTCGCCGCCGCCAAGGGGTCGCATCAGTGGGATCTATCCCCCAAAACCAAGCTACCATAAGCGGACACGGCCGGGTCCCGAATGCGAGGCGTTGTTCCGGATCGCGGAGCGCATGCCAGTCACATCGCCCGATGAGATCGATCAACCCGCCGCCGCCGAGGCGGAAACCTGACCCCTTCGGCGCGCGAGGCGCCGGGGGTTCACATCACGGTCGAGCCTTGTCCCAGCAAGCGGCGGTGATGCGCTTCGGGACCGCCATAGAACCCGTTGGTCACGTCCAGAAGCCCCTCGCGGTCGCGGATCAACACCCGTCCCCGGGTCGAGCGGATCAGCGCGCGGCCTTCGAGTTCGTGCAACGCCACGGTGACGCCGGCGCGTCGCACCCCCAGCATCAGCGCCATGAAATCATGCGTGAGTTCGAGCTCGTCCCCCACCACCCGGTCGTGGCACATCAGGAGCCATCGGGCGAGCCGGGTCTCCAGCTTGCCCCGCCCATAGGCCAGCGCGGTACCCTGTATCTGGGCTATGACCGTGTTGACGTAGCGCAGTAGTCGATCCCGGCAGGCCCCGTCTTCCATGAGACGCCGAACGGTGTCGGCGTCGGCGCGCCAGCCCGTCCCCGCCACCTGCATTATCACGTCGCTGGTGCTTCGGTCGTCGCTCAGCACGAGTGGCAAGCCGGTCATGCCTTCGCGCCCCACCAATGCCGCCTCGATGGTGAGGCCCCCGTTCTCGCTCGAGACGATCGAGGCGATGCCGCTCGTGAGGAAATAGGCGTATTCCAGCGGTCTGTCGTACCGCTCGATCTGCGTGCGCGCTGGCAGATCGACAAAGCTGAGTGATCTGCGCAGCCCGGACATGGTTCCGGCAGGCATGCCCCTGAGCAACATGTTCGACTCGGTGGATATGACTGTCATGCAACCTCCTCGCATGTTGGGCGAGAGGGTACCCAATCTCCCGACGACCATGCCCATCTGCGCTGGCGATCGATGGCCGCACCATATCAGTTGCGTCCCGGCTTCCCAAGCCAAGGCCGACGAAAGCGTACCAAATTGTCCTCTCGGACCAACGGTGCCACTCTGTAATCCTCGGGGAGGAAAGGCCACAGTCACACTGTTCCAATGAATTATAAAGGTTGCCGTGGGCGTGACCCAGGGCGAGCTTGCGAGCAATGTCGCGCGGCACGGTGCGCTCACCACCGAGGAGGGCCGGATTTCCCTGACCTGGGACCGGGCGGGCGACCGCGTGACGCTAGGCTGGCACGAGATCGGCGGCACCGGCGCGCCCGACGGGGCGGTCGATGGCTATGGCCTCGATCTGGTCGCGGCGCAGGTCGAGGACCCAACTGCATGGAAAGATGGCAGCGGGCTTCTCGCGAGACGGCCTCGTGTTCGAGCTGAGCTTTTCCTTGGAGCGCTGAATTATTTCAAATGGCAGGTCGCACCCGATTCAGAAGCACGGTTTTCGTTGCCTGCCATCGCCGAAACGCATTCGTTTTTCATGCGCCCACTCGAAGTGCGAAGGATATGTGACGTTCCGAATCGTTCGAAACGGTTCGCTTGAAGGAAGACCTTGGAGAAGCGATTCCCTTGAGCGCAGACCCCCTGCTCCAATGCATTTGAATGCAAAATACTTATAGGACAAGGCATCCATTCTCTGGGTAAACCACATATCCACAATATAATTTTCATGACAAACATATATGCGAAACCTGCCTTTCGGGGTGGGCTTCCGTAAATTCGTCGCCCCTGAAAACCCAATTCCGAGAACGGGTTCGCGCGCGATGGCGGTATTTGGCCTATACCTTCGTACGGGATTGAACCGGCTATTGTGGCGACGTCGCGTAACTGGTCTCATGTTGGAGGGGCCGTTCGGGCGCGAGCGCCGTTCGACCTTTCCAAAAGCCAATCTTTCTTGGGAGGGAATGATTGATGAGACGCGAACTCGGAAGCAATTCCGTGAGCAAGCAAGAACGGCTTCGCTTCGAATCCTTGGCAATTCTTTTGGAAGCCCAGCATGACAATACCGATGCCCGCATGCGCCATTGCCGCGAAGCCGCCGGAATCCTCAGACAGTTGATCGGGCGCATCGAGGCGGCCGAACGCCAGGCGGCCCGGCCGCGCTTCGTGTCGCAGGTCAGCTAGCGGTGAACAACGACGCAACGGTTCTGCAGCGCGCCCCCTCTGCTGGCGGGACGGAAATGCTGCTCGACCTCATGGCGGATGCCCTGAAGGACATGCTGCGCGCGCATGATGCGCCGACGGCCTCTCTGGCACGCAGATCTGCCCGCAACGCGCTGCAGGCCTATGCGTCGCTTGCCGATTGTTCCGAAAAGAAAGGAGGCCTGCGATGACGGCCGAAGTCAGACTGGCAAGGGTGCTCGGGCGCGAGTTTCCGCGTCTTCCCGTCACCGGGCGCTTCGAGTCCGGTGCCAATCAGGAGGCCGACCACGTCACGGTCACCGACAGGCAGGGTGGGATCTGGACGCTCACGCTGTTCAGCCGCGCGCCGCATGGCCGCCGCAACGGCCTGCTGCGCGAGCTTGCGGCGGCGGCGCGACGCTGCCGTCTGCACTCTGTCGATCGGCTCGGATACCGCGAGATCTCGGCCTTCGAGGTCACCGATTGGGTGGACCCGGCCCATCCCGGCCAGCCCGCGAAGCTGCGCCTGCGCGCCACCAAGCGGCTCGGACATTCCGACGAGGCCGATACCGACGCGAGGGCGGAGGATTTCGCCTGATCTCCGCGACGAACCACCCGGCCCGTAGCGCCTCGACGTCTTCGACGCAGACGGGCCGTACCACCCCGGGGGCCGAGTGAAACGACCGCCAACGTCCGCATCCGCACCCTCGATTTCCCCAAGGGCAGGCAACGTCTATTCTCTTTGTTCACAGGGGAGGACACGAGCATGATCAAGCACGCGAGCCACGCCGTGGAAGGCCGGATGCTCGATGCCGCGGGCGTCGCGGGGGCCTTGCGACGTTGGGTGCCGCTCGGCGCGACCGTTGCCGAGAACTGGGCACGGGAGTGGCGGATTCTCGGTGTCGCGCGCAATGGCGCGACCGCCTACCCGGCTTGGCAGTTCGACCAGGCCGGGCTGCCGATCAGCGCCATGCGCGATATCATCCTGTCCCTCAGGCCGGCGCTCGACGCCGAAGAAATGCTGGCTTGGCTGCACGCGCCCTGCGCGGCGCTCGGGGACCGCGCGCCCTGCGACGTGCTCCGCGAGGATCCCGAGGCAGTCAAGGCCGCCGCACGAAAGCGCGGGGCCGAGCCGACCCGCTATCCCATGGCGGGCTGACCCCGCTTCGGAAGCGAAGCGGTCGGCGAAGCCCCCATAGCCTCGTCAGCGGTCCTTCGGGCCGCGGGTCGTCACTCCTCGGCCACGGCCGTGCGGCAATTCGTACGTTCCTGCCGCGACCCCATGGCCTCTCGCAAATCCCGCTCGGAAATGTCGCAGCGCCGTCTGCGCCCGGACATTCACGCTCATGCCAGGCCCAGCCCCCTGCGCTTGGCATGTTTCGCGGTGCAGCCACGGAGGAATCGGCGTAGCAAGTCCCGAATGGCTCAGAAACGATAGGAACGGCATGACCCAAGTCACCAGAACCGCGATCGTGACCGGAGGGCTCTCGGGCATGGGGCTGGCCATCGCCCGCCGGCTGGCCCGCGACGGCGTCGACGTGACCATCGGCGCCCGCCGGGGCGGCGATGCCGACGCGGTGCGCGACATCCTCGGGGCGCAGGGCATCGAGGCCCGCGCCGCCGCGCTCGACGTGCGCGACAGCGACAGCGTCGCGCGCTTCGTGTCGGATGTGGTGGCGCGGCGCGGTGGCGTCGACATTCTCGTCAACGCGGCGGGGGTCTACTCCGAGGCCCCGGTCGCCGACCACCCCGACGCGGTCTGGGACGACCAGATCGACACCAACCTGTCCGGCACCTTCCGGATGATCCGCGCGGTGATGCCGCACATGACGGCGGCGGGCTGGGGCCGGATCGTCAACCTCGCCTCGGTCGCGGCGCATCAGGGCATGGCGAACAACGCCGCCTATTGCGCCTCCAAGGCGGGGCTTCTGGGCCTCGGGCGCTGCGTCAGCCTCGAAGGCGCCGCGCATGGCGTCACCTGCGTCTCGATCAGCCCGACCTGGGTCGAGACCGAGATGCTCAAGCAGTTCATCGACGCCGACATCGCCGCCAGCGGCAAGTCGCGCGAGGAGGTCCGCGCCAACTACGCCGCCTCGAACCCGCAGCACCAGCTGGTTCAGCCCGAGGAGATCGCCGAGCTGGCCGCCTTTCTGGTGAGCGATGCCGGCCGGGCGATCACCATGGAGGATGTTCAGGTCAATGCCGGCTCGCTCTGGTAGGCCGCGCGCCGCCGCGCCAGCAGCGCGGCGGCGTCACTGATCGCCTCGAAGGGCAGCTCCGAGACCCGCGCCCAAGCCTTCCGCGCCGCGGCACTGTCGAAGCTGGCGTCGGCGCGCAGCGTCTCGGGCGTCTCGGCGATCACCCGGGCGATGCCGGATGGCAGATCGACCGCCTCGACCCAATCCCGCGCCGGGAGCGCGCCGTCATGGGCCACGCGGGTTTCGGCCACGAGGTTGTAGATCGGCACCCCGGGCCCGGTGACCGGACCCAGCAGCATCGCGGCGGCAGCGGTCACGTCGGTCATCGGGAACGCCATGTCCTGCGGAAAGACCCCGGCCCGGAGCGCGGCGGCGAGGATGATCTCGCAGATGTCGCGCGGGTTCGGCGCGTCGAGATCGTAGAGCGAGGGCAGTCGAATGATGGCGGCGGGGACCCCGGATGCGGCGATCGCCGACTCGGCCGCGATCTTGGCGGCGCCGTAGCCGGTGCAGCCTTCCCATGGCCGCGCCGGTCCCTCGGGCCATGGGCCGCCCTGTTCGGGGAACACCGCGCTGGAGGAGCTGAACCGCAGGTCCGCCCCGGCGGCGCGGCAGAAGTCCAGCACCGTCTCGATGCCCCGCGCCGACCAGTCGAGCATGTCGTCCCGGCCGATCGCCATGTTCACCGTGGCGGCGCAATGGACGACCGAACCGACGCGCGCCGCCAGCGCGTCATGCGCCGCCTCGCCAAGCCCGAAGCGCGGCGTATCCAGCGTGCCGGGCACCATGACATAGCGCTCGGGCGCGACCCCGTGACGGCGCGCCGCCTCGGCCAGTCGCTCGGCGGCGTCGCGCCGCTTGTCGCGCACCAGGCTATAGACGACATGGCCGGGCGGAAGGTCGCGCGCGGCCCGCGCCAACACGTGGCCACCGAGGAAGCCCGTCGCCCCGGTCAGCAGGATGCCGGGCCGGTCGAACTCCGCGCCCGTGGCGGCATCGCGCGCCTCCGTCAGCAACCTGTGCAACCGGTCGAGCGGCACGTTCATGGCCAGCTCGAAATCCACCGGCCTGTCATAGCAGCGCTCCAGTTCGAGGATCAGGCTCACGCACATCAGCGAGTCGCCGCCCTGATCGTGAAAGCTGAGCGCCCCGTCGATCTCGTCCGGCGCCCGCCCCATCACCCGGGCCGCGGCGGCGATCACCGCGTCCTCCGTCCCGGCGCCCGCCTCTGCCGTCTCGGTCACCGGCGGCAGCGCGCGCAGATCGGCCTTGCCCGAAACCGGGTGCAGCGGGATCGCGTCGAGCTGCACCAGATAGGCGGGCACGCAATAGACCGGCAGGACGCCCCGCAGCTCGGCCGCGAGGGCGGCGGGCATCCGGTTGGTGCCGGGCCGCAGCCCCCAGCGCTCGGCATTGGCGCGGGCCTGCGCGGCATCGACGGCAAAGTAGAAGATCAGAGCCTGTCCCCGCGCACCGACCTCGCCCACCCATGGCACCGCCTGCGCGAAATCGAGGCGGCCGCGCATCGTGTCGGTCAGCTCGCGCGTCTGGATCGAAAAGCCGCGAAGCTTGAGCATATGGGCGACGCGGCCGATGATGTGCAGCGCGCCCTCCGCGTCGACCCATGCCTGGTCGCCGGTGTCGTAGAGCCGCGCCTCGCGACCTTCGATATTCAGCATGCGGAACCGCAGCCCGGTTTCCTCGGGGCGGTTCACGTAGCCCGGCCCCAGCATGCGCGGCCCCTCGAAATGCAGCTGCCCCGGCACGTCCGGCGGACAGGGGCGGTCGCTCTCGTCGAGGATCACCGCGCGCAGGTGCCGCATCGGCACGCCGACCGAGGCCGGGCCGTCGCCGCAGGGCCCGGTGAGCCGCGACATGCAGACGTCATGCGTCTCGCAGATGCTGTAGAGGTTCCACAGCTCCGCCCCCGGCAGCTTGGCGAGCGAGGCCGTGATCAGCCCGTCGCCCACCACCTCGCCATTGAGCACGACGCGGCGCAACGGCAGCGCGGCCGCGGTGTCGCGGTCGATCGCGGTCAGGAAGCTGTTATAGAAGGACGGGGTGAACAGCATCTCGTCGATCCGGTTGCGGATCAGGAAACCGGCGAGGCCGCGCGGGTTCATCAGCGTGTTGGGATCGGGAAACCACAGCTCCGCCCCCATGCGCAGCGGCCGGAACATCTCCCAGATCGCGAAGATGTAGATCCCGACCCGCATGCCCGGCGCATAGGGCGTATAGGAATCGCGCCATTCATAGGAGAGCTGGGCCGAGTCCTGCGTGACCGGGATGCATTTCGGTCGTCCGGTGGTCCCGGAGGTCGCCACGAGATAGATCGCGGCGTCCGGCCGGACCGGCGCCGCCTGCAACGGCGCCATCGGGGCGTCACCGATGGTCTCGAAGAGACGCCGCGCGTCCAGCACCTCGCAGCCCTGCGGCAGGTGGCCCGGCGTGACCGGCTGACAGGTCAGCACCAGCGTCACGCCCAGCTCCTCGCAGATGTTGTGCAGCACCGCCTGCGGCATCGCCGGGTCGAGATGCACGAAGGGCCGCCCGTGGATCACGCAGGCCGTGGCGCTCGCGGCCATGGCGAGGCCGGGCGCCCCGAAGACGCCCACCGCCGGTGCGCCCCTCAGATGCGGCGCGCTGCGTTCGACGAAGCTGCCCAGCTGGCCATAGCTCAGCCCGCCCGCCTCGTCCGCCATGGCGGGGCGGGACGCATGGACCGAGATGGCGCGCGCCAGCGCGGCGCCGACGGTTTGGGGGAGGGTCATGGCAACTGCTTCCTTGGAATCTGCTACGCGAGGGGGCCGACGGGACGTCTCCAAGGCGCGCGCGCCCCGGCGCGGCGCCGGGAAAAACCCCGCGCCGCCCGGATATGTGACCAAGATGCGTTGGAACTACAACCATGCGCAGAAAGCCCCCGCGCGCAGCGGCGGCGAAGCGCCTTACCTCAGGTCCCCCGGATGATCCCGCCCGGCCGCGCTCGTCATTCCGCCGCGACGGGCTCCGGGGCGGTTTCGGCCGCCCGCGCCAGAAGCGCGCCTGCCTCGGCGCCGCTCATCGGGCGGCCCAGAAGGAAACCCTGTGCCACGTCGCAGCCGAGCTGCATCAGCCGGTCGATCTGCTCGGAGGTCTCGACCCCCTCGCCCACCGCCCCGACCGACAATTCGCGCGCCATGCTGGTCACCGCCTGCGCCACCGCCCAAGCCTTGTGATCGCTCTCTGACACGTTGACGAAGCTGCGGTCGATCTTGATCTGGTCGAGTTCGAAATCGCGCAGATGGGTGAAGGAGGAATAGCCGGTTCCGAAATCGTCCATGGCGATCTTCACCCCCATGGCGCGCAGCGCCACGAGGTTGCGCGCCAGATGCGCGCCGTCGCGCACCAGCGCGGTCTCCGTCAGTTCGAGCGTCAGCCGCGCCGGGTCGAGACCGTGGCGTTCGAGCGCCTGTCGCACCACCTCGACGATCGAGGGCAGGCGCATCTGCACCGGCGAGACGTTGATCGCCACATGCACGGTGCCGGGCCATTGCGTAAGCTGGCGGCAGGCCTCGTCGATCACCCATTCGCCGATCTGCACGATCATGCCGTTCTCTTCGCAAAGCGGGATGAACTCGGCCGGTGGCACCAGCCCGCGCAGCGGGTGGCGCCAGCGGATAAGCGCTTCGAAGCCGAGGATCTCGCGATCGGACAGCCGGCAGATCGGCTGGTAGTCGAGCTCGAACTCGCGGCATTTGTGGGCCTGGACGAGATCGCTTTCCATCTGGCGCCGCTCCAGCGCCTTTTCCATCATGCCTTCCTCGTAGAACTGGATCCGGTTGCGGCCCAGATTCTTGGCGCGGTAGAGCCCCAGATCGGCGCGCTGCAGCGCCTCGGAGGCGCCGAGCCCGCCCTCGGTCAGGCTGGCGCCGATGCTGCAGCCGATGGAGATCTTGTGGCCGTCCACCTCGAAAGGCCGGCTCAGGCTCTCGATGATGGCGCGGCCGATCTCCGTCGCCTCGACCTCGCCTGCGCCGTCGAGCACCACCACCATCTCGTCGCCGCCGAGCCGGAACACCGTGGCGCCGTTGCCCGAGGCGTCGAGCAGCCGTCGCGCCACCTGAATCAAGAGGCCGTCGCCGACCGGGTGGCCCAGAGTGTCGTTGACCACCTTGAAGTGGTCGAGATCGAGCATCAGCAGCGCCTGCGGATTGCCCTCGGGATGGAGCGCGGCCATGTGGTCGCGGAAGCTGCGCCGGTTGGGCAGCCCGGTCAGCGCGTCGTGGAACGCCATATGCGCGATCTTGGCCTGCGCGGCGCGGTGCTCGGTGAAATCGTCGAAGGTCAGCACCACCTCGCCCGTGGGCATGCGCCGGCTCGAGATGCACAGGATCCGGCCATTGGCGAACTCCTCCTCGCTGCGCAGCATCTCGGTGCCGCTCAGCCGCTCCAGATGGGTCCTGACCACCGAGGCAAAGCGCGCGCCACCCCAGGCCCGGCCGCCCTCGACCACCTCGATCAGCCGCTCGATCCCGTCGCCGGGGCCGATCTCGGCCTCGGGGATGTCGAACAGCGCGTGGCAGCGCTGGTTGATCGCGGTGATCCGGCGCGCCTCGTCGATCATCACCAGCGCGTTCGACATGTTCTGCAGCGCCGCGACGAAGGAGGCCTCCTTGCGCTCGATCTCGCGACGGGCGCTGGTCAGGTGGCGGCGGTGCAGCATCGCGGTGACGGCGGCATAGCACAGCGCCAGCGTCGCCAGCGTGGTGAAGCTCGACAGCAACTGGCGATCGATGCCCGGCTCGACCGCGCCGATCACCCTGATGCTGAGCCCGGACATCGCGGTGAAATGCAGCGCGCAGACGCCGCCCACCAGCCCCAGCCCGCGCAGCCAGAGCCCCCGCAGGCTCGTGCCCGAGCAGCCCATCGCCGGCGCGAAGAAGCCTGCGCCCAGAAGCACCGCCAGCACCGAGGACGCCGGATCGTGATGCATGTTGTTCTGCATCGCCATCATGCCGGTGAAATGCATCGCGCCGACCCCGAGCCCGGCCAGCGCGCCCAAGGCGGCGCGGGGCCAGCGGCGGCGCAGCGGGCTGGCGAGCGCGAGCGGCAGGCCGACGCCGATCACCCCGACCAGCGCCGACAGCGCGGTGATGGCGGGGTCGTAGCTCAGCGTCGCGCTGGGGATGTGACCGATCATCGCGACGAAATGCGTGGTCCAGACCCCGAGCCCGGCCACCAGCGCGATCCAGCCCAGCGGCGCCAGCCGTACCGGCGACCCGGCTAAAGCGACCTGCCGCATCAGCGTCACCAGCGTCAGCGCCATGCCGGCGCAGACGATGATCGCGGTGACGAGGTAGTGGGGGCTGGTCTGCTGCAGGCCCTGCAGGATCGTCGTCACCATGTCTCGTGCCCCTCTTGCCGTCGCGCGCATATCTGCGGGCGAAACTCGACCGAATAATGGCGAAAACGGTGTTTTTGCAATCGGATCAGGGTTCGACGATGCGGAGTGGCCTGCTCTCCGCCCGACCAGAGCCATGAAGATGTGCGCTCTCACGCTTCCTCTCGACCGACATCGGACCCGCCGGAGCATGGGCAGAACGCGGCGACGGACCCCGAGATGGCGCATATCAGCCGGCCCGAGGACCCGTGTCATCCGCAACACCTGCAGCACCGAAACAGATGCGCCGCATGTCGGGCATCGGCGCATGGAATGCCCCGGAAACTTTTGCCGGCGCGTGAACCCGCCGTCCCGATCGGTGACCACTTCCGCCCGGGCGCAAACTCCCATATGCGTGAATTCTGATCACACCGAGCGTGACCGGATGAGAACCATCGATTTCCTGCAAGGGCTCGGCGTGGGCGGAAGCGACCGTGTCGACTGGCCCGCCGTGTTCGACCGCCTGCATGAGGGGCTGGTCATCGCCGAAGTGGTGCATGACGCCCGAGGGCGCGTCAACTGGCGTTACCTGCATGTCAACGAGGCCTGGTCCCGCCTCACCGGGCTGAGCGCCGAGGGTATCGCGGGCCGCCTCGTGACCGACGTCATCCCCGGCGTCGAACAGCACTGGGTCGAGGATTTCGCCGCGGTCGCCCTCGAACAGGAGCCCCGCAATTTCGTAGGCCCGGTCTCGGAGCTCGGGCGGATCTACGACATCCGCGCCTTCCCGATCTCGAAGGACCGCTTCGGGCTGCTGTTTCTCGACGTCACCGAACGCGAGGAAAACGAGACGAAGCTCAGGGAGCGGGCCGAGGTGCTGGAAGCGCGGATCCGCGACGAGTTCGGCGCCCGGGCCCGGGTCTGGGACGTGTCACCTGATATCCAGGTGGTCGCCAATCACGCGGGCTATTTCGAACAGGTGAACCCCGCGGCCACCGCCATCCTCGGCCATCCGAAGGAGGTTCTCCTCGCCACGCCCTTCATGGAGCTGATCCATCCCGAGGACCGCGTCGGCACCCTCGCAGCCTTCGAGAACGTGAAGCAGGACCAGCCGGTCCTGCGCTTCGAAAATCGATATCGCCATGCCGATGGCAGCTATCGCTGGCTGTCCTGGGTCACCGTGCCGCATGAGGGCAGGATCTACGCCACGGCGCGGGACGTCACCCAGGAGCGGGCCCATGCCGAGGAGCTGGAGCTGCGCCGGGCCGAGCGCAGCAATCTGTGGTCCGCCTCGCGCGACCTGCATCTGATCTGCTCGCTCGACGGCATCTACCAGGAGGTCAGCGACGCCTGGCAGTCGCAGCTCGGCTTCGCCCCGGAGGAGCTGGTCGGCATGCGCTTCGATGCGCTGATCCACGAGGACGATCTCGATTTCGCGCAGCGGCTCTTCGCGGAGCTTCTGGAGACCGGCTCGGTCGGCCATGTCGAGCTGCGCATGCGCGACCGGGCGGGCGAGTTCCACTGGCTCGGCTGGAGCGCGGTGATCAGCGGCGGCGTCATCTTCGCCACCGGCCGCGACCTCGGCGAGAAGCGCCGGCAGGAAGAGCAGCTGCGCCTCGCCGAAGAGGCGCTCGCGCAGTCGCGCAAGCTCGAGACGCTGGGCCAGCTCACCGGCGGCGTGGCGCATGACTTCAACAACCTGCTCGCGGCGATCCAGACCAATCTGAGCCTGCTGCGACGGCAGATCGAGGCGCCCGACGACCGGACCGTCACCCTGCTCGACCGCGCGCAGGCGAGCGCCGATCGCGGCGCCAAGCTCGTGCAGCACATGCTCGCCTTCGCGCGCCGTCAGGATCTCACCCCGCGCCCGGTCAATGCCTGCGCGCTGCTCGATGACATGGAGCCGCTGCTGCGCAGCTCGATCGGCCCGGGCGTCAGGATCCGGCGCCAATTCGACGAGGACGCACCCCTGGCCCTGGTCGATGCCAACCAGCTCGAGATGGCGGTGCTGAACCTCGTCGTGAACGCGCGCGACGCGATGGAGGGGCGCGGCACGCTCGACCTGAGCTGCCGCCTCGTCGAGAGGGTCGATGAACCGGACCTGTCGCCCGGCAGCTACGTGGTCATCGAGGTCAGGGATGACGGACCCGGCATGGATGCGGCGGTGCTGGCGCAGGCGACCGAGCCGTTCTTCACCACCAAGGGCGTGGGCAAGGGCACCGGGCTCGGGCTGAGCATGGTGCACGGGCTGGCGCGCCAGTCGGACGGCGCGTTCCGCCTCGACAGCGCCCCCGGGCGCGGCACCACGGCACGGATCTTCCTGCCGGTCGCCGTGACGGCCGACACGGACGCGCCGGAGCGACCTGGCACCAGCCGCGCCGCCGGGCCCGAACGACCGCTGAAGATCCTCGTGGTGGATGATGATTTCCTGGTGCTGATGGGCACGGTCGGCATGCTCGAAGCGCTCGGGCACGAGGTGCTGGAGGCGGCGCATGGCGAGGCGGCGCTCGATCAGCTTCGGGCCCACCCCGACATCGACCTGCTGATCACCGATCAGGCGATGCCGGGCATGACCGGGGCGCAGCTTGCCGAGGCCAGCCGGGCGCTGCGCCCGGAACTGCCGGTCCTGCTCTGCACCGGTTATGGCGAGCTGCCGCCGGGCAGCGAAAGCGTCATCGCGGGCCGGCTCGGTAAACCCTTCACCGAGGCCCAGCTCGGCGAGGCGATCTCCGGGGCGGTCGGCACCACGGGCTGAGGGGCCGAAGGCCCCGAAAGGCCGGGCGGAAGCCGCGTCAGAGCCCGGCCGCAAGCTCCGCCTGACCGATCTCCAGCAGCGCCCGGACATGCGGCGCGAAGCTGCGCCAAACGTCGAGCCGGAACTCCTGCGGCCCGTCGCGCCACAGCACCACCTGCACCGTGTCGAACACGGTGCGGACCGCACGTCCCGGCTCCAGAAGGTCGAGGTCGCGCGGGCAGGCGATGGTCAGCAGTTCCTGCGCCGCCGGGCCGCTGATGCGGTAGCTGATCTCGCGATCGGAAATCTCGGTGAGGTTGTGCGGCGCGGCCTCATACGCATCCCGCGCCGCGGCGAGGATCGCGTCACGGGCCGCCTCGGGCGCGCAGATCAGCCATTCATCCGGGCCGAGGCACAGCGCCGTGCGGCCCTGCGCCTCGGCGGTCCGCCCGATACGGTCGGGCAGATCGAGCCCGAGCGCCCGGCCCAGCGTCGCCGCCTGCGCGGGACGCACCCGCAGCGAAAACCGCGATACCGGCGCCAGCTCGTCGATGCGGACCCGCGCGGTGGCCTCCGCCAAGGTGAAATCATGCGTCTGGTTGGTCATCATCGCGCCTTCCTCAGAGCTTCAGCCGGTCGCCGTCGGGGTCATAGAAGGCGGTCGAGGTGATCTTCGCCCGCACCACGCCCTCGGGCATCGGCACATACACCGTCTCGCCCTCGCGATCGCGCCCGCCCTCGATCAGCGCCATGGCGATGGAGCGGCCCAGCGTGGCGCTGTGATAGGAGGAGGTCACGTGGCCGACCATCTTCATCGGCTTGGGCTGGTCCGGGTCGAGCACGATCTGCGCCCCCTCCTCCAGCTTCACCGCGCCGTCCTCGGTCAGGAGACCGACCAGCTGCTTGCGCTCCGGGGCGACGAGATCGGGCCGCGCCAGCGACCGCTTGCCGACGAAATCGGGCTTCGCCTTGCCGATCGCCCAGCCCAGCCCCGCATCCTCCGGCGTCACCGTGCCGTCGGTGTCCTGCCCGACGATGATGAAGCCCTTCTCGGCGCGCAGCACATGCATGGTCTCGGTGCCGTAGGCGGTGATGCCGTGCGGCTCGCCCGCTTGCATCAGCGCCTCCCACAGCGCCAGCCCGTGCCGCGCCGGCACGTTGATCTCGAAGCCCAGCTCGCCGGTGAAGCTCAGCCTGAACAGCCGCGCCGGGAAGCCCGCGACGCGGCATTCGGCGATCGACATGTGCGGAAAGGCCTCGGCCGAGATGTCGCAGCCTTCGACCAGCCCCGCCAGCACCTCGCGGGCCTTGGGCCCGTTCAGCGCCACGGTCGCCCATTGCTCGGTGGTCGAGGTGAGCCAGACGTCGAGATCGGGCCATTCGGTCTGGAGGTAATCCTCCATCATGTTGAGCACCCGCGGCGCGCCGCCCGTGGTGGTGGTGACGTGGAACAGGTCCGGCCCGAGCCGCCCGATCACCCCGTCGTCGCGGATGTAGCCGTCCTCGCCAAGGAGTACGCCATAGCGGCAGCGCCCCGGCGCCAGCTTGGTCCACGGGTTGGTGTACATGCGGTTCATGAACTCGACCGCGTCCGGCCCCGCCACCTCGATCTTGCCCAGAGTCGAGGCGTCGAAGATGCCGACCGAGGCCCGCGTGGCGCGGCATTCGCGCGCCACCGCCGCCTCCATGTCCTCGCCGCCTTGCGCAAAATACCACGCGCGGCGCCACAGCGAGACCGGCTCGAACACCGCGCCGTTCGCTTCGGCCCAAGCGTCGATCGGCGTGCGCCGCGTCACCTCGAATGTCGTGCCCCGGTGGTAGCCCGCGAAGGCGCCGAAGCTGGTCGGCGTGTAGGGCGGGCGGAAGGTGGTGAGCCCGACCTCGGGCGGGGCCTTGCCCACCGCGTCGGCGGCGATCATCAGACCGTTGATGTTCGACATCTTGCCCTGATCGGTCGCCATGCCGTTGGTGGTGTAGCGCTTGACGTGCTCGATCGAGCGCATCCCCTCGCGCACCGCCAGCCGGATGTCCTTGGCGGTGACGTCGTTCTGGAAATCGATGAAGGCGCGGACGCGGCTCGACTTGCGGTCGGTCGGCAGCTCCTTGTGGCTCTCGCCCGTCCCGGTCCGGTCATGCGCGACGGCAAGGGTCGTGGCCCCGGCCGCCCTGCCGAGCGCCGTCGCCGCCTCCGCCCCCGCCTTCGCCCCGTCGGCCAGCGCCGCCTCATAGCCCCAGAGACCGCGCCCCGCGCCCGCGATGTGGCAGTCCTCGGTCATCCGCCCGGGCAGGAAGGTCCGGCTCTCCTCATCCCATTGCAGGCTGCCCTTGGTGTGCGAGAACAGGTGCAGCGACGGCGTCCAGCCGCCCGACATCAGCAGGCAGTCGCAATGGATCATGCGGGGATCGCCGACGCGGCCCGCTTCGACCGGGTTCACCGTGACCGAAGAAATGCGCAGCCGGCCGCGCGTGCCGGTGACGGTGTGGCCCGCCAAAACCTCGATGCCGCGCACCCGCGCCTCGGCGCGCAGGTCTTCGCGCGGGGTGTCGCGGATGTCGACGATGGCGACGATCTTGGTGCCCGCCTCCGCCAGATCGAACGCCGCGTACCAGGCGCTGTCTTGCGAGGTGACGATCACCGCCCGATCGCCCACTTTCACGCCGTAGCGGTGCAGGTAGCTCTGCGCCGCGCCCGCCAGCATCACGCCGGGCCGGTCGTTGCCGTGGAACACCAGCGGCTTTTCCAACGCGCCTTGCGCCAGCACCACCCGGGCCGCCCGCACCCGCCACATCCGCTCGCGCGGGGCGTTCGCGGGGATCTCGTCGAGATGGTCGGTGAGCTTCTGACAGAGCCCGATCATGTTCTGGTGGTAGTAGCCGATCGCCGTGGTGCGGGTCATCAGCCGTACGCCGAGAGCGGCGAGCTCGGCCAGCGCGTCCGAAAGCCACTCCCAAGCCCCCAGCCCGTCGATCTCCACGCCGGGATCGGACAGGAGAGCCCCGCCCATCTCGGGGTTCTCGTCCACCAGCGTCACCCGCACGCCCGCCCGCGCCGCCGCGAGCGCGGCCATGATACCGGACGGTCCGGCGCCCACGACCAACAGATCGGTGTGCAGGTAGCGCGAGGCATAGCTGTCGGGATCGACCTCGGTGGGTGCCTTTCCCAATCCCGCGGCGTGGCGGATCACCGGCTCGTAGAGCTTGTCCCAGAAGCTGCGCGGCCACATGAAGGTCTTGTAGTAGAATCCGGCCGGAAACAGCGGGTGCAGCGCGTCGTTCACCGCGCCGAGATCGAAGGCGAGCGAGCCGAGCCGGTTCTGGCTTTCGGCCACCAGCCCCTCGCGCAACTCCTGCACCGTGGCGCGCGTGTTGGGCTCGAACCGGCCCTTTCCACGCGAGGTGCCGATGAGCGCGTTGGGCTCGGCGGAGTCCGCGGTCACCGGCCCGCGCGGGCGGTGGTACTTGAAGGACCGGCCCATCAGGTGGACCCCGTGCGCCAGCAGCGCCGAGGCGACGGTATCGCCGCGCAGGCCGTCATAGGACTTGCCGTCGAAGCTGAAGGTCACCGTCTCGGCGTGGTTCACCCGGCCCTTGCCGGGAATGCGGAACTGGCTCACTGCGCGGCCTCCAGCGATGCGAGGTCGGGGCGCGGCGCGCCCGCCTCGTAGGTCAGAAGAAACCGGTCGCTCACCGTGTCGCGCACCGCGTTGAAAAAGCGCGCGCAGCCATGGACATGGCGCCAGCGCTCGAAATGCGGGCCGCGCGCGTTGGTGCGGATGAACAGGAAGTCGCGCCATTCCTCGTCGGACATCGCCGAGGGGTCCTCGGGCCGAATGACATGCGCCTCGCCCGCATAGGCGAACTCCAGCTCCGGCAGGGTCTCGTCGCAATAGGGGCAGTGGATCAGCAGCATGTCGTCACCTCAATGCGCGACGGCGGCGGCCGCCGCCTCGTCGATCAGCCGCCCCGTGCGGAAGCGGTCCAGCGTGAAGGGGGCGTTGAGGGCATGCGGCTCGCCCGTGGCCACCGTGTGCGCCAGCACATGCGCTGCGCCCGGCGTCGCCTTGAAGCCGCCGGTGCCCCAGCCGCAATTGACGAAGAGGTTCTTGACCGGCGTCTTGCCGATGATCGCCGAGCGGTCCGGCGTCACGTCGACGATGCCGCCCCATTTCCGCAGCATCCGCATGCGGTTGAAGATCGGGAAGATTTCGCAGATCGCCGCCACCGTGTGCTCGATCAGCGGCAGCCCGCCGCGCTGCGAATAGCTGGTGTACTGGTCGGTGCCCGAACCGATCACCAGCTCGCCCTTGTCGGACTGGCTGATATAGGCGTGCACCGTGTTCGACATCACCACGCAGGGAAACACCGGCTTCACAGGCTCCGAGACCAGCGCCTGCAACGGGAAGCTTTCGAGCGGCATCCGCACGCCCGCGCTCTCCATCACCACGCTCGTGTGCCCCGCCGCCGAGACCGCGACCTTCTTCGCGCCGATGAAGCCCTTGGCGGTATCGACCCCCGTCACCGCCCCGTCGGGCCCGCGCCGGATCGCGATCACCGGGCAGTTCTGGATGATGTCGACGCCCCTCGCCGCCGCCGCCCGCGCATAGCCCCAGGCCACCGCGTCGTGCCGCGCCGTGCCCGCCCGCATCTGCAGCGCCGCGCCCATCACCGGGTAGCGCGCCTCCCGGGAGATGTTGAGCGGCGGGCAGAATTCCTTGGCCTCCTCGGCCGAAAGCCAGCGGTTGTCGACGCCGTTCAGCCGGTTCGAATGGACGTGGCGCTGGAAGGACTGCACGTCGTGGACGTTGTGCGCCAGCATCATCACCCCGCGCCGCGAGAACATGACGTTGTAGTTCAGCTCCTGTGACAGCCCGTCCCACAAATCGAGCGCGTGGTCGTAGAGCTTGGCGCTCTCGTCATAGAGGTAGTTCGAGCGGATGATGGTGGTGTTGCGCCCGGTGTTGCCGCCGCCGAGCCAGCCCTTGTCGATCACCGCGACATTGGTGATGCCGTGTTCCTTCGCAAGGTAATAGGCCGCGCCGAGGCCATGCCCGCCGGCGCCGATGATGATCACGTCGTAGCTCTTCTTCGGCTCCGCATCCGGCCATTGCTCGCGCCAGCCCTTGTGACCGGTGAGCGCGTTCTTCACCACGGCGAAGGCGGAATAGCGGGGCATCGGGCAATCCTCGGGCGGGGGCATCGCCCCCGCAGTGCCACGATCGCGCCGCCCCCGAGTGGATGGATGCGACGCATCGCGGCGGCGTTTGCGACATCGCCCGCCGGGCGGCGGCCTAGCGCCGGGGCAGGAAACCCGCGTGCCGGTTCACGTCCTTGTAGAGCAGGTAGCGGAACGGCCCCGGCCCGCCCGCGTAGCAGGCCTGCGGGCAGAAGGCGCGCAGCCACATGAAGTCGCCCGCCTCGACCTCGACCCAGTCGCGGTTGAGCTTGTAGACCGCCTTGCCCTCCAGCACGTAGAGCCCGTGCTCCATCACGTGGGTCTCCTCGAAGGGGATCACGCCGCCGGGCTGGAAGGTGACGATGGTGACATGCATGTCGTGCCGCAGATCGGCGGGATCGACGAAGCGGGTGGTGGCCCAGCGGCCCTCGGTGCCCGGCATCTCCGAGGGTGCGACCTCGGCGTCCGAGGTGACGATCGGATCGGGCTTCTCCAGCCCCTCGACCGGCTCGTAGAGCTTGCGGATCCAATGGAACCGCGCCGCCCCCTGACCCGCATTGCGCAACGACCAGCGACTGTCGGCGGGCAGATAGGCATAGCCGCCCTCGCCCATCTCGTGGCGGACCCCTTCGATCTCCAGCGAGAGCCGCCCCTCGACCACGAAGATCACCCCCTCGACCCCGGCCTCGGTCTCGCCGCGCTCCGAGCCGCCGCCGGGCTGCACCTCCATCAGGTATTGCGAGAAGGTCTCGGCGAAGCCGGTGAGCGGGCGGGCGATCACCCACAGCCGCGTGGCGTCCCAGAACGGCAGGTAGCTGGTGGTGATGTCGCGCATCGTGCCTTTCGGCAGCACCGCATAGGCCTCGGTAAAGACGGCGCGGCCGGTCATCAGCTCGGTCTGGGGCGGGTGGCCGCCGGTTTGGGCGAAATAGCTGCGCTCGGTCATGACGATCTCCTGTGCGGTCGCAAGGCAGTCTCGCACGGCCCGCCGGGCCACGGATAGCGCCGCTCAGGCACAAGGTACTTCAGCCTGCGCTTGATAATCGGGCGGGGTGTGAACGAGACAGCTTCAAATATTTTCATAAGATTCCCGACGCAGCGCTTTGCTAAGCTGCCCGCATCAAAGGAGGCCCCAAGTGAACCGCTACCCCCGCGACATGATCGGCTACGGCGCCGAGACCCCCGACCCGAAATGGCCGGGAGGCGCGAAGATCGCGCTGCAGATCGTGCTGAACTACGAAGAGGGCGGCGAGAACAACATCCTGCATGGCGACGCGGGATCGGAGGCGTTCCTGTCGGAGATCGTCGGCGCCGCCGCATGGCCGGGCCAGCGGCACTGGAACATGGAGTCGATCTACGAATACGGCGCGCGCGCCGGGTTCTGGCGGCTGCACCGGATGCTCAGGGACCTGCCCGTCACCGTCTATGGCGTGGCCACCGCGCTGGCGCGCAGCCCCGAGCAGGTCGCGGCCATGAAGGACGCAAACTGGGAGATCGCCAGCCACGGCCTGAAATGGATCGAGTACAAGGACGCCGACGAGGCCTCCGAGCGCGCCGACATGGAGGAGGCCATCCGGCTGCACAGCGAGGTGGTGGGCGAGCCTCCGCGCGGCTGGTACACGGGGCGGTCCTCTGACAACACCGTCCGGCTGGTGGCCGAGCAGGGCATCTTCGCCTATGCCGCCGACACCTATGCCGACGATTTGCCCTACTGGTCACGCTTCGGGGATCTCGACCAGCTGATCGTGCCCTACACGCTCGACGCCAACGACATGCGTTTCGCCACGCCGCAGGGTTTCAACTCGGGCGACCAGTATTTCTCCTATCTCAAGGACAGCTTCGACTGCCTCTACGAGGAAGGGCTCGAAGGCGCGCCCAAGATGATGTCGATCGGCCTGCACTGCCGCCTCGTCGGGCGGCCCGGCAGGGCGCAGGCGCTCAAGCGCTTCCTCGACTATGTCCGCCGCCACGAGGGCGTCTGGTTCGCCACGCGCTTGCAGATCGCCGAGCACTGGGCCGCGACGCATCCGCCGGTGGCGCGCGAGCGGCCCTCCGAGATGGAGCGCGACGCCTTCGTCGCCCGCTTCGGCGGCGTGTTCGAGCATTCGGCCTGGATCGCGGAGCGCGCGCATGGGCTGGAGCTTGGGCCCGCGCATGACACCGCCCTCGGGCTGCACAACGCGCTCTCGCGCGTCTTCCGCTCGGCCTCCGAAAGCGAACGGCTCGGCGTGCTCACCGCGCATCCCGATCTCGCGGGCAAGCTTGCGGCGGCCAAGCGGCTGACCGCCGAGAGCACCGCCGAGCAGGCCAGCGCCGGGCTCGACGCGCTCACCGACCAGGAGCGGGCGCGCTTCACCGAGTTGAACGATGCCTATGTCGCCAAGTTCGGTTTTCCCTTCATCATCGCGGTGCGCGATCACGACAAGGCGAGCATCCTCGCGGCCTTCGAGCGGCGCATCGACAGCGACCGCGAC
The DNA here is from genome assembly GCF_050847355.1 of Limimaricola sp. AA108-03. Taxonomy (NCBI): domain Bacteria; kingdom Pseudomonadati; phylum Pseudomonadota; class Alphaproteobacteria; order Rhodobacterales; family Paracoccaceae; genus Limimaricola; species Limimaricola sp. AA108-03. The sequence goes on from NZ_CP193760.1 coordinate 96,434, forward strand.
ACCGAGTTCGCCGAGGCCTGCCGGCAGGTCGAGCGGATCGCGCTGCACCGGCTGCGCGCGATGCTGCCGCCGAGCGGGGGCGGGAACCCGGCATGAGCGGCGAGATCCGCACCGAGCCGCTGACCCGCGCGGCCTTCGCACCATTCGGCGACGTGATCGAGGCGGCGGGCGCGCCTGACAAGATCATCAATGCCGGGCTCTGCGGGCGGCATCACGACCTCGCCCGGCTCGATTTCGGCGCGGACGGCCGCGCCGGGATCTCGGTCTTCGACGCCAAGCCGCGCAGCCTGCCCTACACGCTCGACCTTGTGGAGCGGCACCCCGATGGCAGCCAAGCCTTCATTCCGCTCAGCCTCACCTCTTTTCTGGTCATCGTCGCGCCGGACGAGGATGGTCGGCCCGGTCGCCCGCGCGCCTTCGTGACGACGCCGGGCCAGGCGGTCAACCTGCTGAGGAACACGTGGCACGGCGTGCTGACGCCGCTCGAGGCGCCGGGGCTCTTCGCGGTGGTCGACCGCATCGGGCCCGGCGCAAATCTGGAAGAATACCGGTTCGAGGTGCCCTGGCGCGTCACCGGCTGATCGCGGGACCCGGCGCCAAGACCGGGCCCGCCCAAACACAGGGAGACAGGAATGGCCGATACCTCGATCGGAACCCCGGAACAGCTGCGGGATCCGAACTACACCCCCGCCCTGCACAAGGCGATCCCGCTGGGCATCCAGCACGTGCTTGCCATGTTCGTGGCCAACGTCACCCCGGCGATCATCGTCGCCGGCGCGGCGGGGTTCGGCTTCGGCTCGAACTCGCCGGATTTTCCCGAACTCCTCTACCTGATCCAGATGTCGATGCTGTTCGCAGGCCTCGCGACGCTCCTGCAGACGATCACCCTGGGCCGCATCGGCGCGGCGCTGCCGATCGTGCAGGGCACCAGCTTCGCCTTCCTGCCGATCATGATCCCGCTCGTGGCGGGCAAGGGCATCGACGGGCTGGCGGCGCTCTATGGCGGCATCGTGGTGGGCGGGCTGTTCCACGCCTCGCTCGGCCTCGTCATCGGCCGCATCCGCTTCGCGCTGCCGCCGCTGGTCACCGGCCTCGTGGTGACGCTGATCGGGCTGGCGCTGGTGCAGGTCGGGATCCAGTACGCGGCGGGCGGCGTGCCGGCCAAGGCGGCGGGCGCGGCCGAATACGGCTCGGCGCTGAACTGGTCGGCGGCGCTCGTGGTGATCGCGGTGACACTGGGGCTGAAGTTCTTCACGCGCGGCATGCTGGCGGTCTCGGCGGTGCTTCTGGGGCTGATCGCGGGCTACGCCTACGCCATGGCGGTCGGCATCCTCACCCCGGCCGAGGTCGCGGGCTCGTGGTCGAACGCCGCCGCCTTCGCCCTGCCGGACCCGTTCCGCTACGGGGTCGAGTTCACGGCGGCCGCGATCATCGGCTTCTGCCTGATGGCCTTCGTCTCGGCGGTCGAGACGGTGGGCGACGTGTCGGGCATCACCAAGGGCGGCGCGGGGCGCGAGGCCACGGATCGCGAGATCGAGGGCGCCACCTATGCCGACGGGTTCGGCACCGCGCTCGCGGGGGTGTTCGGCGGGCTGCCCAACACCTCGTTCAGCCAGAATGTCGGGCTGATCGCGATGACCGGGGTGATGAGCCGCCACGTCGTCACCTGCGGCGCGATCTTCCTGATCATCTGCGGGCTGGTGCCCAAGGTCGGCGCGGTGATCCGCACCGTGCCGATCGAGGTGCTGGGCGGCGGCGTGATCGTGATGTTCGGCATGGTGGTCGCGGCGGGGGTCTCGATGCTCGCCGATGTCGACTGGAACCGCCGCAACATGGTGATCTTCGCGGTCTCGCTCAGCCTCGGCCTCGGGTTGCAGCTGGAGCCGGAGGCGGTGCAGTACCTGCCCGAGACGGCGCGGGTGCTGCTGACCTCGGGGCTGCTGCCCGCGGCCTTCCTCGCCATCGTGCTGAACCTCGTCCTGCCCGAGGCGCTGGCCGACGAGGCACCGGCCCCCGCGCCCAAGCCGCACGGCCTGCCATTCGAGACGCCGCGCCACTGACGATCCTTCGAGCGGGAATGGCCAGCCCTTCCGGGGCTGGCCACCCGCCCGCGCGGCTTCAACTGCCGCGATAGGTCGAATAGCCGAAGGGCGAGACCAGCAGCGGCACGTGGTAGTGGTCGTCCGCCGACATGCCGAAGCGCAGCGGCACCGTGTCGAGGAAACGCGGGCTCTCGGCCGCCACGCCGCAGGCGTCGAGATAGTCGCCCACCGCGAAGCTCAGCTCGTAGGTGCCGGTCTCGAATTCGGCCTCGGGCAGGATCGGCGCGTCGGTACGGCCGTCCGCATTGGTCACCATCTCCTTGAGCACGACCCGCCGGTCGCCCTCGATCCGGGCCAGCTCGATCCGCATCCCGGCGGCGGGGCAGCCCCGCGCGGTGTCGAGAACATGGGTGGTCAGGTAGCCTGGCATCGCGTCACTCCTTGCAGCGTCGCCCGCAGAGTAGCGCGGCGCGTGGCGGAGGGAAAAGCGCCGCCCGGGCCGGGGGTGTTTCAAGTTCTTCCTGAGGATCGGGCGCGGCCCGAACGCTCGCGGCCCCGAGGCGGATGGTCAGTATCACCGGCGACCGGCCGGCCAGAAGGCGGGGCCGCCCGAAACGGCGACCCCGCCTTTCCGTCAATGGTGATCGCCCCCCAGACCGACACTCATTGCCCGAGCGCGATCCCCTCGCGGCGCGGATCGGCGCCGCCCGACAGCACCTCGCCGATCTCGATCGCGTGCAGCCCCGAGGTCAGGTCGCGGATCTCGGTCTCGAAGCCGATCTCCTGCAGCGGGGTCTGCAGCGCCTCGGCCTCGGTGCCCGCCTCGATGTCAAAGGTGCCGAAGCGGTTCACCAGATGCGGCGCGGCGACGGCCTGCTGCACGTCCATGCCCCAATCGGCCCAGTTGATGATGGTCTGCGCGACATAGCCGATGATCCGGCTGCCACCGGGCGAGCCCACCACCAGCACCGGCGTCTCGCCCTGCATCACGATGGTCGGCGCCATCGAGGAGCGCGGCCGCTTGCCCGGCTCGACCCGGTTGGCGATCGGGCGGCCCTCCTCATGCGTGGCGAAGCTGAAATCGGTCAGCTCGTTGTTCAAGAGGAACCCCCGCACGAACAGCCGCGAGCCGAAGCCGTTCTCGATCGTCGTGGTCATCGACAGCGCGTTGCCATCGGCGTCGACGATGGAGATGTGGCTGGTCGAGGGCAGCTCGATCGACATGTCGTCGCCCCAGAGCATCGCGTGCTGCCATTCCGGCTCGCCCGGGGCCACCTCCGGCAGCGCGTCGTCGCCCGCGAGCAGCGCCGCGCGGCCCGAGAGATAGGCCGGATCGACCAGCCCCTCGGTCGGCATCGGCACGTAATCGCTATCGGCCATGTAGCGGCCGCGATCCGCGAAGGCGAGCCGCGAGGCGTCGCCGATCAGCCGCCATGCCTCGGCGCTGTCGGGCCCCATCGCGCCGAGATCATAGGTGCCGAGCATGCCGAGGATCTGCCCCACCGTCAGCGCACCTGAGGATGGCGGCCCCATGCCGCAGACGTCGTAATCGCGATAGGCGGCGCAGACCGCGTCGCGCTCGACCACCTCGTAGAGCGCGAGATCGGTTTCCGACAGCACGCCCGGATTGCCCTCGGCGCCCTGCACCGTGGCGACGATGTCGGCGGCGATGCCGCCCTCGTAGAAGGCGTCGGCCCCGCCTTCGGCCATGGCGCGCAGCACCTCGGCATAGTCGGGATTCTTCAGCGTCGCGCCCTCGGCGATGGCGCTGCCGCCGGGAAAGAAATACGCGGCCGTCGCCGGAAAGCGCTGCAACCGCTCGGCATCCTCGGCGACCAGCGTGGCAAGGCGCGGCGAGACCGCGAAGCCCTCCTCGGCATGGGCGATGGCGGCGTCGAACAGCCCGGCCCAGTCGGATTTGCCCCATTTCTCATGCGCCGTCTCGAGCAGGCGCGGCGTGCCGGGGGTGCCGACCGACAGACCGCCCACCACCGCGTCGAAGAATTCGAGCGGCTGGCCGCTCTCGTCCTGAAACAGCGTCGGCGTCGCGGCCAGCGGCGCGGTCTCGCGCCCGTCCAGCGTGGTCAGCTCGCCGCTCTCGGCGTCGTACCAGACGAGGAAGGCGCCGCCGCCCAGCCCCGAGCTCTGCGGCTCGACCAGCCCCAGCACCGCCTGCACCGCGATCATCGCATCGGCGGCCGAGCCCCCTTCGCGCAGCACCTCCGCGCCCGCCTCCACGGCGAGCGGGTTGGCGGCGGCCACCATCCACTCCTGCGCCTCGACCGGGCGGCCCACGCGCTTGGCTTCGACCGCGGCCTGCGCCGCTTCAGACAGCCCCGCGATCTCGCCCGAGGAGGTGCCCTCGGTGGTGACGGCATCGGCGGCCTGCTGCGCGGCGGCGGGCCAAGCGGCCAGCAGCAGCGGGATCACGGCGTGTCTCATCGGTCTGCTCCTCTGCGAGTTGCAGACATTAAGCGCGCTACATGCCCCTGGGGCAAGCCCGGGCAGCCATCCCCGGTCCTAGCGCAGCCGCCGCTCGGTCGCGGCGTCGAACAGCATCACCCGCGCCGCATCGACCTGAAGGCCCACCCGGCTGTTCGGGCGCGGCGCGGGGTCGTCCTCGCGCAGCTCCACCACCAGCCGGTCGCCGGTCGCCGCGACCAGATAGGCATAGGAGACACCGCCGAGCCGCTCGACCAGGTCGACGAGGTGGCTGTCGCCCTCCGCGAGCGCGAGATGCTGCGGCCGCACGCCGACGGTCACCTCGGTTCCGGCCTCCGGCAGGCGGGCCGGCACCCGCAGCGTCTGCGCCCCGAGCCCCGGCGCCAGCACCCCCTCCGCGGCGGCGCTGCCGCTTACGAAGTTCATCGCCGGGCTGCCGATGAAGCCCGCGACGAAGCGGTTGTCGGGATCGCGGTAGAGATCCATCGGCGCGCCGACCTGCTCTATGTTGCCACCCCTGAGCACCACGATCTTGTCGGCGAGCGTCATCGCCTCGACCTGGTCATGGGTGACGTAGATCATCGTCGCGCCGATCTCCTTGTGCAGCCGCGCGATCTCGACCCGCATGTCGACCCGAAGCTCGGCGTCGAGGTTCGACAGCGGCTCGTCGAACAGGAACACCTCCGGGCCCCGCACGATGGCGCGGCCGATCGCGACGCGCTGGCGCTGCCCGCCCGAGAGCGCCTTGGGCTTGCGCTTGAGGTAATCGTCGAGCTTGAGGATGCGGCTCGCCTCGCGCACCTTCTCCTTGATCTCGGCGCTCTTGTGGCCGGTCATCTTCAGGCCGAAGCCCATGTTCTCCTCGACCGTCATGTGCGGGTAGAGCGCGTAGGTCTGGAACACCATCGCCACGCCGCGATCGGCCGGGTCGGCGCGGGTCACGTCCTGATCGCCGATGCGGATCTCGCCGGCGCTGGTCGCCTCCAGCCCGGCGATCATCCGCAGCAGCGTGGACTTGCCGCAGCCCGAGGGGCCGACGAAGACCACGAATTCACCGTCGCTGATGTCGAGATCGACGCCGTGGATCACCTCCACCTCGCCGTATCGCTTCACGAGCTTGCGCAGGGTGACGTCAGACATCTTTCTCTCCCTTGTCGCGGGCCTGCCCCTGATCGGGGAAGCGCCACGCCTCCATGTCCTTCGAGATGCACGCCGCCGTCTCGCGCAGCAGCGGCACCATCTTCTCCAAGTCGTCCAGTGTCTTGCGGGCGGTCACCGAGGTGACCGAGAGCGCGCCGATCACCCGGCCGCGCGCCGAGAGGATCGGCATCGCCACGCAGATGATGCCCGGCTCGTGCTCCTCGCGGTCGAAGGCATGGCCGCGGTCGCGGATCTCGGCCAGCTCGGCGCGCAGGGCTTGCGCATCGGTGATCGTCTGCGGCGTGAACCGGTAGAAGCTCTGCAGCGCCACCGCCCGGTCGAGCGCCGCCTCGTCGAGAAAGGCCAGCATCGCCTTGCCGACCCCGGTGCAATGCGCGGGCCCGACCTTGCCGGCCTGGCTGAACATCTCGACCGGGCGGGACGGCACCCGCTTGTCGACATAGAGCACCTGTCCCGCGTCGAGCTGCGCCAGATGCACGGTCTCGGCCGCCCGCGCCGCGAGCCGCGACAGATGCGGCCGTGCCACCGGCGCCAGCGAGGACTGCTCCCAGGCGGCATGGGCGAGCCGCATCAGCCGCAGCCCCGGCGCGTAGGTCTGCCGCTCCGGATCGAGCGCCAGCAGACCCTGATTCGTCAGCGTCTGCAGCAGCCGGTAGAGCGTCGCCTTGGGATAATCCGAGCGCTCGCGCAGCTCGTTGAACCGGACGGGGCGTTCGAACCCGGCCACAAGATCGAGCACCGTCACCGCCTTGCCGATGGTCCCGTCGCCCACCTGCTGTTCGCTTCGCTGCGCCCTCATCCTGCCCCCTCCGTTGCGTCCCGGCCCGTCAAAGCGTGCCTCGGCTGTTGACAAGCATAGGGCAGACCGGCGTATGATTTCAATATGCAAAACCTGGTCTCAGATAATGAGACTAGATTTGCCGGAGGAAATGGGGAGGAGACCATGGTTACTCACTACCGGGCCGCGCTTGCCGCGCTGGCCATGTCGACGTCGCTGGCCAGCGGCGCCTTTGCCGAAAGCCACGAGATGGCGCTTTCGGGCGAGCTGAAGATCTTCTCGGACATGTCCAACCCCGCGCCGCGCGCGGTGATGGAGGGCATGGTCGAACGATTCGGCGAGATGCATCCCGATCTGGACATCGAGCTGACGGTGATCGACCGCGAGGCCTACAAGACGCAGATCCGCAACTTCCTGACGGCGAACCCGCCGGACGTGGCGAACTGGTACGCGGGCAACCGCATGGCGCCCTATGTCGATGCCGGGCTGTTCGAGGACGTGTCCGATCTGTGGGAGGGCGAGCTCAGCGAGAACCTCGCCTCGACCAAGGGCGCGATGACGCTCGACGGCAAGCAATGGGGCGTGCCCTACACCTACTACCAGTGGGGGGTCTATTACCGGAAGGATCTCTACGAGGAGCACGGGCTTGAGGAGCCGCAGGACTGGGAGGCCTTCAAGGCCAACTGCCAGACTCTCCTGGACAACGACATCAAGTGCTTCACCATCGGCACCAAGTTCCTATGGACCGCCGCCGGCTGGTTCGACTACCTCAACATGCGCACCAACGGCTTCGACTTCCACATGGCGCTCGCCAATGGCGAGGTCGAGTGGACCGACGAGCGGGTGAAGCAGACCTTCGCCAACTGGCGCGAGCTGATCGACATGGGTGCCTATGTCGACAACCACACCGCCTATAGCTGGCAGGAGGCGCTGCCCTTCATGGTAAACGGCGAGGCGGCGGCCTACCTGATGGGCAACTTCGCCGTAGCGCCACTGCGCGAGGCCGGGCTCTCGGACGATCAGCTCGACTACTACCAGTTCCCGGCGATCAACCCCGACGTCGAACTGGCCGAGGACGCGCCCACCGACACGTTCCACATCCCCTCAGGGGCGCAGAACAAGGAGGCCGCGCGCGCCTTCCTGAAATTCGTCACCTCTGCCGAGAACCAGACCGCGATCAACGCGGGCGACGCGCTGGGGCAGCTGCCGGTGAACAGCGGCTCCTCGGTCGATGACGACAAGTTCCTGAAAGAGGGCTTCGAGGTGCTGTCATCGAACAGCCCCGGCGGCGTGGCGCAGTTCTTCGACCGCGACGCCCCGGCCGAGATGGCCAAGGTGGCGATGGAGGGCTTCCAGGAATTCATGGTCAAGCCCGACAATCTCGACCGCATCCTCGACCGGCTCGAGCGCGCGCGCCAGCGGATCTACTGATCCGCGCGACGCATGATCCCCGGGGGCGGTGCGCCGCCCCCGACCATTCCGTTCTCTCCCGAAGGTGCAGCCATGGCCCCGCTCCCGCCCTCCACCGCGCCCCGACCGGCAGCCATCCCCGCGAGCGGGCCCGCGCCGCGCGGCTGGTGGCGCCGCAACCAGATCGCGATCACGCCATGGCTGTTCCTGGCGCCCGGCATCCTGTTCTTCGCGATCTACGTGCTGATCCCGGTATTCCAGAGCTTCAACGTCTCGCTCTACGAATGGGACGGGCTAGGCGAAGCCGAATATGTGGGCTTCGCCAATTACGAGGAGATGTACTGGGACGACGCCTTCTACACCTCGCTGAGAAACAACGTGATCTGGCTGGTGCTCTACCTGCTGGCGATCCCGATGGGGCTCGCCATCGCGCTGTTCCTGAACCAGACCGTGACCGGCATCCGGATCTACAAGTCGCTGTTCTTCTTTCCCTTCGTGATCTCGCAGGTGGTCGTGGGCCTCGTCTTCAGCTGGTTCTACGACCCGTCCTTCGGATTGCTGAACGTGATGCTGGGCTGGTTCGGTGCGGGCCCGATCAACGTGCTGGGCGACGAGCGCTGGGTCACCTACGGCATCATTGCCGCCGGTCTCTGGCCGCAGACCGCCTATTGCATGATCCTCTATCTCACCGGCCTGAACGCCGTGGATCCCGAGCAGATCGAGGCGGGCCGCCTCGACAACGCCAAGGGGTTCCGGATGCTGTGGCACATCATCCTGCCGCAGCTGCGCCCCGCCACCTTCATCGCCTTCGTCGTCACCATCATCGGTGCGCTGCGATCCTTCGACCTGATCTCGATCATGACCGCGGGCGGGCCGTTCGGCGAAAGCCGGGTGCTGAGCTTCTACATGTTCGAGGTGGCGCTGTCGGAATACGGCTTCCGCATGGGCTACGGCGCCGCCATCGCCGTGGTGCTGTTCCTGATCATGCTGGTCTTCATCACCTACTTCCTGTGGTCGATGTACCGCGAGGAGCGCGGCCGATGACCCGGGGCGAATTCGACGCGCTCTGCGCGGCACGGCCCGGCGCGGTGCGGTCGGGCCCGGGCGAGCTCGACTCGTGGAAGATCGGCGGCAAGATGTTCGCCTGCTGGGGCGACGGCGAGACGCGCGCGACCAATACCGACACCGTGGTCGTCGCCACGCCGGACCGCGAGACCGCCGAGATGCTGGTCGAGGCGGGGGCCGCGCATTGGCCGCCCTATTTCCGCGGCGCCTGGGTCGGGCTGACGCTCGACGGGCTCGACCCCGAAGAGGCCCGCCACCGGATCGCCGTCAGCTACGGCCGTGTGCGCGCGGGCCTGAAGAAACGGGCGCAGGCCGAACTGCCGCCGATGGAGGAAATCTGAGATGTTCCCGACCCCGATCGACAAGCAGCCGCGCGGCGCGCAGATCGCCTACCAGTCGCTGATCCCCATAGCCCTCATCCTGTGGCTCCTGCCGCTGATCGCCGTGGCGATCTTCTCGATCCGCCCCGACGCCGATTTCGCCAACGCCAACTACTGGGGCTGGCCGTCCTCGTTCGAGGGTGTGACGAACTACTCCAAGGTGTTCTTCGAAAGCGACATGCCGCGCTACCTGTTGAACTCGGTGCTGATCACCGTGCCCACGGTGATCGGCGCGGTGGCGCTCAGCTGCATGACCGGCTTCGCGCTCGGCATCTACAAGTTCCGCGCCAACATCTGGATCTTCTTCCTGTTCGTCGCGGGCAACTTCGTGCCGTTCCAGATCCTGATGGTCCCGGTCCGGGACCTGACGCTCGATCTGGGCCTCTACAACACCAAGACCGGGCTGGTGCTGTTCCACATCGCCTTCCAGACCGGCTTTTGCACCCTGTTCATGCGCAACTTCATCCGCGCCCTGCCCTTCGAGCTGATCGAAGCGGCCCGCGTCGAGGGCGTCTCGGAATGGCGCATCTTCGTCTTCGTGGTGCTGCCCCTGATGAAGCCCGCCATCGCCGCGCTCGCCGTGCTGATCTTCACCTTCATCTGGAACGACTATTTCTGGGCCGTGGTGCTGACCCAAGGGGCCGAGAGCCAGCCGGTGACGGCAGGCATCACCTCATTCAACGCGCAGTACCGCGCCGCCTATCACCTGATGAGCGCGGGCAGCATCGTCGCCGCCCTGCCGCCCGTCGCCATGTTCTTCCTGATGCAGCGACACTTCATCGCTGGCCTCACCCTCGGAGCCGTGAAATGACCACCGACTGCTGGCGCCTCGACAGCTTTGCCCAGACCCTCGTGCTGGCCGCGACCGACGCGCGGCTGCCCGAGGTGGTCTATTGGGGCGCGCCGCTGCCCAGGGCCACCGACCTCGCCCCCATCGCCCGCGCCCATGCGATGGACCGGACCGGCGGCATGCTCGACGCCAATGCGCCGCTCTCGATCTGCCCCGAGGCCGATCGCAGCTTTCCGGGCCAGCCGGGGCTGAGCCTGCGCGACGCCGATGGGCGGGTGCTGCGACCACGGCTGCGGCTCGTGGAGGTCGAGGCGGCGCGCGACCGGCTAGTGGTGCATTGCGCCGATGCCGATCTCGGGCTGCGCTACGCCGCGCGGTTCGAGATCGACCCCGACACCCATGTGCTGGGCCTTTCGGCCGAGATCGAGAGCGACGCGCCCGTCATCATCGACTGGCTCGCCGCCCCGGTGCTGCCCGGGCCGCAGCTCTCGGACGAGATGATCGACATGGCGGGCCGCTGGATCGGCGAGTTCCGGCCGCAGCGCACGCCGTGGTCCTCGGGCATCCGCCTGCGCGAGAGCCGCACCGGCCGCTCGGGGCACGAGCATTTCCCCGGCCTGATCGTGCCGGGGCGCGGCACCACCGACACCAGAGGCGAGGCCTGGGCCTTTCACTATGGCTGGTCCGGCGGCCACCGCATGGTGGCCGAGGAGCTGCCCGACGGGCGGCGGCAGATCCAGTTCGGCCATGCCAGCGCGACCGAGTTGGCCCCGGTCACCCGCGCCGCCACCGCCCAGCTTCTGGCGAGCTATTCGCGCGCCGGGCTCAATGGCTGCGCCATCGCGTTCCAGCGCCACATCCGCGACCGCGTCGTCACATGGCCCGACCCCGACCGCCCGCGCCCGGTGCATTACAATTGCTGGGAAGCGATCTATTTCGACCACGATGTCGAGGATCTGAAGGCGATCGCCGACCGCGCCGCCGCCCTCGGCGCCGAGCGCTTCGTGCTCGATGACGGCTGGTTCGGCCGGCGCGACGACGACACTTCGAGCTTGGGCGACTGGTGGATCGACGACCGCAAGTATCCCGACGGGCTCGGCCCGCTGATCGAGCATGTCCACGGGCTGAACATGACCTTCGGCATCTGGTTCGAGCCGGAGATGATCAACGCCGACAGCGACACCCACCGCGCCCATCCCGACTGGGCGATGGGGCCGCGCGACCAGATCGAGGGACGCCAGCAGCTGGTGCTCGACATGACCCGCGAGGAGGTGCGCGACTATCTCTTCGACCGGATCGGCGCGGTGCTGCGCGACCACCCGATCGACTACATCAAGTGGGACCACAACCGGCTGCTCCCCTACCCGGACGCCGAGCAGACGCGCGGCATCTACGACCTGCTGGACCGGCTGCGCGCCGCGCACCCCATGGTCGAGATCGAAAGCTGCGCCTCCGGCGGCGGCCGCATCGACGCGGGCATCCTGTCGCGCACCCAGCGGGTCTGGCTCTCGGACAGCAACGACGCGGTCGAGCGGCTCAGGATGCAGCACGAGGCGGCGCTGTTCCTGCCCGCCGCCATCACCGGCAGCCATGTCGGTCCGCGCCGCGCCCATACCTCGGGACGGGTGCACGACATCCGCTTCCGCGCCTGGGTCGCGGCGCAGCGGCATATGGGCTTCGAGATGGACCCGCGTGAACTGACCGAGGAGGAGGCGCAGGTGCTCACCCGCGTCACCGCGTGGTGGAAGAACAACCGCGACTGGACCATGCGCGCCGACATCCACCGGCTCGACAGCGCCGACGGCGCGGTGATCGCCGAGGCGCAGATGGCACCCGATGGCGGCCGCTTCGTGGTCTTCGCGGGCTATGCCGAGAGCGCGGCGCAGATCCTGCCCCGGCCGCTGCGGCTCACCGGTCTCGACCCCGAGGCGAGCTACCGCGTCGCGCTGGTGAACCCCGAGGATCTGGGCGTGCTGTCGCGCGGGCCGCTGGCGCTCAAGGACGGCGCGCTCGACCTGCCCGGCGGCTATCTGATGAGCCACGGGCTGCACCTGCCATCCGCCTTTCCCGATACCATGTGGGTGCTCGAGGGCACCCGTCTCTGACGGACATCGCCATGACCGATCTCATCCGCACATTGGGCTGCTGCTACTATCCCGAGCAGTGGCCCCGCTCGATCTGGGCCGAGGATGCCCGCCGCATGGCCGAGACCGGCCTGACATGGGTGCGGATCGGCGAATTCGCCTGGGCGAAGCTGGAGCCCCGCCCCGGCGAGCTGCGCTGGGACTGGCTCGACGAGGCGATTTGGACGCTGGGCGAGGCCGGGCTCAAGGTGGTGCTCGGCACCCCCACCGCCACGCCGCCGCGCTGGATGCTCGATCGGCACCCCGACATGCTGGCGGTGGATGCGCAGGGGCGCCCGCGCAAGTTCGGCTCGCGGCGGCATTACTGCTTCAGCCACGAGGGCTACGCCACCGAGAGCGACCGGATCGTCGGCTTGATGGCCGATCGCTTCGGCCGCAACGAACACGTCGCGGCGTGGCAGACCGACAATGAATACGGCTGCCACGACACCACCATTTCCTATTCCGACGCGGCCCGCGCCGCCTTTCGCCGCTGGCTGCGCGCCCGTTACGGCGACATCGACGGGCTCAACACCGCCTGGGGCAACGTGTTCTGGTCGATGGAGTATCGCGATTTCGACGAGATCGACCTGCCCAACCTCACCGTGACCGAGCCGAACCCGGCGCATGCGCTGGCTTTCCGCCGCTTTTCCTCGGATCAGGTGGTGGCCTTCAATCGCCGCCAGGTCGAGATCATCCGGGCCCGCTCCTCGGCCCCGATCACCCACAACTACATGGGCCGGATCACGGATTTCGACCATTTCGCGGTCGGCGCCGATCTCGATTTCGCCTCGTGGGACAGCTACCCCTTGGGCTTTCTCGAAGACCGCGCCGGCGCCACGCCGGAGCAGCAGCGCGATTACGCGCGGCAGGGCGACCCGGATTTCCAGGCGCTGCACCACGACCTCTACCGCGCCGTCGGACGCGGCCGCTGGTGGGTGATGGAGCAGCAGCCGGGGCCGGTGAACTGGGCCCCGCACAACCCCGCCCCGCTCCCGGGCATGGTGCGGCTCTGGAGCTGGGAGGCCTTCGCGCATGGCGCGGAATGCGTCAGCTATTTCCGCTGGCGGCAGGCCCCTTTCGCGCAGGAACAGCTTCACGCGGGGCTCTTGCGCCCCGACAGCCAGCCCGCGCCGGCGCTGGAGGAGGCACGCCAGGTCGCGCGCGAGATCGCGCAGGCCCCTGCGGTGGCGACCGCCGCCGCCGAGGTGGCGATCCTCTTCGACTACGACGCCGATGCCGCGTGGGCGGTGCAGCCGCACGGGCAGGGTCTGAGTTATTTCGGCCTCGTGCTCGATCTCTACAAGGCGATGCGCGGGCTCGGGCTCTCGATCGACATCCTGCCCGCCACCACGCGCGACTTCACCGGCTACCGGCTGATCGCGGCGCCCGGGCTGATGCACATGCCGGATGCGCTGAAATCGGCGCTGGCCGCCACCGATGCCGAGGTGCTGATCGGGCCCCGCGCGGGCGCGCGCGATGCCGAGTTCTCGATCCCGGTGCCGCTGCCCCCGGCCTTTCCGGGCCTCGACGTGACCGTGGCCCATGTCGAGAGCCTGCGCGCCGACCGGTCCGAGCCGCTCGACCAGGGGGGCGCCTTCACCGGCTACCGCGAAGCGCTGGAAGGCGCGGCCAAGATCGTCGAACGCACTGCGTCGGGCGCCCCGGCGCTGATGCGCGAAGGGCGGGTGAGCTATCTCGGCGGCTGGCCCGACTCGGTCGCCGCAAGGCGCATCATCGCCGGTCTGTGCACGCGCGCGGGCCTCGACACGGTGGAGCTGCCCGACGGCATCCGCCGCCGCGACACCGGAACGGAGCGGTTCTGGTTCAACCACACCGAGCGGGCGGTGCAGATCGAGGGGCTCGACCTGCCGCCGATCTCGGTGACGCGGCTGTCGCGCTGAACCGGCCGGGCGCGGCGCTCAGCCGCGTCCGATGAAGGGCATCTTGGTCGCCATGACGTTCATGAACTGCACATTGGCCTCGGGCGGCAGCGATGCCATGTGCAGCACCGCATCGGCGACATGGCCCACATCCATCACCGCCTCGACTGCCGTGGAGCCGTCGGCCTGCGGCACGCCGCGCGTCATCGCCTCGGCCATGTCGGTGAGCGCGTTGCCGATGTCGATCTGGCCGCAGGCGATGTCGAAGGGCCGCCCGTCGAGCGACAGCGTCCGCGTCAGCCCGGTCACCGCGTGCTTGGACATGGTGTAGGGCGCCGAGCCCGGCCGCGGCACATGCGCCGAGATCGAGCCGTTGTTGATGATCCGCCCGCCCTGCGGCTGCTGGCGGCGCATCAGCCCGAAGGCGCCGCGCGCGACGAGGAACATGCCGGTGATGTTGGTGTCGCAGACCCTGAGCCAGTCCTCGACCGGGATCTCGTCGATCGGGCGGCCCGGCGCGTTGGTGCCGGCATTGTTGAACAGCGCGTCGAGACGGCCCCACTTGCTCTCGATCGCGGCGAACAGCGCCTCTACCGAGGCCGGGTTGGTGACGTCGCAGCTCTGGACCAAGGCCGTGTCGTAGCCATCGGCGGTTTCCTGAAGCGGCGCCTCGCGACGACCGGTCAGCGCCACGCGCCAGCCCGCTTCGAGGAACCGCCGCGCCGTGGCGCGGCCGATGCCGTTGCCCGCGCCGGTGATCAGGATCGTCTTGCTCATCTCTCGCCTCAATGATTGTCGCGCGGCAGGTCGCGGCCGACCTTGTGATAGGCCGTGGCCAGTTCGAGACAGCCGCCATCGGCGAGCTGGCCCACGTTCTTGCGGTAGATCTCCTGCCACGGCGTCTGGTTGCGCAGCTCGGGCGGCGACCACGCGGCGCGGCGCGCGGCCCATTCCTCGTCCGGCACCAGCGCGTCGAGGCGGCAGGCCCCGAGGTCGAGCCGCACCCGGTCGCCGGTCTCGAGCAGGGCCAGCCCGCCGCCCACCACCGCCTCGGGCGAGGCGTTGAGGATCGAGGGGCTCTCGGAGGTGCCCGATTGCCGCCCGTCACCCACCGTCGGCAAGTGGTTGATCCCGGCCTTCAGCACCGCGTCGGGCGGCTGCATGTTCACCACCTCGGCCGAGCCGGGATAGCCGACGCAGCCGACGCCGCGGATGAACAGGATCGTCTCGGCATCGATCTCCAAGGACGGGTCGTTGATCCTCTCGTGGTAATCCTCGGGCCCCTCGAACACCACGGCGCGGGCCTCAAAGATGCCTTCATGGCCCGGCCGGGACAGGTAACGCTCGCGGAAACCCTCGGAAATCACGGAGGTCTTCATCAGCGCGCTGTCGAACAGGTTGCCCGAGAGGACCAGAAAGCCCGCATTGATCCGCAGCGGCGCGTCGTAGGGCAGGATCACGTCGGTGTCCCGGCTCTCCCAGCCTTCGAGGTTCTCACCCATGCTCTTGCCCGAGGCGGTCATCGCGCCTTCATGCAGGCGGCCCGCCTTGCGCAGCTCACCCATCACGGCGGGCACGCCGCCCGCGCGGAAGAAGCTCTCGCCCAGATACTTGCCCGCCGGCTGCATGTTGACCAGCAAGGGCACGTCGAAGCCGATCTTCTGCCAGTCGGTCACGTCCAGCTCGACGCCGGCATGCCGCGCGATCGCCTGAAGATGCGGCGGCGCGTTGGTCGAGCCGCCGATCGCGGAGTTGGTGACGATGGCATTCTCGAAGGCCTCGCGGGTCAGGATGTCCGAGGGCTTCAGATCCTCGTGCACCATGGCGACGATGCGCCGCCCGGTCTCGTAGGCCATCGCCATGCGCTCGCGGAACGGCGCCGGTATCGCCGAATTGCCCGGCAGCGTCATGCCCAAGGCCTCGGCCATCGCGTTCATCGTGCTGGCCGTGCCCATGGTGTTGCAATGCCCGAGCGACGGGGCCGAGGCGCAGACCCGGCCCATGAACTCGTCATAATCGATCTTGCCCTCGGCCAGCAGGCGGCGGCTTTCCCAGATGATCGTGCCCGAGCCCGCGCGCTCGCCCTTCCACCAGCCATCGAGCATCGGCCCGCCATTGAGCGCGATGGCGGGGATGTCGACCGTGGCCGCGCCCATCAACATGGCGGGCGTGGTCTTGTCGCAGCCCGTCGTCAGCACCACGCCGTCGATCGGGTAGCCATGCAGCACCTCGACGAGGCCGAGATAGCTCAGGTTGCGATCGAGCGCGGCCGTGGGCCGCTTGCCGGTCTCCTGGATCGGATGCACCGGGAATTCCATCGGGATGCCGCCGGCGTCTCGGATGCCCGCCTTGATCCGGTCCATGAGAAAGACGTGGATCTTGTTGCAGGGCGCGATGTCGCTGCCGGTTTGGGCGATGCCGATCACCGGGCGTTCGCCCTGCAACTCGCCCTGCGTATAGCCCTGGTTCTGGTAGCGCTCGATATAAAGCGCGGTCATCCCCGGATTGTTGGGGTTGTCGAACCATTCCTGGCTGCGGAACTTGCGCTTCGCGCGGGTGTCCATGGCCCTCTCCTCCCTCTCGGCGGCGTCCCGACATCGCGGACCGCCTGTCTGCTTGTGGCAGGATCGCGAGATGGTATACCAGATGCAAGAGCCAATCCGGCTCTGTCGCATCATTACCGGAGCCACCCATGCCGCCGCCTCGCCATCCCTTCCGCGCGGGATTTCGCGACTGCCTGCCCTTCGTGTTGATCGTGATCCCGTTCTCGACCCTCTTCGGTGTCGTCGCCCGCGATGCGGGTCTCGACCTCCTGCAGGTGATGTCGATGTCGGTGATCGTCATCGCCGGGGCCTCGCAGTTCACGGCGCTGGCGCTGTTGCAGGACGGCGCGCCGGTCTTCGTGGCGCTTCTGGCGGCGCTGGCGGTGAACCTGCGCATGGCGATGTATTCCGCCGCCTTGGTGCCGCATCTGGGCGCGGCTCCCTTGGGCGCACGGGCACTCGCGGCCTATCTCATGGTCGATCAGAGTTTCGCCGTGGCGGTGCGCCGCTACGAGGACAGCCCCGGCATGACGCTGTCGCAGAAGCTGCGCTACTATTTCGGCTGCATGGCCGTGGTCTGCCCGATCTGGTATGGCTGCACGCTGGCGGGCGCGCTGATGGGACAGGCGATCCCGGCCTCGCTCTCGCTCGATTTCGCGGTGCCGGTCTGCTTCATCGCGCTGCTCGCGCCCTTGCTGCGCAGCCTGCCGCACCTGCTCGCAGCGCTGGTCTCGTCCATCGTCACCATCGGCTTTGCCTGGCTGCCGTGGAATCTCGGCCTGCCGATCGCCGCCATCGCCGCGATGATCGCGGGCGCGCAGGCGGAGCTGTTCCTGCGCCGCCGGGCAGCGCGGCGTTCGGAGTGCCCGGCATGATCGGCGCGAGCGAGTTCTGGAGTCTGACGCTGGCGCTCGGCCTCGGCACCTTCCTGATCCGGTTTTCCTTTCTCGGCCTCCTGGGCGGACGCCAGCTGCCCGACTGGCTGCTCTTGCACCTCAAATACGTGGGCGTCGCGGTGTTCCCGGCGCTGATCGTGCCCGCCGTGCTCTGGCCCGCCGCCACTGGCGGCGAAACCGAAGCCCCCCGGGTCATCGCGGCGCTTCTCGCCGTCGCCGTGGGCCTGCGCTTCGGCCCGATCGGCGCGATCACCGCCGGGCTCGCGACGCTCTACGCGGCTCAGGCCTTGCTCTGAGCCACCGCGCCTTCGAGGTCGAGCCCGTTCAGCGCGGCCACGTGATCGGCCAGCCACGGCACGTAGTCGCCGCCCTTCCCCGCCGCCTCCATCTGCGCGAAGGCATCGCGGATCGCCGATCCCATCGGATTGGCCATCCCCGCCGCCATCGCCATCGAGGCGGCATAGCGCGTGTCCTTGGCGGCGTTGGTGATCGAGAACTGGTGCACGTCGCGCTCGCGATCCACCGCCGCGCGCATGAAGGTCTCGAAGAAGCCGTTCGACAGCCGCGAGCCGCCGATCACCGATTGGATCGCCTGCGGGCTCAATCCCGACTTCACCCCCATGACCAGCGCCTCGGCATAGAGCGCGGCATAGCCCATGGAGATGAAGTTCATGACCAGCTTCATCCGGTGCCCGGCGCCCGTTTCCCCGACATGGTTGATGTTGCCGGCCCAGACCTCGATCACCGGTCGCACCTCGGCAAAGGTCTCGGCGTCGCAGCCGACCATCGCGTCGAGCGTACCCGCCTCGGCCTCCTTGGGCGTGCGGCCGAGCGGGGCGTCGACCAGCGTGACCCCCGCCGCCGCCATCTCCCCGGCCAGCGAAGCGGTCGAGACCGGGTCGGCGGTGGTGGTGTCGATCACGATCAACCCCTCGCGCGCGCCCGCCAAGATCCCGTCTTCGCCACGGATCACCGCCTCGACCTGTTTTGAGTTCGACAGGCAAAGATGGATGATGTCGCAGCTTTCGGCCATCTCGCGCGGGCTTGCCGCCTCGACCGCGCCTTGGGCCACCAGCGCCTCGACCGGCGCGCGGTCGCGGTTGCCCTTGACCATCATCGGATGCCCGGCCCGCAGCAGGTTCGCGGCCATGCCCCGCCCCATGTAGCCGAGCCCGATGAAGCCGATCTTCGACTTGTCCGTCATTGTTCCTCCCTCGCCGCCACCTGCGGCTTGATGCCTCGCAAAAATGGTATACCAATCGGGGTGGAGGACAAGCGCGGGTCGCGAGCCCCGCGCCGGGAGGACAGATGCAGACCATTCACCCCGCCGCCCCGGCGGCCATCGCCGCGCTCGCGCCGCTCTTGGGCGACCGGCTCTCCACCTCGGAGGCGCTGCGCGACCAGCACGGCGCGAACGAGGCGCATTACCCGCCCGCGCCGCCCGACGCGGTGGCATTTCCCGAAACCACCGAGGAGGTCGCGGCGATCCTGCGCGAATGCCACGCCCATGGCTGCCCGGTCACGGCGCAGGGCGCGGGCAGCGCGCTCGAAGGGCATCACCTCGCCATCCGGGGCGGCATCGCGCTGAGCCTTTCGCGCATGGACCGCATCCTCGCCGTGCACCCCGAGGACATGGACGCGGTGGTGCAGCCCGGCGTCACCCGCTCGCGCCTAAACGAGGAGCTGCGCGCCACCGGGTTGATGTTCCCGGTCGATCCGGGCGCCGACGCCTCGCTTGGCGGCATGGCCGCGACGCGGGCCTCGGGCACCACGGCGGTGCGATACGGCACGATGCGCGACAACGTGCTGGCGCTTGAGGTGGTGCTGGCCGATGGGCGGATCATCCGCACCGGCAGCCGCGCCCGCAAATCGAGCGCGGGCTACGACCTGACCCGTCTGATGATCGGCTCGGAGGGTACGCTCGGCATCATCACCGAGATGACGCTTCGGCTGCATGGCCAGCCTGAGGCGGTCTCGGCCGCGACCTGCCGCTTCGGCGGCGTCGCCGACGCGGTCGACTGCGTCATCGCCACGATTCAGTCCGGCCTCGCCGTGGCGCGGATCGAGCTTCTCGACGAGATGATGGTGCGCGGCTTCAACGCCTATCAGGGCAGCGACCTGCCCGAGGCGCCGCATCTCTTCGTGGAGTTCCACGGCACCCCCACCGGCGTCGGCGAACAGGCGCAGGCCTTCGGCGAGCTTGCCGGCGAATACGGCGCCTCGGCGATCCGCTGGACCGACCGGGCCGAGGAATGCCGCGAGCTGTGGCGCATGCGGCATCAGGCGCATTACGCCACCGGCGCGCTCGATCCCGGCAAGCGGACGCTGGCCACCGATGTCTGCGTGCCGATCTCGCGGCTGGCCGAGGCGGTGACCCATGCCCAGGGTCTCGCCCGCGAACTGCGCCTCACCTCGACCATCGTCGGCCATGTCGGCGACGGCAATTTCCATTGCGGGTTGCGGGTCGATCCCGCCGATGCCGACGAGGTCGCCCGCGTCCACCGCTTCACCGCCGCGCTGGCCGAAACCGCGCTGCGGCTCGGCGGCACCGTCACCGGCGAGCATGGCGTGGGCCTGGGCAAGATCGCCCACATGGCCGAGGAGCACGGCGATGCCGTCGCGGTGATGCGGTCGCTGAAAACCGCCCTCGATCCCAAGGGCATCCTCAACCCGGGCAAGATGCTGCCCGCCGACGACGAAGGCTGAACCGATGCTTCCCCAAGACCATTCCCGCGCCCTGCTCGCCGGTCGTGTCCAGCGCGACCAGGGCCCCGCCCTCGTCACCCTGCGCGAGGGCCGGGTGATCGACATCACCTCGCGCGAGGCCCCGACGATGCGCGACCTGATGGAGCGCGACGACCTCGCCGATTACCTGCGCGGCGCGCCGGGCGAGGATATCGGTGCCGTCGAGGAGATCTTCGCCGCCTCGACCGAAACCCCCGGCACGCCGCATCTCCTCGCCCCGGCCGACCTGCAGGCGATCAAGGCCTCGGGCGTCACCTTCGCCGAGAGCATGGTCGAGCGGGTGATCGAGGAGCAGGCGGCGGGAGACGCCGACCGCGCGCAGGAGATCCGCGCCCGGGTGCAGGGCGTGATCGGCGACAGCCTGTCGGGCATCGTCCCCGGCTCCGACAAGGCCGAGCAGGTCAAGGCGGTGCTGCAGGCCGAGGGGCTCTGGTCGCAATATCTCGAGGTCGGCATCGGCCCGGATGCCGAGGTCTTCACCAAGTGCCAGCCCATGGCCGCCGTCGGCTGGGGCGCCAGCGTCGGGCTGCACCCGATCTCGAACTGGAACAACCCCGAGCCCGAGATCGTGCTCGCCGTCGACAGCCGGGGCCGGATTCGCGGCGCGAGCCTGGGCAACGACGTGAACCTGCGCGACGTCGAGGGCCGCTCGGCGCTGCTTCTGGGCAAGGCCAAGGACAACAACGCCTCTTGCGCCATCGGCCCCTTCATCCGGGTCTTCGACGAACACTACACCATGGACGACATGCGCGCCGCCGAGCTGCGGCTCGACGTCACGGGCGAGGACGGCTTCAGGCTGGAGGGCCGTTCCTCGATGTCGAAGATCAGCCGCGACCCCGAGAGCCTCGTGGCCCAGACCATCGGCCGCCATCACCAGTATCCCGACGGCTTCCTGCTGTTCCTCGGCACGCTCTTCGCGCCGATCCAGGACCGCGACGCGCCGGGACAGGGCTTTACCCACAAGACCGGCGACGTGGTGATGATCGAGGAGGACCGCCTCGGCGCGCTGCGCAACACGGTGCGGCTCTCGACCGAATGCCCGGAATGGTGCTTCGGCACCGGCGCTTTGATGCGCAACCTCGCCGGGCGCGGGCTGCTCTGACGATTTTCTCGCGTCAGATTGTCGAATTGTCTGGCAATCTCGATGACCCTGCGGCAGGCTCCCGGGGGAGGATTTCACAGGGAGGGAACCATGAAGATCGTCTCGTCGCTCGCCGCCATCGGCACCGCGGCCCTGCTCGCGGGAACCGCGGCCGCGCAGACCACCACGCTGCGCATCCAGACCCAGCAATCGCCTGAATCGCCCGCCGGCCAGCAGGCCGCGCAATGGGTCGAGAAGGTCGAGAAGATGTCCGGCGGGGACATCTCGATCGAGATGTTCTACTCCTCGGCGGTGGTCAAATCCGCCGAGACCTTCGACGCCGCCGCCAACGGCATCCTCGACTGCGACATGACCAACGGCTCCTACCAGACCGGAAAGAACCCGGCCTTCCAGTTCGTGGCCGACGTGATGGGCGGCTACGACACGCCGCTGCAGTTCCTGGCCTGGATCCAGCATGGCGGCGGTCGCGAGCAGATCAACGAACTCTACAACGCCAACGGCATGGAGTTCGTCGGCGCCTGGCTCGGCGGGCAGGAATCGCTCAACTCGACCAAGCCGCTGAGCGGCATCTCGGACCTGCAGAACTTCAAGTTCCGCTCGCCCCCGGGGATGGAGTCGGAGATCTTCGCCGCGCTCGGCGCCAAGCCGGTGGTGATGGATTTCACCGAGATCTTCACGGCGCTGGAGACCGGGATCATCGACGGCGCCGACGCCTCGACGCTGGCCAACAATGTGGGCCTGGGCATCTACGACATCGCCACCCACACCACCTATCCGGGCTTCCACTCGATGTCCTCGGACCACCTCGCCTGCTCGACCGCGACATGGGAGGCGATGCCCGAGGCGCATCGCGAGATCCTCAAGGTCTCGATGGACAGCCTCGCGCTGGGGCTGATGACGCAGGTCATCGTCGACAATGGCGAGGCGCTCGACGCGCTGCCCGAGAAGGGCGTGACGCTGCATGACTGGTCGGCAGAGGATCGCGCCACCTTCCGCAAGGCCGCGACCGACACCTGGGAGGTCTGGGCCGCCAAGACGCCGGAGGCCCGCGCCATCGTCGACAGCCACCTCGAGTTCCTCGAGCGGATCGGCCTGCGCGACTGAGCCGTCCGGGGGGCCGCTCCGGCCCCCCGCCCCCAGACTGGAAAGTGACCCAATGAACATCCTGATCATCGGCGGCGGCGGCTTTCTGGGCCAGAAGCTGGCCCGCCGCCTCATTGCGCGCGGGGAACTGCGCGGCCGCGAGATCGCCGGGCTGACGCTGGCCGACATCGCCGCCCCCGCCCCGCTCGACGCGCCCTTCGAGGTCGCCCGCACCGCCTGCGACATCACCGACCGCGCGGCGGTGGACGCGCTCATCGCGCCGGGCTTCGACGCGGTGTTCCTGCTCGCCGCCGTGGTGTCCAGCCACGCCGAGGCTGAGTTCGAGGACGGCATGAACGTCAAC
The DNA here is from genome assembly GCF_050847355.1 of Limimaricola sp. AA108-03. Taxonomy (NCBI): domain Bacteria; kingdom Pseudomonadati; phylum Pseudomonadota; class Alphaproteobacteria; order Rhodobacterales; family Paracoccaceae; genus Limimaricola; species Limimaricola sp. AA108-03. The sequence goes on from NZ_CP193760.1 coordinate 119,241, forward strand.
CTGCACGGCGCGCTGAACGTGCTGGAGAGCCTGCGCCTGCAGGGCCGCGCCCCGGTGCTGGTCTTCACCTCCTCGCTCGCGGTGTTCGGCGGCGAGGTGCCCGACCCGATCCGCGACTGGACCATCCCGAACCCGCAGACCTCCTACGGCACCCAGAAGGCGATCGGCGAGCTTCTGGTCAACGACTACGCGCGCCGGGGCTTCGTCGATGGCCGGACGCTGCGCCTGCCGACGATCTCGGTACGCCCGGGCCGCCCGAACCGCGCCGCCTCCTCCTTCATGTCCTCGATCATCCGCGAACCGCTGAACGGCGAAGAGGCGGTCTGCCCGGTCGATCCGGAATTCCCGCATTACTACCTGAGCCCGCGGCTCTGCGTCGAGAACCTGATCCGCGGCGCCGAGATCGAGGCCGCCGATCTGGGCCGGAGCCGCACCATGACGATGCCGGGCCGCACCCTCACCATCCGCCAGATGATCGAGGCGATGACGGCGGTGGCGGGGCCCGAGCCGGCAAAGCTCATCCGCTTCGAGGACGACCCGGCGATCCGTGACATCGTGTCGGGCTGGCGTTTCGACTACGATCCTGCCAAGGCGCTGGCGCTCGGGCTCGAGGCCGATGCGAGCTTCGAGGAGAACGTGCGCTACTATCTCGAGGACGACCGGCCGGCTTGAGCCGCAGAAAGGATCGCGTGAAGCCCATCATCCAGACCCCGCGCTACCGGCTCGTGGCCGATGAGATCGCCGCCGCGATCCGCGCGGGCGATCTCGCCCTCGGCGCCAAGATGCCCGCCGACAAGGATCTGGTCGAGCGCCTGGGCGTCAGCCGCACCACGGTGCGCGAGGCGATGATCGCTCTGGAGCTGATGGGCTATGTGGTCACCCGTTTCGGCGCCGGCGCCTGCGTCGCCGAAACGCTGCCCGAGGCACCCTCCGAGCCGCCGGCCCAGCCCGGCTTCTACGAGTTGGTCGAGGCACGCTACCGGATCGAGCCCGAGATCGCCGCCGCCGCCGCGCCCTTCGTGGATGCCTCGGATCTGGCGCATCTGCGCGGGCTGGTCGCCGGCATGGCCGACCCCGCCTTGCCGCTCTCGGAGGTCGAGCGGCTCGACCGGGACTTCCACGTCACCATCGCGCGGGCCACCGGCAACTCGGTCTTCGTCGGCATCGTCGAGGAGTTCTGGCGCGCCCGCCGGCGCTTTCCCGAATGGACCCGTGCCAACAACCGCCGCGACGCGGCCGACGTGGCGCGCTTCTACGAGGCCGAGCACCTCGCGATCCTCGACGCATTCGCCGACGCCGACGCCGAGGCCGCGCGCCGCGCCATGCGGGTGCATTGCCGCAATTCGGGCCAGCCGCTGCTCGACCGCTGGCGCGAGCGCGAGGAGGGCGGCGCGCCGGACGCCCGCGTCGCCGACCGCATCCGCGCCTGGGGCAGCGGTGCCTAGCGCCGCTCGCGGTTCCAGATATAGCCCCCCGCCGCGACGATGATCGCGCCGCCCAGAAGCGTCCAGGGGGTGGGCCATGTCGCGAAGACGAGGATGCTCGCCAGCGAGGCGAAGAGGATCTGGATATAGACCACCGGCGCCAGCAGCGAGGCATCGGCGAAGCGATGCGCCACGGTGGCGAGGATGTGGCCCACCCCGCCGAACAGCCCGATCGCGCCAAGCATCACCCCCTCCAGCAGGGTCGTGGGCCATTGCCAGACCGGCAGCACCATCGGCGCGATCACCAGCGTCGACAGCCCGCTCGACCAGAGCTGGCTCGTCGCCGTGCTCTCGGCCCCGGCGATCATCCGCGTCAGCACGAAATAGAGCGAAGCGCAGCTCAGCGCGCCCAGCGACAGGATCATCGCCGGGTGGAACGCCGCGCCCCATGGCTGCACCACCACCAGCACGCCCGAGAACCCGACCAGCACCGCCACGAGACGCCTTATGCCGACCCGCTCGCCCAGCATCGGGATCGACAGGAGCGTCACCGCGATCGGCCCGGCGAACATCACCGTCGTGGTGACGGTCAGCGGCAGGTAGTTCAGCGCCGTGAAGTTGAGAAAGGTGCTGCCCAGCAGGAAGGAGGAGCGCAGGAATTGCAGCATCGGCCGCGCCGAGCGGAACTGCGCCAGACCGCCGCCGGGCATGTAGAGCGCCAGCGACAGCAGCAGGTGCCCCGCATAGCGCGCGAAGACCACCTGCAAGGCCGGGAACCCGGCGAGGATCAGCCATTTCGCCGAGGTGTCGATGCAGGTGAAGAACCCCACCGCGCAGCCCATCAGCACCAGTCCGAAGCCGGTCCGTTCCTCGCGCGGGCGCACCGCCTCCATCAGCCGTTGGCCCAGCCGCCATCGATGATATGCGCCTGTCCGGTGGTGAATGCCGCCTCATCGGAGCCCAGATACACCGCCAGCGCCGCGACCTCCTCCGCCCGGCCGATCCGGCCCATCGGCTGGCGCGCGATGAAGGCGGCCATCGCCGCCTCGTAATCGCCCGTGGCCCGCAGCCGGTCGTGCAGCGACGGGCTGTCGACGGTGCCGGGGCAGATCGCGTTGGCGCGGATGCCCTGCGTCACGAAATCCTTGGCCACCGACTTGGTCATCGCGATGACCGAGGCCTTGGTGGTGCCATAGACGAAGCGGTTCGGCGCCGAGAGGATCGAGGAGCAGACCGAGGCGATGTTGACGATCGCCCCCCCGCCCCGCTCGACCATGCCCGGCAGCGCCGCCTGCATCGCGTGGAACTGCGCCCGCACGTTGAGCGCGAAGGCGAAGTCGAGATCGGCGTCGCTGGCCTCCATGATCGAGCCCGCATGCACGATGCCCGCGCAGTTGACGAGGATGTCGGGCGCCGCATCACGCACCGCCGCCTGCAGCGCCGCCTTGTCGGTCACGTCGAGCGCGCGGCCGCCGATATCCGCGACCTTGCCGCCGTCGAGATCGGTCGCGACCACCTCGGCCCCCTCGCGGGTATAGGCCTCGGCGATGGCCCGGCCGATCCCCTGCCCCGCCGCCGTGACGAAGGCGCGCTTGCCTGCCAGTCTCATCTGCCTCTCCTCACATCACCGCCCCGACCTGCCAGGGCACGAACTCGTAATCGCCAAGCCCCTGCGCCTCGGATTTCGATGTCTCGCCCGAGGCCATGCGCAGCCATGTCTCGTAGATCTCGCGCCCGACCTGCTCGACCGTCGCGCCGCCCGTCAGGATGCGGCCCGCATCGATGTCCATGTCCTCCTCCATCCGGGCGAACATCTCGGAATTGGTCGCGATCTTCATCGAGGGCGACGGCTTGGCGCCGAAGGCCGAGCCGCGCCCGGTGGTGAAGGCCACGAGGTTGCAACCGCTCGCGATCTGCCCGGTCACGCTGGCCGGATCGTAGCCGGGGCTGTCCATGAAGACGAAGCCCTTTTCGGTCACCGGCTCGGCATAGCGGTAGACCCCCATGAGCGGCGTCGTGCCGCCCTTGGCCGCCGCGCCGAGCGATTTCTCGAGGATCGTCGTCAGCCCGCCCGCCTTGTTGCCGGGCGAGGGGTTGTTGTCCATCGAGCCGCGGTTGCGCGCGGTGTAGTCGCGCCACCACTCGATCAGCCCGATCAGCTTCTCGCCCACCTCCGGCTTCGCCGCGCGCGCGGTCAGCAGGTGCTCGGCGCCGTAGATCTCGGGCGTCTCGGCCAGCACCCCGGTGCCGCCCTGCGCCACCAGAAGGTCGCAGGCGTAACCGACCGCCGGGTTGGCGGTGATCCCCGACCACGCGTCCGAGCCGCCGCATTGCAGCGCCACCATCAGCTCCGAGGCCGGGCATTCCTCGCGCCGCGCCCTGTCGACCTCGGGCAGCATCTCCTCGATCGCCGCCACACCGGCCTCGACCGTGCGGCGCAGCCCGCCCACGTCCTGGATGTTCATCGTGCGGAACAGCGGGCCGGGGGTAAGGCCGTAAGCCTCGATCAGCCAGTCGATCTGCATCATCTCGCAGCCCAGCCCCGCCATCAGCACGCCGCCGACATTGGGGTTGCGCGCATAGCCCCACAGGGTGCGCTGCAACAGCTCGAACCCGGTGCCGTCGCCGCCCATGGCGCAACCCGTGCCATGCACGAAGGCCACGACACCGTCGACATTCGGATAGGCGGCCAGCTTCTCGGGCGTGAAGGCCTGCGCGATCAGCCGCGCCGCGGTGGCCGAGCAGTTCACCGATGTGAGCACCGCGATGTAGTTGCGGGTGCCGACCCGCCCCGTGGCCCGTCGGTAGCCCATGAAGTGATCGCGCCGCTCGGGCGCAGGCGCGGGCCGCAGGTTCGAGCCGAAGGCGTGTTCGTGGTCGATGTCGCGGAAGGCGAGGTTGTGGACATGCACATGCGCCCCCGCCGGGATGTCCTCGGCGGCGTAACCGATCACCTGCGCGTATTTTGTCACGGCCGCCCCTTCGGGGATCGGCTCCAGCGCCATCTTGTGGCCGCGCGGCACCGGGGTCGTCGCCCCCTCTTCGCCGGGGCTGATGGCACGGCGCGCGGTGGCGACGTTGTCTGCGGCGTCTAGTCGGATCAGGGCGGACATGGGCGAGGTCTCTCGAATGGGAGGGGCGGGCCGTCACGGCCCGCCCGGTTGGCCTAGAGGAACACCGACACCAGCGGCGGCCAGATCAGCAGCAGGGACAGGGCCGCGAGCTGGATCGCGATGAAGGGCAGGAAGCCGCGGAAGATGTCGGTCAGCGAGATCTCGGGCGGCGCCACGGATTTGAGGTAGAAGGCCGCCGGGCCGAAGGGCGGGCTGAGGAAGCTCACCTGCATGTTCATGCAGAACACCACCCCGAACCAGATCGACAGATGCGCGGGCTCCAGCGTGCCGAACAGGCCGATTTCCTCGATCGGCAGCCGCAGGATGATCGGCAGGAACACCGGGATCACCAGGAGCACGATGCCGACCCAGTCCATGAAGGCGCCCAGCACCAGGAAGATCGCCATCATGATCAGGATCACCCCCATGGTGGGCAGGTCGCTGCCGACGATGGTCGAGGCGATGAAGGTCGGCCCGCCCGCGATGGTATAGGCCCCCGCCAGCGCCGTCGCGCCGATCGTCACCCAGATGATCGTACCGGTCGATTTCAGCGTCCGCTTGAGCGCCTCCCACAGCAGGTTGAAGCTCATCTCGCCCCTGAGCGCCGCGATCACGCCCACCGCGATGACGCCCATCCCGGCCGCCTCGGTGATGCCGGTGATGCCGCCATAGATCGAGCCCAGCACCACCCCGATGACGACCATCGGCCCGACGAGGCCCTTGCCCATCGACCACGAGGTGCGGAACCGCTCGCGCCCCATCACCCCGAAGATCAGCCCCAGCGCCGCCAGCGTCACCACGCCGAAGATCGCGACATATGCCGGGGTGCCGAAGGCGATGTCGGCCACGCCTTCGCGCGCCGCGTTCTGCCCGGTCACGGTCAGGAACAGGGCCCGCAGGAACAGCGCGCCCGCGAAGCCGCCGATGATCGTCAGAAGGAAGGTCCCGAACAGCTTGCGCTTCTCGGCCAGCTCCGGCTCGGACGGGTCGAGATCGGGCAGCGGCGCCAGCGCCGGGTTCAGGCGGGTGCGCACCACGATGTAGATGATGAAGAACGAGGCGAGAATGAAGCCCGGCAGGAACGAGGCGGTGAACAGCGCCTTGATCGAGGTCTCGGTGATCAGCCCGTAGATGATCAGCACGATCGAGGGCGGGATCATGGTGCCCAGGGAACCGCTGGCGCAGATCGTGCCGATGGCGAGGTTGCGGTCGTATCCCAGCCGCAGCATCTGCGGCAGCGCGATCAGGCCCAGAAGCACCACCTCGCCGCCGATGATGCCCGACATCGCCGCCATGATCACCGCCATGATCGAGGTGACGATGGCGATGCCGCCACGGGTCCGGTTCAGCCAGACATTGAGCGAGTTGTACATCTCGGCGGCGATGCCGGATCGCTCCAGCAGGTTCGCCATGAAGATGAAGAGCGGGATCGATATCAGCACGTAGTCGGTGAGCAGGCCGTAGATCCGCTGCGCCAGGATGTTGAGCGGCCCGGTGCCGAAATTGGCGAAGAGCAGGTCGGGGCCGAACTTCATCACCAGCACGCCCACGGCGAGCACGGCCGAGGCGAAGCCCAGCGGCATGCCGATGGCCAGAAGCCCGAGCATCGCCAGGAGCAGCAGCGTCGAGATGGTTCCGATATCGAACATCAGTCGTGTCTTCCCTGTTCGTGCTGCGCGCGGGCGGTCTGGATCATGTCCTCGACCTCGCCCTCGTCGATCACCCCGTGGCTCTCGGGGCCCTTGTTCCAATCGGCGATCAGGTTCGCGATCGCCTGAAGCGAGACCAGCACGATCACCAGAAGCACCAGCGGCTTGAGCGTGGCGGGGATCGGCGGGTCGAAGGCGGTGCCGAAGGTCTCCCAGCGCAGGAACTTGTCCCGCGCCTCGTTCCACGAGCCCCAGATCATCGCGAAGGCGAAGACGCAGATCAGCGCGGTGGAGATCACGTCGCAGATCCGCTGCACCGGTCGCGGCAGCACGTCGTAGAGCAGGTAGATGCGGATGTGGTTGCGCTGCTGCATCGAGTAGAGCCCCGAGAGCAGGAAGATGAACCCGGCCATCCACAGGCTCAGCTCGTTGGCCCAGAGCGTCGGCCGCTCGAAGATGTAGCGCAGCATCACCTCGTAGAACATCACCGCCACGAGGATCACCACGAGCAGCATGGTGACCCGGCCGAGGAACAGGCTGAGCCGGTCGATCGGCGTCTCGATCACCCCTTCGCCCGCGGTGGTGCGGGCATGGCGCAGCCCCATCACCAGCGCCACGACCGCCCCGGCCATGATCGCGAAGTCGATCGGCCCGGCGCCGAGATAGCCCGAGTTGAGGTTGTCGTTGGCCAGCCCCGCGAAGACGATGAACCGCGGAAAGTACCAGACCAGCCATGCCATGCAGGCGGTGAAGACCGCCGGCCACAGGATGTCCTTGATGGATGTCGTCGCCCTGATGGACACTGCCCTCTCCCTTGCCGCCTTGCGGGGTTCTGTCGTGACCGGCCCCCGACGGATCGGGGGCCGGGTTTCGCTCAGCCGGGCCGGATCACTCGGCGGCGATCAGACCGAGCTGCTGCATGAAGGCGATGTGGCTGTCGACCAGCGCCTTGGTCTCGGGGGTCTTGGTGGCCCAGTCGGCCCAGGCCGCCTGCGCCGCCTCGCGGAACACCTTGCGGTCCTCGTCGGACCAGTCATGCAGCGTCACGCCCTTCTCGCGCAGCTCGGCCGCCGCCTCGTTGTTGGCGACCTCGAAGGTCAGCGCGGTCTGGAAGGCCAGCTTCTGCATCGCGGTGTCGATGATCCGCTTATGCGCGTCCGACAGGCTCTCCCACTTGTCGAGGCGGCAGGCGAGGTGGTCCGAGGGCATCGAGTGGAAGCCCGGATAGGTCGCGTGCTCGACCAGATCGTACAGGCCGAGGCCGACATTGTTGGCCAAACCGGAGGCGTCGGCGCCGTCGATGATCCCGGTCTCCAGCGCCGTGAAGATCTCGGTGAAATCCATCACCACGGGCGAGGCGCCGAGATTGGCGAAGATCTCGGTCTCCATCCCCGGCGGCGAGCGGAACTTCCAGTCCTTGAGATCCTCGGGCCCGGCCAGCGGCTTGGTCGAGGACATGGATTCCTGGCCGTAGATCCACCAGCCGACGAGCTTCATGTTGAAGCCGTTGTAGAGCTCGTCCGCGGTCTCGAAGCCGCCATTGTAGAGCCAGGCATATTGCTGCCAGGGCGTGTCGTAGCCGCCCATGATGTCGCCCACGAACTGGAAGGCGGGGTTCTTGCCGGTCTGGTAGGCGCCGCCGGTCATGTCGCAGTCGAGAATGCCGTTGGCGGCGGCGTCGAAGGCCTCCACGGTCTTCACCACCGAGGAGGAGAAGAACATCTCCACGTCGATCTCGCCACCCGACATCACCTCGACATCGTCGGCGAATTGCTGGGCCAGCTTGCCGGATTCCGTTTCGGGCGCGTAATGCGTCTGGATGCGCAATGTTTCCTGCGCCAGCGCCGGCAGCGCCGTGGCGGCCATCAGCGCGGTGGAGAGACATACGATACTGGTCTTCATCACTTTCCTCCCTCGGCGGGTGTTCCGCCAGTTCCGCGGCCTGCCTTCCTCCCCAGGATGGTATACCAGCCGCAGGGTCACGCTAGCGAGGGGCTGCTCGACAGACAAGAATTTTTTGGTATACCAGATTCAGACGCCTCGAACCGACCAAGCAATGGACAAGATGACCGCATCACCACTGGCCGAGCAGATCGCGCAGAAGCTGCGCCGCGACATCCTCCGAGGCAAGCTCGCGCCCGGCGACCCGATCAAGGAGCGCGACAACGCGGTCGATCTCGGCGTCAGCCGCACCCCGCTTCGCGAGGCGGTGCGCATCCTCGCCAAGGAGGGGCTGGTGCAGCTGCGCCCGGCGCGCAGCCCGATCGTCGCCGACCCCTCGCTCAAGGAGGTGCGCGACTCGGTGATGGTACTCAAGGCGCTCGAGATCCTGTCGGGCGAGCTGGCCTGCCGCGAGGCCTCTGACGCCGAGATCGCCGAGATCCGCGACCTGTCCGAGCGGCACCTCGCCCTGAGCGAGACCGCCGAGGGCGACGCGCTGATCGAGCTGTTCGAGATCGACATGGCGTTCCACACCGCCATCGCGCGGGCCTCGCACAACCCGGCGCTGGCCGAGACCCATGCCGCCTATCTCGCGCGGATGTGGCGCCAACGCTATCTTTCCGCGGTACAGCGCCGTGCCCGCGAGCGGGTGCGCACGCAGCACGAGAACATCGTGCGCGGGCTCGAGACCCGCGATCCGGCCCGGGTCGGCGCCGAGATCGACGCGCATCTCTCGGCGCTGATCGTCAATCTCACCCGCCTGTTCGAACTGCGCGAATCCGGGCGCGACCTGACCACCAACGAGAAGGACATCGAATGAAACTGCTGCGATACGGCCCGGCCGGGCAGGAAAGGACCGGGATGCTCGACCGCGAGGGCCGGGTGCGCGATCTCTCGGGGCATGTCGACGACCTCGCCGGCGACGCGGTGTCGCGCGCCGCGCTCGACCGGCTCCGGGACATCGATCCCGATAGCCTGCCGCTGGTCGAGGAGCCGGGGCGGATCGGGTCGTGCCTCTCGCGCGTGCCCAACTTCTTCTGCATCGGCCTGAACTACGCCAAGCACGCGGCCGAAACCGGCGCGCAGCCGCCCAAGGAGCCGATCATCTTCTCCAAGGCCTCCTCGGCGCTGTCGGGCCCCTTCGACCCGGTGATCATCCCGCGCGGCTCGGAGAAGGCCGACTGGGAGGTCGAGCTCGGCGTGGTGATCGGCCGCGAGGCGCTCTACGTCTCCGAGGCCGATGCGCTCGATCACGTGGCGGGCTACTGCACCATCAACGACGTCTCCGAGCGCGCATTCCAGATCGAGCGCGGCGGCCAGTGGATCAAGGGCAAGTCGGCCCCCTCCTTCGGCCCCGTCGGCCCGTGGCTGGTCACGGCGGACGAGGTCGAGGACCCGCAGGCCCTGCGCGTCACGCTCGACCTGAACGGCGAGCGGGTGCAGGACGAGACCACCGGCGACATGATCTTCACCGTGGCCCAGATCATCAGCCACATGTCGCAGTTCATGAAGCTGATGCCCGGCGACGTCATCGCCACCGGCACGCCCTCGGGCGTCGGCATGGGCATGACGCCGCAGCGCTTCCTCAAGCCCGGCGACGTGATGGAGATCGAGGTCGAGGGGCTCGGCCGCCAGCGTCAGGAGGCGGTCGCCGCCGACTGAGCCGCAGCGGCCCCGCCGGTCGGGCGGGGCCGTGCCTTGCTCAGTGGCCGGCGTGGTCGCAGCTCACGTTCGGGTTGAAGGGCTCAAGCTCGCCCGACGGGTTCTCGCGAAACAGCCAGACATGCTGGTCGTAATGCGGCATGAAGCCATGCGCCTCGTCCCCGTCGGTGGCCGGGTCGTCGGCCATTGCGTCCCACATCCGGCCGTTGATCTCCGGCGGCCCGTTGTGACCCGCCTCCTCCCAGGCCTTCATGAACACCAGGTTCTCCACCCCGACCAGCTCCAGCGAGCCGTCCGCCTGCGGCTCGTAGAGTAGGATCGCGGGCTTCATAAAGTCGGTATGGGTGCCTGTGCCATCGACCCGCTCGCCGGGTTCGGCGAGCTGCAGCATGGCCGGGTGCAGGTAGTGGATTCCCATCGCACCCAGCTCCGGCGGCAGCCCCTCCGCCGCCGCCGAGACGCAATGCCCGGACAGGTCGGGGATGTAGCCCTCGGCCAGCGCCACCTCGACATCGCGGAATTTCTCAGCCGCGGCGCGCAGCGCCTCGAAATCGTAGGTTTCGGCGGCGACCGGCGTGACCAGCAGCCCCAGCGTCACGCTCGCAAGACTTGTCCTGAACATCTCAACCTCCACGAAACGCCCGTCCCGGGCTGGGGCGGGCGACGCGGAGTATAGCGCAGATCCGACGTTTCCGCGCCGGTCGCGCTACGGCTCGGAGGCCTTCAGTTCACCGGCGTGAGGAGGTCGCGCCCGTCGAGAAACGCCGCGATGTTGTCGCGCTGTAGCTTCCCCATCGCGGCGCGGGTCTCATGCGTGCCCGAGCCCTGATGCGGTTGCAGCACGACCGTCTCCAGCGCGTGGAACCGCGGATCGACCCGGGGTTCGTCGCGGAACACGTCGAGCCCGGCGCCGCCGAGCCGCCCCGCCTCCAGCGCGTCGAGGAGCGCCGCCTCGTCCACCGTCGAGCCGCGCGAGATGTTGATCAGCACGCCCTCGGGCCCCAGCGCCTCGATCACCTCCTTCGAGACGTAGTTCTCGGTCTCCGGTCCGCCGACCAGCGCCACGACGAGGTAATCGACCTCGCGCGCCAGCGACACCGGGTCGGCGTGATAGGTCCAGCCCGGCGTCTCCTTTTCCGAGCGCGCGTGATAGTGCATCTCCATCCTGAACGCCGCCAGCCGATCGGCGATGTCGCGCCCGATCCGGCCCAGCCCCATGATGCCTGCGCGCCGGCCCGAGACCTTGCGGTTGAGCGGAAAGCTTTCGCCACCGGCCCATGCGCCCGAGCGCACATGCGCGTCGCCCGCCAGCATCCGCCGCTGCTGCATCAAGAGCATCGCCACGGCAAGGTCGGCGACGTCGTCGTTGAGCACGTCCGGCGTGTTGGTGACCCGCACCCCGGCGGCGTCCGCCGCGTCGATCCGGATCGCGTCGTAGCCGACCCCGTAATTGGCGATCACGCCGAGCCCAGGCAGCAGCGCCATCTCGTCGGCACCGAAATCATGGTGGCCCTTGTAAGCCACCGCGCGCACCGCCGCGCGCTCGGCCTCGGGCAGCCCACGCATCGCGTCGAGGCTTTCGACCACGCGCGCGCGCATCTCGCGCAGCCCCTCCATGTCGGTCTCGGTGTAGCTGCCGATCGCCAGTATCTCGCTCATGCCGTCCCCCCTGCCCGCTCCTGCGGGAATGCGTCCATCCATCCGAGCCCGTCCTCGGTCCGCCCCGAGCGCGGCTTGTATTCCGCGCCGATGGGCGCGCCCCATCCCCTCTCGCGGAACGCCGCGACGAGGTTCGGGTAATGCAGCTCGCCGCCATCGGGCTCGCCCCGGTCGGGCACGCCCGCGATCTGCACGTGGCCGATCATCTCGCGATGCGTCTCGAAGCGGCGGATCAGGTCGCCCTGCATGATCTGCAAGTGGTAGCAGTCGAACATGATCTTCAACGCGTCCGAACCCACGGCCGCCACCGTCGCCGCCGCCTGCTCGATATGGCTCAAATGATAGCCCGCCACGTCGCGCCGGTTGATCGGCTCGATCAAGAGCCCGATGCCGCGCGGCGCGGCGAGATCGCAGGCCGCGCGCAAAGTGCCGCGAAACAGCGCCTCGGCGGCGTCGAAATCCTCGGTCCGCCCGGCCATGACATGCACGTTTCGCGCGCCGATCTCTGCGGCGTAATCCAGCGCCTGCTCGATCGCGGCCCGCGCCTCGCGCTCGCGCCCCGGAACGGCGGCGAGGCCGAAATCACCGGAAGCGGTGTCGCCCGGCACGGTGTTGATCCCGAGCATCTCCAACCCGGTCTCGTCGAGCGCAGCGCGCACCTCGCGCGCCGGGGTGTCATAGGGGAAATGACATTCCACCGCGCCGAAACCGTGGCGCTTGGCGGCGCGGATCGCCTCGGGCAGCGGCCGGTCGGTGAACAGAAATCCCAGATTGGCCGAAAACATCAGTCCCACTCCACGTCGAATGTCGTCACCACGTCGCGGATCTGCGCCTCGCTCAGCATCCGCGGGTTCGCGCCGCGCAGAAGCAGCGCCAGCTTCGCCGTCTCCTCCAGTTCCTCCATCGCGTAGACCGCCGCCTCCAGATCCTTGGCCGCCACGACGGGGCCGTGATTGGCCAGCACCACCGCGCTCCGCCGCCCCGCCAACCCGCGCACCGCGTCGCCCATGGCCGGATCGCCGGGCCGGAAATAGGGCAGCAGCTGCACCTTGCCCAAACGCATGATCGAATAGGCGGTGAGCGGCGGCAGCATGTTCTCGGGGTCGGTCTCGGGCAGCATCGACAGCGCCACCGAATGGGTCGAGTGCAGATGCACCACCGCCCCGGCGGTGCCGCGCGTCTCGTAGAAGGCGGCGTGCAGCGGCATCTCCTTGGTCGGCCTGTCGCCCGAGACCTGCCGTCCGCTCGCGTCGAACTTCGCCAGCCGCGCCGGATCGAGGCTGCCGAAGCTCGCCCCCGTGGGCGAGACCAGGAGCCCGCCATCCTCGCAGCGCGCCGAGATGTTGCCCGAGGCGCCGCCGGTCAGCCCGCGCGCGAAGAGCGACGCGGCCCGGGCGCAGATCGCCTCGCGCAGACCCGCCTCGCTCATGCGTCGCGTCCCAGCATCGCCTCGGCCTCGGCAAAGAAGTCCGCGCCGCCGAAATTGCCGGATTTCAGCGCCAGCACCAGATCCGGCCCGGCGCGCAGGCAGGGCACGCCCGGCGCGATCTCCGGCCCGATCTCGAGCGCCTTGGGCGCCAGCGCCTCGACCACCGCGCCCGAGGTCTCGCCGCCCGCCGTGATCAGCCGCGTCACCCCATGCGCCACCAGCGCCCGCGCGGACTCCGCAAAGAAACCCTCGACCTTCTCGGCCACCGCCTCGCGGCCGAACCGCTCCTGCGCGGCGCGCACCGCCTCGGGCTCGGCCGAGCTGTAGACCAACGGCAGCCCCTCCTGCGCCAGCGACCACTCGGTGGCGCAACGCGGCGTGATCTCATCGGCCATCAGCGCCTCGATCCGCACCGGCAGGCTGGGTCCGGCATGGGCCGCGACCTGGCCCCGCGTCGCGTTCGAGCACGAGCCCGACAGCACGACCGCCCGGCCCTTCTGCCCCCGCCAGCCGCCCGCCGCGCCGGACAGCCGACCGGCGCTTCGGAACGCCTCCGGCAGCCCCATCGCGATGCCCGATCCGCCGGTGACCAGAGGGTGGCCCTGGGCGGCGCGCCCGAGCGCCAGCAGGTCCTCGTCGCGGATCGCGTCGCAGATCAGGTGCCGCGCTCCGCTGGCGGCGAAGGCCGCGCGGATCGCCTGGGGCCCCTCGAAAACCTGCGCGGCCGCGACATGGCCGACCTCGCCCCGCACCTGCCGCGCCAGCCAGCGCCGCAAATCCGGGTCGGTCATCGGCGTCAGCGGGTGGTTCTCCATCCCGCTCTCGCTCAAGAGCCGGTCACCGACGAAGAGATGGCCCTGATAGACCGTGCGCCCGGCCGCCGGAAAGGCGGGGCAGAAGATCACCTGCTCGGCCCCGAGCCGGTCGGCTAGGGCCTCGGCCACCGGCCCGATATTGCCCTCGGGCGTGGAATCGAAGGTCGAGCAGTATTTGAACAGGATCTGCTCGCAGCCCTGCGCCATCAACCAGTCCAGCGCCGCCAGCGACTGGCGCACCGCCTCTGCGACGGGGAGCGACCGCGATTTCAGCGCGACGATCCCGGCCTCGACCCCGGCCTCGGCGGGCCGGTCGGGCACGCCGACATACTGGACGCTGCGCATCCCGGCCTTGGTCAGCGTGTTGCCCAGATCGCTCGAACCGGTGAAATCATCGCCGATACAACCCAGCAGCATCACGCATCCCCCGGAAGGGAAAGGCCCGCGGCCCGCGCATAGACCCGCGTCACTGCGGCGTCGTCATCGGCGCCCCAGCCCGCCTCGACCGCGGCCTCGAACTGTCCCAGCGCGGCTCGGGTGAGCGGCACCGGCAGCCCCGCCGCCGCCGCGATGTCCGAGACGATGCCGAGATCCTTGGGCCAGATCGTCACCGCCGAGCGCGCCGCGTAATCGGCCTCGACCACGTGCGGCGCCCGGTTCTCGAACATCCACGAGGTCCCGGCCGAAGCCGAGATCACCTCGACCACCCGGCCCAGATCGAGCCCCTGGCTCGCCGCCATGGCCAGCGCCTCGCCCATCGCGGCGATATGCACGCCCGCGAGAAGCTGGTTCACCGCCTTCATCGCCGAGCCCGCCCCGGCGTCGCGACCCAGATCATGCACCGTTTCGGCCATCGCATCGAGCGCGGGCGCGGCGGCGGCGAAGGCGGCCTCGCTGCCCGAGGCCATGATCGACAGCCGCCCCTGCGCCGCCTTGGCCGCGCCGCCCGAGATCGGCGCGTCGAGATAATGCAGCCCCATCGCCTCGGCTTTTGCTGCCATCGCCCGCGCGGCCTCCGGCGGTACCGTGGCGGAGGAGATGATCGCCGCACCCGCGCGCAGCCGCTCGGCGCAGCCCTCGGGCCCGAACAGCACCGCCTCGGTCTGCGCCGCGTTGAGCACGACGCTGACCACGATGTCGCTTTGCGCCGCGGCCTCGCGCGGCGTGCCCGCCTCGCCGCCCTCGGCCAGAAGCGGAGCCGCCGCACCATCGCGCAGGTCGCAGCCGATCACCCGGTGCCCCGCGCGCCTGAGCGACAGCGCCATGCCGAGCCCCATCGATCCCAGACCGATCACCGTGATCACCGCCATGCGCGCCTCCCGTTTGGTATACCATTTGGTCCCATGCTTCGCCGGGCCTGTCAATCGGCGGCGGCGACGAACCGCACCGCCCTACCGATCCGGGCCGCCGCGCATGACGAAAGGCGCCGCGCGGTCGCGCGACGCCTTGTCTCTCTCCCGGTCCCGGAATCAGCCCGCGAAACGCTCGCGCAGCAGGTTCTTTTGCACCTTTCCCATGGTGTTGCGGGGCAGCTCGTCGACGATCTCGATCCGGCGCGGCTGCTTGAACCGCGCGAGGCTGCCCTGCATCGCCGCCATCACCGCCTCGGGGTCGATCTCGGCACCGGGGCGCGGCACCAGCACGCCGACCACGCTCTCGCCGAAATCGGCGTCCTTCACGCCGATCACCGCGCTCTCCAGCACACCGGGCTGCTCGTCGAGCAGGAGCTCGATCTCCTTGGGATAGATGTTGTAGCCGCCCGAGATGATCAGGTCCTTGTCGCGTCCGACGATCGAGACGTAGCCATCCTCGTCGATCCGCCCCAGATCGCCGGTGAGGAAGAAGCCGTCCTCGCGCAGCTCCGCCTTGGTCTTCTCGGGCATCTGCCAATAGCCCTTGAACACGTTGGGCCCGCGCACCTCGATCAGCCCGACCTCGCCCTGCGGCAGCTCGGCCCCGGTCTCGCGGTCGGTGATCTTCAGCTCCACACCCGGCAGCGGGAAACCCACGGTTCCGGCGCGCCGCTCGCCGTCATAGGGGTTCGAGGTGTTCATGTTGGTCTCGGTCATGCCGTAGCGTTCGAGAATCCGGTGCCCGGTGCGCTTTTCGAACTCGACATGCGTCTCGGCCAGAAGCGGCGCCGAGCCCGAGATGAAGAGCCGCATGCCCGCGGTCAGTTCGCGGGTGAACCGCGCGTCGCCAAGGAGCCGGGTGTAGAAGGTCGGCACCCCCATCATCGAGGTCGCCTCGGGCATCAGCTCGATCAGCGCGTCGAGGTCGAATTTCGGCAGGAAGATCATCGACGCGCCCGCCACCGCGATCACGTTGGTCGCCACGAACAGCCCGTGGGTGTGAAAGATCGGCAGCGCGTGCAGCAGCACGTCCTCATCCGTGAAGCGCCAGTGCTCGACCAGGGTCACTGCGTTCGAGATGAGGTTGTCCTGGGTGAGCATCGCGCCCTTGGAGCGACCCGTGGTCCCCGAGGTATAAAGGAACGCCGCAAGGTCCTCGCCCGTGCGCGGCACCGTCTCGAACCGGTCCTCGTGCCGCGCCGCCTGCGCCGTCAGCCCGCCATGACCATCGGCGCCCAGCGTCAGGATCTGCGCCCCGAGCCGCTCGGCCAGGGGCGCGAGATCCGCCTCGCGCGCCGGATCGCAGATCACTATCCGCGCGCCGCTATCCTCTATGAAATAGCTCAGCTCATCGACCGTGTAGGCGGTGTTGAGCGGCAGGAACACCAGCCCCGCCTGCGCGCAGGCGGCATAGAGCGCCAGCGCCTGCGGGCTCTTCTCGACCTGCGCCGCGACCCGGTCGCCGGGCTTCAGACCGGCATCGACCAGCGCATGGGCGATGCGCGCGGCCTGGCCCAGGAACGCCGCATGGCTGATCCGGGCGCCATCGCGCAGGATCAGGAACGGCGTCTCCTTGCCGGCGTGACGCCCGAACAGCGTGTCGTAAAGCGGGTTGGCCATGCTCATGCCCCTTCCTTGCGGGCCCGGCCCTGGCGGGGAAGGAGACCGCGCACGGCATCCGACGCCGCCACCTCCTGCCGCTTGGCAAAGCCTTCGTGGTTCTGGGTGATCTTCCCCAGGTCATAGAGATAATTCACCATCGCGCCGCAGCTCTCGGCGCGGCCCTTGGGCGAGATGTCGGCATTGGCATGCACCGCGTGCAGCTGCGCGCCGTTGCCCAGATGGAACCGCGCCACCGGGTCGAGCGGCATGCCGCCCTCGCGCTTGGCCGTCAGCAGGTAGGTCGCCGCGATGCGCCTGAGCGCCTCGTCGTCGAGCTTGGTCGGATCGATCTCCTGCCCGTCCATCCAGCGCCGCAGCCCCGGGATCGGCGACAGCGTCACGAAGGTCCTGAGCCCGGGCAGCTCGGCCGAGAGATCCGCCACCACCTGCTTGATCAGCGAGTTGCCGAAGGAGATGCCGGCGAGCCCCGACTGGCAGTTCGAGATCGAGTAGAACACGGCCGTGTCCGCCTCCGCCGCCTCGACCTCCTCGCGGTCCTCGGCCAGAACGCCCTGGATCGAGCCGGGAATGCCACGGGTCAGCGCCACCTCGACGAAGATCACCGGCTCGTCCGGCATCGCCGGGTGAAAGAACGCGAAGCAGCGCCGGTCGGTGGGCTCGACCCGGCGGCGCAGATCGTCCCAGCTGTCGATCGCGTGCACCGCCTCGTAGGCGATGATCTTCTCGAGGATCTGCGCCGGGCTCTCCCAGCTCACAGGGCGCAGCACCAGGAAGCCGCGGTTGAACCAGCTCTGGAACAGGTGCCGGAAATCCTGATCGAGCGCGGCGCGCGGATCGTCGCGCCTGAGCAGCCGCAGCAGGTCGGCGCGCATCGCCACCAGCCGCGCCGTGGCGCCGGGCACCCGGTTCAGCCGCCGCACCAGCTCCTGCCGGGGCGGCTCGGCGGCCTCGAGAAAGGCGCGGTAGCTCTTCGGCCCCGGCTTGGCCTCGTAGGCGTCGAGCGCGCTGCGCACCGTTTCGGGATCGATGTCCAGCTCCTCCGCCAGATGCGCGAAGAAGGCGATCTTGGCGGCATCGTCCTTGTGAGCATAGCGTTCGAGCAGTTCGCGCGCCGAGGTCAGCCCCGAGATCTCGCCGGCGTTCGACAGCAGGTCCGCGATCAGCGCCGCGTCCGAACGGTGGTCGGCCTCGCGCGCCGGCTGCCACGGGTAGCGGCGCTCGAGGATGGTCGAGAGGACGTCGGACAGGATGCTCATATGGCTTTCCCCATGACGGCGTCGGGCAGCCAGGTCGCCAGACCCGGAAACACCGACAGGAGCACGATGGCCGCGATCATGCAGCCGACGAAGGGCAGCGAGCCGAACAGCACCTTCTTGAGCGAGATGTCTGGCGCGATGCCGTTGATGACGTAGAGGTTGAGGCCCACCGGCGGCGTGATCAAGCCGATCTCCATGTTGATCGTCACGATCACCGCGAACCAGTAGGGATCGAACCCCGCCGCCGTGATGATCGGCAGAAGGACCGGCGCCGACATCAGGATCACCGCGACCGGGGGGAGGAAGAAGCCCGCCACCAGCAGGAACAGGTTGACGATCGCCATCAGCACCCAGCGGTTCACGTCGAGATCGCCGATCCAGGCCGCCACCGACTGGGTGATGAACAGCGAGGACAGCATGAAGGAGAACACCCCCGCCGCGCCGATGATGAACAGGATCATCACGCTCTCGCGGGTGCTGTCGCGCAGGATCGCCCAAAGCGCGCGGGGCTGCACCATCTTGTAGATGATCATCACCACGACGATGCACAGAAGCGCGCCGACGGCGGCGGTCTCGGACGGCGTCGCGATGCCGCCGTAAAGCGCGTAGAGCACGCCGAGGATGATCGCGAGGAAGGGCAGCACGCGCGGCAGGATCTCGATCTTCTGGCGCCAGCTATAGGTGATGCCCGACAGCGCCACGCCCGCCGCACCGCGCCGCCAGGTGTCGAAGATCGACCAGGCGATGAACAGGAGCGTCAGCACGAGGCCGGGAATGACGCCCGCGAGGAACAGCCGCCCGATCGAGGTCTCGGTCGCGATGCCGTAGACGATCATCGTCACCGATGGCGGGATGAGGATGCCCAGCGTGCCGCCGGCGGCGATGGACCCGGCGGCCACCTCGTCGGGGTAGCCGCGCTTGCGCATCTCGGGGATGCCCATCTTGCCGATCGCGGCGCAGGTCGCGGGGCTGGAACCGGACATCGCGGCGAAGAGCGCGCAGGCGCCCAAGTTCGACACCAGCAGCCCGCCCGGCACCCGGGTGAGCCAGCGCTCCAGCGCCTCGTAGAGATCGGGCCCGGCGCGCGAGGACGAGATCGCCGCGCCCATGATGATGAACATCGGGATCGACAGCAGCGCGAAGCTGTTGAGCTCGCCGAAGAACAGCTCGGGCAGTGCCTCGAGCGAGCGCGCGCCGTCGACGAAGAACAGGAACCCGGTGGCGACCACCAGAAGGCCGGTGCCGACGGAGATGCCCGAGAACAGCACCAGCACGGTGAACAGCGCGACCAGCGCGCCGAGGGTGAGCGGCTCCATCAGTGTCTCCGGTCTTCGGGGGCGACGTTGGGATCGGCGTCGTCATGCCCGGTGGCGACGGCCCAGAGATCGGCCACGAGCTGCAACGCGAAGAGCGCGAAGCCGAGCGGGACCGCGAGATAGGGAATCCAGAGCTTCACGCCCCAGACGGTTTCCGAGCGCCAGTTGCGCTCCCAGGCGAGGTGGAACATCTCCCAGCCATAGAACAGCATCAGCCCGATCATCACGATCGTCGCGGACAGCACCGCCAGCGCCAGCGCCTTGCGCGCGCCCGCCGGCAGCAGCCCCGGCACCAGGTCGACCCCGACATGGCCGCGCAGCTTCTGCACATAGGGCAGGCCCAGCAGCGTCGCGCCGATCATCATGTAGATCACGGCTTCCGTCTGCCAGACGGTGGATTGGCCCAGCACCGCGCGCAGAAAGATCATCTGGCAGGTGATCAGCACGGAGACGAAGATCAAGGCGGCCGCCACGACCCCGCACAGGGTCGAGACATGGCCGATCGCGCGGATCGCGGCGGGGGCGTCCCGCCGGGTCATCTCGGTCATGGAATGTCCTCGGGAAATGGGGTCGGCCCCGGCGCGGCGCCGGGGCCCGCCTCGGCTCACTCGACGGCGAGCGCCTTGTCGAGCAGCTCCTGGCCGTTCGGGGTCTCCTCGACGAAGACCTTGAACGCGGTCTCCTTGGCCAGCTCGCGCCAGGCCTCGAAGTCCTCTTCGCTCATCTCGGCGATCTCGACCCCGGCCTCGCGGAAGGTCTCGCGCGCCATGTCGTCGCCCTTCTTGCCCTCGGTGAGGTAATAGGCCTCGGCCTTCTCGGCCGCCGCCATCAGCGCCGCCTGCTGCTCCTCGGTCAGGCCCTCGAAGGTCGTCTTGTTCATGATCAGCGGCTGGTACATGAACCACAGCGCGGTATCGCCCGCGGGCGTGTAGCACTCCAGCTGCTCGTAGAGCCGGTAGCTCACGAAGCTCTCGGACGAGGTGTTGGCGGCGTCGAGCACGCCGGTTTGCAGCGCCGGGTAGATCTCGGACGAGGCCATCGAGGCGATCGAGGCCCCTGCCCCCGCCAGCATCTCCTCGAAGCTCTTTCCGGCGGCGCGGATCGTCACGCCCTGGACGTCCTCGGGCGCGGTGATGCAGCCCTTGTTCGAGCCGAAGCCACCGGCGAGATAGCCGTCGACCAGCACCATCACGTCATCCTCGGCCATGGTCTCGCGGATCGCGTCGCCGAACTCGGATTTCGACAGCCGGTTGCCGTGCTCGAGATTGCGCACGAGGCCGGGCATCAGGGTGAGGTTGTAGGCGGGCTGCTGGCCGCCGGCATAGCTCAGCGGCAGCACCGTCATGTCGAGCTGGCCGCGCGACAGCGGCGTGTACTGCTCGCGCGCCTTGAACAGGGTCTGGTTCGGAAAGATCTGGATCTCCAGATCGACATCGGCGGCGGCGACCTCCTCGGCCACCATCTGCGCGACCTGATGGCGCACGTCGCCCTCGGCCCATTGATGCGACAGCCGCAGCGTCTCGGCATTGGCGGCCAGCGGCGCGAGCAGCGCGGCCCCGGCCGCGAGCAGGGTGATCTTGTTCATTCTCGTCCTCCCAAACGACGCGCCGCGATGCTCCCCCATCCGACGCCGGGTCACGCTGCGCGGGATTGTATTCGGAGTCAAGCTCTCGTATACAAGAATGGCTTTTCTGCATATGCGAAGGGATCGGCGCCATGAGCCGCAGCCGCAGCGACCTGATCGCCGAGACGCTCGAGGACGAGATCCTGCGCGGCCGGTTCCGCCCCGGCACGAGGCTCGACGAGACCCGGTTGGCCGAGGAGCACGGGGTCTCGCGCACGCCCCTGCGCGAGGCGTTCCAGAAGCTCGCCGCCGCCGGGCTGATCGAGCAGCAGCCGCGCCGCGGCGTCTTCGTGCGCGAGGTCGGCGCGGTCGAGCTGCTGGAAATGTTCGAGGTGATGGCCGAGATCGAGGCCAGCTGCGGCCGCCTCGCCGCGCAGCGCATCACCGACGCGGCGCTCGCCGATCTCGACGCCGCCAACGACCGCTGCCGCGAGGCGCTGGAGGCCGGCGAAAGCGATGCCTATTACCGCGAGAACGAGGTGTTCCACCACCTGATCTACGAACAGTCCGGCAACCGGTTTCTCGCGGCCGAGGCCGGGCGGCTGCATCGCCGGCTCAAGCCGTTCCGCCGCACCCAACTGCATCTGCGCGGCCGCATGGCGCAGTCGATGACCGAGCATCAGGCGATCGTCGCGGCGCTGCGCGCGGGCGAGGCCGATCGCGCGGCGCGGCTGCTGCGCGAACACGTCGCGGTGCAGGGCGAGAAATTCCACCACCTGATGGCGGGGCTGCGCGCCGCCGAATAGGCGTCACTCGGGCGGCAGCTCCGGCAGCTCCTCGAACAGCCCGGGCTGCATCTCCTCCCAGAAGGCGAAGATGGCGCGGGCGTTGAGCGCGCTCTCCCAGCCATGGCGGCGGAAATCCTCGCGCTCCAGCTCGCCTTCGAGCTGGCTCAGCATCAGCCGCCGGTCGGCATCGCGTTGGGTCGGGTTGCGCCGCTTGACCGCCTCGGCCACCGCCTGGAACCGCGCCACCCGCGCCGCACGCCGCGCCGCGCGCATGTCGATCTCGGCCTCCGCCTCGGCCTGCCGCGCGATCCGGGCATCGGCGGCCTTGCGGGCCGCGTCGCTCGGTTCGGGCGCGGGGGCCTGAGCGGGCGGCGCCCCCTCCCCCGCCCAGCCATTGTCGAGCGCGGCGCGCAGGAACCCGACCGGGCTGCGGACATTGTCGCACCCGGATACCCAGTCGAGCTTTTCGGCCACCGCCTCGGCGCCATGCTCGGAGATCCATTGCCGCGCCAGCCGGTCCGACACGCCCTGCGCCCGCAGCCGCTCATAAACCGGCTGGCTGCGCAGCGCCTGCCCGTCATCGATGTCGAGCATGGCCAGCTGCGGGTTCTCCCGGATCAGGAATCGCAGCTCCTTGACCGAGCGGCCCATGCGCTTGAACTCGGGCTCGATCAGGATGTTCGAGGAGCGGTTCACCTCCTCGACGCTGGGCTTGATGACCTTGGCGTTGAGATGCTTGAAGCTGCGATAGTAGTCGCTGTCATCCACCCCCATCAGCCGGCGGAACACTTCGAGCGGCCACCAGCCGGTCGAGCCGGTGCGCACGAAGCGGTAGCAGTTCTCGTAGAGCGCCAGCCCGTGCCCGGAGGTGAAGCGGCGCTGGATGTCGAGATTGATCAGCGCGAAGACCCGTGGGTCGTGAAGCTTCTCGGCCAGCGCCGGGGAATAGGCATAGTCGCAGACCCCGTCGCGCAGCCGCGCATGGGCAAGGAGCGCCGAGACCCCCCATTCCTGTCGCCCCTTCTCGTCGAGCATGTCCCATTCGGCCACGGTCTCGGCCAGCCCGCGCAGCGCGTCGCGCAGGCTGTCGATGTCGTTCGAGTTGTAGCCGATCATCAGGCACAGGGTGCGCGCGTCGATCCGGTGCACGCTCTGGCTCAGCAGCGTGTCATAGGCGTTGAGCAGCAACACGTTCGACAGCTTGCGCTGCAGCAGCGTCAGCTTGCCACCGATATGGATCGCGGCGACGTTCTTCTTCACGGTGCCGCGGCGGAGCGCGCCGCTCAGCCCCTCGACGTCGATCCGTGCCGGGGTCGTCGCCCTGACCTTCGTGCCCTGTGCCTGCCGTTCGCCCGCCATAACAATCCCTTGCCGCACCCGATCCGGCGCGTGCCGCAGGCTGCACCTTGTGGCACCTTCACGCAAGCGCGATCTGGGTACCTTCGCGCCATTCCGATCCTATCCCGTAAAGGGGTACCTTTCCGTGACCGCAGCGCGCGTTGCGCAGCGGGCATCCCGAAACCGGGTACCCTGCGCCCCCGGCAGCGCGAATCGAGGCGGTTTCGGGGGCGCCAGTTGCGCCGAAACCCGTCAATATCCCCGTATCGAGATGGGTTTCGCGACCGTTGCACGGCCCTGAATCCGGGAACCTCCGCTCCTGCA
>NZ_CP193761.1:0-22500 GCF_050847355.1 Limimaricola sp. AA108-03
GAATTTGCACAGTCCCCACTCTTTCCTTTCATGTATCATGTTTCCCGCTATCCATGGGAAAACACCGCACATCAGGGGGGACACCCATGAGCCGCGATCCGCTGCCACCTTATTTCAGCATCGACCCGGATACCGCCCTTGCCGAGTTGGACGCCCCCACCGACAGCCACGGCTTCGCCACCATCGCGCAGGCCTGCGCGCGAGGCCGCTCCGACCTCGCTTCGCGGGGGCTGCGTGAGGATGGCGCGCGTCACCTCCGCCCCTTCTCAACATGGGAGATCACCCGCTACCTGATCCCCGTTGCGCCTGCGCATTTCCGACGCGTGCTCAGAGCCAACCCGGATCTGCCGCAGGGCCGCTCCGAAACCGAGGGCGGGGCAAAGTGGTTCACACTCGACGAGGTGCTGCGACTGCGCGCGCATTTCGGAGCCGAGGGGTCGAAGGCAAAACCCTATCTGCCCTACCGGCCCGAGGGCCTGCCTGCGAAGATGGTCGCGGTGGCCAACTTCAAGGGCGGTGTCGGTAAGACCTCGACTGCGGCGCATCTGGCAATGTCGGCGGCGCTCGACGGCTACAAGGTGCTGGTTCTCGACCTTGACAGCCAAGGCTCGATGACCTCGATCTTCGGCGGCAAGGTCGCCGACGAATGGCAGAGCGTCTACCCGCTGATCGCGCGTCACTACGCCGAGCATCTTGAGGCCGAGAACGCACATCGTGCGTCGCGCGGCGAAGCGCCCCACCCGGTCGACGACACTCTGACCGAGGCCTTGGGCATCAGTGCCAGCGACCTCGTGCAGACCACCCACTGGCCCAACATCGACCTGATCGGCGCGCAGCTGAACCTCTATTGGGCCGAGTTCCAGATCCCGGTCTGGCGCATGGCGGCGCGCGGCTGGAAGTTGTGGGACGCGCTAAGCGAGGTACTGGAGCACGACGGGCTGCTCGACGCCTACGACCTTATCTTCATCGACACGCCCCCGGCGCTCGGCTACCTGACCATCAACGGACTGGCGGCGGCCGACATCCTGTTGGTGCCAATGGGCGCGTCCTTCCTCGAATTCGATTCCACCGGCCGCTTCTTTGACATGCTGCACACCACCTTCGCCTCGATCGAGGAGGGCGAAAACGTCGCCGCACGGGCCTTGGGCCGCGACGAGACGGCCTTCCAATGGGACGCGGTGCGCACCGTCATCACCCGCTACGACGGCGGCCAGCAAAGCGAACTGGCGGCGCTGATGCAGGCCTATCTGGGCCGCACCATGAGTCCGCACCGACAGGATTTTACGGCGCTGATCGGTCAGGCGGGCGAGCAGGTGCAGGGCATTTATGAGGCCGATTATCGCGACTTCAACCGCGAGACCTATGCCCGCGGCCGCGAGACCTTCGACGAGACCTATGCCGCCTTTAAGAAGTTGCTGTTGGGCGTTTGGCGCCGCGAGGAGTTGGAGGCGCAGGGCGCGCAGGCGGCGCAGTGACATCGCCCTGCCCCGCCACATGTTTCGCACGCGAAACAGTCAGCAATGTTGACCGTTTCGCGCGCGAAACACCGGTCGCCCTCTTCATCTCTACGAAACTCGACGCCCGCATCCTGACGCGACCCCAGCAAGGAGCCTGAGCATGGCCAAACGCAAGCGCCTCTCCCCGCCCCGTCTCGACATCGCACCCGAGGCTGCGCCGGAGACGAAATCCGCCTTTCCGAGCTATCCGCTCGGTGTCGCCCCGACCCGGAACATGCCGATCGCCTCGGTGGCGCGGGAGGCTGCAGGCAGCGCTGCGCTTGATGAGATTGGCCGCACGCTGAGCGAGGCACGTGAGGAAGGGCGGTTGATCCAGTGGCTGCCGCTCGAGGAGATCGACGAAAGCTACCTCGTGCGCGACCGGATCGAGACCTACGAGGAGGAGATGCAGGCGCTGGTCGACAGCCTGCGCGAGCGCGGCCAGCAGACCGCGATCGAGGTGGCCGATTTGGGCGAGGGCGCAAAACCCCGCTGGGGGCTGATCTCGGGCTGGCGGCGGCTGACGGCGCTGCGCCGGATCGCGACAGAGGAAGGCACGCCGGGTCGAGTGCTGGCGATTCCACGTTCGCCGCGAAACGCCGCCGAGGCCTATCGGGCCATGGTCGAGGAAAACGAGATCCGGGTTGGGCTGAGCCATTACGAGCGGGCGCGCATCGTGGCCCGCGCCGCTGATGCCGGCGTCTACGCGGATGACACGGAGGCGCTGCGCGCCCTGTTCGGCGCCGCGACCCGTTCACGCCGCTCGAAAATCGGCAGCTTCGTGCGGATCGTGCGCTCGCTCGACGCGGCGCTGCGCTTTCCGACGCAGATCGGCGAGCGCGCCGGGCTGGCGCTGGTGCGCGCACTCGACGACGATCCCGAACTGACCGAGCGGCTGCGTGCGCGGCTCGCGGCGGCACCCGCGGATGCCGAGGCCGAAGCCGCGCTGCTGGCCGAGGCGATTGACGAGACTATTGTCAAAGCCGAGGTGCAAGCGCCCGTTGATACGCCCGCCCCTGCCCCGGCGCGGCGCAGCGTGCCGCGCGCGACAGCGGTCGAGCTGCGGCCCGGCTTGAGCTGCCGAGAGACCTCTGCGGGGCTCCTGCTGTCGGGCGAACTCCTCGAACAGGACGGCATGCGTGACCGCATCCTTGCGCTGCTGCGCGAGGGAATAAGTCTCTAACAAGGGGGCAAGATGGCGTTTCGCGCGAAACGGTCAGCAATGGCAACCGTTTTGCGATGTCTCTTGGCACTGTTCCAAAGCCACAAAAAGGTCATGACGCCTGACCGTTTCGCGCGCGAAACACTTGACTGCGGAACGAGGCTGCGCGGCCCCTAATCCTCCTCGTCTGAGCCCATGTTCTCTTGGTGCCGGGCGATCGCCGCTTCGACATCATCGAAATAGATGAGCTTGCCGTTCTCAAGTACCACACCCGCCTGACACAGCTTGCGGACCTGACCCATGGAGTGCGTCACCACCACCGCGCCCGCGTGCTTCATCCGCTCGAGAAAGACCAGCCGGCTCTTACGCTTGAAATCGGCGTCGCCGACGCTGGTCACCTCATCGACCAGATAGGTATCAAAAGGGATGCCGATCGAAACTCCGAAGGCGAGCCGAGACATCATCCCGGCCGAATAGGTGCGCACTGGTGAGTGAAAATGCGGACCGAGTTCTGCGAAATCCTCAACGAACTCCAAGAGCTCCTGCGTCTCGACGCCGTAGATGCGCGCCACGAAACGCGTGTTCTGCGCCCCGGTCATGTCACGGTGAAAGCTGCCACGGAAGCCGACCGGCCAGGATACGGTGCCGGTCTTGACGATGCGACCGCTACTGGGCTGGATCGTGCCGCCGATCATCCCCATCAATGTCGACTTGCCCGCGCCGTTGCGCGCCAGCAGCGCCACCGACACACCGGAGGGAAAGGTGACCGAGGCGTCGTCGATCACCACCTTGCGCCCCCAGCGGGTGTGGAAGCTCTTGCTCAGGTTCTCCAGCCGGATCACCGCGACGGGCCTCAGTTGCGGTCGCGCAGCGAGTAGTAGACAAGGCTGCTGATCGCCCAGGCGAGGAAGCCGAACAGCGCCACGATGCCGATCAGCATCTCACGCTGCGGGAATTGCGAGCGCTCTGCCAGCGTCGGGCGGATATAGGTGGCGAGATAGCGGCTTTGGCGCTCGGCCTCGGCCTGCGCCGCGTCATAGGCAGCGAGCGCCGCGGTATAGGCGGTCTCGGCGAACTCACGTTCGACGCTGAGCCGCTCGAACTCGGAGATGGTCGTGGCGTAGTTCTCGCCCGCGGGCCCCTGCCCGTCCGCGCCGAACTTCTCGCGCTCCTGCGCGATGCGGGCCCGGATCACCTCGATCCGACGCTGCGCCTGCGTGGCGCGCGGGTCGCCCTCGCCAACGCTGTCGCCCAGAAGATCGAGATCGATCAGCGCCGCAGCGAGTTGCGCCTGCAACGTGTTCAACAGACCCATCTGGCCTTGGATATCGGCCGAGGGATCGACGATCTGATTGGCGACGCGAAACGCCGTCAGCGCCTCACGCGCCTCCTTGAGCCGCTCCTGCGCCTGTTCGAGATCGGCGCGGGCGTAGCGGGTCGCGTCCTCGCGCGCCACCGCCGACAGCTCGTTCACCGTCTCGCTGCTCTCAAGATAAATCTCCTGCGCGATGGCCTGCGCTTCTTGGGGATCGAAGGCCAGCACCCGCATCTCGATCAGACCGGAGCCGCTGTCATAAGAGATCCGCAGCATCCGCTCCCAGTAATCAACTAGATCCTCGATCGTGCCATCGGGGTCGAAGGAGAGCAGCGGGTCCACCTCATGGTGCCGCGAATAAAGAGCGCGCAGGTCGAGCTTGTCATCGATCTCGCGAACGATCTCTTGGCTACGGATGTATTCGTAAAGGATCTCGGCGTCGTTGTTGGCGCCTCCGCCCAGTGTCGAGCCGAGACCCCCAAGCAGGTCCGAGGCGCTGGAGACATCTTCGCTGCGCACGGTAAAGCCCAGCGTCGAAGCATATTGGTCGACAGCGCGAGTATAGAGATACCAACTCGCGGCGCCGACCGGGGCCAGCACCATCAGCCCGAAGGACAGGACCAGACCCCAATGCCGCCTGCGCACCTTGGCGGGGCGGGCGAGGGGGCGCACCACCACCGGTTCAGCATCAGCCTCAGCGCGGGCCTTCTCGGCCTCGCGACGGGCCTGACGCGCTTCGCGGCGCAACTCGCGCTTGGTCTTGGGGCCGCCGGGCTGGGGCGCGGGGCCTTCGTTCCCGTCGAGCGCCGGGTTCCCCCGCAGGGAGGGGACAGCCCGCAGGCGCTTGCGCCCGCGCGGACCCATCACCTCGCCTTCGGAAGCGTCCGGGGCGGCATCGGGAGCATCGGTCGATCGGGTCCGGGGAGGGGCCATACCGGCTTAACCTTCTGATCTGGCTGCGGGGCAACCTAGCCTTTTGCCGCAGATTGTTCCAGTGAGACGGCAGCATGCACCGCCTCGTTACGCCCCGAGCGTCCACGCAGCCCGTCGCGCAGCCCGGCCCGCAGCATGCGCCGATAGAGGCCGCGCTCGGCCGCCGGATAACGGCGCGAGCGACGGGTCCAGGTTAGCACGTAGAACCCTACCGCGAAGGGCCACAACACCGGGCCAGTGGCGAGGCGGCAAACCTCGATGTTGTTGCGCGCGAGGTAGTAGATCTTCCAGATCGGGCGCAGCGCCATGTCAGTGCCGAGGCTGCCGCAGGCATGCTCGAAACGCACATTAGGGTCGAGCAGCAACCGCATGCCAGCACGACGCAGCCGCAGCGAATAGCTTACGTCGTCGCCATAGATGAACATGCCGCCATCGGGCAGGCCGACCCGCTCCAGCGCCGCGCGCGACAAAAAGAAGCCTACGAAGCTCGCCACGTCGACCGGCTGCGGCGCGGTGCCTCGGATCTCGGCATCGGTGAGGTGAAAGGCATGGGTGCCCCCGCGCAGCGTCGCCCAGAGCACCTTGCGGTCCCAGAACGGGTTGCGGGTAGGCCGGTTCATCTCGCAGACCGCGCCATCGGGCAGGAACACCGCCGCCGCCACCGCGCCGGTGCCCTCGGACAGGGCGGGCAACGTCTCGCCGCGAAACGCCGCGATGGCGCCGGGCTGGGGCCGCGCGTCGTCGTCCATCAGAACAGTCCAGTCCGGGTCGAACCGGGCGCTAGCCTCGCGCAGCCCCATCTCGAAGCCGCCGGCACCACCGATATTGCTCTCCGGGCGCAGCACCACAAGCCGCGGATCGTCCTGTCCCCCGAGCCAGTCCGACGTGCCGTCGGTCGAACCGTTCTCGACCACGATCACGTGGTCGAGCGGTTCGGCCAGAAGCCGTGACAGGGTCTCCTTCAAAGCGTCGAGCCGGTTGTATGTGACGACGACGGCCGCAATGCGTGTCATGGGATCAACTCGGATCGGCGACAAAGGCTGGCATCGGCTGTGCTTCGGCGCGCGCCGAGAGGAAGGCCTCGGCGGTGGTCATCGCCTCGCGGATTGTCACGTCCATGTCGAGGTAGCGATAGGTGCCCAGACGGCCCACGAAGGTCACTCCGGTCTCGGCGCGGGCGCGCTCAACGTAATCCGAGAGCAGCGCCTTCTCCTCAACGAGGCGGATCGGATAATAGGGAATATCGTCGGGCCCGCAGGCGCGCGAGGTTTCGCGATAGAGCACCGAGCCCTCATGCTCTTCCCAAGGGCTGAAATGTTTGTGCTCGGTGATCCGGGTCTGCGGCACGTCGGCATCGCCGTAATTCATCACCGCGCAGCCCTGCCAGTCGCCCATGGCGCGGAACTGCTCGAAATCGAGTGTGCGGTAACCGAGCCGGCCGAGATCGTATCCGTAGAAGCCATCGAGCGGGCCGGACCAGAACACGTGATCCCACTGATCAGCCTGTGCAGGGTCGAAACGCGTCTCGAGCTGTACGGTGATGCCCGGATGATCGAGGATGCGCTCGACCATCGCGGTGTAGCCTTCCTCGGGCATGCCCTGGAAGCGATGGAAGAAGTAGTTGTCGTCGTAGTTGAAACGCACCGGCAGCCGCTTGAGGATCGAGGCGGGCAGCTCGGTCGGCGAACAGCCCCACTGTTTCTCGGTATAGCCCTTGAAAAAGGCCTCGTAGAGATCGCGTCCGACGAAGGCGAGCGCCTGCTCCTCGAAGCTCTGCGGATCGGTGATGGACTTGTCGGCCTGTTCGGCGATGAAGGCGCGCGCCTCGTCGGGGCGCATCGTCTTGCCGTAGAACTGGTTGATCGTGTGTAGGTTGATCGGCAGCGAGAAGACCTGCCCCTGCGTGGTCGATTTCACGCGGTTCTTGTAGGGCAGGAAATTGGCGAAGCGATTGACGTAGTCCCAGACGCCCTCGTCATCGGTGTGGAAGATATGCGGTCCGTAGACATGCACCATAACGCCGGTCTCGGCGTCGCGGGCGGTGTGGCAGTTGCCGGCGACATGCGACCGCGCGTCCATCACGGTGACATCGTGCCCGGCCTCGGCCAGCCTGCGCCCGATTACGGCGCCCGAAAGCCCCGCGCCCACCATCAAAACCCTGTCGCCCATGCGTCTCGTTCTCCTAACCGGCCCGAAGGCGCTTTAACGGGAAAAGCGCCGCGCGACTAGGAGCCAGATCGCGGCCCCGCCTTGCATCATGCGGTTTTCGGCCGGTTGGAGAGGCGAATGCGTCAAGCCTCCCTACAGGAACACTGACCGCCTCGTTTTCGCGTTTGCGTATTCAACCCTCTCGAAAGGGCCGGCGATGGATGAAGTCCTCGTTTTAGAAGCCGACAACGGCATCGCTCGGCATGCGTTCGATTTCTGACCCGGACATGTTGCTTGCCCATCCCAGATGGACAGGAAACTACCATTTTGCACGGAAAACAGAGGGATTTGAGGGTGGGATGAAATACTCAGGGACGCAGCTTCCATTTCGCCCCAAGGTTACAGATGCCGACATATCGCTCTCCCGCCTTCCTTCTGTCCTTCAACGAACAGCTCATCGGGACGGGCGAACTCAAGCTCAGCTTGCCGACGAGCAGCTTTGCCTACGAGCTGAGCGGATCCTGGCTCGGGCCATTTCCCGAGGTTCTGGTTCCAACGGACGTGACGCCCACCGCGATCTCCTTCGAGGGTGAATCGCTGGCGCATTATGCCGATATGGGCACATGGGCCTATCTTGGCGATATCAGCTGGGGCGCCGGGCGCGAGACACGGATTTTGCTGCTGGAACTGGGCTACGAAACCGCGGGCGAAGGTGTGGACATCATGGTCCCGATCAGCGGCGACGTGATGCCGGATCTCGGTCGTGGCGGCATCGACCTGCTCGACGAGCTGCTGTGGGTCACGGATTACAACTTCGACGGCACGATCCGGAAGGGCCCGCTGGCCGAAGGGCGGGAAATCGATGCTGCCGATCTCTTCGTCGACGCGACGCGCGGCCGGGTGCGGCAGGGCGATGACGGGGCCGACAAGCTCCTTGGCAATCGTCGTGACGACCTGCTGATCGGCCAGAACGGCAACGATCTGCTCAAGGGCAAGGGCGGTGCCGACACGATGCTGGCCGGCGATGGTAATGACCGTCTCTTGGGCGGCAAGGGCAATGACGTGCTGTCGGGCTGGACCGGACGCGATGTCCTGTCGGGGCAGGGGGGTGACGACCTGATCTTCGGCGGCAATGGCCGCGACCGTATCAAGGGCCAGAACGGCAATGACGAGATCTGGGCCGAAGGCGGCAACGATCGGCTTATCGGCGGCCGTGGCGACGACCATCTCAACGGTGGTGGCGGCTCCGATGACTTCCTCTTCGGCAAGAAGCATGGCGACGACACGATCTTCGATTTCGACACGGCGGAGGACCGGCTCGTACTCGATGACAAGCTCTGGCGCGCCACGCTCGACGCCGAGACGGTGGTCGAACGGTTTGCCGAGGCCACCAAGGCCGGCACGCTTTTCGACTTCGGGCGCAAGGGTTCGGTCCTGCTTGAGGACGTATCGATGAACACGTTGGCTGACCGGACGGCCCTGATCGAAGCGATCGAGATCGCCTGAGGCGTCTTCAGAGAAACTCGATCTGGTCGATCAAGCTGGCGGGGCGCGCCACATCCTCGACCCTGAGGCTTTCGCCCCCGCCGAAATCGAACACCGTGTCGACGCCCCGTTTCTCCGCGAAGCGCCCGACCACTTGGTTCGGCGAGAGATCGCCGCGCCATAGATCCGCATCGAGGAGGATCCGGTCGCGATCCTGCAAGTCGATGATCCGATCTCGACCCGTCTCGAACACGAAGCGATCCGACCCGCCGCCGCCGCTCAACCGATCTGCCCCGGTACCACCGCGCAGCTCATCCGCCCCCTTGCCGCCGAACAGCTGATCCGCACCGCGCCCACCGATCAATTCGTCATCGCCAGCACCACCGGCGAGGTGGTCGTTACCGGCCCCTCCCGCGAGCCGGTCCGCATCTGCCCCGCCGCCAAGTGCGTCCTCCCCCGCGCCGCCCGACAGACGGTCCGCGCCGCCTTTCCCTTTGAGCTGATCTGCACTGGCTCCGCCGAACAACCTGTCGGGCCCGGAACCACCATTGAGCCGGTCGGCACCGTCCTGTCCCTTGAGCAGGTCCGCGCCGGAGCCGCCCAGAAGCCTGTCAGGGCCTTCGCCCCCCAGCAGACGATCATCACCGCCACGGCCCAGGAGCCTGTCGGCTCCGCCACCACCCCAAAGACGGTCGTCGCCGCCTTTCCCATCAAGCCGATCATCCCCCGCACCGCCGCGCAGGCGAGCCGTGCCGGCCCCGTCATCCGGCTCGGACGGGGCGGTTTCTTCCCGTTTCGCTTCGGCTTCAGCCTCGGCACGGGCCCTTTCAGCCTCGGTCACGCTGCGCGGCGGCTTCAGTGGTATCTCAGGGGCGGGCCCAGCCTCGCCCGCTATCGCAACCAGCGGCAGATGCGTGCCGCCGATCAGTTCCGCTGTGGTCATTAGAGCTGGATCCGGGGCTGGGCCGTTTGCACCCTGCAGCAGCAGCGTTTCGCTGCCGTAGCCGAGCCGCAGCACCGCGCCCTCGACCCGCATCTCCAGCTGCGAAACGTCCCGCAGCATCGGCCAGGCCGAGAGGTCGAGCCGGTCAATCCCCTGTTCGAAATCGATGATCCTGTCGGTCCGGCCATCGGCATCGAGCACGAAGATATCCGAACCCGCCCCGCCCCAAAGCCTGTCGCTACCGCCGCCATCGCGCAAGATGTCGTCTCCCGCGCCGCCGGAGAGCGTTTCATCCGCAGCGCTCCCCAGTTGCAGGGTTCCGCCGCGCAGGTTCAGCCGAAGACGTGTCACGCCGGGTTCGCTGGCAGAGGCGGCGAAAATGTCGATGCCGTCGCCCGCGCCCCGCACCGCGAGCGCCGAGATATCAGCGAGACCCGACGCGACGCCATCGGCCAGATGCGCCAGTGCCACCAGGTGCCCACCCGGTAGCAGCTCATGCACCGACACGCCGTCATCCGCGCCGCCCGACACCACGAAGCCACGCCCGCGATGGGTGAGGGTGGCGAGCGCCGTGACACCGTCAAAACGGCTGTCGCGATCGTCGATCAGGTGATCAGTAACGGTCAGGCCGCCATCTGTGCCGATCCGCATCACGCTAAGCGAGCCACTGCCGGCGGCGCCGAGAACGAGATAGCGTTCCTGACCGAGGATCAGGCTCTCCATCGCGGTGGGAGCCGAGACCCACAGCCCAGCCTCGGTGCCGATCTCGGAGCGGGTTGTGAGCGCCCCGTCACGCCTGATCGAAAAGCTGGTGAGCACGGGGGCAGAGCCGTCGGTGGCGGTAAAGAGCAGGCTCCGGCCACCGATCCTGGCCGAGGCCAGCGCCGTGATGGTTTCCAGGTGGGTCGCCGAACTGTCTAAGGCGATGCCAGAGGACAAGGCTACACCGCTATCGGAGAGGCGTAGATGGGCGATGGCGGAGCGACCCGACAACCCGCCATAGAGCACCTGTCCGCCCCCCGGCAGCGACACCATCTCCAGATTCACCGGTGCCGAGAGACCCCATGTCGAAGCAGCCAGCGCCCGACCTGCACCGATCGCCCCTGCATCCGATATCAGGTGCAGACGTGCTGCGCCGGGACCGGTAGCGAGCAGCGCCGGGCCCGAAGCAAGATCGAGCAGCGCCAGATTGGAAACGGCTCCGGCTTGACTCGCGCTGTCCATTTCGAGCCCGTGGCGGGCATCGATACCGCGCCCCGTGATGCCCCAGCTTTGGATCCGACCACCGTCAGCGGTGATGGAATGGAGCGACCCGGTCTCCGCATCCGCCATCAGCGCGGTGATGCGCGGCATCGCTGCATCCCCAGCGCTGCGGCCGCGCGCCGTGAACTCCAAATTAGCCATATCGCCTCCACCCCCAGAAGGTCGAAGACAACCGTGGCCTCGCTTCCCGCCTGCGAGCGGACCGGAGCAAGGCAGGGCAGGGGCTCTTGCGCCGCTTTAGGCTCGAATGCTCCGTAACTGCTTCGGCCCTCGGGCGGTCGCTTCCCTCCCGCCGCGAAACCTGAGAAGAGCAGGCACAACGGACACGCACCCGCCAATGTCGAGACAACGGGCCGCCAGAGAAAGGGATGTCTCATGAGGATCGCAGTTGCAGGGCTTGGTTATGTCGGCCTGTCGAACGCGGCGCTGCTGGCACGCCATCATCCGGTGATTGCCGTGGACATCTCGGAATGGCGCGTTCGGATGGTCAACGAGCGCGAGGCGCCAATCGTCGATGCCGAACTGGAGCGTTGCTTTGCCGAGGACAGGCTCGAGCTCAGTGCCACGGTGGATGCCAGCGAGGCCTATGCCCAATCCGACTGGGTGATCGTCGCGACGCCGACCAATTACGACCCCGTAACCAATGCCTTCGACACTTCCTCGGTCGAGGCAGTGATCGCGCAGGTTCTGGCCGCTTCGAGCAGCGCGGTGATCGTGGTGAAATCAACGATACCGGTGGGGTTCGTGCGCGAGATGCGCGCGCGCTTCGCCACCGACCGGATCATCTTTTCGCCCGAATTCCTTCGCGAGGGAAAGGCCCTGCACGACAACCTGCACCCTTCGCGCATCGTCGTCGGTGAACGTTCCGACCGCGGCCGCGCTTTTGCCGACCTACTGGCGGAAGCGGCACTGGAGCCGGACGTGCCGGTGTTGCTCACCGACCCGGACGAGGCCGAAGCGATCAAGCTCTTCGCCAACACCTACCTCGCCATGCGCGTGGCCTATTTCAACGAACTCGACAGCTACGCGATGAGCCGCGGCATGGACAGTCGCCAGATCATCGAGGGGGTGGGGCACGATCCGCGCATCGGCGCGCATTACAACAACCCGTCCTTCGGCTATGGCGGCTACTGTCTGCCCAAGGACACCAAGCAACTTCTGGCGAACTACAGCGACGTGCCCCAGAGCCTGATCCGCGCCATCGTCGACGCCAACGCCACCCGCAAAGACTTCCTCGCCGACCAGATCCTCGCACGCCGCCCGGCGCGGGTCGGGGTCTACCGGCTAGTGATGAAGTCGGGCTCCGACAATTTCCGCGATAGCTCGATCCAGGGGATCATGAAGCGGATCAAGGCCAAGGGCATCCCGGTGACGCTCTACGAGCCCGAGCTCGCCGCCGACAGCTTCTTCAATTCACCCGTGGAGCGCGACCTTGTCGCATTCAAACGAGACTGTGACCTGATCCTCGCCAACCGCCATGCTCCCGAACTCGACGACGTAGCCGAGAAGATTTTCACGCGCGACCTGTTCGGCAACGACTAAGTATTCGCTGGTCCTTTCGGATCAGTGGAACAGCGACATGGGCCCAACCGGGCCCGCGATCCTTAGGACAGGCGGCGGCGTAGCGGCCTGAGCTTACGACGCACTCCTTCGGGCAGGCGGTGGGCAAGTTGGGACATCGTCGAGGCGGGCTTCCCGATGGCTTTAACCTTGGAACGGGGGCCCTTGTCGTGTCCTCTCTTGCCTTTGCCCGCCTTCTTGCGCCCTGCGCTTTGCAGGGCCTGCGGACGCATACCCTTGACCATTGTTTCGGGATCATACTGGATCATGCGGGCGAACATTTCGCCGGTACCTTGAAGCATCCGCAAGGACGGAGCATCAAAATAGGCCTCCGGTGCGATCGGCTGCGGCGTATCGGTGGCACGGGCCGGGGCCGAAGCAAGGGCTCGTGATAGTGGACCTGATGCCGAGTCCTGACCAAAGAAATCCCGGTCTACGATTGCTGCGTCTTCACAATAGGCTTCGACGACGCGGTGGGCCAGATCGGCATGTAGCCTAGGCTTTTCAGCGTTCTCGGGCCGCGGCAGGGCCGACAGCAAGATTGCCATGTTCCAGCCGAAAGTGTGCCGCGCATTGCGTATCGCGAGATTTGATTTCGTCTCCTCTCGGAGGACGGTATGAATTTTACGCAGGGCTGCCAGATCCGAAAGCGTTAGGCTCTCATTGGCAAGAGGCACAGGATCGAACGTGAAATCCTGTCCCTCAAATACAAAGTCGAGAAAATCGGTGACCACGTCGCCATCACGCAGCCTTGATCGCACCATCGGGCGCAACGTATAGGCCTCTCCAAATGTATCGCGCCAGCTCTGGAAACGCGGCGCGAAATGAAGAAACTTCTTTTCTAGAAAGCGCTCGAACAGCGTGTCCATGTCACCGATGTGACCGCCTTGCTTGGTGCGCTCGGCAAAAGCCGACACCAGCCGATCGGCATGGGGCCGGACATAGGAAATGAAGCGCATCCGGCCCTTCCAAGGAGACAGATGGCGGTCGATCATCTTGTCGAGCGCACGCGGGTCGACGAATTCGAAGGCTTCGGCCGAGACGACTGCCGTATCTGCCCGACTTTTCTTGAGCTTGCGCGCGAGTTCCGCAAAACGTTTGTCGGCGAATTTGGCCTCCTGACTGCGATGCAATGAGGAGGCTAGCGGAATGTGATTGGCCTGAGCAGGATAGATCAAAGTCCGGTGCGGCGAAGCGACGCTAGCAGAGGCCAAGGTGCGCTGGATCGACGTGGTTCCCGTCTTGCAGTCACCCAGATGAAATACGATCTCGCCTACCATGAAATCCTGCCTCGGTTATCGTTTGGCGCCTTCTTACGCGGTCGCCTGATGTGGGGAAAGTCGGATGCAAGGGCTCCGCATTACTCTGCGGCAGCTCTGGTTGCCGTGTCGGCAGGCACAAAACGCGCTTCCCAGAAGGGACGGGTAGCCATCTCGGCGTAGCCCTTGCGATGCGCGTCGCGCAGTTCTGGGTAAGCGCGGCGCCAGCGCAATGCCAAAGCGGTTGCACGGTGCAGGATGCGCATGAAGCGGGCTTTGTCATGCCGCACCTCGTAGCCTCGCCGGCCTGTACCATCGTAGAACCGTGCCGCACGCTGACCCCAAATCGGCCAGATCAATCCGCGCTGGCGCGCCGGAATCGCCGTCTCACCGCCCAAGCGGGGCCAGAACGGGATCAGGTGACCGTTCAGCGTGAACTTCATCAGCTGGGTTTTGATCGCGCCGGGACGAGCCGGCTCGCCCGGGCCCTGCGGCGGCACCTCGCGCCAGGCCTCGTCGCGCGCCAGCGCCGAGATCTGCGGCCGGCGCACCGACATGTCAGCATTCTCGGCGAAGAAGCCGGGGCCGCGTATCACGTCTTCCCACGCCTCAAGCTGCGCCTCGGCGCTATCGTAATGCATGCGGATCACAGAGCGTAGGATGAAGCGCATCGCGACCTTGATCGTGCCCATCGGCCCGATTTCGAGACCGGGATGCACGAGATGCTGGTGCAGATGGTTGCGCAAGTCGAGATAGAGGGTGAGCGGACTTTCTTTGGCGGAGAAATCCTCCTGAAACGACACCACGCCGCTCAGCGTCACCGTGTCGAATTCATGCGCGAGGCTAAATGAGATGTCGTCGCCGCGCACGAAGAAGGGGAAGGGATAGGCACGCGTCTCGGCGACGGGGAAAGCGAAGAACCACCAGCCGGCGTAGAAGCCTGGCGGCTTGGGCCGCGCAGCGGCGAGCTCCATCTCGGCCACCTCCTCGGGCTCGCGCAGGTCGGTGCCGACGAATTGCGGGCGGCAGACCTGATGGAAGACCGAGCCGTTTTCCCACATGCGCCACTTGCAGGCCTCGGACACCATGGCGCCTGACACAGCGGCGCGGTCGGAGCGGGCGAGACGCAGGAAGGCGATGGTCCGTGTTAGGTTCTCCATCTGAAACGAGGCGTCGTCATCCATGAACAGGCAATGGGAAAATCCGCCATCCTGCGCCAGCGCTAACCCGCGGGCGAACCCGCCGGCGCCGCCGAGATTGGGGTTCTCGATCCGGCTGACATGCGGATGGCTCGGGACCGTCGCGGTGCCGCCATTGTCGATCACGTGCAGATGCACTCGCGCGCCTAGGCGCTCGCTCTCGCGGTCAAGAAAGGCGGCCATGCGCGCGGCGGTCGCCGCCACCTCGGCCTCGCGGCGGAAGGTGGTGATAGCGACAGCGAGTGAGACGTCTCGCGCGGCTCGAGTGTCGGTGGCGAGATAGGCGCCGCCGGTCAGCACCGCCTTCTCCTGCGCCACCAGTCGCAACTTCAGCAGGCCGTCCATCTCCTGCAGGCCGGTCCCGGGCGTACCAGCGAGCGCTTGGGTCAGGTCGACCAAGATGCCTTCGGGTGCGAGGGTCACCAGCGTCTCAACCAGTATCTCGGCATCACCCGCCACGCGCTCTCGCGTGACCTGCAGCGCCACCAGCCCTTTGCCCCCGAGCCGCAGCGCCAACCCCCCGAGATGACAGGCACGGGTCCAGATCCCAAGGTTGAATAGCGTCATGTAGCCATCGAACTCGGCGGTACCGCCTTCGAGAAGGTGCATTCTCCCTGTGTCGAGATCGAGCGACACGCCGCTGTCACGATGCAGGTAAAGCTCGCTCTCGCCGCAGATCGCAGGATCGGGCAGCGTCAGGTTCTGCAGCAGGATGGGGGCAGGGCGGTCCTGTTCGACAAAGGAGGGCATACTGGGTGTCCGGCTGTCGGGGAAGGGCTGGGGAGGTGTATGCGGAGCGGGGCGCGTCGAGGCAAGGCGTCTCAATTTTCTAAGACGAGCTTGTGATGGCGGCGCAAGAACACGAGGCCAAGAAGGATCAGCATGGCGCTGAGCCCGTAACCATAGCTAAGCGAAACGTAGGAGGCTTCGTAGGTCGAGTAGAAACCGCGCCGCATCTCGCCCACCGCGTGGAGGATCGGGTTCCACCACAGGATCTCTTGGGCGAATTCAGGCATGTCCTCGTAAAGGAAGAAGACGCCGGAAGCGAGGAACAGCGGCGCGGTGACGATGCTCCAAAGATTTCTCCAGATCGGTACCAAACCGTTGAGAAGGCAATTAATCAAGCCGACCCCGAGCCCGATACAAGAGCTCATCAAGACCGCGTTGAGAATGTGTCCGATATCGAGTACGGCGCGCGTATCGACGAACGATAGGATGCCAGTGAATACAATGCAGCCTACGGTGACCTTGGTCAGCACCGCGAGGACCAGCCGCGCGAAGATCGTGTCGATCCAAGTGACACGAGGGTAGGCCAGAAGTGATTTCGAGAAGCGCAGCGCGTTCGAAACCTTGTTTTCGATCTCGCCATAGCTGCTGAAAGGCAGGAAGCCGGTTGCGTAGAACAGAATGAAGCTGGTGCCGAGAGAAGGCGCACGCAGCACGGCGGAGAAAGCAATCGACATGATTGCGAGCGCTCCAATCGGCTGAAGGATGGCCCAGACATAGCCACCCGGGGAGCGGCCATAGGTCGTGCCCATCTCGCGCAGCACCAGCGCGATGATGGCGCGGATCGCTTGGAAACGCGGCGGCTTGAAAGCGGGAAGCGAGCTCATGGCCTGTCCTTCGACTGGATCTTGGGCGAGCGTGGTTTCAGTTCCTGTCCGCCATAGCGGCCGCTTCCTCGGCCCGGATCAGAGCCATCGCCCGCACGAAATCAGCCACGTAATCCTGCATCACCAAGTAGCCCTCCGAAGGCAACCGCATTTTGGCCAGCGGCGCGTCGGGGGCTGGCAGCGGGTCGAGGAACAGGGTCTCGCGCTCGAAGTATCGCGCGGCCACCGCCATATTGCCTGCCGCGTAGAGATCGAGGATGCGCAGCCGGGTGTCGGGATCCATCAACAGGTTGCTCTGGCGTCCGTGCTGCTTCCTGCGCGTCTTATCAACTTGGGCGCAGGCGCGCTCGAAGAACTTGCGCTGCGTCGGTGGCACCTCATCAAGAGGCAGTACCCGCATGAACTCCGACATCGCGGGCGACATCGAGGTATTGGTGTGCGGCGCCGGCGCCAAGGTCGCGCGCTCGGTGAGGCCGATCGTATCGCAGAAAGCAGCGACGGGGCCGTCGGGCATCTGTGCCTTGTCGAAGGCGTAGACCAGTACGTTGTCGCGGCCGAACAGTTCCTCGACATGCCGCAGATAGGCATCGTAATGAATCCAGAAGAACTCCTCGCGCCGCGCCAGAAACTCAGGGAAGGTCAGATGCGCAAGGCTCGGGTTCCACTGCCACTTTACGTTCTGCAGGTACCAGCTTTCGAGCCAGAGATCTTGGCGGCGTAGGGCGAAGACGATCTTCACCTCGAAATGCTCGCGGAACCGCGCCAAGACCGACAGGTCTCGGCGCATGCAGATGTCCTCGTCGCTGAGCACCACGGAATGCAGCTCGTGCGCCTTGCTGTCAGCGCGCGCGGTGATGTCGGCGGCGACCTCGGCGACCTGCGCCTCTCCCGAAAAGAGCCGGTTCATCAGGGCGACGTGGCGGCCGGCATTGTAGGGGTGGAAATAGCCCAAGCGCTGAAGCTTGACGAAATTCGTCTGCAGGAACTTCTGGACCGAGGTCGTGGCCGTGCGATGCGCCCCGATATGGATGTAGAGTGTTCTCATGGATGCCGACTGCCGCTGAAACCCTTTGGCCCCCTCCTTGCATGACAGGGCCTCGGGGTCCAGCGGCGCGGCCCCGGCGTCGCGCTCGTGAGCGGAACGCCGGGGCTCGTCTTACACGATGACGAAGCTCTCGGCGGTGAGCTCGGTGCCGGCGAGATCCGCGAGCAGCAGCCGGTTGCCGTCGCCGAAGTTCAGCATCAGGTCACCCTCGGGGGTGTCGCGGGCAAGATCCGCCGCCGCCTCGGCGCTCAGGTCCGCCATCAGCGCGGCGTCGAGCTCGATCAGATCCTCTCCCACGACGAAATCGCCCACGGTATCGGTGCCGTAGCCGAGACCCAGCACGAAGACATCGGCACCCGCGCCACCGAACAACTCGTCGAAGGCTTCGCCGCCATCGAGGCGATCGTCGCCTTCGCCGCCCTCAAGAAGGTCCAGCCCGGCGCCGCCAAAGAGCTGGTCGTCGCCCAAACCGCCCTCGATAGTGTCACCAGCCTCGCCGCCATCGAGCAGGTCGTTCCCGGCATCGCCCCTGAGCACGTCGCTCTGGTCGCCGCCATAGAGCGCGTCATGGCCGCCGCCGCCGATCAGCGTGTCGCGGCCGGTGTCGCCCACAAGCACGTCCCGGCCGCCCTGGCCCTTCAGCAGGTCGTCATGCGTGCCGCCATTCAGTACATCCTGGCCGCCGCCGCCGAAAAGCCGGTCCTTGCCCGCCTCGCCCCAGAGCTCGTCCCCGCCGCGCTGGCCCTTCAGAAGGTCGTCATGCTCGCCGCCATTCAGCACGTCCTGGCCGCCGCCGCCGAAAAGCCGGTCCTTGCCCGCGTCGCCCCAAAGCTCGTCATTGCCGTTCAGGCCCTTGAGAATGTCGTCGCGGCCGCCGCCCCAGATCGCGTTTCCGGCGTCGTTGCCGATGATCTTGTCTATGCCGTCGCCCGACACGAAATCCTCGATCAGCGTGTCCTCGGCGATCAGCATGTTGTTCTTGAAGCTCAGCACGCTCGAGATGCGACCGGGCCGCAGATCGACGGTCTGGTGCAGGCCGGTATGGCTGAAGTCGATCCGATCGTGGCCGCTGGCGTCCTCGATATAGAGCGTGATCGGCTGCAGGTCGTAGGCATCCGATTTCTTGTAATTAGCCATGCCGCGGAACATGTCGCCGAGATAGTTGTCGAGTTCGGAGCCGATGCCCCAGATGGTATCGCCATCGGCATAGTGATCCTTGGGCGCGCCCCAGAGCTCGCGGATCGCCAGCAGGTCGGCCTCCATCGGCATCACGTTGGAGGCACGGCTGGCGTTGATGTTCGGGTTCTCGTCCTGGCCGAGATAGGACATCACCGAGAGCTGCCAGCTGTCATTCTTGAAGATGGCGTCCTTGTAATCCGCGCTGGCATTGTAGGGGCCAGTATGGCCGAGACCGAGCACGTGGCCGATTTCGTGCATGTATGTGCGGAAGGTGTAGCTATCGACGCCGCTGCCGTATTTCTCGACCCAGCCGGAGGAGACGTTGATCGTGGCCTTGGTGATCGTGCCGTCGCCATTGGCTTCCGTCTCGGCATGGGCGCCGCTGCGATGATCCACGAAGGTCAGACTGGCACCGCGATTGACCAGCTTGAACTCGACGTCGGCGACGGACTCCCAAGCGTTCATCGCCCATTTTGCGAGTTGCTTCCCCTCGGCATTCAGACCCCCGATGTCGACCTTGATCGGGCCGCGGGCATCGGGGTCGAAGAAGGTATAGGGGATCTTCGTGCTCTCATTGTAACCGCCGAGAAGGTAGTCGGCGATGTCTTGGGCTTTGGCATTGCGAGGCAAGGGACGCTCCTGAAAGGATGTGTGGCTCGGGCCCACATCTCCCTTGAGCGCGGCCCCGCGGGGTCATCGCACAATTAGGTGGCGAAAAAACGGCAGCCTTGCTCGACAAGCGCGTATCGCGGCCTAACTGTGGCGGTTAGGCCGCTAGCTCTCCGAGGCGTGCTCGCCCCGGAGGTTCGTCCTCAGGCGATGATGAAGCTCTCGGCCGAGAGGGTTTCGCCGCCAAGACCTTCGAACATCAGGCGCCCGTTTTCTCCGAAGTTCAGAACCAGCTTGTCCTCGGCATTGGTGCGGGCCATCTGCGCCGCGCCCTGCGCGGTAAGGCCCGCCATCAGGTCGGCATGCAGTTCCACCCGGTCCTGGCCGATCGCGAAATCGTTGATCGTGTCGGTGCCATAGCCTGCGGCGAAGACGAAGATGTCCGCCCCGGCTCCGCCAGTCAGCGCATCGGGCGCCAGCCCGCCGTCGAGGCGGTCTTGCCCGGCATCGCCGAAGAGCCGGTCCATGCCATCGCCGCCCCAAAGACTGTCATTGCCGCGCTGCCCCCGGAGCAGGTCGCCGATGGCGCCGCCGGACAGGCTGTCGGCACCGCCGCCGCCCATCAGCCGATCGCTTCCGGCATCGCCCTCGAGCCGGTCTTGTCCGGCATGACCGAACAGTCGATCAGCACCATCGCCGCCCATGAGCCGATCATTACCGGCCTGACCTTTCAGCAGATCACCTTGTCCGCCCCCGGACAGCCTGTCACTTCCGCCGCCTCCGAATAGTTTGTCAGTGCCGTCCTCGCCCCAGAGCTTGTCACGGCCGACCTGCCCCTTGAGAAGGTCGGCCTGATCGCCGCCTCGTATCCGGTCGTTGCCGGCATTCCCGAGAAGCTTGTCCGCACCGGCATCGCCCCAAAGCCTGTCACGACCGGCTTGGCCCTTCAGTAGATCGTCGTGCTCGCCACCGCGAAGCCTGTCGGCCCCGGAACCACCAAGGAGCTTGTCCTTGCCCGCCTCGCCCCAGAGTTTGTCATTGCCACCGCGCCCCTTGAGCATGTCGTCGCGTCCGCCGCCCCAGATCCCGTTGGCCACGGCATTCCCCGAAATTTTGTCGATGCCATTGCCAGAGACGAAATCCTCGATCAGCGTATCTTCGGAAAACAACAAGTTGTTGCGTTGTTCGCCCAGCACGCTGGAGACAGAGCCGGGACGCAGATCAACGGTCTGGTGCAGCCCCGCATGGCTGAAGTCGATCCGGTCGTGGCCGCCGTGGTCCTCGATGTAGAAGGTGATCGGCTGCAAGTCATAGGCATCCGAGTTCTTATGGTTGCCCATGCCGCGGAACATGTCGCCCAAGTAGTTGTCGAGCTTCGAACCGATGCCCCACACGGTGTCGCCATCGGCATAGTGCTCTTCCGGCGCGCCCCAGATCTCGCGGATCGCGATCAGGTCGGCCTGCATGGGCATCACGTTTGCGCCGCGGCTGGCATCGATGTTCGGGTTCTCGTCTTGGCCGAGATAGGACATCACCGACAGTTGCCAGCTGTCATTCTTGAAGATCGCGTCGTCATAATCGGCATTGCCGTTATAGGGGCCGGCATGGCCGAGCCCGAGCACGTGTCCGACCTCATGCAAATAGGTGCGGAAGCTGAAGCTATCGACACCGGCGCCGTACTTGTCGATCCAGTTAGACGAGACGTTGATTTTGGCCTCGGTGATGGTGCCGTCAGCATTAGCCTTGGTCTCGGCATGGGCGCCGCTTCGGTGATCCACAAAGGTCAGATCAGCGTCGTTCCGGACCACCTTGAATTCGACATCCGCAACAGACTCCCAAGCATCCATCGCCCATCTGGCGAGTTGTTTTCCTTCAGCATTGAGACCGCCGATATCGGCCTTGATTGGACCGCGGGCATTGGGGTCGAAGTAGGTGTAGGGGATGTTCGTACTGTCGTTGTAACCGCCAGCAAGATAGTCGGCGATGTCATGAGGGGTCGCTTCGCGAGGCAAGAGGCTCTCCATGAGGCTTGGGAAATTTCGGCCGCAGCCTCAGGGGCCGCCAGCAGCGGGCGACCTTCTTTCACAATCAGGCGGCGAAAACATGACGAAACTGAAGAGATGCGCGTGTTCCCGCTCAAGTTGAGGGAACAAGGAAACCATTCCTGCATCTATGTTCGTCGCAGTCCTGCCGATCTTCTTGATCTAGACAGCTACTAACCAGGAGAATTTTCCGAAAACCACCAGTGGGATGGATTAAATTACGCCCAATTTGGATGCCTTTTCAGGCTTTTGCGCGTTCAGTTTGTTTCTGAAGCAAACGAAAGCACGAATGGGCCGCTACGCGCTCCGA
The DNA here is from genome assembly GCF_050847355.1 of Limimaricola sp. AA108-03. Classification (NCBI taxonomy): domain Bacteria; kingdom Pseudomonadati; phylum Pseudomonadota; class Alphaproteobacteria; order Rhodobacterales; family Paracoccaceae; genus Limimaricola; species Limimaricola sp. AA108-03. The sequence continues at coordinate 21,562 of NZ_CP193761.1, forward strand.
TCTTCAGGAGGCGCCAAGTCGTGGCACTGTCGTCATAACTCAGTTCGACCGAAAGCCGCGAGATGCCCAGCGGCTCCAGATAGCCCGGACCCTCGATCACACGGTAACTGGCTTGGCAGGTGACCCCGCCTGCGTCGCGGCGCTCCTCTTGGGTGTCAAGCAGGCCGATCCGGCGGCCGTCATAGATGCGCAGGTCAGTAGGGCAGCCATTCGCCTCCATAAGCTGGCCGAAGGCGCTCACCGGGTCGTTCACCGGGCCGCTGACGGCGCCCGCCGTAGTGAGGGACGTGCGTTCCTCCTGCGGCGCAAGCGAGACCTCGCGCAGCTGCCCGGCTTCGGTGGTCATCGTCAGGTCGCGCGACTTGCGGGTGGAGCGGGTGCGGCCAGAATGGCGGGCCAGGGCGCCGGAAGTGACGGTGCGGCCGGCATAGCTGCCGTCGAATACGCCAAGCGGCGTGCTGTCGAGGAGCAGCGTCAGATCGCGGGTGCTGCCTGAGACCGCATGGGTGATCCGGCCGAGCCGGCTGCCGCCGAGCATGACTTCGAAGGCGTCCTGCCCTGCCGAGGCGGGCAGGGGCGCAAGCAGGCCGAGCGCGAGGCCGAGGCCGGCAAGGGAGCAAAGGGACAGACGCATGAAGAATCCTCAGAACGGCGGGCGCAGGAGAGGGGTCAGATCAAGCGGTCGCGCCGGTTGCGGCAGAAGCCCAGAAAGGCGGCAGCGGCATCGCGCGGGGACTCGGTCACCCAGTCACGCCATTCGCGCTCGACCGCGGCGATGTCGATGCCGGGCAGGAGGGCGCGGGCCTCGTCGCGGACCGCCTCGGACAGCGGCGGCAGGGCCGGGTTCTCGATCTCGGGCGTCACCGTGCCGCGATTGCGGAATACCACCATGTCGCTCTCGTCGTCATAGGCGACGTGGTAGTCTGGCAGGTGATCGCT
>NZ_CP193761.1:27500-94288 GCF_050847355.1 Limimaricola sp. AA108-03
TTTCTGGATCGGATCAAGCGCGAAAAGGGCGTTTGGTGGATGCCTAGGCAGTAAGAGGCGATGAAGGACGTGATACTCTGCGATAAGCCATGGGGAGCCGAGAATAGGCCTTGATCCATGGATTTCCGAATGGGGCAACCCACCTGAAACTTCGTTATTGTTGCTCGCAAGAGCACTCAATAGCGTCGTTAACCAGGTACTTTTGACCTGAATATATAGGGTTAAAAGAGCAAACCCGGGGAACTGAAACATCTAAGTACCCGGAGGAAAGGACATCAACAGAGACTCCGCTAGTAGTGGCGAGCGAACGCGGACCAGCCGAGCCTTGAATGTGACCAGAACGAGTTGGAAAACTCGGCCATAGCGGGTGACAGCCCCGTATGGGAAGCATGACGGGACGTATCAAGTAGGGCGGGACACGTGTAATCCTGTCTGAAGATCGGGGGACCACCCTCGAAGGCTAAGTACTCCTTACTGACCGATAGCGAACCAGTACCGTGAGGGAAAGGTGAAAAGCACCCCGACGAGGGGAGTGAAACAGTACCTGAAACCGAACGCCTACAATCAGTCGGAGCCTCCTTGCGAGGTGACGGCGTACCTTTTGTATAATGGGTCATCGACTTGGTCTCACGAGCAAGCTTAAGCCGGTAGGTGTAGGCGCAGCGAAAGCGAGTCTTAATAGGGCGCATGAGTTCGTGGGATCAGACCCGAAACCGAGTGATCTAGGCATGTCCAGGATGAAGGTGCGGTAACACGCACTGGAGGTCCGAACCCACACCTGTTGAAAAAGGTCGGGATGAGGTGTGCCTAGGGGTGAAAGGCCAATCAAACTCGGAGATAGCTGGTTCTCTGCGAAATCTATTTAGGTAGAGCGTCATCCGAATACCCCGGGGGGTAGAGCACTGGATGGGTAATGGGGCCCCACAGGCTTACTGATCCTAACCAAACTCCGAATACCCGGGAGTACTAGATGGCAGACACACGGCGGGTGCTAACGTCCGTCGTGGAGAGGGAAACAACCCTGACCTACAGCTAAGGCCCCCAATTCATGGCTAAGTGGGAAAGCAGGTGGGACGACCAAAACAACCAGGAGGTTGGCTTAGAAGCAGCCATCCTTTAAAGATAGCGTAACAGCTCACTGGTCTAAACAAGTTGTCCTGCGGCGAAGATGTAACGGGGCTCAAGCCATGAGCCGAAGCTTAGGATGCACATAGTGCATGGTAGCAGAGCGTGTGTGTGACATAATCCCATGTCTCCTTACCGACTCGGGTCGGCTTGGAGACGCGGGTTTTCTGTGAAGCCGGCGTGAGCCATCGTGGAGGTGGAGAGATCACAGCGAGAATGATGACATGAGTAGCGACAAACAGGGTGAGAGACCCTGTCGCCGAAAGTCCAAGGGTTCCTGCTTAAAGTTAATCTGAGCAGGGTAAGCCGACCCCTAAGGCGAGGCCGAAAGGCGTAGTCGATGGGAACCAGGTTAATATTCCTGGGCCAGATGGAAGTGACGGATTGCGAAGGTTGTTCGATCTTATCGGATTGATCGGGCCGCTTAGCAGTCCCTGGAAATAGCTCCATCATGAGATCGTACCCGAAACCGACACAGGTGGACTGGTAGAGAATACCAAGGCGCTTGAGAGAACGATGTTGAAGGAACTCGGCAAAATACCTCCGTAAGTTCGCGAGAAGGAGGCCCGGTTGTCACGCAAGTGGTGGCCGGGGGCACAAACCAGGGGGTGGCGACTGTTTACTAAAAACACAGGGCTCTGCGAAGTCGCAAGACGACGTATAGGGTCTGACGCCTGCCCGGTGCCGGAAGGTTAAAAGGAGAGGTGCAAGCCTTGAATTGAAGCCCCGGTAAACGGCGGCCGTAACTATAACGGTCCTAAGGTAGCGAAATTCCTTGTCGGGTAAGTTCCGACCTGCACGAATGGCGTAACGACTTCCCCGCTGTCTCCAACATCGACTCAGCGAAATTGAATTGCCGGTCAAGATGCCGGCTTCCCGCGGTTAGACGGAAAGACCCCATGCACCTTTACTACAGCTTCACACTGGCATCAGGATTGCGATGTGCAGGATAGGTGGTAGGCAATGAAGCGGGAACGCCAGTTCCCGTGGAGCCTCCCTTGAGATACCACCCTTCGCACTCTTGATGTCTAACCGCGGACCGTGATCCGGTTCCGGGACCCTGTGTGGCGGGTAGTTTGACTGGGGCGGTCGCCTCCCAAACAGTAACGGAGGCGCGCGAAGGTTGGCTCAGAGCGGTCGGAAATCGCTCGTCGAGTGCAATGGCATAAGCCAGCCTGACTGCAAGACTGACAAGTCGAGCAGAGTCGAAAGACGGCCATAGTGATCCGGTGGTCCCGAGTGGAAGGGCCATCGCTCAACGGATAAAAGGTACGCTGGGGATAACAGGCTGATACTGCCCAAGAGTCCATATCGACGGCAGTGTTTGGCACCTCGATGTCGGCTCATCTCATCCTGGGGCTGGAGCAGGTCCCAAGGGTATGGCTGTTCGCCATTTAAAGAGGTACGTGAGCTGGGTTTAGAACGTCGTGAGACAGTTCGGTCCCTATCTTCCGTGGGTGTAGGATACTTGAGAGGAGTTGCCCCTAGTACGAGAGGACCGGGGTGAACGATCCACTGGTGGACCTGTTGTCGTGCCAACGGCAGTGCAGGGTAGCTATGATCGGACAGGATAACCGCTGAAGGCATCTAAGCGGGAAGCCCCCCTCAAAACAAGGTATCCCCGAGGACCGTGGTAGACCACCACGTCGATAGGTCGGAGATGTAAGCGCAGCAATGCGTTCAGTTGACCGATACTAATGGTCCGATAGGCTTGATCCGATCCAGAAACAGCAAGGCTGGATCCGAAACCATACGCACCAAAACGGTGTACGACGACCTGGAACACCGCTCCCCGCAAGGGCAGGGCGGCTGATATGGTGACCTCCCATCGGAGCACGCGACAGGCCGCACCGGCCTCAAGCAGCCCTCCGGGCGGTAGGCCACCAACAAGATGTTCTTTCCTCGGTCTGGTGGCCATAGCACGAGCAAAACACCCGATCCCATTCCGAACTCGGCCGTTAAGTGCCGTCGCGCTGATGGTACTGCGTCTCAAGACGTGGGAGAGTAAGTCACCGCCAGACCTAGTAAAGAACATCACATTCTCTCTGGACGATCTCGAAAAGCACCATTCGGCCGCAAGCAGCCCTCCCGGGGCGACAGGCCAGACAAAATGGCGCGGGATGGAGCAGCCCGGTAGCTCGTCAGGCTCATAACCTGAAGGTCGCAGGTTCAAATCCTGCTCCCGCAACCAAATCCACTAGTATTGGTCTACTCCCATTTTAACCGGGGTGACCTGAGACCCTGTTCCTCCTCCAGTTTGGAGTAGAGTCCGTCCAACTCAGGAGACGGACATGAAGCGATCGCGTTTCACGGAAGAACAGATCATCGGAATGCTGAAGGAGCAGGAGGCCGGGCTATCGACGGCCGAGGTATGCCGCAAGCACGGCGTCAGCCAAGCCACTTTCTACAAATACAAGGCGCGCTTCGGCGGGCTGGAGGTGTCGGACGCGCGTCGGCTGCGGGCCCTCGAAGATGAGAACGCCAAGCTCAAGAAACTGCTGGCCGAGCAGATGCTCGACAACGCCATCCTGCGGGATGTCGCGGCAAAAAAATGGTAGCGCCCGGCGTCAGGCGGGAAGCGGTGGCTCATGCCTGTGCATCGCACGGGGTGAGCCAGCGCCGGGCGTGCCAGGCACTGGCGGTGGATCGATCGAGCGTGCGCTACCGGAGCATTCGGCCCGACGACGCCGAAGCGCGCATGGCCATGAAGGCGGTGGCTTCGGAGCGACGGCGGTTCGGCTACCGGCGCATCCATGTGATGCTGGAGCGGCAGGGGATCGTGATGAACCTCAAGAAGCTGCGGCGGCTGTATCGCGAGGAGAAGCTTCAGGTGCGCCGTCGTGGCGGCCGCAAGCGGGCCTTGGGCACGAGGCGTCCCTTGCTCGTGCCGGATGCTGCGAACCAGCGCTGGAGCCTTGATTTCGTCAGCGATGCGCTGACGGATGGCCGCCGGTTTCGGATACTCGCCGTGGTCGACGACTTCACTCGCGAATGCTTGGCGCTGGTCGCGGACACCTCGTTGTCGGGGCTACGGGTGGCTCGGGAGCTCGATGCGCTCATCGCCCGGCGCGGCCAGCCACAGACCATCGTCAGCGACAACGGGACCGAGTTCACCTCCATGGCCATCCTGACCTGGAGCCAGCGCACGGCGGTTGGCTGGCATTACATCGCGCCCGGCAAGCCGATGCAGAACGGCTTCGTCGAGAGCTTCAACGGGCGGCTCCGGGACGAGCTGCTCAACGAGGTGCTATTTTCGACGCTCGGCGATGCCCGACGTCAGATCCAGGCATGGCAGCTCGATTACAACCTGCACCGCCCCCATTCAGCCCTGGGCAACATCCCACCTGCCGAATTTGCCATGAAAACAACACTGGAACAGCAGGCCGCATAGCCTCAGAAATCACCCACGGATTCTCCGTCAAACCGGAGGAAAGACGGGTCTCAGGTCAGGGGGCGTATGCATGGGCTCACATCGTGAGCGTGCTTCCGTCGTCGAGCACGAGGACCAGCTCGGGCGCGTCGCCGTTGTTGAAGCTGCTCGCCACCCGGCTGCCGCTGCCCGCGACGATGAAGGCCAGGGCCGCGTTCGAGGCCCCGTCGGCGCCGATCACCGTTTCGATCAGTTCGCTGATGTCGGGCGTCCGGTAGGTTCCCCCGGCGGTCCACTGCTCGACATTCGACCAGGCGAACTCGTCGACGATGACGCGCGATTGCGGTGGCGCGCTGGAGGAGAAGGTGGCGGCGCTTTCGCTGCCCTCGATGCCGATGGTGAAACTCGCGGCGCCCGAGGACGTCCCGAATGCGGTGAATTGCAGGTAGACATCGGTGATGATCGCCGTCTGCGGGATGTCGATCCCGTCGAAGCGCATCCCCACGGCCTGTGCCCGGCTGCCGTTCAGGCCGAACTCGAGGACACTGCTGCTGCCGCCGCCGAACTGCTCCCAATCGTCGGAGGAAGCGCCGATCGGCGTGACAATCGTCCCGAAGGTGCTGCCGGCACCGCCGCTCACCGGCCCGCCCTGGTTGGTGAGGTAGATCGGCTTGGTGATCGGGCTGATCGGCGCGTTGCCGTTGGCCGGGTCGACCACCGCGGCGACGAAGCCGATCGGGGACACGTCGTCGCCCGGGAAGGTGCCGTCGGCCTTGTTGTTGGCCGGGCTGTCGTCGTAGTCGAACCGGTGCGACAGATCCGCGATGCCGCTGCTGTTCAGCTTCACCACGACGTGCTGGTTGTCGAAGGTGTTGTTGGCCTTGAAGGCGTAGGCGTCGAGCCGGTTTTCGACCAGCGCCGGGATGTCGCCCGCGCCCTGCACCGGGTTGAAGCCCTTGGTCAGCGTCACCATCACCGTGTCGCCCGGGGTGCCGGACACGATCACCGAGGGCTGGCTGCCGCCATAGGTGCCGGTGCCGCCCGCCCCGACGCCGTTGACGCTCAGCGTCGGCGCCGCCGCGCCGGCGCCGCTCTGCGTGGCGATGGCGTGGCTGCCCGAGGCGCTGCCGTCGGAGCCCAGCTGGCCCGAGGCGGTGGTGCCGTCGTCGAACAGCACCGTGAAGGTCGAGCCGATCAGCTCGTGCCCCGAGATGCCGCCGACGTCCCAGCCGTCGACGGCCAGGGCGTCCAGCGAGCTCTTGGTCAGCCCGGCGATCGAGTTCGGGTCCATGTCGCCCGAGAAGCCGACGGTCTCGTTCTTGCCGAAGCCGCCGCTGACAGTCGGGTCGAACTTGACCATCGCACCCTTGTAGCCGCCATTGGAGGGCTTGCCGGTGCCGGTGGTGTTGGGCAGCGGGTCGGGCCCGGGCAGGAAGTAGCCGCCGGTGCCGCCGCCGATATAGGCGCCGGTGTTGCCCGCTGCGTTGACCGCCCAGGGCTTGGTCGCGCTGTCACCGCCGGCGCCGTCGGGGTCGAAGACGCTGTCGGGGTAGAGCGCGCTGGAGACGTCGATGAAGATCGCCGAGATCTTCTTGTCGCCGGTGTTGGTCACCTTGAAGCTGTTCAGGCCGAAATTCGACGCCTCGATGTTGGCGTTGCCGAGCATGATGCCGAGCTTGGCCGCACCGACGGTCCCGGCCGCGTAGCTCTGCGAGGTATCGAGATCACCCTGCGCCGCGAAGGCCTCGAGCGCGTTGGTCGGCTGTGGCGGCGGGGCAGTCACGTCGTCTTCGGTGACCATGCCGCTGGCCTTGGCGGTGCCGAGCGTCGCCGCCACGCCGGTTCCGCTGGCCCCGGCCAGGGTGAGCGCCACCGTTTCGGTGCCGTTGGCCAGGTCGTCATTGGCGACCGGCACGACCAGCGTGCCGACCCCATTGACGAAGTTGACGCTCTGGCTCTGGTTCGTCGCCGTCCCGGTGTCGTAGGCCACCTGCAGGGTGCCGGTGAAGCCGGTGTCGTCCAGGCTCAAGCCGAAGGCGAGATCGGTGGTCCCGGTGTCACCGGTCTCGACCAGCGTCGGCGCGTCGGCGATCGAGAGAACGATGGCAATGACGTCGTCTTCGGTGACCACGCCGCTGGCCTTGGCGGTGCCGAGCGTCGCCGCCACGCCGGTTCCGGTGGCCCCGGTCAGGGTGACCGCCACCGTTTCGGTGCCGTTGGCCAGGTCGTCATTGGCGACCGGCACGACCAGCGTGCCGAGCCCACCGGCGAAGTTGACGCTCTGGCTCTGGTTCGTCGCCGTCCCGGTGTCGTAGGCCACCTGCAGGGTGCCGGTGAAGCCGGTGTCGTCCAGGCCCAAGCCGAAGGCGAGATCGGTGGTCCCGGTGTCACCGGTCTCGACCAGCGTCGGCGCGTCGGCGATCGAGAGAACGATGGCAATGACGTCGTCCTCGGTGACCATGCCGCTGGCGGTCGCGGTGCCGAGCGTGACCGCCACGCCGGTGCCGGTGGCGCCGGCCAGGGTGAGCGCCACCGTTTCGGTGCCGTTGGCCAGGTCGTCATTGGCGACCGGCACGACCAGCGTGCCGACCCCATTGACGAAGCTGACGCCCTGGCTCTGGCTCGTCGCCGTGCCAGTGTTGTAGCTCACCTGCAGAGTGCCGGTGAAGCCGGTGTCGTCCAGGCTCAGCCCGAAGGCGAGATCGGTGGTCCCGGTGTCACCGGTCTCGACCAGCGTCGGCGCGTCGGCGATCGAGAGGACGACGGCAGTGACATCGTCCTCGATGACCATGCCTTTAGCCGTGGTGGTGCCAAGCGTCGCCGCCACGCCGGTGCCGGTGGCGCCGGTCAGGGTGACCGCCACCGTTTCGGTGCCGTTGGCCAGGTCGTCATTGGCGACCGGCACGACCAGCGTGCCGAGCCCACCGGCGAAGTTGACGCTCTGGCTCTGGTTCGTCGCCGTCCCGGTGTCGTAGGCCACCTGCAGGGTGCCGGTGAAGCCGGTGTCGTCCAGGCCCAAGCCGAAGGCGAGATCGGTGGTCCCGGTGTCACCGGTCTCGACCAGCGTCGGCGCGTCGGCGATCGAGAGAACGATGGCAATGACGTCGTCCTCGGTGACCATGCCGCTGGCGGTCGCGGTGCCGAGCGTGACCGCCACGCCGGTGCCGGTGGCGCCGGCCAGGGTGAGCGCCACCGTTTCGGTGCCGTTGGCCAGGTCGTCATTGGCGACCGGCACGACCAGCGTGCCGACCCCATTGACGAAGCTGACGCCCTGGCTCTGGCTCGTCGCCGTGCCAGTGTTGTAGCTCACCTGCAGAGTGCCGGTGAAGCCGGTGTCGTCCAGGCTCAGCCCGAAGGCGAGATCGGTGGTCCCGGTGTCACCGGTCTCGACCAGCGTCGGCGCGTCGGCGATCGAGAGGACGACGGCAGTGACATCGTCCTCGATGACCATGCCTTTAGCCGTGGTGGTGCCAAGCGTCGCCGCCACGCCGGTGCCGGTGGCGCCGGTCAGGGTGACCGCCACCGTCTCGGTGCCGTTGACGAGGTCGTCATTGGCCACCGGCACGGTCAGCGTGCCGAGCCCATCGACGAAGCTGACGCTCTGGGTCTGGTTCGTCGCCGTGCCAGCCTTGTAGCTCACCTGCAGAGTGCCGGTGTAGCGGGTGTCGTCCAGGCTCAGCCCGAAGGCGAGGTCGGTGGTCCCGATGTCGCCGGTCTCGATGAGCGTCGGGGCATCGGCGATCGAGAGAACGACGCCGGCAGGGGGCGCCGTGACGTCGTCCTCGGTGACCATTCCGCTGGCCGTGGCGATGCCGAGCGTCACCGTCCGGCTGGTGCCGCTGGCCCCGGTCAGGGTGACCGCCACCGTTTCGGGGCCGTTGGCCAGGTCGTCATTGGCGACCGGCACGACCAGCGTGCCGATCCCGCCGGTGAAGCTGACGCTCTGGCCCTGGTTCGTCGCCGTCCCGGTGTCGAAGCTCACCTGCAGAGTGCCGGTGTAGCGGGTGTCGCTCAGGATCAGGCCGAAGGCAAGGTCGGTGGTCCCGGTGTCGCCGGTCTCGATGAGCGTCGGGGCATCGGCGATCGAGAGAACGACGCCGGCAGGGGGCGCCGTGACGTCGTCCTCGGTGACCATTCCGCTGGCCGTGGCGATGCCGAGCGTCACCGTCCGGCTGGTGCCGCTGGCCCCGGTCAGGGTGACCGCCACCGTTTCGGGGCCGTTGGCCAGGTCGTCATTGGCGACTGGCACGACCAGCGTGCCGATCCCGCCGGTGAAGCTGACGCTCTGGCCCTGGTTCGTCGCCGTCCCGGTGTCGAAGCTCACCTGCAGAGTGCCGGTGTAGCGGGTGTCGCTCAGGATCAGGCCGAAGGCGAGGTCGGTGGTCCCGGTGTCGCCGGTCTCGGCCACCACCGGCGCATCCGCGATCGAAAGAACGATGGCGGTCACGTTGACCCAGTTGCCGCCTTCGCGGACATAGGTGGTGTCGTCGAACTCGAGCCGCTCCATGCCGCTCATCACGCTGCGGTCAGCATCGATGGTGACAATCACCTTCTTGCCGAAGGACATGTCGTAATCGCCGACATCACCGTCGAAGACGACCGTATCGCGGCCCCTACCACCGAACATCTTGTCGTTGCCGGGGCCGAAGATGAAGACGTCCGAACCACGGCGGCCCTTGAGCACGTCGTCCCCCTCGCCGCCGATCAACAGGTTACCGGCCTTGGAGCCCAGGAGCTTGTCGTTTGCACCGGAGCCGATCACGCCTTCCATGCTCTTGAACTTGTCGCCGCGCGCCTCGCCGCCCTTTCCGACACCCTTTTGCAAGTTGACCAAGACGCCCTTCGCGGAGTCGCTGTAATCGAGCGTGTCGAAGCCCTTGCCGCCCACGAACTTGTCGGGGCCCTTGCCGCCGGCCATGATGTCATCGCCCTTGCGGCCGATGAGCGTGTCCTTGCCGGCAAACCCAAGGATCAGGTCGTTGGCCTTCGTGCCCTTGAGCTTCTCGCCGGCATTGCTGCCTTCTACTATGTTGGTCAGTGCCGACAGCCAGCCCTCGGTGACGTCCTGCACGGCGATCTCGAAGTCTTCGGTCACGTTCACACCGTTCGCCGTCGCGGTGACAGACAAGCTGATCTTGTAGGCCTCCTCGAAGTCGAGACTGGTCCTGGCCTTCAGCTTCAGCACGCCGTCCACCACCTGGAAGCGGTCATCCGAAACGGTGAACACATACCCGTCGTCCGCGTCCGGACCGATGGTCGACAGATCGCCCACCGTGGCGCCGGGCTCGTTCTCGGCCACCCTACTGGAGGACAGCGCGATATCGGTGACCTCATCCAGGATCTGGCTGATCTGGATCGCGTTGATCTTCGGGTTTCGGTTGTCGTGCAGGAAGGTGAGGTTCAGCTCATCATCCACGGCCGTGTAGACCAGCTCGCGCGTGACCACCGTGCCAAGGAAGGGCTGTTTCGTTGCATTCTTCGACGGCGTTGGCGGCAGTTCTTGCTCCAACGCCGCCGCCGCTTCGCCCAGCGGGTTCAGATCGGCGAATTCGGCGAAGACCGTGCCATCGACCGTCACGTCGAAGATTCGATTGTTCCCTGGGCGGAACGCGCCGGTCCGGTTCTCGACGTAGAACAACGTGATCTTGTAGGTCGCACCAGTATCGACGTCGAAGTTGTAGGTCAGCGGCGCGTCGTCGTTCGGCGGCGGCCTGATCTTGTCGAAGCGCTCATGGACGAAGAGCTGCCAGGGCGCGATCACCGCCATGTCGGGGTCGGTGAAGGTGACCTCATCCTCGGTGTCTGTCAGCTTGCCGGTGAACTCGTGCTCGACATCGCCGGTGACGGAAACCGGGCCACTGGCGTTTTCGAGTGCCAGGTCGCCGGTCCAGCCCGGGCCGGCGTCGATCGCGGCGACATCGCCGCCACCGGCGTTGATGCGATAGACAATGCTCTCGCTGGAGTTTGTGGGAGAAATAGCCAAGATACTGGCCTCTGGAATACGCGTTAAAAAGGAGAAGCGCGAAATCCGCATCTCGAACGGCATGGTTGCCGGAACATGACGCGATCAGATTCGGAAGATGGCCTACAGAATGCAATAGGCCATCAGTCGGAATCCGTTCTCCTACTCGACGCTGCGATCACATTTGCGGATCCGCTCCCCCTCACACCTGTATCTGAGACGTCGACAGCCTTGTCTGAACGTGAAAGCGCGCGGAGTTGCAGGCGCCATGGTAGCTCTACTCGCAGGCCCCATGATCGCGCCAAGGAGATAACTGGGTAACGGTATTCGACTACATTTGCCGCATTGCCCAAGCCCGCTCCACCTTCGAGAACGGCTTCGGACAGCAGGACGGCGGCGCCAATATTATACCGAAACGGATCGAGACCCGACTGTTTTGCCAGAGCCCATGCCTCGGTGGAGCGACATGGCGAGCCCGCCTGCGACGGTGGAGTTAACACCATGCTGTGATCAAGGCTCGCGAGGCCGGATCGGTCTGGGGGTCTGCTCCGCGCCCCGCGCGACCGCAAAAGGCTCGTTGGGTGTGTTCAGAGACCTGACAAGCTTCTGACCAGTCACCGGCTCGGGCAATGGCGTTTCATAGACGCTGTAGCGGTAGCCGCTTCCATAGACCGTCTTGATGGCTAAAAAGCCTTCATCCACCTCGCGCATCTTCTTGCGGATACGCTTGATATGCCCGTCGATGATGCGATCGCACGAGGTGGTGTCGCCTATCTCGTCCAGAAGCTGATTGCGCGACACGACGATGCCCGGCCTGTGGGCAATGGCTTGCAACAGCAGGAACTCCGTCGGACTGAGCGACACCTGTTCGCCCCTCCACGTGACCTCATGGCGCGACGCATCCATGGTGAGCGGGCCACGGACCATGACCGGGACCTCGGTTCCGTCCTCATGGCTCGCCGCAGCCCAGATCCTCTGTCGGCGTAGAAGGGCGCGGATGCGCTCGAGCAGCACGAGTTGAGAGCAGGGCTTTCTGAGGTAGTCATCCGCGCCCATGCGCAGGGCCCAGAGTTCATCGATCTCGCCCTCTTTGGAGGACATTAGGATCACAGGAAGGCTGCTTTCTTCGCGTAGCCGCTCAAGCAGCTCCATGCCGTTCATCTGTGGTAACTTGCAGTCCAGTACGGCCAAGTCCGGCAGGCGCATGCTGAAGGCATCGAGCGCTGCCTCTCCATCGCTGTAGCTTTCCACCTCCAAGCCTTCCGCCTTCAAGGCCTTGGAGGCCGAAGCGAGAAACGTCCTGTTGTTACCCACCAGAGCAATCTTTGACATGAAACCACCTGACGACTAGTAAAAACGCCCCTCGAATGTCGGGCCAACACCCCAGATGCGCTGGGTAATTTGCAGCTCAGGCAACGCTTCCGTCTTGTGGTGTTGTGCTGGCTGGCGCGGCGTCGGCCCTCCTTCTCATGGTTCAGAGCTGGCAGCGGCAAGAGCGCCGGCAGCAGAAGCCAGCCTCAGGGGTGGTGGTCTATGCGGTGCTATTCCGCGTCCTCAATTACCTTCTGGCAGAATGGGCGAAAGACGAGGTTTCCAAGCTCTGCTTCTCTAACGATTCCGCCACCGTGGCCCATGCCTTGCAAGCGGAATTTCCCTAAGAGATCGCAGGCTGAGCTATGCACGCCGTAGAAGCTTGAAAACTCTACATCGAAAGCTCCATCGGGCGCGGGATCATTCCTATCAAGGCCCGCGATTCCGCATGGGAATTGGCTGGCCAGACGCCTGTCATGGTGTCCGGCCAGCGATGGTTCATCCTAGCCGAGCTCGCCCCAGCTGCCCCCCTCGCGAACATATATGGCGTCATCGAACTCCAGCCGTTCCATGCCGATCAGCACGTCGCGATCCTCGCCGATGGTCACGATCACCCTCTTGCCGAACGTCACGCCGTAATTACCGAACGCGCCGTCGAAGATGACCGTGTCGCGACCTGTGCCGCCGACCAACTTGTCGCTGCCGAGGTCGAAGATGAAGGTGTCGTCCCCGCCATCGCCCAGCACTACGTCATTGCCGGCACCGCCATCGAGCACGTCATGATCCGCACCACCGAAGAGCTTGTCGCGACCGCCATCGCCCGACAGCGTGTCGCCGCCCTTGCCGCCCAGAAGCTTGTCGTTGCCCTTGCCGCCATGGAGTTCATCGCTTCCGGTGCCGATGCCGCCCATGAGCTTGTCGCGGCCGGCATTGCCCCACAGCGTATCGTGGCCCTTGCCGCCCAGCAGCGTGTCGCGGCCACCGCCGCCCATGAGCTCGTCCCGGCCCGCATCCCCGGCAAGGATGTTTGCTCCGCCATCACCGATCAGCGTGTCATTGTGCGTGCTGCCATGGACGTTCTCGATCTTTACGAAGCGATCGCCCTCGGCTTCCCCGCCCGTGCCGGTTCCCTCCGCCAGGTTCACCGTGACGGCTTCATCCGAGTGGATGTAATCGGCCCAGTCGACGCCACCACGGCCATTGAGGATGTCGGCGCCATCACCGCCGATGAGCACGTTGCCGATCTTGCTGCCCAGAAGCTTGTCATCCGCAGCGGAGCCGATCGCGCCCTCGAAGCTCTTGAAAGTGTCGCCATCTTCATCGCCGCTCTTCGAGACGCCCTTCTTCAGGTTCACGGTGACGGCCTGCGCGAAAGAGCTGTAGTCGAGCGTATCGAAGCCCTTGCGACCGAAGAGCATGTCGGCATCCGCGCCGCCAGCGACGATGTCGTCGCCCTTGCGGCCGAGCACCATGTCCTCGCCGCCCAGACCGACGAGCAGGTCGTTGGCCTTCGTGCCCTTCAAGGTTTCGCCAGCATCGCTACCTTCCACCACATTGGTCACGGCCGAGAGGCGACCTTCGGCCACGTCTTGAACGGCGATCTCGAAATCACGGGTCAGGCCCAGTCCGGTTGAGTCCGTCGCAGTGACCGCGAGGGTGATGCTGTAGGCGTCCTCGAAATCGAGACTGGCCTTGCGCTTCAGCTTCAGCATGCCGCCGTCAGTCACCTTGAAGCGGTTGTCGGAGACGCTGAAACCATGCGTGTCGTCGGCATCCGGATCGGTGACGGTCAACCGGCCCACCTTGGCGCCGGTCGCGTTCTCGGCCAACAGGCCGAAGGAGGAGAGGGCGATATCGCTTGGGCCATTCAGGATCTGGCTGATCTGGATCGCGTTGATCTTGGCATTCTGGTTGTCCTTGATGAAGGCCAGGTTCAGCTCGTCATCCACGGCGGTGTAGACCAACTCGCGTGTCAGGACCGTGCCCAGGAAGGGCTGCTTCTCCGGCGGGTTCGAGGTTTTCGGAGGTAGCTCTTGCCCCAGCGCCGCCGCCGCCTCGCCCAAGGGGTTGAGATCGGAGAACTCGTCAAAGGCCACACCGTCCACCGTCACGTCGAAGATGCGGTCCTTGGCCGGAATGTCGAAGGCCCCGGTCCAGTTCTCGACATAGAGCAGCGTGATCTTGTAATGCGCACCGGCCTCGACCTCGAAATTGTAGGTCAGCGGCTCTTCCTCATCCGCCGTCGACGGCCGGCTTCTGTCAAAGCGCTCATGAACGAAAAGCTGCCAAGGCGCGTAGCCCGCCACCTCCGGGTCGATGTAATCGACCTCGTTTTCTGAGTCGGTGAGCTTGCTCATGAACTCGTTGTCGACATCACCGGTGACGGAGACCGGCCCCGGGCCGTTCTCAAGCGCCAGATCGCCGGTCCAGACCAGGCCGCCATCGATCGCGGCCACATCGGTGCTGCCGGCATTGACCCGGTAAATGATGTTTTCGGTGAAGTCGGGAGGATTGGAGTGAATAGCCAAAACAATGACCTCTGGGTTACACGTTAAAAAAACCGAGAGACGCAAAACCCGCGCCTCAGACGGCACGTCATGGGCTGTTGGACACGAAACGACAAAGCGGGAATGATCAACCAGAAATGGTAAAAACAATCATTCGCAATTCTGGTCCTATTCGACCCCGCAATCGCTTTTACGGATCCGTGGCTCCTCGCACCTGCCTTGAGGTTAAACGGACGCCGCCACGAAGCAACCATTTTTTTGCCACAATCCGCTGGCGATGAAATGATCTTGCGTCAGGATTCCCTATTGTCACCAATTTGGAAACGCTCCATCCGGCTATGCGCTTGGTTGCCGTGAGCAATAGGGCGTGCCCCTGCTTCGCAATCCGCGGGCCCTGCGGCTTCGGTCAAGACCGGTGACCTGCCCCCCGCCGGTCCCTCGGTCATAGTGAGAGTTTGCGGGTTTGAGATTGGTAGTTGGACTGGTCGTTTCGGGCAAGCGCGCCGGGCGCGGCGCTCTCAAATTGCTCAAGCGCTCGGCGCGCCTCGAGCGGCGTCTGGTTCCCGAGCGAGGAGTGCGGCCTGACGGTATTGTAGTCGTAGCGCCAGAAGGCCAGCTTTCGCCGGGCATCGTCCAAGGTGTCGAAGACCTCCTCGTTCAGCAGCTCGTCGCGCACGCTGCCGTTGAATGACTCGATGAAGGCATTCTGCTGCGGCTTTCCGGGGTCGATATAGTGCCAGGGCACCGCGTTCTGATCGGCCCATTTCAGAATGGCCCGACTGGTGAGCTCCGTTCCGTTGTCGCTGACAATGCAAGCGGGCTTCCCGTAGATCCGCACCAGCGCGTCCAGCTCGCGCGCGACACGGGCACCCGAGATGCTGGTGTCGGCGATCAGGCACAGGTTCTCGCGGCAGCAGTCGTCGATCACCGCGAGGATGCGGAACTTGCGCGAGGCGCCGAAGCTGTCCGACAGGAAGTCGAGCGACCAGCGGGCATTGGGATGCGTCGCCTCCGGCATCGGTGTGCGCGTGCCTCGAGCCCGCTTTCGCCCACGTCGTCGCTTCACCGACAGCCCTTCCTCGCGGTAGAGCCGATACAGTTTCTTGTGGTTCATGATCATGCCTTTGCGCTCCAGCAAGATGCCGATCCGGCGGTAGCCGAACCGACGCCGCTTCCCGGCGATCTCCTGCATCTCCCTGCGGATCTCGGGGCAGTCCGGCGGGCGTGGGCGCCGGACTGTCTTGGGATCGACACCGACAAGCTGGCAGGCCCGGCGTTGCGAGATCTGGTGATCCCGCATCGCCCGCAGGGCTGCCTCTCGCCGCCTGGCCAGTGTCGTCAGTTCTTTCCCAGAAGGTCTTTCAGAACCACGTTGTCCAGCATGGCATCGGCCAGCAGGCGCTTGAGCTTGGCGTTCTCATCCGCCAGCGCCTTCAACCTCGCGGCGTCGGACACTTCCATGCCGCCATACCGGGCCTTCATCTTGTAGAACGTCGCCGGGCTGAGCCCATGGCGACGACACACTTCGGCAGTTGGCATCCCGGCTTCCTGCTCCTTGATCATTCCGATGATCTGCGCCTCGGTGAAGCGGCTCTTTCGCATCGTCTGCTCCTTCGCGATTGAGCAAACTCTACATCAGACTGAGGGATCGCGAGGGGGGCAGGTCACCGGCATTGATCCATGCCATGAGCGCGCGCCCCGCACCGAATACGGCGGTGTCACCGGCACGGTTCTCCGGCCCGCGTGAGGGCGCGGAGTCCCATGGCCTCAGGATCGTGTCGCTCGAGACCGGGCTGTGGCCGGTCTCGGGCCAAGACGCGCGTTCGACCGCTTCGATCTCTTCCTAGCCGAGCTCGACCCAGTTCGCACCCTGGCGGACATAGGTGGTGTCGTCGAACTCCAGCCGCTCCATGCCGGTGAGCACGTCGCGATCCCCCTCAAAGGTGACGATCACCTTCTTGCCGAGATTCACGCCGTAATCGCCGAAGTCACCATCGAACATGACCGTGTCGCGGCCTTTGCCGCCCACCAGCTTGTCGTTGCCAAGATCGAAGATGAAGGTATCGGCTCCGCCGCCGCCCAGCACCCTGTCATTGCCGGCGCCGCCATCGAGCTTGTCGCCGCCGCCTCCGCCCGTGATCTTGTCCCGGCCATCATCGCCGACGAGAACGTTCTTGCGACCATCGCCGACGAGCGTGTCGTTGTGCGTGCTGCCATGGACGTTCTCGATCTTCAGCAGTCGGTCACCCTCGGCATCACCCCCCACGCCGCTGCGTTTGGCCAGGTTCACCGTCACGCCTTCATCCGAGGCGCTGTAGTCGGCCCAGTCCTTGCCGCCTCGACCATTGAGGGTATCGGCCCCCGCGCCGCCGATCAGCACGTTTCCAGCCTTGGAGCCCAAGAGCTTGTCGTTCGCGTCGGAGCCGATCACGCCTTCCATGCTCTTGAACTTGTCGCCGCGCGCATCGCCGCCCTTGGCCACGCCCTTTTGCAGGTTGACGGTAACGCCCTTTGCGGAGTCGCTGTAGTCGAGCGTGTCGAAGCCCTTGCCGCCCACGAACTTGTCGGCGCCCTTGCCGCCGGCCATGATGTCATCACCCTTGCGGCCGATGAGCGTGTCCTTGCCACCTAGGCCGACGATCAGGTCGTTGGCTTTCGTGCCCTTCAGGGACTCGCCGGCATCGCTGCCTTCGACCACGTTGGTCACGGCCGAGAGACGGCCTTCGGCCACATCCTGCACGGCGATCTCGAAGTTCTGGCTCAGGCTCAGCCCATCCGCATCCGTTGCCGTGATGGTGAGGGGGATGCTGTAGGCCTCCTCGAAGTCGAGACTGGCCTTGGCCTTCAGTTTCAGCACACCGTCCACCACTTCGAAGCGGTCGTCGGAGACGGTGATCTCGGGCGCGTCACCGCCATCCGGATCGGTGACCGACACTTCGCCCACCACGGCGCCGGCGGCGTTCTCGGTCACCTGGGTGGCGGACAGTTCGATCTCGCTGGGCATCTCCAGGATCTGGCTGATCTGGATCGCGTTGATCTTCGGGTTCTGATTTTTGTCGATGAAGGTAAGGTTCAGTTCGTCATCCACGGCCGTGTAGACCAGTTCTCGGGTCAGCACCGTGCCGAGGAAGGGCTGCTTGGCCGACATCTTCGACGGTGTCGGCGGCAGTTCCTGCCCCAGCGCCGCCGCCGCTTCACCCAGCGGGTTCATATCGGCGAACTCGGCAAAGGCAGTGCCATCGACCGTCACGTCGAAGATCCGGTCATTCTGCGGAATGCGAAACGCCCCGGTCCAGTTCTCGACGTAGAGCAGCGTGATCTTGTAGGTCGCACCGGTCTCGACGTCGAAGTTGTAGGTCAGGGGCTCGTCATCATTCGGTAGCGGCCTGATCTTGTCGTGGCGCTCGTGGACGAAGAGCTGCCAAGGCGCGTAGTCCGCCACTGCGGGATCGGTGTAAGTGACCTCCGCTTCGGAGTCGGTGCTCTTGCTGGTGAACTCGTGTTCGACATCGCCGGTGACGGAAACCGGCCCCGTGCCGTTCTCAAGCGCCAGATCGCCGGTCCAGACCGGGCCGCCATCGATCGCGGCGACATCGGTGCTGCCGGCATTGACCCGGTAGACGATGGTTTCGGTGGAGGCAGGGATGACCTGCTGCGCCTCGGGCGTATCGTCGATATCGGACGCGCTGGCGGAAAGATTGGGGGAAAGTGCCAAGATCGTTACCTCTGGAATACGCGTTAAAAAACGGAGAAGCACAAAATCCGCATCTCAAACGGCATGTCATGGCTGCCGGGAAATGACCTGATCAGGTTCGGAAAATGGCCTACGGAATGCAATAGGCCGTTATTGCCGATCCATGATCCCACTCGACACCGCAATATCTTTTGCGGATCCGCTGCTCCTCACACCTGTATGGAAGACGTTAGCAATCCCGCGCTACGGAGCAACCATTTTTTTGCCACAATCTAATATTGTGAAGACAATCTTCGGGATGGCTCTTCATTGGGTCGACCCGAGGGAACGCGCCGTTCGAGAGGGGCGGGGTGATGTCGCGGACGTTCCTGGCGATTGCCGCGCGCCTTCCAGCAAGGGGGAGACAGCTCAAGGCCGGACCCGGATGACACACCGCATTGACCGATCGCGAACCCATCCGCCTAGGTCGACTGGATCAGTAAAATGCCAATCTACCTTCGATGTCGTGGTCACTTTGCCTAATACCGACCTTCCGGTTTGGCTCGCGAGGGCAAACGCAGCGCATCTCACTCTCAGAGACGCTGGAACCACTCGATTGATGACCGACCACCGCACCTCGTGGCGGCGGGGTGAGAGCCGAGCGACTGCTTAGTCTGTCATGGGACCCCGCGATGCTTGGCGGGATCCCGCTTGTTATCGCGGTGGTTTCGGCTCTGATATGGGGTCAAGGCAGAGCCGACTGCCGCCGCCTCACTTATACGAAGGCGAAGTCGCTATCCTCGAAGACGAGTGTGAATTCAATGCTGGTTGCGACACGGGTTCAGGACCGGTCGAGTTGGCGGAGTTCCTCTGCGAAGGCCTCGGCCGGTGTCCAGTAGCCGAGGCAGCGTCTTGGCGTGGCGTTTAGCTGCGCGCTAATCTCGACCATCGCACGATCCGATAGAGCGACGATGGCCGTATCGCGCGGCAGGTAACGCCGGGCACGCTTGTTCAGGTTCTCGACCGAGCCCTTTTGCCAAGGTGCCTGCGGAGCGCAAAACCACGCTTCGGTGCCTATACCCGTTCTCAGATCACGCCAGCGGTTGAACTCAAGCCCCCGGTCGAAGGTAATTGAGCGCCGAGCAGACAGGGGCAGGGGCGACAGCAGGGTGATCAGGCGGTTCATCAGGTGCTTCGAGCTGCGGTCGTTGTTGCGGAACAGGACTGCATAGCGGGTCTTGCGCTCCACCAGCGAGGCCGCGTTGGCCTTGTCCAACTCCTTGCGAAAGATCATCAAATCGCCTTCCCAGTCGCCGAGCCGGCTGCGGTCGTTGACGTGATCCGGCCGGTTCTGGATCGCGCGTTCCAATGGAAAGACGAGACTTCGGGGCCGACGGGCGTAGCGAGGTTTGCGCTGGCGGCGACGCTCGGGCAGGTGACGCGCCAGGTCCTGGCTCTGACCATCCTGCGAATAGACGAAAGCGTAGATCGTCTCATGGCAAATGGTGCTGCGATGCTCTTCGAAGCGGAGCCGCCCGGCGATCTGCTCAGGTGACCAACCGGCTTTCAAGCGATCGATGACGGCCTCGCGCAGGGCCGTCATCCGGATCAGTTTGCGATGCCTGTGGCGACGCTCGGCAGCCCGTTTCTGGGCCAGCATGCCGTAGTAGCCGCTGAGCTGGGGCAGCTCGCTGTCTTCGAACCGATTACGCTGGATCTCGCGGTAGATCGTCGAACGGTGGCGGGACAATCTCGCCGCGATGTTCGCGACGGACATCTTCGCCTGTAGGGGGTCTTCAACCAGACGCTGTTCTCGTAGATCCAGCTCGCGGTAGGCCATCTTCCAAACTCCTGTATTTGCGACAGGATAGAACGTTTGTCGCAACCCACGTGTGGATGCCCCCGTTTATGCGAGTGAATTATCGACGTCTGGATAGCATGATCGGGTGCTGTCACGTGTCCGGCCTGTTTGTGCGGCGCATGTGACCGCTGGCCCTTATGGAGATACGCGAACTTGGGTCCAAATCAGTTTATCGGGCTCGAAGCCGCGAAGGGTTGCACTGGTTTCCCGAGTTCATTCTCGTCGATCCGCTTTCCTTAGTCGATCCTTTCGTCCTCACACACCTGCCGGGATCTGAGGTTTGCCTTATGCGACAGACCTCGGAACTCGATAGTCTTGGCCCGTCGCCAGCATTGCCCAAAGCCTCCGGGCCATACGGTTGGCCAAAGCAACCGCCACGACCATTCGAGGCCGCGTCTCGAGTGTACGGGTGAGCCACGGTTCGACGCAACGCTTTCTCCGTTCGATGGCATTGAGCACGGACATAGCTCCTATGATCAGCAGCCGTCTGACGTCTTTCTGGCCCATTTTCGTGACACGCCCCAACCGGTCCTTGCCGCCGGTTGAATGCTGCCTGGGAACCAAGCCAAGCCACGCGGCGAAATCGCGGCCGGTCCGGAAATTCTCTGCGGGCGGGCAGAATGCTTGAACTGCCATCGCCGACATAGGACCGACGCCCGGCATCGTTTGCATCAGCTGCGCGTCACGCGACGACCTCGCGCGCAGCTTGATCTTTGCATCCAAAGCCGAAATCTGCTCGCTTATTGTAGCGATCTGTACCAGAAGGCACTCTGCCAACGATCCTGCCAGGTCAGGCAACTCTCTGGCTCGTGCTTCGACTTCATGTCTGAAGGTGTCCGGGTTTCGGATCCTGAGCCGAAGCACAATCCCGAATTCGGCCAGATGTGCGCGAAGTCCATTGATGCTCTGCGTTCTCTGGCGCACGAACATCTCGCGCGTCCGGAAGAGCATCGCTTGGGATTGCTGGTCTGGCGTCTTCACAGGTACGAAGCGCATCGATGGCCGTAACGCCGCTTCAGTAATCGCCTCCGCATCGACGGCGTCGCTCTTGTGGCGTTTGACGAACGGTTTCACGTACCCAGCTGGAACCAGCCGCACCTCATGTCCAGCAGATTGCGCTTCTTGGCCCCAGTAGTGAGCGGAAGCACAGGCTTCCATTGCGATGACGCAGCGCGGTGCTTCTGCCAGAAACCTGGTGAACTGAGACCGGCTTAACTTCTTGCGGTAGATCGCATGGCCACCAACGTCAGCAGCATGAATCTGGAAGACGTGTTTCGCCAGATCAACGCCTACGATGAATACCTCTGACATCTTTTCCTCCTGCATTGCCCCGAGCCAGAGCAGCTCGGACGGTCCCACATTGGACCGGCAGGAGGGGCATCCAATCCATCAGTTTAGAAAGTGCCTGCTACAAACAGCCTATGCGTGTAACGTTCATTATGTTAAATATTGAAAGCGATTTGCGGACGTAGCCAAGATACGAACTAGACCCGTATCCTGGTTCGATGCCCTGCAAGCCACATTGATCGCAGGGCACCGAATTGCAAATCAGCCCTTGATGTCCAGTGACGGCCAGAGCGCTCTTTGCTGCAACGGAAGAATGCTCCGAACGATTTCGAGATACCGCTCGGCCTTCGGGATGACAGGCGTATCATCGTCCAGATCGTAGAGTTCGATGATGCAGGACCATGGCATAGGGCAATCCTCAGCATCCTCCCTGATACTGTCCGGATCATCGATCATAGCCATGTCGAAGAGAACGCGCGCCCTCGCGAAGATCACGACACAGATACGATAGTCATCGTAGTCATTTTTCGCGGTCATTTTGTAGCGGACCACGTCACCATGCACATGCTCCGCCATGTAAAGATGCTCCAAGGCAAATCGTGCAGCACGTTCCTTCAAGCCTCCTTCCGGAAGATTGGCGTAGCAGGAAAATACAACCTCGTCGTCCTTCGAAACCAAGAAGCCTTCGAGGTGTCGTTCAAGCCCGGTGGAATCAAAGAACCTGGCTGTGTGATGCGACATCATGCCGATGATATCGCCGGGCTGGGCTTCTTCGAGCGGCGGAAAGTTCCATTGCGCCGCACCCATACAGCGCCAGACCCGAGCCCGGAATGGTGTCACTTCCCATTTCCCCATATCTTGCATGGAGAAATTTATAGGGTTTTCAGGCTTCATTTCTTCCTCTTATTCGTGAGTGCTTGGATTCCGCTTCGCCAAAGCGAAACGAACACGTGCAGTGAATTCTACAAATTGGGTTCGTCTCGCTCGGCACCCGAGGTATCTGTTTTTCCTAACATTATGGATTTTTCCCAAGCCTAGTTTTCATTTTTAATTGCCGGTGCCGTCCTGTTTGCGAACCGCAGGCCAACGCTTCGGGGTAGATCTGATCCGCCTCACATCGTGATGATCGGCCCGCGCCTCACGACGAGCGAGCAAATTGCCGCGAACTCAGACCAATATCGAATGCTAGGCCTCCAGTTACGCATTAAGAAGACTTTCGGGATCGGAGAACTCGATCTGGCATGCTTCTGGCAGCAAGTTGAGCTCCCGCATGAAACCGAAATATGCCTTCAGTTCAGTGACTGTCTGTCGCATGTTTTCCAGCGACTCCTCCGCGTGAATGAGCACCTGAATATCGTTTACGGACTCCGTGTCCTTCGCCATATCGGGAGCAGTGCCGATCACAACGGTGAATTTCTCGAAGTGCAACGTCTCGCATTTCCCCTCGATCTTGCCGAGAAGGGCGAGGTAGGAACGCGCCAAAGTGTGCACCGAAAGCCAGCTGTCAGTGAGGGCCCTGACGGTGTCATGCGCGTCGGACGTCATGTTGAAGACGGTCGCATCGCAGGTCCGACCGTCGCCATTCGCCACCACGACATACGAGTATTCGGATACCGAGCCGCCTCGATATCGCTTCCCGACGCCGTGCGCGAGGCTGATCGCAAGAAGTTCGTCCTTTGCCGCGGTCTTCAGGGACCGGAGGCGCAAAAGAACCCGCGTAGGAAAGGTGGGACGCGGGGGCGGGACAAAGGAGAAGGTGGGGGTGACGATCGGCATCGTGAATCCTTTGGGTTGGGCGGTCTTGGTGTTCCCCGTATCTGGGTCCGTCTGCCAAATGCGAAAAACGGGTTGGTCAGATATCGGGAGATCGCGCCGCATAGGCCCCAAGCCTACGCGATCGGCATTCCAGAGATCGGGGCGCGCATGATTCCGCGCGAAGGCTTAGGGATGGGCATGAGATGCCCGGATTGAATAGTCGCGAATGAGGCGCCCATGTCAGGGTGCGACCTCCGCGCTTGGACGGAACCGGGTTACTCTTGCAAATCGTATTGCTCCGTCGGGTGCCGGGGACCGCAATACGCAATCCCCGGGCCGGGGGCAGATCTGCTTCAGTAGTAGCCGGCCTCCTGATCTTCCTCGCAGTCGAAGAACGCGACGAAGTCGAGATCAGGGAACTTCTCCCGCAGGGCCTCGATGATGCCTTGAGGCGGGCTCCAGGCCGTGGTGAAGCTATAGGACGCCATTTCTTCGTCAGTGTCCTCGAAGAGGTCGATCGGGCCCCATTTCGTGCCCCAATGCGCCTCACGCCAACAGTCGGGATCGAGCCGGGCCAATCCTTTGAAGTGGGCAAGTTCCGCTTTCGACAACGGGCGGGCCACCGTGTTTCCGTCCGGGCCTGCTTCCTCGATCCAGTGACTATGGGTCTGAATTTCGCCATCGACGGCAAAGTCCATTTTTCCCGATTGCATCAGGTCGAAGAAGGCAGGCTCAGGAAGGACGTTCTCGAAGGCGAACATGGAGGTGTCAGACTGCACGAGAGCATAGAACTCGGCCATGATTTCTTCGTCGCCGGCTACGGTAACGCGGTTGTCGCAATAGTTGGGCATGGTGGTGGTCTCCTTGGCATGCCGATAGGGGCCGCGCCGCCGATCAGACGGTGCGGATACTGGTTTGGTCTGGAATTCCGATTGGGCTTGCCGGGCCTGAGCCAACCCACCGCAAGGCACGCTTTGCCTCGCGCGGCATCACGCTGCGGGCGTCATGCCGATGATCGGGTCTTGAACAGGAGCGGGCCCGACGGGCCTTAGCTGAGGGGAGAAGGGTTGGGGTCGGTCCCGAAAGAGCGGACATCCCCATGAGCCCGAACATCCGGGCTGAAAGATCGGGCAGGCATGCCCTGCCAATCTGCCGGAGCGTCCGGCAGGTGAGTTCGATACATCATTTGCGTTTCAGAAGGCAAAAGAAGACCTGCACCGTGAAACGGCGGTGGGCCGTCAAACGGTGTTGAAACGAGGAGTCAAACCGGGTAGCAAGCCTGTGCTAGAGAACTTGAAAGCCCTTTGGAGCCTCGGTTTCGAAGGGTTTTCTTGTGCCTGTATCTGCTCCTTGTTTCGTTTCAGTTTTGACACCACGCAGAGGCGGATTTGCCTCCTTGTCGCTTGTGGTTGCGGCGCCCCGAAGCCGGGATGGTCTCAGCGGCAGTGCGTCGCAACACGGCACATTCTTAGCCAATGGTGCCCGCCTTGCCCATGGAGAGGAGTCAAACCAAAGGCCAATTTGCGTAAATCCCGCAAGAGCTGTTTTTCGAAAAGAAATGAGTGGCTTACGCGAAAAATACGCCAACACAGGGAAGTTTCCACACCCTATACTTATCCACAGGCTGTAACCTTTTCGTGAAACTTTGAAACATTTACCTCCTAGCTTTGTTGTGCCTCGACCGGTGCGCAACGGGGCCAAGTCGCTCAGGTTCTACCGGAGGTCGAGAGCCTCTGATCCGAGCCCGGCCCCTGCCCCTTCACTTTCGAAGTTCGCTCGCGATCCGTTCCGCGCGCAGCCGGTTGCGCACCGCCCCAATCCGCACGGTGAGAAGGCTCAGCGCCGACCGAAGGGCGATCAGCGCCATCGCCGCCTCGTTCGTCATCTCCTGTTCATAGCCTCTGGAAACGGCCTGCTCTTCGGCGCTGGTCCGGCTCCGCGTGCCTCGGCGAATGGTCGCGTCGAGGTCCGCCGAGAAAGCGTAGAACGCGTGGATCTCGAGCGCCGAGAAGATCGTCGTCTTTGCCAATGCCCGGCGCAGCATCGCGGCGCGATGCTGCTGCGACGGTGACAGTCCCCTTGCCCTTTCGGCTTCTGCAAAGGCCGTCTCGGTGGCTTCCACGGCGTCCAGGGCGTGGTTGATCCGCACGACGAGGCTGTCGCTTTCATGGCACCGATCACACATGACAGGCCTCCGTCTCCTGTTGAGCCTGTGCGGCGTTAAGCGCCTCCTTCAGGGCCTCGGCCAGCAGGCAGATTTCCTCGACTTGCGGTGCGATCGGATCGATCGCGGCGAAGCAGGCTGCCTCGATACGGCCGTCATCATGCACGTGTTCCTGGCGCAGCAGGCCGAGCAACGCCTGCGCATCGCGCGCCATCCTGCGCGTAAGCGGCACCGGTCGACCCAGATCGTCGAGCAGACGCTGCGCGCGCAGGAGCCAGGGCTGACCGCCGAGGCACCAGGCCGCGTTCTGTAGTGCGAGGTCGTATTGAAGAGCGAACCGGTGGAGAGCGGAAGGGGGGATTGGTGTGTCGAACATGGAATCTTTCCTTGAGATGTGCGGCCCGGCGGCACGCCGCGGGCGACAAGGCGGTCCTGTCCGAATTGGAGGACCACAACGGATTGACGGTGGAGGTGTGGAAGGCGGTCTTCGGGGGACATGGGACGGTGATCCGAGGCGCCTTTGCTCAGAGAGCGCAGGTTTGGCTCTACGGACGCAGCGCTACCTTCCCGACTGGTGGGTGAGGCCTTGCCGGTCGGCTGGCCTGCAGGACAGCAGGGGCCGGTTGTGGCGATGGAGGCTGGGTTCTGGCGTGCCGGAGGGCCATGCCCGGCCCCAGGGCATCCGTCGATCAGATCCGCGAGTGACTTGCCTCTGGACAAGCGCAAGCCGTGCCGCGGCTGCGCCTGTGAGCTGACCGATGACGGCCGTGTTCAGCACTGGATGCGTCTCGAACGCAGGGTCGTCGAGCGGCACGCGCAGCCGCCGCGCCGCATCGAAGACGGTCGGCTTGCGGAGCGACGCGCAGGCCAGTTCGTCCGGATCAGTCACTGGCACCAGAAGGTGAGGCGCGCGGGGGCGACCGCTCGAGGTGCCATAGGCGAGCGTTGCGGCGCACTGACCGTTCTCGATATAGATCGCGAGCACGAGCGTGGGACGCACCTTCGGCGGCTCATCGCCGTCGCGCTCATGCGGGAAACGGTAGGCCACGATGTCACCGGCGCAGAGCGTCGATCTCCAGTCCAGTGGCGATGAATGGCAGGCAGAATGCGTAGCATGCATGGGGCAGGATCCTTCGGAGAGTTCATCTCCACCCGTTCCGCTGGCTTGCGAGAGCACTGATGTCCGGTTGGGCGGCACCCCGTCGCGCCCAACCGGACATCAGTGACCTCGCACGCTTTTCGGCCGCGCTCATAGATCTGCCACTTGGCCATGAAAAATTTCGCCAAGATCAAAGCTAAGATCATAAGTAGCTGTTATAGATAAGAAAATATCGCCTCAAACTCGCGCTTCTCCCTTTTGCGTGACAACCAATTTCCTGATCACCAAAACCGGAGACACAGCATGACCACGACCCTTACCAACCGCCCCTTCTTCGACATCACCGCCGCCGACGCCGACGCCGAAGGCTGCCTGCAGCGCCTCGAGGCGATCTGCCCGCTCCATGCGTTCGACACGATCATCGACCTCACCGCAGGACCCAGTGCCCTCTCGACCAGCCTGCGCAATCGGGTCGCCCTGGGTATCCCTCCGCGCCCGGCCGGCCTCTGCGTTGCCAACCCCGAGACCTGGACGCCCAACTGCAACTACGGTTGTATTTTGGCGGTCGCCACCGCGCCATTCGGTAAGAGCGGCATTTCTGCCGTGGACTCCTTCAATGCCGCGGCCGGATATGCCGATACCATTGCTTTCCTGCTGCCGCGCAGTGTCCGCAAGCCGAGCCAGCAGAACCGCTTCGATCCGGCATTTCACCTGATCCATGACGAGGACGTCGTCGGCCTGATCATCGGCGCGGATGGCAAGGAGCGCACCGTGCTGTGCGCCTTCCAGATCTGGCAGCGCCGCGCCACGTCTCGGCCCAAGATCGTGCAGCCGAAGTCCCACCCCGATTTCATCTTCAGCGATCGCTCGAACGCCGATCTCGCGGTGCAGCGCGTCGGTGCCAATGCGGGCCGGATCAAGACAGTCGCCGAGGCGGGCAGTGCCAACTCGCACTACTTCCTGAAGGCCATCGATGGCCGTGCGGATGATCTGCGCACCCGCCTCGCCACCATCGACTTCGATCTCCTGCGGCACCAGGTGGCCGGCATTCCGTCGATCTCCAAGGGAGATCTCGCGTCCCTTTACGAAGCCGCCCGCGTGGCCGCAGGCGAGATCCCGGCCATCACCGGAGACGCCTCCGCAAGCGTGCTGCCTGCCGCGCCTCGCACTGCCATCTCCGACATGCCCTCTCCCGAAATGCCGCTCTTCTTGCAATTGATTGATGGCGAGGCCGATTGGGATGTCGAAACCAAGGCGGCGGGTCCGCTTCGTCGCGACGAGTTCCTGGTCCGGCTTCCGGAGATGGGCACGAACTGAAGGCGCGACATCCGGAGGTCCCTCACGCGGTGGCCTGGAGGCGGCCGCCGCGCGAGGCCAGCGGCCGTGAAGGCTGTTGCAGGCTTCGCCCCTCCTGGCGCTGCCATTGACGACCGCACGGACGAGAAGCCGCCTGCGGCACCGCTGCCGCCCTTCCCACCTGACCCCTGGGCAGCCGTGCCTTCACCAAGGCACGGCGCCGTGGTGCTTGGGGCCAAGGGGTTCTGCCGCTCGGCCTCCGCATCATGTTGCCCCCCTATCCCCTTCCCCTCAGTCCAGCGAGACGCCTCAACAATCAGGCGATGCCGGCTTGCCCGCAGACTTAGAGCCGAGCGAGCGCGCACAGTGCCTCGCGAACGTCATCCGGGTGGGTATCGAGCTCGATCTGCTCGGCGAAGGTGAGCGCGCTTTCGAGATAGATCCTGTCGATCGAAACCGGACCCGTCTTCAGCGCCACGCGCAGCGCTGCATAGGTGGTGTAGCCCAGCCCGCGGGCCACCAACTCCATCCTTCGGGAGGGGTCGACCTCGGGAAGATGTCTGGCGACTTGGCGCTTCAACTGCTCGATCGCGGAGGCTTCAAGCGTAAGTGCTACGAAGTTCAGTCCATGTCCTTTCGCGTTTTGTCAGGCCAAGCCTGGATCGGCTGCCCTGACGAGGACGTGGCTGCCTCTTGCGGAAGACAGAAATTATCGGGTCATTTCAGTCGTCAGCGCGGTCGTCGCCGGAGCCCCGAGAAAGGCGCAAAACGCACATCCTGTCGGGGATCTGCCGCTGCTCGCACCGAAAGCCCCGAACATTCCGCCGATGAATGTTTGGGGCCGGCTGTGCGGCTGACGAGGAACTGCCGCCATGGCGGGATTTCGACCATCGATCTGTGCGAACGTGTCCCGCGATCGGTCTGAGGTCGCGGAGAATGGATCGAACCGATCGCCAGTCGCGCCGGCGGGCTTCCTGTCAGACGCCTCGTGCCCGGACTTCGGATGTCTGTCGGGGCCCGCACTTAATCGAGGCCTTAGGCACGAACATCACTTATCGAACCAAACCGCTTTGTCGTTCCTGCCATCGAACCAAGCTTCCTCCTGAGGCGGCACAACGCCGTAACTTAAGAGGACCTAACCCCCATGACCACCAAGTATCCCCACATCAAAGTCAAGTTGATCGGCGAAGACGGCAATGCCGTCGCCATCGTCATGCGGTGTCGCCAGGCCGGCCGACGCGCCGGACTGAGCGAGGGCGAACTGACTCGTTTCCTCGATGAAGCGCTCTCCAGTGATTACAACAACGTCATCACCACGGCTCGGGACTGGTTCCGCTGCTATTGAGGACGCCATACGTTTTCCCGTTGGTGCGGGCGGCAGGGTGCCGCCCGACGCCGAGGGGCGTGTGAAATGCCGTTCCATTCTGCCTGTCCGGAAAAAGGATCGCTACGTCTACTCGACGGATCATGGTGGCAGGGGTAGGGCAATCGGGATCGCCGATAGTGGCGGTGCGGAGTGAACCTCAGGTTGGTCCAGCACTCGCTCGCCACCTATACCAAAAGGGGTGTCCGCAGTTCGTGTTGGATCGGTAGGCGCCTCTGCCTCTGCGCGCCCGTTGTGCTGTCGGCCAACGGCGACTTGCTCGCCAGAGGACGGTGCAGGCTGGGCGGCCTGGCTCGCTCTGCCCCCAAGTATCGTGTCCGCAATACCGGTATGTAAGCGGCAATACCGCGTACATACCGACACATAGTCGGCCAACACGATCTGCTAACCCTCTCTACCAAAATACCATTTCAACCATTCCTCGGCATCGATCTCAGCGATGCGGACGCTGCCGAAGACGTTGCGGGTGGGCAGGCCCTGTTCGATCCAGCGCTCCACGGTCCGCACGCTGACGCGCTCCTTGGCCGCAAGACCACTCTTGCTCAGGAGGGGGGCCTTGTAGAAGGCGGCACGATCTCCCTTGGGGGTGGGCCCCTTCTCCACGGCCCAGAGATCGGGCCAGCGGCAGCGCCAGTCACGGTTTCTCTTTGCCCCCCGCAAATTGCCCAGCCGGAGGTGGTGCCGCACGGTGCGTGGCGAGAGGTCGAAATGCGCTGCGACCTCATCGGTCGTGAGCATATACTCGTGGGTCTGTTCCATGAGAAGCAGATTGGCCCCGCAAGAGCGGGACCAAAATTTCCAGCGTGGAAAAGTGTCCTGCACCGGACGAAACGCATGTCCGGATCGCCGGCGATCCGTTTATCCGGACACCCCTGCCCGAATGGCCATCCAATCCCGCTGCGCAACGGTATCGGAGCACAGCGCCCGGTAAGCCTCGCCCGCCTGCCGCGTGGCATGGCCCAGCAGCGACGAAACGATGTCCGGTGCCTTCGCGGGATCGTGCAGGCGCAGGTAGTCCGCCGCGAGGGTGCGCAGGTCGTGCAGCGGTATGCCAACCACCGCCTTGACCTTTTCGCTCGGCCATTTCGATGCGTAGGCGTCTGATGAGAATGTCAGCCAGTTCAGCCCCTGCAGCGCGTCATGGCGCTGCTGGACCTGTCGGCCTGGCCGATCCCCGAGGATGTGCAGGTCGAGCACCAGTCCAACCTCGGGCCAGAGCGTGCCGGCATCCTGCCAGTGACCGGTCTTGCCCTGCCGCCAGCGCAACTGCCAGTCGCCACAGGGGTCGCGCAGGAGCTCCTCCCCGATCTTCCAGGCCGCGACATCGCCGGTGCGGGCGGGCATATTGACCGCCACCGCGAGGATCGCCGCTGCCGCGCGCGCGATCTCCGCCTCCGATCGCCAAGCGGGCAAGGCGGCCGCGCGCTCGATTTCATGGGCGATGACGCGCAGGATCTCGGCGTAGCCGCCATTTTCGTAAAGCGCCTCGATCCGGCTGGTCTTGCGCTTGGGGGCCCGCCTGGCCTTGCGCTGCAGATGCGACCGCACCGCGCGCAGCCCCTTGAGGGCCGCCGGCTCCAGCCCGCCATGCAGGCCAAGGCTCACCAGCGCGCCGATATAGGCGGCCGCACTACGCGGACCGATGCCGGTCACCTCTTTGCCCTGCCCCGCGCGCGCCTTCGCGGCTTTGCCGCCGCGCTCCTGGAGGATTTCCGCCAGTTCCCAGGCGAGCAGCCAGCCGAGCCGCGGTGGGCAGGACAGATCCGACAGCATCTCGGCACATCTGTTGATCGAGGCGATGTGCCTGGCGATCGAACTGTCGGCGATCGGCGCCGCCCGCAAGCCCGGCAGCAAGGCAAGCCAGGCGTCAGGCCAATCGCGCGGCTGCGGTAGCTGCGACGTTGCACCCTGACGCTCTTTCCGCACCTGTGGTTGCCCCGCGGGATCCTGTTGGTGAGCCGCCCCCTTGCCACTGGGTCGCGCGCGGTAATGCGCCTGGCGCAGGGCCCGGCCCTCGGCGAGCCCGACCTCGGGCGCATGCCGCTCAAGCACACGCAGCAGCAGGCCCAGGGTGGACTCGCTACCGCAGGCCGCCTCGAAGCTCGCCCGCGTGGGCGCATCGAAAAGCTCGCCGCGCTCGTCCAGCACGGCAAAGAACCGCGCCACCACGCTGATCGCGCCGGCCGGCAGATCGGGACGTGCCGCGAGCAGTCGGTTCCTGATGTCCGCAGGAACGCCGGCAAGGCGCGCCCGGGCGATCTCGTCCTTCATCGACGATGCCTCCTGTTCAGTGTCTTGAAGAGATCGGGATGCGCCGCGAGCATCGCCGCGCGGCTCTGGCGCGCCGCCGCTTCGCCATTGTCGCGCCCGTAGTGCTGGCGGGCCGTGGCCTCCGTGTTTCCGAGGATAGCCGATACCCGCGCGTAGTCGCCCGGGTGCGCGGCCAGCGTCAGCAATGCCACGACATGACGCATGCGATGCGGGGTTTCGTGAACACCGAGCACCGCCGAGCTATCGCGCCACAGGTCGAGAAAGGAGCTTGGCGCATAGGCTCCACGCGGCAATGCCACCGGATCTCCTTTGTCGGGCTTCGGAAGGGCCGCGCCGGGGAAGAGATAGACGTTGTCCGGATCGAGATCCTGCAGGGCGATCATCCGCGGCCGCCATTGGTCGAGCCATTCGCGCAAAATCTCCGCGTCGGATCCGGTCACGTCGACGGTGACCTCACGGACGTTCTTCACCTCCCACGGGGCGTAGCGGAAGGTCAGCAGATCCTTCCGGGGCGAGACGCGCTTCAGGTTCGCATGCGCATCATTCTTGCTGGCGATGCGGGTATGGCGCAGGCAAGTGGGCCGCAGCGGTCGCGACATCTGCAGCGCATAAGCGGCCGCCCCGGCGAAACGACGCAGCGCGCTGATCTCCCCGTCACGATCCCCGGCCGACTGGGCCGCTTCGACATCCCGCCGTGCGGTCTCGGCGATGCGGCCGGGTGCATTGGCCCAGATGCCTGCGAGCGCCGGCTTCTGACGCAGCATCGCGGCGATCCGGTCGACCTCCATCAGGATCCCGGCCCCACCGCGATCCTTCTTGAGCTTGAGGCGCGGCATCTCGTAGTGCTGCTGGCCCAGGAACTTCAGGATCGCCACGGCGCGCGCGTCCTCGAGCCCGCGGCGCGCCAGCGTGGTCAGCGCCACGAGGCGAGCCTTCAGCGTCGTGGAGTCGAGGGGATCGCGCAGGTCAGGCGCGCCCTTGGAACGAGCGATCTGATCGCGGATTGCGGTCTCGATGGTGGTCCGCTCGAAGAGCTGACGCAGGTCGCACAGCTCATCAGTATCGCCCCCGGCATCTTCCCACGACCGCACCAGCCAGCTTGCCGCTTCGCGGTAGCGCGTGCGCGCCGCCGTGGGCTTGCCGAGCTCGCGGCTCTTGCCCTCGGCCATGGCATCGGCTTCGGCCATGACGGTTTCCGGATCCTCCCCGGCTTCGATCCGGGCGAGAAAGGCTTCGGCATGATCGCCTGCCCCTTTCAGGCAGGCCTCCGCCGCGGCCTCGAACGAGTCGCGGAACGGTTTTGGCAGCCCGGCCCAGTCCAGCTTGCGGGCCCGCGACGAGCCTGCCGGAGAGCCCAGGGGAAGGAGCGGCAAGAAGCCTCGCAGCGCGGGCAGCTCGTTGGTCAGCCGTTGCAGCTCCCCGAGGAACGCCACGGCCCGGCGCAGCCCCTTGCGTTTGCCCGCGCCCATCTCGGCACTGATCCGGTCGATCTCGCCCTGCGTCAGCGCTTCGGGCGCAAAACGGGCCCGGGCGCGTAGCACCCACAGGCTGCGGTGCTTTCCAGTGTTCCAGCGCGCGCCGGAGCCCGGTGGGCCTTCCTCTGCCGCGATGATCTCGATCAACGCGTTGTAACGCGCCCGCACGGCCGGGTCGGTGGACCCCGTGTGCGATCGAGCGCTGTGGTAGCGGCGCAGCAGCGCGCGCAGCCGCGAGTCCTCGCGCGCGCCGCTCGCGGCCATGTCCCGCGCCCGGCTGACCAGGGCATGGCCCTGCCCGGCGATGCAGCGTTCGAAATGGCCGAGATCGGCCGGGATGGTGCCGAGATCGGCGTCCAGGAGCCCCAGCCGGGCCGGCACGCGTAGCAGCGCACGGATGGCGTCCGACGCCTCCTCTTGAGCCACGGCCCAGGAGTGAACGTCGGTGAGGGTGTCTGTGGTGGTCATCGTCATCTCCATTGAAGCGAGGCCGCTGCGACCCCTCATTCGGGAGGGGGTCGCAGCGGCGATCGCGAAGGAGATGATCCCGCTCAGGGGCCTACCAAAATCTGGAGATAAATCAGTTTGGTAGCCGATGTGCTTCAGGCGGAGTAGTAACACAATAGGGGCGTTGACCCCCCGACGGCACTGCGTAGCCTCTCAATAATTCGCCGGTAAACCGGCCGGAGCTCCGAGAGGTCGTAGTCGTCCTCGCAGTCGCCGCAGATCCTTTCGAACGCCGCCTTCGATAGCGCCGCTTCCGCGTGCACCACATCCTCGCCATCAATACCCCACTGGTCGGCCACCTCGTCGATCATCCATGCTTCGACTAGGAAATCGGTAAAGGGCTCCTGGAAAGGAGGAGGGTCGAAGTTGAAGAAGCTGGTGGCGAACGCATGGTGCTTGCGCAGGCTCGCGATCTCGGTCTTTGCGCGACGTTTGACGAAGCCCATATCAAGGCCCATG
This sequence comes from Limimaricola sp. AA108-03, assembly GCF_050847355.1. Taxonomy (NCBI): domain Bacteria; kingdom Pseudomonadati; phylum Pseudomonadota; class Alphaproteobacteria; order Rhodobacterales; family Paracoccaceae; genus Limimaricola; species Limimaricola sp. AA108-03. The sequence goes on from NZ_CP193761.1 coordinate 61,007, forward strand.
GATCTATCCTTTCGTTTTCAGTCTCGTGATCGGGAAGAGGGTCCGCGATGGCGGATCTGTCGTCATGCCCCGCTGGCATGCGCCCGACCGGGTGGAACTCTCCCGGCAGGCGGGATCTGGGTTCAGGGCAGAAAGTCGGAAACAAACCACCTGAAATCAGGTGGGCATGCCCTGACGCCTCAAACGATTGGATCAAGAGAAAGGCCTGCGATCGTGGACCGTCCCGCCCTGCAGAACATTGCACCTACCGATCAGTTGACGGGTGTCACCCTTCTTGGCCGGTAGGTCTGGCTACAGCCAAAGACTTCTGCTGGCTTGCGAGGGAAAGGCTGAACCGCCTTCTTTGAAGAGAAAGCGGGGACGAGAAGTTTCTCCATCCCCCTCCGGCAAAACCATTTCAGGGGGTTCTTATCATTCCCCGTATTCCCCAACTTCAGGGCTGAAAAAGCGAATGAATGCGGACAGATGCGGGCCCCGAAGAGGACTTCTGGCAGGCCGTTGATGCTGGGAAACAGGCTCAAGAAGAGGCGCGGCAGGCGCGTGGCGGCATGCGGCCGCCTTCCAGAGGCAGCTGGCATTTTTGCACCTCCACAACTCGAACCCATCTCGCTCCCGGATTGAATTGAAGGAGAAAAAGCGGTGAGCAATGGGAAGTTCAGAATATCGGAGAGTGTCGCGGAGTTGACGAAGCAGCTTGTCCTGACAGTGCCAGCGCAGAAGCTGTTCTACGCGCTGATCCACGAACAGGACCAGGAGGAGAATGGCTGGCGAACCGGAGAGGACTGGATGGAGTTTGCGTGCCGCCCCTGCCATCGCCATGTGAGCCGGTTTCGCGCCCTTGGATGTGCGCCCCGCGCGGACAATTTGCGCTTCTTTCAGAACGCGGTGCCGGCGCTGGCCGAGGTGCCGGCGCTGTTCGAGCATATCGAGTTGTGCCCACGTCGCAGGACTGTGTCGTGGTGCTTCGGCCTTCGGATGCATGCGCTGATGTCGGACATGAATGTCTACGGGCTGATGACTCTCTCGGATATCACCCTGCTGTCGCGGGACCTCGATCTCGCCCTGCTGGCGCAGATCACGCTGCACCGGAAGAAGAAATGGCCTGAGTTCATCCTGTTCCAACCGAACCCCGGTTTCGAGGAGTTCGAGGGTCAGAGGTGCCCACCGCAGATCGATCTGCGCGCGACCCGGGCGCGTCTCGAACCGGCCTTGAGCAAATGGGCCAGGCACACGGGCTATAAGTTCATCATCGGCTACGAGGAGGATCGAGGCACGCAGGCCTATCGTCAGGCCCGGATCCGGTTTCGCACAGACAACACGCTCTGGTCGCAGGATGAGTTCAAAAAATTCCATCCAAACACCAAGGTCATCATGATCGATGCATGAGCTCGGTCTGCAGGCCTCTCGTCCAAGGCCGGGGACAAGCACCCGAGCAAGTCGCTGCAGGCCGGTATCGTTGGCCCTGTATGGAAGGTCTTGTTGCAGGGTGGTGTCACCGGATCGCCCATGCGCACGGGTCTTCCGAAGGCTCCAATCTGGTCAGGAAGCCGACGGGGGCCTCCTGAACCTGCTGGTGTAAGCCCGTGTCACCTGGAGGGTCTGCCCAGCCGCTGGCGCCGCCTGACTGACCGTCCAGCCCCCCTCATGCGTAGCCCCCTTGAGCAACCCGGGAGACGTAGGACGCCACTGCCCCGCCGCGATCTTCCCGCAGCAGGTCCGCGGCGGTCCGGCCGCCGAAGGACGGAAGGGGCTGTGACGAAGCCCAGGCATAGGCCCCGTGGAGTGAGCCGGCCCAGGGGGCGACTTGCGCAAGGATTTCGATCAGATCCCTGAGCCGGCGCTGCGTATCCGGCCGGGATGGCTCGCACAGCGCTTCCTCCGGCAGGTCAAGAGCGAGCGCGAGTTCGGCCCGGCTCAGGCGGAGCGCATCGAGAAGGTCATCGATGGCGATCCTGCCATCGGGCCGTATCAGCTCCTGCGCGGTCGGGAACGGAGGGAACGGGTCAGCCATGCCGAGAAGCATAGGCTCCTTTCGCGGCAAGCACAGCCATCCGCAGAAATCAGCTGATACCTTCCGTCTTTGCCGAGCATGGTCCCGGCAGGACGGCAGACCACACGACATAGAATGCGGTTGCAAAAAATTTTGCCCCCAGTTTTTATAGCATTGAAAAATAAGGTTTAATTGGAAACAAACCCGCTTCTGGGCTTGGGTCCTCGGATCGATTTCCCTCTCACATCAACGAGGGACACGATCCATGACCATCAACACCAAGGCCGCCGGCACCCGTCACGTTTCCGCCGCCGCTGAGTTCAGCCAGTTTTACACCAACAGGCAGCTCGCGGCAGCAATCGTGAAGCAGGTCAAGACGTGCTACGCCGCCCACCCTTTCGATACCTTCATTGAACCCTCCGCAGGCGAGGGTGCCTTTTCGGGTTCTCTCGGACCCGACTGCATCGTCCTCGACCTCGATCCGAAGGCGCCGGGCATCGTGAAAGCCGACTTCCTGCACTGGTGGCCCACGGCTTCCTTGGGTCGCACCGCGATCATCGGCAACCCGCCCTTCCGCAACAATGCGGCACTCGCCTTCCTGAACCATGCAGCCCATCTCGCCGACGTGGTCGCGTTCATCCTGCCGGCGTCGTTCAGCAAAATGACCATGCAGAACCGCGTCGACGCGCGTCTCCACCTCGTGCACGAAGAGGAGGTGCCGCAAGATGCCTTCATCTTCGAGGGCAAGACCGTTGATGTCCCTTGCGTGCTGCAGATCTGGGAACGCCGCTCGGAACCGCGTCAGCTGCACACGCTCGAGACCACGCATCCGCATTTCGAACGCTGCCGCCAGGCCGAAGCGGACGTCGTGATCCGGCGCGTGGGTGCGCATGCCGGTCAGCTGAAGCCGCTCGAGACGCAATGGAGCGCCCAGTCCAACATCTTCCTGCGGGCCACCGGCTGCAGCCCCGAAGAGCTGAAGGCCCGGTTCGCGCGGCTCGACATGGCGGGGCATGCCCGCAACGGCGTCGGCGGTGGCTCGATCAACATGAGCGAGATCGTTGATCTCTACGCGGCAGCCCTGGCGGAGGAAGCCCGGACCGTGGCCGCCGCCCCCGCTGCCTCGATGCCGCGGCAAAGCGCTCAGGCGGTGCCCGTCGCCCCTGAAGCCCTGCCGATCGAGCACGCTGACAGGACCGCGCAGCGGGCAGCGCTCGGCGAGCCAGCACATTGCGAGACCAGGGGCGGCCCCGCGGCGGTTGCGGTGAAGTCCGACAGGCTCAAAGCCGATACCCCCGTGCTGTCCGGCCAGGTGGTCATCGACGACATCTCGGGAGGTGCACCGGCTCGGGAAGCCATCGCGCGTTTCAATGCAGCTGCGGTGGAGGCACAGCTCATCACGATCAAGGTGCCGCTGAGCTTCCGGAAGACGAGCATGCAGAACCAGCTTGATCCCGCCTTCCACCTTGTCAACGACATCGACGCCACGGTGCAGGTGTCGGGATCCAACGGCCGGCCGTACGAGCGGCGGTGCGCGATCCAAACCTGGGAGCGGCGCGCCACGCCCCGGTCCCGGCCCGCGCGGGAAATGCGGCATCCTGACTTCGAGTTCTGCGACCGGGCTGAGGCCGACTTCGCGATCCAGCGCGTTGGCACCAATGCCGGACGCCTGAAAACGCTGGAAGAGGCCGGCAGCACGCAGTCGCATCTGTTCGTGCGTGCCGTCACCTGCGGCGCAGCCGAACTTCTGGCACGCTTCGAAATGATCGACTTCGATGGGGTGCGGCGCAATACGGCAGCGATGCCTTCGGTCGCAAAGACGGAAATCGTCGCGCTTTACGAGGCCGTCCGGCGCCTTGCCGCTACGGCGGCGGACCAGAGCGCGGCCGATCCCTCCCCGGTTCAGCCCGGCAATCCCGGGGGTCCCGTGGGCTTGGTGGCGGCTGCATCGCAGCGGATGAGGTCGGACCGTGCAGCACTGCGGTCCCTCACGCATCTCACCACGGTCAACCGCCCGGACACCCGGACCCGGTGCGATGCTCGACCGGAGGCTTTCGCTGCTTCGGAGGAGCAGGACGCGATCTACGGGGGGCGGCGTGAGGTTCGAGTGTTGGAGGGCATGGCCGTTCTCCGACCGCATTGGAACGCCGGGTCTGGTGAGTGTCGCACTTGGCGCGCTTCGACCGCCTTTCCAAAGGATCGATCTTCAGGACATGTTTGGTATAAATTATAAATTCTACATGGCTGTAGTATAACGACTATGCTACAGAGATGGCATAAAAGTCAGATGCTACAAGCATGGCATACGAGGCAGGTGTGGACACAAGCATATTCCGGGACGTGAAAGCCTTGGGTCAACAGCTCCGTCAAGCGCGCAAGGCGAAGGGCTGGTCGCAAGGCGATCTGGCTGAGCGGGCGGGCACGGACCCACGCCAGATCTCGCGGATCGAGACGGCTGCCCATGAGCCGAAGCTGAGCCTCCTGCTCGCCGTGGTGGCGGCGCTCGAGATGGACCTGAGCCTCGTGCCCCGACAGGGCGCCTCTCCTCAGACGGCGCGCGCGAAGCCCGAGGACATCTTCTGATGGGGCGCAGATCGCTCACCCGCACGCTCGACGTCTATCTCAACGGGCGGCTTGCAGGATATTACGGTTATCGCCCCTCCGCCGGCGCAAGCTTTCGCTACGACGAGGCCTGGCTCGGATGGCAGTTCCGCTTTCCGATCTCGCGCGCCTTGCCCCTGATGTCGTCGACCCAGACTGGAGATCACGTGGACGCGGTCTTCGAGAACCTGCTTCCCGATGTGCCCGAGCTGCGACGGGCGATCGCCGAGCGCACGGAGGCGCGCAGCGATCGCCCCCATGACCTCCTTGCCGCGATCGGCCAGGACTGCGTGGGGGCGATGCAATTCCTGTCCCATGGAGTGGCGCCCGCCGATCCGTTCCGGATCGAGGGTACGCCGCAATCCGAGGCCCAGATCGCACAGACGCTCAGATCGCTCAGCACGACGCCGCTCGGCATCAACCCGGATGAGCCCTTCCGGATCTCGCTCGCGGGCGCGCAGGAAAAGACGGCCTATCTCAGGCATGACGGTGTCTGGCTAAGGCCGACCGGGCTGACACCGACGACGCATATCTGCAAGAGACCCATGGGCGTGGTCGGCGGCGGTCTCGACCTCACCCGCAGTGTCGAGAACGAGTTCTTCTGCCTGCTGCTGGCGCGGTCACTATCGCCTGGACCAGATCGTGCCACGCCATTTCGATGAGACGGCACAGAAGGCCGGCGTGCCCAGGGAGGCGCGACGGCGCGCATTCGGAGACCTCGCAGCGGCGGCGCCCGAGGCGCTCCGCAGCGCCCCCGAACAGCTGCCCGAGACATTTCCAGCGGAGATCGCAGAGCAGATCCTGGCCTATGCCACGGATCGCCTGCGGCTGTTGAAGGGCTATGCCGATAGCCTGGAGTAGGTCCGGCACGAATGCGGCGAAACCGGAGGTATCTTCCTCCGGTTTCAGATGGCCACCTGACGCCGAGGGGCGGGGCCGACCGGGTCAGGGTTAGAACGCGCGCGCGGCCTCGCGTTCGGCCGTCAGGCGGTCGGCGTAGCGCTCATGGCAGTCACAAAAGTGCTTGTAGGCCTCCGCCACGCGACGCAGTTCATCGAGGCGAGGCTCCCAGAGCAGATTGTCATACCGCGTATCCTCCTGCATCGCGCGGTCACCGTAGCCTGCACGCTCCGTGTTGAGCACGCGACGCAGCGCCTCGCCCATGGCCGTCACGCCGTCGAGATCGGTCCCCTTGAGCAGCCGACCCGCCTCGAGCTGGTTGAGTGTGATGGTCCAGGAGGGGCGTGTGACCCTGTGGTCTTCGATTCCGGCATCGTGCCAGAGACGCGCGAAGGCGCGGCCGCTGCGGATGGCGTGAAAGGCGAGGTCTTCAAGGAAGTTGGAGGTCGTCATGGGTCAGGTCCTTGTCTTGAAAAAGATCGAAGGTCCCGAGGTCGACGGCTTTGCAACCGCGTGCCGCTCTCCAGCGGATCAAACCAGGCGAAGCAGAGCATATTCCGCTGTTCGCCTCGGGCCTTCGTCAGGACAGGCCTGAGACGAACGGGGGAATATGAGCGGGCGCAATGAGTTCGGGGGCATTTCTCGAGCAGCGCGGCGACCTGCACATGCGCGCAATCACGAGATCGTCGCGAGCGCGTGCCACGTGCCCCAGCCGGACAGCCGTGGCGGGACCGTCGAACCTCCCGACTCTGAATCGTCGACCCTGGCGAAGCAGGTCTGCGGTGGACGTTCTCCGGTCTTCCCTTGCCTCCAACGAGAGAAAAGGAGGATGTCTACGTCGTCCGCAGCAAGGCCACCAGATCGTGTCCCACGACGTGGTGTAGCTCTTGGCTGGCCTGACGGGTTTCGGCGGGCCGAGCTGATCAGTCCGTCTGCGTGGCAGGCAGGCTGACGATGGGATCGTCGCAGACCGGCGCGAGCGTTTCCAGCGTCATATAGCGGGAGCGCTGCACGGCCCATTCCTCGGTTTGCTCCATTAGGATTGCTCCCACCAGTCGACGGATGGCGGCCTCATTGGGGAAGATACCGACGACGTCGGTGCGCCGTTTGATTTCACCGTTCAGGCGCTTAATTGGGTTCATCGAGTGCAGCTTTGCCCGGTGCTGCTGGGGAAAGGTCATGTAGGCGAGGACATCCTCCTCGGCCCCGTCCATGAGAGCTGCCAGCTTCGGCAGCTTGCCCCGCATCTGATCGGCCACGAGGCGCCATTGCGTTCTGGCGATACCAAGGTCGACCGACGCACGCGCCGCCGCAGCACAACAGCGCCATCGGCGTCCATCCCGGCAATGCTGCAGAGCGTCTTGCCCAGATCAATTCCAAGAGTAACGATCGTCATGGTCCGCTCCTTTCCCTCAAACATGCACCAGCATCTTAGCCGATGCGCTCCGAGAGGGGCGGGCCATCCCATAAAGCATGCCCGGGGATGGGGGAGACGAGGCATGAGATATCCCGCTTCCGAGAAGCTCGAGATCATCCGGCAGGTGGAACGCTCGCACCTGCCGGCGAAGCGGACCCTCGACATGCTCGGCGTGCCGCGCACGAGCTTCTACCGCTGGTATGATCGCTATCTGTCGCTGGGCCCCGCCGGGCTCGAAGACCGGCCCTCGCGACCGAGCCGGGTCTGGAACCGAATTCCCGACAAGGTGCGCGAGCAGATCGTCGATCTGGCCCTCGAGCAGCCCGATCTGTCGCCCCGGGAGCTCGCCGCCCGCTTCACCGACACCCGGCGCTACTTCGTGTCAGAAGCCAGCGTCTACGGGGTTCTGAAGGCCCACGACCTGATCACCAGCCCGGCCTTCGTGGTGATCAAGGCGGCGAACGAGTTCCACGAGAAGACAACCCGGCCCAACCAGCTCTGGCAGACCGACTTCACCTATCTGAAGGTCGTCGGCTAGGGCTGGTTCTACCTCTCGACCATCCTCGACGACTACAGCCGCTACGTCGCCGCCTGGCGGCTCTGCACGACGATGAAGGCGGCGGATGTGACCGCGACGCTGGAAGATGCCCTGGCCGCCTCGGGCTGCGACCGGGCCACCGTCGCCCACCGGCCCCGGCTGCTCAGCGACAATGGCAGCAGCTACATCTCCGGGGAGCTGGCCGGGTGGCTCGGTGACAAGGGCATGGACCATGTGCGCGGCGCCCCGAACCACCCCCAGACCCAGGGCAAGATCGAGCGCTGGCACCAGACCCTGAAGAACCGCATCCTGCTCGAGAACTACTACCTGCCCGGAGCGCTCGAGGAGGCCGTGGCGGCCTTCATCGACCACTACAACCATCACCGCTACCACCAGAGCCTCGGCAATCTCGCACCTGCCGACGTCTATCTCGGCAGGGCCGAAACCATCCTCAATCAGCGAAAGGAAATCAAAGGCAGGACGATCGAAAAGCGCCACTCGCTGCATCGCCAGACGGCGGCATGAACCGAAACCCGAACGAGCCAGACCCTCCGGTCAACATCAGGCCATCGTGTCCCAAATCATCTCACGACGGACGAAGAACAGGGTTGTATGGATGTAACATATCTTATATCGAAGCCCTGATTGGTTCGCTCCAATCACCACACAAACGACTAATTTTACAGACTTTTTCAAGAGAGTGGTGAGGGGCTATAGGATTTCGTAAGCGGTGTCTCGAAACCTCGCGAATTTCGGAGCCGTGATGAAGCCTCGCACTAAAGAGCAGGACCAGCCTTTGCGGCTCCACCTGACCGACTTGATCAATCTTCAGAATGAGCAAGCAACGTTCGCAGAGCTGATCCATGCAGAATTCTTCAAGCGTAAATGGGCCGGGTCCTTTATATCTTCAGTCGGGCATCCAGCGACACTGTACTGGGCTTATCTTCTTACCTCCAGCACGTCTACCGGCTTTCAGACGAAGCCATGATTAAAGATTGGTCGAGAACCCGTATTATCAGAAATTCTGCAGCAGGACGTTCTTCTAGTACGGTCTGCCGATTAACCCTCCTCGCCTACCGCTCCCGCAAGCGCAGAGGGAGTGAATGCGTGAAACAGCTGTTAATGAAGATCAGTGAAGCAGATCACGCTTCAGGCACGGTAGCGTATAAAAGCTTGGGCGAGTGTCTATCGACACGAATGCTCCACCGACCCAAGGTTTCCTGAGACACCGCCGAAGAATAATTTTGGGTTCTGACGAAGTGAAAAATGAAGGAGGATTGGACGGTAAGCGCCTCGGGCGCGGAGAAATCGAATCTCGCAACGACCGAAGCGCCGGGCCACAATCTTCGCCAACCACTGCACCTTCGAGCCTTTTTAAACTCATACGTTCGGCACAGCCATGGCCTCGAGGCAATTAAAGAGCCGATCAGTCATCTACTATAAAGCGCACGAGAAGCTCCATGGATAACTCAGAAATATCGAAAGAATCTTAACGGAGATCCGCGTAAAGAACCAGGCTGGCGGCATGACGATGATACGATAACTGCATTAATTGCCCTATCGCCCAAATTGCGATAACAGCTCCCCAAGCGGCCAACTCAGACTTAGAGAAAACATTCGCACAGACTATCTCCGGGGGTAAAGAGAAGTAAATATGAGAGTTCTTTTTCTAGTGTGGAGCTCGTATCCACAAGACAAGATATACGCCGACCCTTCAGTGTTCTACCGCTGCTTCCACCCGGCAGAAGCTCTGCGACGTCGAGGTATTACAACTACTGTAATACACTACCAAAACGCGAAACTAGAAAACCTTACAGAGTACGACTATACAATATTCTTTCGGCCGCAATTCTCAGACTCTTTTTTAAAACTATATGACGCGGCCGACAAGCTAAATTTGCCCTGCATAGCTTCTTACGACGATCTATTCTTCGACATTGAAATGTTACGGCAATCGAACTTCCGCGGACTAAATGCCCCCCAACACAAGATCCTCGCATCAAGGCCATACAATTACGCTCAGGCGATGTACTTCTTCGATACATTTATATCGTCAACCGACGTACTATCGGAAAGAATTGAGAAAGCTCTACCGCAGAGCAAAGTACATATTATGTATAACTCAGTATCCGAAGAAATGTTCTCACTAGCAAAGCTAAGCACGGAAACAATAGATCGTGTTCCTCGACGCATAGGTTATTTCGCCGGAGGCGCAAGCCACGGGCCCGACCTGCTTGCTATCGCCCCTCAGCTAGCACGAGCTCTAAAAGATAGTAATGCCGAGTTTTTTTGCGTAGAGACCATAAATGTGCCCAAAGTATTACGAGAAACAGGGCGAGTAGTTACGACTCCGCGAATGAGCTACGCGGAAATGATAATGGCCTATGCCACATGCTCAACAACTATTGCGCCCCTCCACGTCAACCCATTCACAGAATCGAAATCGGGGATAAAATACCTAGAAGCCGCGCTGGTAGGCGCAAGTACTGCCGCAACTCCCATCCCTGACATCATGCGAATCGCCGATAAACGACTAATTCCAGTCGAAAACTGGGATGAATGGCACAAGGCAATAATACAAGCCGTAAATCTTCCTACATCAAAAGAGATAACTGAGCAGCAGCAATCCCGAATAAGAGAAAGCTACTCGAGTACAGTTGAAGCGGACAAACTGACGTCCTTTCTAAGCCGAATTTAAACAAAGATCGCACATGAGGCGAGAATGAAAATTCTATTCTACGTAGAGCCGCATGGAATACGAGATTCCTTCACGGCTCACAAAATGCCCTACAACAGATTCCGTGATATAGCGAGGGAGATAAACTTCTCCGGCAAGCCGCAATTCGATGAAGTCGAAGCTAGGGTATTCTCAAACCACTTTGTATCAACTGCGGACTTTGATGCGAACTACAGCGATTGGCCGTTTATACTACAGCCAACCACTGATGAACAAACCATGATAGAGTCGCAAGCTCGTCTTTGGATGGGGGAGGGTCTAAATGACTGGATCTCCCTAATGACCGACCCAGAGGCGACCATAACTAAATCGTACGTCTCGCTACTGGAGAGGATAAAAAGAGAGGAGTACAATTACGACGTGATCGTTTGCTGGGGAGAGAGCATGCCCGCTCGCGAAGCTGCCCGAAAGCTTGGCGCGAAGATCGTATTTTTTGAACTAGCCAGTATGCGAGCACCATTTCTCAACTCGGTACTTATCGATCCAGTGGGCGTCAATGGCATGGCTAGCGTTGCGCATATGGATATATCACATATAAAAAGCATACTTAGCCCATTACCGCTACGGCTTCTACCGCTGCTGCAAAATGAGGAATTTGCAAGAGGAGTTCAAAATACCGTTCTACCTAACGCTCTATTTCATCCACTGAGCCAAAACGTTCGTGCGTTTCTAGATCGCCCTGGGAGGAAAGCATTTGTACCGTTGCAGCTTGCTGACGATGCAAACCAACTTCTATACTCGAAATACAGGACGGTTGAAGAGTTTGCGAGTGCCGCCATTGAACCCCTCCTTCGCGCCGGGTTCGGAGTAATAATAAAACCACACCCTCATGCAAAAATGCGAGGGGGGTTTGTGATGCGTGAGCAGAAGAAGATCCTTCAGAAGTATATGAAGTATTCAGAGGTATTGGTCCTTTCAGAAGATGATGGGCAAGAAGAGTATCTGCCGATGCTGAAGGCTGTTGACTTGGTAGTTACCAACAATAGCAGTGCTGGATTTGAGGCGCTTATGCTAGAAACTCCAGTCGTCGTAATGGGCCAGGCGTGCTACGCACCGCAGTCCGGGCTGCCAACTATTTCCGAAGCAATAAGATGCTTTGTAGACCAAGAACTCGATCAGGCATTCCTCGAAAACCGTAGGTATATTGCAAGCTATATGCTAGCATGTGCCTTTCCGCTAGCGCGCAGGCTGGGAGAGGAACTCGTCAAGCGACTCCAGCTCTGGAACCAATTTAGCGACCCGTCCGGCCTGGAATGGCTCGACTCAATGATGGAAACTTGCGCTTGGGATACCTGGCACAATAAGGACTTCCTGCGCAAATCTACGGCAATTGCATAATGATTGACCTCAGATCACTAGCAGCTTTTGAAGCTGCCGCAGCTAAAAACTCCCCAATTGATTTTGACACAAAGAATATATCCATTCCTGGGTCAGAACACTTCCTTCCTATTGCCGCAAACAACGGCCTGCGGTTTCATGTTGATTCGTGTAGATACATCGGCGGCAAATTTAGCTGCAGCGGCTGGGCTCTTTCTCCCTTAACGGGAGAACCATTAAAGCGTATTTTTGCCCTGTTGGACAACAGGATAATCGGAATGGCGGCGCCAAAACTGCGGGTTGACGTGCGGCAAAGCCTCCAAGCAGTGTATGATAATCTCGGCTATACAATTAATAACCAGGTCAATCGAACCATTTTCAATGGCGAAATAGTGAAGCTACTGGCCATTACGAATCACGGCGCAACAGCAATCGATGCAGAATGTCGATCCGAGAACAAGACGAATATTGTATACCCATCAAGAATTGAGTTTGATGAATATCGCATCATACTTTCAAATGCCAAACGCGAAACACACACTCGCTTTAAGGTAGACAATAATATTAGGCACCATGTGGATGAGATAAGTATCAGTAGTAGCGATGTTTCTGTATCCGGCTGGGCTGTGTTGCCGTCAAACACGAAGGCTAACTTAAACGTTTCTCTCGTTTATGAGGACAATGTATTTAGCCCTCCGGAGTTATTTTTGCATCCCCGCCGAGATGTAGCCTCCAAGATTGGCATGCCTCCGGTTGGGATAAATGCTGGCTTCATTTTGCGATTCAGCTCGGGTGATATTAAAAACCTAGACCCTACAAAACTAAAATTACTGATTGCTTCTGACGATGAAATCAATGCTGTCGCAAACATTGTAGATATTGTGCCTTCAATCAGCACTGCCCGCCACCTTTACTCCCCACTCTAATGAGGTGCTCCTTATAGATATTGCCCGACGCGACCGTGTGAACTTAAATAGCGAGAATGACTCCCGCCATGAGAAAGACCATTATTGCTGGCCCCTCACATATTCAGAGGTGGAAGTCAAACATCGCAAAGGGAGCATTGCCGCACGCTGATGCCGAGGTCGTGATGGTGGGGTTTGGCGGAGCACCAATGTGGTCTGCTTCCATTAGAAATGAAGTTTGCAGGTCCTTTGAGCCGGGCAACTCAGATATCTACCTGTTGATAGGAGATTATCGCTTTGGAAATTCCATTTTTGATGACCCCAGCCAGAATGGGAGCGACACATTTGTGGATGGGCATTCGTCAATTAGGAGAGATCTAATAAACACAAATAGCGACAGGCTCCTAGCGCTAAAGGTCGAAGAAGCGCTTGACTATTATGTCGCCACCTTCGGGGAGTCCGTAAAATTAATCTACTGGGATATGGTTGGGCGCCGCGCAATTGACATGCTTCAAGGTCGATATGTTATCGCAGGAGAGTACAATCACCCCTCGTGGGGCAAGTCCTTTCCCGGTAAATTTCGAAAGAGTAATGTCGTGGAGATGCGCGACCTCTTTGACTATCCGCTAGGTGAGATTTCTAGGCTATATCTTGATGATAGCCTGCACCCGACCCACGTTGGCTACAACTTTCTTTCAAATATTATTTTTAATGGCATGGGGGTATCTAAGGCCTTTGATGTTGCTCGGCAATCGACATTAGACATGTACATGAAGGAGTTTAGCAGGTTCTCTCTCGGTGGTTCACTTTTAATTTCCGGGAACTCTGTTTGGGTTGATACCCTTAGAAGAGTTCTAGGTATTTCTGGAATTAAGGCGTTTGAAAGCGCAGGAATTTTCATCAGGCCTACGGGCTTCGCCAATGGAAGACCCATCACCCAGGACTTCAAACCTTACTACTTCGATTATGTTCTTGTCGTGTCTTTTGAAGAAGACATTGGTAGCTTTTCCAGTAACAATCCTTACTTCAAGAACAATGTGATGTCCTCACCCATCAGTCCGAAGGTGGCGTATATTCCTTGGGAGCCTAGCATATCCCAGATGTTTGGGAATGGGACTTTCACAAGCCCGCGTGCCGTTTCCTCGCTATCAGCGATGAGCGAGCCTCGTGCGCACTGGTGTCGAGGCTTGGAAGATTATGAGATGCGGGACCTCATAGAGATTGGCTTGCGAGGCGAACCTAATTGGAACGGCATAAAGGCTGTGGTCGAGGTAGGAGTATCACAGTTCTCCGCCTGATGGAGATTCTTCATCACTACTTGATCGATTATCTTCTATCTTTACCCCCTCAAGAACCTCTTCTTTCGTTCAATTGCCGCCCCCCCCTTAGACTTCATGTTGATTTGAATGGCTCAACTTTTATTGGTTTTCTTTGCCTTCCATACTTCGATTGCTATTCGTGGAGAGAAGGTGACATTACGGGGTGTCACTTTTATCTTAGTAGATCGAAGCTCGGACATCGCGGTTGATCGGCCGGGGCCCTTTTTATCGCCTGCTCTAGGTTTCTGGTATCAGCCCTGTAACCTTGTGAGGCTCTGCCCACTGATTGACGGCTACCGCCAAGATGCGATGAAGCCTGCTACCAATGTGAAGCCCTTCGCAAGTCGTCATGAATACTGCGCGGCGGCATATCATTTAATCATCTAACTCTATGCCTCGGAGCTAGTTGCCATGCCAAGCATAGGCGTGTAACCAGTTTAAGCCCCCTATAAGTTCGAACGGGGCGTGAGCAAATCGTTGATGCCTTGGAGTTGTTGCCTTGAAGGATCTTAAATGTAGCATCCGGTCGTCTATGGATATCGGGCGGAATGTTCTTAGAACGGAAGCCGAGGCAATACTCTTCATGGCTGACAATATGCCTGAAGATTTTGAAGATGTTGTTGATATAATATCTAAGTCTGATGGTCGAGTTATCGTATCTGGCGTTGGTAAATCCGGTCATATTGGCCGCAAGATCTCAGCTACGCTGTCTTCTACCGGAACACCTTCGTATTTTGTGCATGCTACCGAGGCTAGTCACGGCGATCTTGGGATGATCGCTCGAAACGACATGTGTCTCTTGATATCTAATAGTGGGGAAACAGTTGAGTTACGCGATATCGTCGCTCATACCCGTCGCTTTTCAGTGCCTATGGTGGCAATATCCTCTCGACCTACGAGTACGCTTATGAAGGCCGCAGATTATCGATTGACTCTTCCGGCCTTTCCTGAAGCTTGCTCTATTGGCATGGCTCCAACTACCTCGACTACTTTGACGTTGGCGCTCGGCGACGCCCTTGCCGTTTCTCTTATGGAGCAGCGTGGTTTCCGGCCCGAGAACTTTCGCGTTTTTCACCCAGGTGGGCGGCTTGGGGCCCAAATGGCGACGGTTGGCCAATTGATGCACGGTGGCACTGAGGTGCCACTGGTCGATGTCGGGACGTCAATGAGCGAGACGCTCTTAGTGATGACATCAAAGGGCTTCGGTATTGCCGGAGTTGTTTGTGATGGGAAGTTGATTGGCGTAGTGTCCGACGGAGACCTCCGGCGTAATATGACGACGCTGATGGCACAGCAAGCTGGCGAGGTCGCTAACATCAATCCCAGCACAGTCCCGGCCGATACTTTGGCGGCTACGGCCTTGTCCTTGATGAACGAGCGTAAAATCTCCGCTCTCATGGTGATCGACGCGGAGGCACGCCCCATCGGTGTGCTACATATCCATGACTGCCTGCGCGCAGGGGTCGCCTGAGACTGAGGTTTGAATGAAAACTGTTGTTGTGATCCCCGCGCGATATGCGTCAACACGCTATCCTGGTAAGCCGCTGGCCGCACTGAGCCAGCCAGATGGCTCCCGCAAAAGTCTGATACAGATGAGTTGGGAGGCCGCTTGCCAAGTAGGAGGGGTAGATGCGGTTTATGTAGCCACTGACGACGAACGTATCCGCGAAGCCGCTGAGGGGTTCGGGGCGGATGTCCTTATGACACCGGAAAACTGCCGAAACGGTACTGAGCGCTGTGCTGCTGCGTTGAATGTTCTCAGCGAGAGCCCTGACCTTGTGGTAAATTTTCAAGGCGATGCGCCGCTCACCCCCTCATGGTTCGTTGAAGATCTGATTGCGGTTATGGGTTCAGATGGCGATGCGCAGGTGGCAACTCCAGTTCTACGCTGCGATGAAACCACGCTTGCTCACTTCCTAGAGGACCGAGCCGCTGGCCGTGTCGGTGGAACAACCGCTGTGTTCGACCGAAATCAGAGAGCAATGTACTTCTCCAAGGAGGTGTTGCCCTACCTATCGCCCTCCGCCCGGTGCCAGTCTGGGCTCCCCGTCTACCACCACGTTGGCGTCTATGCCTACCGGCCTACAGCATTGCGCGCGTATGCTGAATGGCCCGAAGGGGAAATCGAGAGGCTCGAGGGGCTCGAGCAGTTGCGCTTTCTCGAGAATGGGTGCCCCGTGCGTTGCGTAACTGTCGAAGCCCGTAATCGGGTATTCTGGGAATTGAACAACCCCGAGGATGTGGCCCGGATCGAAACCGTCTTGAAGGACTCTTAATGCACCCCATTAGCACCCGCACTGTCAAAATCGGCGATATCGCCATTGGCGGCAATGCTCCAATTTCGCTAATTGCCGGCCCCTGCCAGCTCGAAAGTATCGAGCATGCGCGGATGATGGCTGATCGTATTGCTGAAGCCTGCGCGCAAAGCGGCACACGCTTCATTTTTAAAGCTAGCTACGACAAAGCGAACCGTTCCTCACTCGCAACCCATCGTGGACTCGGGATGGAAAGGGGTTTGGAGATCTTAGGTCGGATTCGCGAGGAGTTTGGCGTACCCGTGCTGACGGATGTACATGAGCCTGAGCATTGCGTCCAAGCTGCCGAGGTCTGCGACGTACTGCAGATTCCAGCCTTCTTATGTCGCCAGACCGACCTGCTGCTCGCAGCAGGTCGAACAGGTCGGGCGGTTAACATTAAGAAAGGCCAGTTCCTCGCGCCCTGGGATATGGGAAACGTGGCAGAAAAGGTTGCGTCGACTGGCAACAAAAATATCATGCTCTGCGAGCGCGGCACTTCCTTTGGATACAATACGCTCGTTACTGATTTCCGGGGCCTACCGACAATGGCAGATACCGGGTGGCCGGTAGTATTCGACGCTACCCATTCTGTTCAGCAACCTGGTGGCCAAGGCAACTCCTCTGGCGGCCAACGTGAGTTCGCGCCCGTTCTAGCGCGCGCCGCATGCGCTGTGGGTGTTTCAGCATTGTTCATTGAAACGCATGAAGATCCTGACAATGCGCCAAGTGATGGGCCTAATATGATCCCAGTCAGCCAGTTTGGTGCTCTTGTAAACGAGCTGCGTGCTTTCGATGATCTGCGAAAGCAGCCTAATATCGCTTTAAATTGAATGCAATAAAAATCATTGCTGTAAATTTTTCTGTTAATTGCGCTCAGTTATGCTTATTATCAATTGCGCTGATCACCACCACTGCCTGGCGTTACGGTCGCTGATAAAAAGTTTGCTCCATGACTAAAATAATTATCAAGGCTGAGCAATTCAAAGTCAGCTTTTACTGAGTGACATCTCCTCGGATAATTGCTAAGCGGATACTGCACTTAAAAACTGGGTTTAACAGCTTGCAGATTGAACAGACTTCCCTTCCTGGCGTTCTCGTCCTAACTCCTACCCGTCATGGCGACGCGCGTGGGTTTTTCTCAGAGAGCTGGTCCCGCCATTGCTTGGCCAAGGCTGGCATCGACCTTGACTTCGTGCAGGACAACCACTCGCTCTCAGCACAAACCGGCACACTGCGTGGCTTGCACTTCCAGACCCCACCGCACGCCCAGACAAAGTTGGTGCGCTGCGGGCGGGGACGGCTTTATGATGTGGCGGTGGACATCCGACGTGGTTCACCAACTTATGGCCGCTGGGTGGGGGTGGAGTTGAGCTTCGAAAACGGTAAGCAGCTTTTGGTGCCTGCTGGCTTCGCACATGGTTTCGTCACACTCGAACCTAATACCGAGATCGTTTACAAATGCTCGGACTACTATGCGCCGGATTGCGACGCAGGTATAGCTTGGGACGATCGCGACCTCGAAATTGAGTGGCCGCTTTCTGGCATGCCAGTGCTTTCGGGAAAGGACGCCGCTGCGCTGCGATTGGCGGAAATTGAAAGTCCTTTCGCTTATGAGGGATCGTTTCCTTGGGAAAAAGAGAGGCAAGCATGAAGCTTCTGATTACAGGGGGCGCCGGCTTCATTGGCTCAGCCGTGGTGCGACTTGCGGTCGCGCGGGGGCACCAAGTTGTCAATCTCGATGCGCTAACCTATGCCGCCTGCCTCGACAACGTCGCGCCCGTGGCGGATAGTCCGCTTTACACCTTTGAGCAGGCCGATATTCGCGATCGGGCCTCGCTCAACCGGATCTTCACTGAACATGCCCCCGACGCGGTGATGCACCTCGCGGCCGAGAGCCATGTCGACCGCTCAATCGATGGGCCCGGCGACTTCGTTGAGACCAATATTACCGGCACCTACAACATGCTAGAGGCGGCGCGCGTCTGGTGGGTGCAGGCGGGCCGACCTGATGGCTTCCGCTTCCACCACATCTCGACCGATGAGGTGTTCGGCTCGCTGCCCGCTAATCCGGAGGTGAAGTTCACCGAAGATACGCCCTATGACCCGCGTTCGCCTTACTCGGCATCGAAGGCTGCCTCAGATCATTTGGTGCGAGCTTGGCACGAAACCTACGGGCTGCCGGTCGTGCTCACCAACTGCTCGAACAACTACGGCCCCTACCATTTCCCCGAAAAGCTGGTGCCGGTGGTTATCCTCAACGCACTCGCAGGCAAGCCGCTGCCGATCTACGGCAAGGGCGAGAACATCCGCGACTGGCTCTATGTCGAGGATCACGCCGATGCGCTGCTCACCGTTCTGGAAAAGGGCGTTTTGGGTCGCAGCTACAATATTGGTGGCGAGAACGAGCGGACAAACCTCGAGCTGGTCCGCACGCTCTGTGCCATCCTCGACGAGATCCGGCCTAAGTCAGCGGGCCGCTATGCTGACCAGATCGCTTTCGTCGCCGATCGGCCCGGTCACGACGCGCGTTACGCGATCGACCCTAGCCGTATCCGCGAGGAGCTGGGCTGGCGGCCTTCGGTGACGGTCGAGGAAGGGCTCAAGCGCACAGTGCAGTGGTATCTCGACAACGAGGCTTGGTGGCGGCCGCTGCAAGCTCGCGACGGCGTGGGCCAGCGCCTCGGCACCGGTCGGGGGGCGGCGTGATGCGGCTTTTGGTTCTCGGCCACTCGGGCCAGGTCGCGCGTGAGCTGGCCCAGCTGTCGGGCGAGGGCTACGAGATCCGCTGCCTAGGCCGCGCCGAGGCCGACCTCTCGCAGCCCGACGCGGCGATGGGGGCAGTGCGCCGCGCGGTGGAGGCTTTCCGCCCCGATGCGCTGATCAACGCCGCCGCTTGGACCGCCGTGGACGCGGCCGAGACCGAGGAGGAGGCGGCGCAAACGCTCAACGCCGAAGCGCCCGCCGCGCTGGCCCGGCTGGCGGCTGAGACGGGGCTGCCCTTCGTACATATCTCGACCGACTACGTCTTCGACGGCGCTGGTGAGACGCCCTTTGCGACCGATGCGGTCACGGCACCGCTCGGCGCCTATGGACGAACCAAGCTTTCGGGCGAGCAAGGCGTGGCAACGGCCGCGAACCCGGCCGGCTGGGCCGTGCTGCGTACGTCATGGGTTTTCTCGGCGCATGGCGCTAATTTCGTGAGGACAATGCTGCGGCTCGGCGCAGAGCGCGACGCACTGCGCGTGGTAGCCGACCAGGTCGGCGGCCCGACCCCGGCCGACGCCATCGCACATGCTTGCGCAACCATCGCGGAGGTGCTTGCCGCTGATCCGGGAAAGAGCGGGACCTATCATTTCTCGGGCGCGCCGGACACCAGCTGGGCCGGTTTCGCGCGCGAGATCATGGCGCGGGCCGGAATCGATTGCCATATCGAGGAGATCCCCAGCGCCGATTATCCCACTCCCGCGCCGCGACCACTGAACTCCCGGCTCGACTGTCGCACGACTAAGGCTGCTTTCAACCTTGAGCGTCCGGACTGGCGCATTGGGCTCGACTGTGTCCTGGAACAGGTGTGAAAGGACTGAGGATGGGCCGCCAGCTCCGCCACTCCGGGGCATCTGTGATGCCACTGACGGCCAATTCCGCCCATGGTTTCGCCGCGGCGCACGCGCTCGTGGCCTATGACAGCGGCAGCGTCTACAGCTTCATTCCTAAGAACGGCTGTTCGACCATGAGGTACAGTCTCGCTCTAGCGAACGGTTGCATTTCAGGGCCGGAACAATGGAGCTGGATCCACGCTAATAACCACACTTTTCAAGCTAGCCTGCGCGAGTTGGTAACAGCGCCCTTCAGCTTCGTGATCCTTCGCTGTCCGCACCGCCGTCTCGCAAGCTGCTTTCTCGACAAGATCCTTAGTAGGACACAAGAGTTCTGGGCGTTGCACCGGTTGACGCGTGACAAACTGGACCCGGATAAACTGAGCTTCCGTGATTTCGTTATGGCAATTTCTGACACATCGATGCTGCGGGCGAACATCCACTGGCGACCGCAGATCGATTTCCTCGTCTACGAGGAATATGACGCCTATTACGCGCTGGAAGGTTTCGCTCAAGCCATCCCCGAAATTGAGAACCGGGCCAAAATTTCCGTGCATGACGCGCGCGGGCTGACTAACCATGCCACGAGCCAAACATGGAAGCAGTCGCCAGACGCACCGCGCGATATCTGCGCCGACATGCCGCTACACGAACTCGCGGCATTACGCCGTGAGGGACGGATACCCCGTAGTACCGATCTCTACGATGCCGTGCTGATTGAACATGTCGCCCGGCTCTATGCCGAGGACATCGTTCTCTACGACCAGAAATTCGGAAACGGCGACCGCCTGTTTCCCGCCTTTACCCAGCCAGGACGAACACTATGACACGACGCAAGGGCATCATTCTCGCCGGTGGGTCCGGCACGCGGCTCTACCCGATCACCATGGGGGTCTCGAAGCAGCTCCTGCCGGTCTACGACAAGCCGATGATCTACTACCCGCTGTCGGTGCTGATGCTGACCGGCATCCGCGAGATCGCGGTGATCACCACCCGCGAGGACCAGATGCAGTTCCGGCGCCTGCTCGGTGACGGCAGCCAGTGGGGCATCTCGCTCACCTATATCGAGCAGCCTAGCCCCGATGGTCTGGCGCAAGCCTATATCCTGGCCGAGGATTTCCTGGCCGGAGCCCCCTCCGCCATGGTGCTGGGCGACAACATCTTCTTCGGCCACGGTCTGCCCGAAGTGCTGGCGCAAGCGGATGCCCGCACCGAGGGCGGCACCGTGTTCGGTTACCACGTGGCCGATCCCGAACGCTATGGCGTGGTCGATTTCGATGAGCGCGGGCGGGCCCGTTCGATCATCGAAAAGCCTGAGGTGCCCCCCTCCAACTATGCCGTAACCGGCCTGTATTTCCTCGACTGCTCCGCCTCGGAGCGAGCCCGTTCCGTGCAGCCTTCGGCGCGTGGCGAATTGGAGATCACGACCCTACTCGAAAGTTATCTCAACGAGGGCAAGCTTTCGGTCGAGCGTATGGGTCGCGGCTATGCTTGGCTCGACACCGGCACGCATGGATCGCTACTCGACGCGGGCAACTTCGTCCGCACGCTCGAGAAGCGGCAGGGGCTGCAAACTGGCAGCCCAGATGAGATCGCCTTTAGTTCCGGCTGGATCGACTCGGCGGCCCTGCGGGATCGTGCAAAGCTCTTTCAAAAGAACGATTACGGGCGTTTTCTGTCGGATATCGGCTGATCGCCCCCTGCCCGGACTGACAGCGTCCGGGCAGGGATGGCCTTGCATTCAAGGCAGCCCATGGATCAGAACATGCTATGCCTGTTTTTGCACCCCTCGCGGCGTCCAGCCATATCCTCGCCGGGAAACTGAGGAGGCTCGGCCGACCGCCGCGGGTGGCGGTGCTGGTGCTGTGCTACGACTCTCTGGACGATACGCGGCAGTTGGTGTCGACGCTCAGGGCATCGACGTCTCGCGACGTCGACATCTACGTGGTGGACAACGACAGCCCCGGCCTGGGCGTGGCGGAGCTGTCGACTGCCCTGCCGGACGTGACCGTGCTGCGTGCGAAGGAGAATCTCGGCTATGCCGCCGGCAACAACATCGGCCTTTCACGGATCGCCGCGCAAGGCCATGAGTTCGTCTGGATACTGAATCCCGACATGGAGGCCGACGCCGCGGCGCTCGACCGGCTTCTGTCCGCGGCGGAGCAGTTTCCCCATATCGACGTGTTCGGCCCCGTCATCTTCCGGGGCACCAACCGCGACCGGATCGCCACGGCGGGCTCCTTCGTATCGCTTCAAGACGGCTTTGCTACAGGACACCTCCTCGCAGGTAGGACAGCCTCCGACCTACCTACCGCGCCCTATGAGGTCGATTGTCTCACCGGCGCCGCTCTGTTCATCCGATGCTCAGCGCTGCCCCGGCTGGGGCCAATTCCCGAGCACTACTTTCTCTATTTCGAAGAAACTCACTGGCTGATCGCAGGTCGCCGAAAGGGGGTACGCTGCATGGTGCTGCCCGACCTGCACCTCGTTCATCACAAGGCCTCCGGTGCGGGCGGCATCCCGGCCCGTCATTTCCTCTACTACTATGTGCGAAACTTCCTGCTTTTTGCAAATTGGATGGGCGTGCAGAACCCCTATCCGAGTCTATCACGCCTTAGACACGGCTTCGTGGCCGATGCCTTAAATAAGGTGGCAGAGAGAGCGCCGCTGGAACTTCCTCTTTACGAGTATATCGCCGAGCAGGCCCTTCAGGATGGGTTAGCAGGACGGGAGGGAAAGGTCGCACTTCCCGGCTTGTCCCTGTAACCCTCCCGACATACCGCCTGCCAAGAGCACGAAAGATACCGACATGCAGATCGACCGCTTCGAAGTCACGAGTTCTGAAACGGAGCGCTTCGTCGCAGAAGGCCACTACGCGGTCCGTTTCGAGAATTTCGTACTCGATCTCTACTTCGTCCCTTCACAGGAACGGCGCGCCCTCATCTTCAGCCCCGGCTACCTCGATCGCAAGACCTTCCCGATCCCCTACTTCCAGAGGACAAGTTGGCTTTCCCAATTGGGAGGGATCGGCATCAGCCTGACCGACCCGACGCTCAAATTGGGAGAGGACTTTGGCGTCGGCTGGTTCACGGGCACGCGACAGTGTCATTACCTTCTCGAAATAGCCGAGTTCCTGGCACGGCTCCTGACGAAACTGGGTGTTCCGGCCGAGCGCACGCTCTTCTTCGGCTCGAGCGCGGGCGGCTTCGCCTCGATCGGCTTCGCCGGACATCTTCCCGGCAGTTTGGCCTTCGCCGTAAATCCCCAGACCAACCTGCTGCGCTTTCATGCCTTGAGCGAGATCGCGAACCTCACGCGCCATGGGTTCGGAGGAATGAGCGTCATGGGCCTCGAATCTCATTTCAAGAGCCGGTTCCACTTGGCGACCCTGCTCCGTCAGGCTGGCCACGTGCCGCATTCGCTCATCTGGCAAAACATCCATGACGGCTATCACTACGATCGCCACGTGGTGCCGTTTCTTTCAGAATTGACGGACCTGCACCCCGCCCGGATCCGGTTGGAGATCGGCGCGGACGAAGCTCTGGGCCACAATCCGCCCGGCTTGCCGTTTCTGAGACCCTATTTCGACGAGGTTCTGAGCTGGATGCCACCGGCTCCGGTCGCTGCGGACGCGTTTGCCTTGAAGGAGGCCAGCCGGTAATAGGCAACAAAACGGCATCCAGAGGCGGCATCATGAAGGAACCGGGCAGGGACTATGAGAACGAGGCCGTCTCTCTCGGGCTCTTCGATGCACAATGGTATCAGGCGACCTACCCCGACGTCTCGAAGGTCGGCCTCCCGCCCTTCGAGCACTTCCTGAGGCTCGGCACGCTCCTGCGCCGTGATCCCTCCGAGAGCTTCAGTACCGCATATTATCTGGAGCAGCGGCCTGAACTCATCGAGACCGGCATGAACCCGCTGATTGACTACCTCGAGCACGGCCGGGAAGAAGGTCATCAGCCCCACCCCGATGTTGGGCAGATCGCTTTGGTCGTGCATGCCTTCCACCTTGATGTTGTCGACGAGATCGTCTCCTATGTCGGGAATTTTCCCGAAGATGCCGACCGTTTCGTCACCTATCCCGAGACGTTCTCCGCCGATGCCGTCCGGTTCCTCGAGAAAAGCTTTCCGGGCGCGATCCTGATGTCTATCCCGAATGCTGGGCAGGATCTCGGCGCGCTCATCGCGCTGGCGCGACAGCACGACCTCACCCGCTATGCCGCGATTTGCAAGATCCATACGAAGAAGGGCATGAAGGAGCCGGAGCGTTGGCGCCATGCGCTGCTACGCG
This sequence comes from Limimaricola sp. AA108-03, assembly GCF_050847355.1. NCBI lineage: Bacteria > Pseudomonadati > Pseudomonadota > Alphaproteobacteria > Rhodobacterales > Paracoccaceae > Limimaricola > Limimaricola sp. AA108-03. The sequence goes on from NZ_CP193761.1 coordinate 84,915, forward strand.
GCACGCTCGGGGGCCGTAACCAAGTGGCGCAGACCATCAAAGCCTTCCGGCGTGACCCCAATCTCATGCTGTCGGGACCGCGGCAGCTCTACCTGCACGGTCCAACCTACATTTGGAAGAACGCGGCCACGCTGCGCGAGACCTTCGGCGATGTGCTCGGCGGCTTCGATGTTGAGCGGGAGGACTGGGGCTTTATTGGCGGCACCTGCTTCTGGATGTCCTCCAAGGTGCTCGCTCGGGTGCTCGAGGCGACCCGCGGGATCGAGTTCTCCACCTCCGCCTATACGGATGACGGCACCATTGCCCATGCGCTGGAGCGCCTGTTTGGCCTGATGCCGACCCTGCTCGGCGGCAAGGTCCGTCTCATCGATGTCGAAGCGCCGGACCAGAGCACAACGTTCGGACCAGGATTTCCTGAGAGCGGATTGCGTGAGAAACGAATGCTATCCGACCTGCTGTGCGATCTCGACCTGCCCGAGAAGCTCTTTGATCCAAAGCCCGTTCGCGGCGGATTAGAGCTGCGGCCCAACCGGCGCTCGATCAATGGCTGGCTCGCCCGCCCAGGAGATCCTGCACCGCGGGTCGGTCTACTGCGCACGGAAGATATCGAGATCGAGGTCGAGGCGATCGGATTTCGATCCGACATCAGGGATAACGGCGTTAACCAAGGCTGGCATGCCTTCTCGGTGTCGGTGCCCGGCAAGCTGATGGATGGCAAGCCGCACGAAGTTGCGCTCATCGACAAGGAGACCGGGCGGGAGGTCTTCAGGCGCAGTTGTTCGTGGACGCCACCCAAGCGTGACTACGCGACCTTCCAAGAGTTCCTAAAGCACTCGATGACCGACCCGGTGATCGAAGCGCCCTTTATGGAGGAGGACAAGAGGGCCTTCGCTGTAATGGAAGGCATTGCCGAGCGGCTGTCGCGCCGCGCGATGGCGCTGCAAGAGCCACCCTTTATCTCGGTAGTCATGCCAATGTACGACCGGGCGGATCTGGTCGAAGCGGCGATCGCCTCAGTGCTGGCGCAAAGCTACGGCAATTTCGAGCTGATCGTGGTGGATGATGGCAGCGAGGACGGCAGCGCCAAGGTGGTGCGTGGGATCTCCGATCCCCGGATCAAGCTGATTGAGCTCGACCGGAACCGGGGCGTCACTGTTGCGCGCAATACGGCGCTCAAGGAGGCTCGGGGCGAGATCATCGCCTATCTCGACACTGACAATGCCTGGGATCCCCGCTATCTCGCCGCCACCGTTGGCGCCTTCGAGGAGTTGCCCGATGCGGATGCGATCTATTCCGGCGTAATGCTGTTTCGCGGTGGCTCGACCGAGCCGCTCGCGGTGCGCTACGGGCATTTCAACAAGGCGCTGCTCGAAAACCATAACTATGTCGACAACAACGTCTTCGCACACCGGAAAGCCTTTCTTGAACGCCTCGGCGGCTTCGATGAGAGCCTGCGGCGCTTCGTCGACTATGATCTGGTGCTTCGCGCTACCGATCTGGGGCGGGTCTATTCAGTGCCAGTTCTGCTGTGCCATTACCACTTTGACCGGGCGCAGAACGCGATCACTGCAAATGCGAGCTTCGCGGGAGACCTGCAACAGGTCCGCAGTCGCCAGCTCGAACGGCGGCGGCTGGAACTGGAGACGGCCGATAAGGCCGAGCTGACCCGGCCGGTCACGGTTGTAATTCCCAACTGGCAGTCGCTCGATGATATCCGTGATTGCCTCGAGGCGCTTCAGGCGCGCGACTGGAAGGAGAAGCTCGAGGTGATCGTGGTCGACAACGACTCCGCGCCACCGGTCGTCGACTACCTGCAATCCGAGGCCGATGCCGGGCGGATCCGCTTCCTGCCGCTGGGGCGCAACTACGGCTTTACCCACGCCGTCAACATGGGCATCGCGCAGGCCCGGCCCGACGCCGACATCGTGCTGCTCAACAACGATGCAATTGCCCAGCCCGGCGCCTTGCAGGCGCTGCAGCGCGCCTGTCTCGACACCCCCAGCGCTGGCATCACCGCGCCGCGCCAGATCCTGCCGCCGGGCACCAAGACGCTGCGTACCCATGTGCCCTTCGCGCGCGAAGGCTATGAGTGCGATGTCAACATCTCGGCGCATCACCGCAACGTGGCGGAGGTTCCGCTCTACCATGACGGCGGCGCGCTCGAACTGACCTATGCCGCCTTCTTCGCGGTCTATATCCGCCGCGAGGTGATCGAGGCGATCGGGCCGCTCGACGCCGAGTTCGGCCGGCACTACCGCTCGGATAGGGTCTATTGCGACATGATGCGCAATCTCACCGATTACCGGATGTTCTACACGCCGAAGTCGCATTTCATTCACAAGCTGCAGAAGGCCACCGACCACCTGCGCGACATCGGCGACCGCGATGCCAGCTTCGACATGATGTTCCGCCGCAACCAGTGGGACGCGGAAACCGCGGACGAGTTGGGCTATCGCCGGGCGGCATGGGACATCTTCTGATGCCGCGCCCCCGCGATCCCGCCCACGGCCACCGGAAGCCGGTCGTTGACCACGGCTGACATGCTGCGCCGCCTCCGCGGGGCGCGGCCGGGGGGGGCGGGCATCGTCCCCATGCCTCCGTTCCGGCCGGATGGCGGCACCAATCTGCGCGAGGCGGATCCCTTCGTTCCCTCGGGCCTCTCGAGGCTGCTGCTGGAGGCGGCCCGGACGGGAAGGCCGCCGCCGCTCCGCGTTCACCTTATGATTGCAGCCCGGGCGATCGAACCGTCACTCTGGGACGATCTAGCGGCGCAGGACGAGGTGGGACCGGTTTGCGTGACCCTGTTCGGAGCCGAGCCGGAGGCCGCGCCCGTCCTCCCCGGCCTGCGGATCGACAGCTGCAGCCATGCCCTGCCCGGCCGACCCGCCGCCGCGCTCGTGGCGCGGCACGCGGTCTCTGCCGATCTCGTGGTGTTCCTGACGCGCCCCGCCCGTCTCGACCGCTCGGCCTTGCGGCGCATGGCGCATCTCGTGGCGCTGGACAAGACGGTCGTGATGCCGCTGCGCGGCCTGTCCAGGGGCGAGCGCAACTTCCTGTCCCTGAAGAAGACCGGCCCGTTCGACGGCATCAACCCGTTCCTGCGGATCCCCGGTCTGGACATGGCGCTCTCCGGGCCGATGCTGCGCCACATCGGCGGCCTTGATCCGGGCTTCACCCACACCTTCGAGGCCGGGCGCGAACTGGGATACCGGGCTTGGATCTCAGGAGCCCGTTTCGTGCCGGTAACCCTGCCTTGTTTCCCGGAACAGGACGGGAGTGCTGCACCCGAAACCGATGGGATGCGTCTGCGCAGGCTGTGCCCGGTGACGACCGATGACACGCCTGCGCAGGCGCAAGGCACACCCCGGATTGCGGTCTGCATCGGCATGCCGATCATCGGAACCCCTCGCGACCTGTTACGCAGCCTCGTGGCGCTGCAACGGCATGGGCCGCGCGACATCGAGATCTGCGTGGCGCATTCGGGGCGAGCGGGTCGGCTGCGGCGCGCGCTCCCCCGCCGGCTGCGCAACGACTTGCGGCTGCAGTTCTTGCCGAGTCCGGTCGCACCGCTTGGCGCGTTGCTGAACCGCGCATGCGCGGGCAGCCGGGCGCCCTTGCTGCTACCGCTCGGCCTCGGCGACCGCCCCGGCCCCGGCATGATCGCCCGCCTTCTGGCCAGCCTTGATGAAGGCCCAGACGCAGCGGCGGCGATTTGCCCGGCCGCGGGCGCGCAGCCGGTCCAGCCGGAACGGCAAAAACTCCTGTCTAAGCCATCCGGGCCGCACGGCCTGTTGATACGACGCGGCGCATGGGCACGGGCCGGGGGCTGGGACTCTCGAGTAGAGACGGCCTCGGCAGGCTTTCGCGACATGCTGCTGAAGCTGTCGTTACAAGGCCCTGTTTCGTCAGAGCCGCAAGTCTGGTTCCGCCCTGGCCCGGCCTGGACCGTTGATAGCGGCACCGAGGATCTCGCCTTGCGCCGTGCTGCCCTCGAACGCTCGGGCCAAAGCCGCTACTACGCGCTACAGCCGGCCAAAGCGGGGCGCTTCGATCTGGTCCGACGGGACGTGCCGCTGATGATGGTCTGGCCGGTGGTGCGATCCAACCCGTATCAGAGACTACTCTACGCCTCCGCTACCCAAGGCATCGAGATCTGTGAAGGCGACATCGACGCGGCCCTCGCGGCGATAGAGGCGCAATCGGCCCCGGTGATCTTCCACCTTCACTGGACCGCCGAGTTCTGGCGCAATGCGGCAGACGAGACAGAAGCGCGCCGACGTGTCGATAGCTTCCTCGACCGGCTCTCGGAGTTCCGCCATCGCGGCGGCCGGATCGTCTGGACACTGCACAACGTAATCTCACACGACTCTCGCTTTCCCTCACTCGAGATCGCCCTGTCGCGACAGCTAGTCGAACTGGCGCACCGATTGCACCTGCATTCCGAAGGATCAGTGCCCGAGATCGAGAAGACCTTCGCCTTGCCCCGTAAAAAGATAAGGATATCGCGGCACGGCTCCTATCGTGGGGCCTATCCAGATTTCGTCTCCCGCCGCGCCGCGCGCGAGGCGCTCGAACTCGATGAAGCAGATGACGTGATCCTCTTCACCGGGCAACTGCGCGGCTATAAGGGCGTCGAGACGCTGATCTCCGCCTTTCGCGACATCCTCGCGCGTCATCCCCGAGCACTGCTGCTGATCGCGGGCGACGTCAAGACCGACCCCTTCACGGATCTCGTCCCCGCCCTGAGCGAGGCCGAACGCGCTCGCATTCGGGTCACCGGCCGCTTCATCGGTGACATGGAACTTCAGCTGTATTTCCGGGCAGCCGATGTCGCGGTCTACCCCTATCGCCAGATCCTCACCTCCGGATCCCTACTACTGGCGATCAGCTTCGGCGTGCCGGTGGTGATCCCCGAAGTCGGTATGACACGTGAGGTACTTGGCGGCCGGGATGCGGGTGTGCTCTACGATGGCGAAGCGGGTGAGGCGGCGCTTATCGCGGCGCTAGAACAGATCCTCGCACGTAAGCGGGCGGGCAGTCTGAATGCCATGGGGCAGGCCGCCGAAGCACTGGCGGACGAGTTGGACTGGCCCGATTTCCGAGACACCGTGCTGAATGAGCAAGATGGGACATGGACATGACGGCTTGGTTGTCACGGACCGGTGGACACCTTTTCGCAGATGAGTGAAGGAAGGTCTGCCGAGAGATCCGGGTTAGGCGCGCAGTGCGCCCCTTCCCGCCCGACAATGACCGAGACCTGATCGCATGACCGAGACCCCACCCGCCGCCTTGGCACAACAAAGCTTGGAGAGGCTGCGCGCGAGCACAGCATCGGGCGAGATCGTGCCGGAGGCGGAGATCGTGCCGGGCGTGCGTTTCGTACCGGATCCGGATGCCGGCATGCGCGGCCGCTTCTCGAGCCCGGCCGGACGGCTGCTGGAGCTCGAGATCACCCACGAAAGGCCCGCACGTTGGTGCGGTCTGCATATAAAACTGGGCATCGAAGATTTGTTCGGGCTCGGTGTCGTTGGCTTGGCTGCGCGCTTTGGTGCGCCGCATGCCTTGGCCGTCGCGCCATGCCTGCGCTCTGGCACCGGGACCGGTTTTTCGGACTGCTTTTTTCAAAAACAGGTGGCTGCGCTGCCACGCCCTCTGATGCACCTCGACGCACTCGAAACCGACGGGCGGCATGAGACCCTACCCTCTACGGCACCTTGGCGCGAGATCGTTTTGTTCCTGCCCACCAACTCCTTTCGGCTTGATCTGCACGACCTGAGGATCTTCGCGGCATGACCGACGCAGCCCCTGACAGTTCTGCTCCCGATCTCGCCGTTGTAATCCCGGTCTGGAACGATGCCGAAGGCCTTGACCGCCTCTTGGAGCAGATTTCCCGACTCGACGCGGTAAGTCAGGTTGTGATCGTCGACGACGCCTCCGATACACCAGCAGATCCCGCCACTATGGGATGGACCGCCGAGAGGCTTGGCGCCGATCTCATTTTTGCCCGCAATGCGCAGCAGCGCGGTGCTGGATACGCGCGTAACCGTGGCCTGAAGAAGGTCACTGCAAGTCGCGTTATCTTCTTTGACAGCGACGATCGCTTCACGCCGGAGTTCGCCCACCTGATGGCCCAGTTCCCTAGGGAGGGCTTCGACTTCTGCGTCTTCGCGCATGCCGACAGCCGGATCGCCCAAGCCGGTGGCTGGGGCCCCTTGGCTGGGGACGACCGGCTATGGGAGCGGGCCGGCGTTTTCGGTGCGCTGAGCGAGCTTCCTGCCGAGAAGGTCCCCGAGCTGATCCAGATCAGCGCCTATCCATGGAACAAGGTCTATCGCACCGGTTTCCTGCGAGAGGCGGGCATCTGCTGCACGGAAATCATGGTGCATAACGACATCGAGCTGCACTGGCTCAGCTTCCTGCGGGCGCAACGTATTCTGGTGTCGGACCGGGTCGCGGCAATCCACGTGGTACAGCGCAATGGCACCCGGCTGACAAATCGCAGTGGCGCCGAACGGCTGGAGATGTTCTGCGCACTGGACCCGGTGGCAAAGGAGATCGCGAAGGCGGGTCCCATCTTCACCGTACCCTTTGCGAAATTCGTGATGGCCCTCTTTCATTGGGCCTTGGGACAGCTCGCACCTCAGCACCACGACAGTTTCAGGACCAAGATCCGCGCTTTTCTCGCGCGGCATCTTGATGCCGCCGCATTCGCCCGGATCGCCGTCGCCGAGCCCGAGTTGGCGGAGCGGATCAACGCTCATTTGGCATGGCAGCCCTGCGAGATGACGGCATGAGCACACTTAGCCTGATCGTCACCAGCTTTGACGTGGGCCCCTGGATTACGGCTGCGCTCGACAGCGCAGCACGCGTCCTGCGCCCGGGCGACGAGTTGATCGTGGTCGATGACGCCTCGGGGGATGACGGTCCCGGGCATATCTATGCCTTCGGGAATTCGGGCAAACTGGCCCCGGGCGTAGTGTTCCGCCCGATCCTTCTAGGCCGGAACACTCCCGGCGGCGTCGGCCCCGCTGCCAATATTGGTCTCGCCGCGGCTCGAGGCGACATCGTGGCCTTCCTTGACGGTGACGACTGGATCGAGGCCGAAGGCTTCAATGCCGCTCGAGATCGTTTCGACGCGGAGCTGTCTTCAAAGAACCCTGCTGATATTCTGATCGCAAACTACTTGGAATGGCACGAGGCCGGAGGGCACGACCGACTGCCCGCCGATGCCGGTCGTTGGCAGGGGGCCGAAACCCTGACGGGACTGGAGGCACGCAATCGCGCGATTGCACTGATAGCCGTGCCTTGGCGCAAGCTTTATCGGCGCGCCTTCCTCGAAGCCGAGAGGCTGCGCTTTCCCGAAGGAGACTTTTTCTTTGAGGACAATCCCTTTCATTGGGCAGTGACCCGCGCCGCGAAGCGGATCCTGTTCTGCGACAGGGTGATCTGTCGCCATCGCATTGCCAGGCCCGGCCAAACCATGGCATCGCGCGGCACGGAGCTGCTCGCCTTCTTTACCCATTACAACACGATCACTGCGGATCTGGGCTGGCGGGAGCGCACGCTTCGGCTTCAAGCCATGCGGTGGCTGGTGAGCAACATGACTTGGCACATGGAACGCCTCGCTCCGGCGGTGATCGGTGCATGGGTCGCGGCGGCGCACCGTGCGGTCTCCGGCTTTTCGCAGCGCGCCTGGCGGGACAACTTGCGGCCTTCAGTCGAGCCGTGGGTCGCCGAGTTACTGGACACGATCCGCGCCGGTGACCTGAACACGGCTGAGAACCGGCTTCTTGCCATGGCCATGATGCGACAGCAGGCGCACTTGGAACATCAGCTGAATGCCATTCGGGGTGAAATCTTCGATCTGCGCGCGGCGGCCGCACGACCGAACGGGAAAGCGGCGGTTTCGGATGATCGCATGGAGGCCATGGTCGCAAGCTTCGAAGCTCTGGCCAAGTCGGCTAGGGTTTAGCCCCGGCGCCCCAAGGCAAGGCGAATGCCCCTGAGCGGCTTCGTGATTCTCCAAGACGTACTGCTGCGCAGATCGGCGATCTCCTCCTGCGCCGCTTCGCGAAGATGCGTTTCCCGGATAAGCGCGCGTGATAGCTCAACGACATCATGCTGCGCGCGCTCGAGCCGTTCTTCAAGTTTCGCAATCCGCTCGGCACCCTGTTCGGCCTGCGCGGTTGCCTTCATCAGCTTCCGTTCGAGATCCTCGAGAGCCGCCTCGTGTGCCACACCAGCCTCTGCCTGCTTCTGATCCTGTACAGGGTCTTGAGAGGGATAGATGCTTCTTGTGGCTTCGATCATGCTGTTGTCCTGCCCTGGCCTCGAAACGCCTTTATATCCTTTCCCCTATGAAATACGCCACGACGCGGCAAGCCTGCAGGCTCGATTGAGCGGCTTGGAACGAAGTCGAGTGGCAGAACGGAGCAGCCGAGATGAGAGAACATGCAGGCCCGATCTACTGGCTCGGCGTCCACAAGACTGGAACTACTTTCCTACAGGCTTGTCTCGAAGCCTCGCGGGAGACCTTGGTACAGTACCGTGTAGACTACCAATCGCTTGATGCGTTTCGCACGGCTCATACCCGCCCGCTTCTGAATCTGCACGGAACGCCCGAAACGCCTTCCGCTTCGCCGGCCGACCGCTGCCAGCTAGTCTTCGACGAGAACATACTCGGCTTGGTGCAGCACGTAGCGTCCCCGGAGGGGCTCTATCCTGAAGGGTCATGGCGCGCCGACGAAATGGCCGATCATCTCGGGCTTGAAGCGCCGCAGTTGGTGCTGGGGCTTCGCGGTTTCGCGGGGTTCCTGCCCTCTCTTTACTGCGAAGCGCTGAAGGCCACGCCGTTCCAACCGTTTCGCCGCTTTCTCCGCACCCCGCTGGAGAGGTTGAGCTGGCAACCCCTAGTCGCCGGCCTGCTCGACACTTTCCCGGACTCTCCGATCACGATCTACACGGCAGAGACGCTTCGTAACAACGAGACGCGTCTCCTGTCCTATCTGCTCGACATTCCCGCCGAGGCCCTGAGCCGTGCCGACCATTCCGAACGGCCCGGCTTCTCCCAGCAGGCGATCGACGAGATGATGAAGCTGTATGAAGCGAGCGATCTGGATCGTGCCATGGTCAGGCGGCTGGTCCGAGCTCATCCACGTGGCCCTGACGCGCCAGGATTCGATCCATGGTCGGTGGAAGAACGGACCCAGCTCGACGGTCTCTATACCAAAGATCTTGAGGCCCTGGCTGCTTGGCCCCGGGTAACATTACTCGACCCATCGAAACTTTAATTCCCTCCGCAGTTGCCCCGTTTCTTGCGCAACTTGGACGCCATGCATGGCTTAAGCGTAACAGATGGGCCGTAATGCCTTTCT
>NZ_CP193762.1:0-116487 GCF_050847355.1 Limimaricola sp. AA108-03
ATCACTCTGATACCGACCGGTATCACGCACCGAGATCGGCCAGAGTGGAAGAAACAGGATAAATGATGATGCAGGACATGCAGGACAACGCCGCCCTGATCGGTGCTGAGAAAGTAACAGGAGAGCGCCACGTGACACTCAAAGAATTCATCAACCGGCTGGCCAGCGGCATGGAAGTGGCAGAGAGCCGCCTCCAGCGCGAACTGACGCAGCGCAAACGGGTGGATCGGCGCTTCTCGCTTCGGGAAGTTGGTGAGCTATTCGGCGTCAGCGAGAAGTATATGGGCGCGGTCGCACAGATGCCTGAAACCGAGCGGACCTTCCCTGCCCCGGAGATCGTGAGCGGTTCTGGAGGTCGGACCTACGCCCTCCAAGATCTGCTGCTCATGCGCGCCCACCTGCAGACGCAGCAGTATCGGAAACGACCCTATCTCTACTGGCGGCAGCCCGGTGATCCGCTCCGGATCGTGACGTTCGGTGCGCAGAAAGGCGGTACGGGAAAGTCGCTCAGCGCCTCTCACTTCGCACAATACCTGACGCTGAACTATGGGCTGAGAGTGGGTGTGATCGACTGCGATCCGCAGGCCACCGCCACGCTCTATTTCGCTGATGCTGACAGTGAGATCCATACCGACGAAGCTTATACCGTCGCTCACTTCATGGGGGTGGATGACCCATCGAGCCTCGAGGATATCGAGCGCCCTGTCGAAGAAATGGACGCAATGTGGCAGAAGAGCCAGTGGCCGGGCCTCCGCTTCATTCCCGGTGGCGGCGACATTCCCTACGGGGATGTGAGCCTTTTCCTGTTGTCGAAGAAAGGCGTCGTAGTCCCCACGATCTTAAGAGATGCAATCCGTAGGTGGGACGAGGCATATGGGCCCCACACTACCTACGCTGACCTTCGGCGGGAGGATGGCAGCTTTGATACCGATCGGTATCAAGTGGCCCTTACCGAAACTGTCGACGTGATAATCATCGACCAGCAGCCTTCACTGTCTTTCATGCAGCTCAACGGTCTGGTGGCCGCGACATCGTTGATCGTGCCGCAAACGATGAAGTCCTTTGACTTAAGCACGCTCTCATCATACGCCGACAACATTCGCGAGTATCTCGATCTGATGCCCTTCGATGAGGAGAAGCCACTCGGCCGGCACGCGGTTCTCCCGACGATCGTTCAGGAAGCCAACGATCGTGACGTTCGCCAGATCGCGGATCTCTGGTCGCGGGAGCCGGACCTCTTCACCCAGGTCTGGTATAGCCGCTCGGACGCCGTGGCCAATGCAGCTGATGAGTTCAAATCGATCTATGAGTATGACGCACCCAGGGAGCGCCGAGCGTCTGCCCGCAGCTTCATGAAGACGGCCAACGCTGTGAACGATGCGCTCGTTGACTTGGCTTGGAATGGGGCGCTGCCGACCAAAGGACACGCGCAGAAATTCATCGAGGAGAAGTGGTAATGGGAAAGAGGTTCAACATGCCGGCGGCTCCCATGAGTGAGGAAGCTAAACTGGCAGAACTCGCTGAGATCGAGCGGCTGGGTATTAAGAAGAAAACGACCAAGGTCGGAGCTACCGCTCAGGAGATCCTCAAAGCCGAACTCGAAAGATCTAAAGCTGAAGTCGCCAAGCTTAGGGCTGAGCTCGACGCAGGGCAGGGGGATAGTGAGCAGAGCAGTCGTCTCAAAGATGCGGAGAAGCGCCTTAGCGATGCGACTTCAAGAGTCGAAGTCCATACACAAACGACAGCCAAGCGTATCATCTCTGGCATGATGTCGGTCGGTATCAATCCGGACCAAATCATCGATGAGGTCAACTCTGATCGACTGGATGGCTGGCTCGAAGACCCAGAGTTCGTAGCTCTTCGGGAGAACATCCGCCTGCGCGGCCAAACTCAACCCATTCGAGTACGCCCTGTCGACGCCCGCTGGCAACCCAGCCCGTCGTCTCCCGAAGCTATCGGCACAGACGACAAGTTCGTCGTCCAGTCAGGGCGACGACGCCTCGCTGTTTGCAAGGAGCTGGGTATTCCGGTGCTTGCTGTCATCGTGACTGATGCGGCGTCAGCGCTCGGTGGCGAAGGGATTGCCCTCAGCACCCGGGCTGCTGACCTTGAAGAGCGGTTCGCCGAGAATACGATGAGGCAGGATCTCTCTATGCTCGAGGAGCTTTTCTCGATCGGGGAGATCGCCAACCAGCTCCGTGAGGAGGGGATCGAACTCAGCCAGCGGGCGCTGGCCGAGCGACTCGGTGTCACCCAGCCGAAAGTCTCCCATGCGCACCGGTGCCTTGCGAACCGAGAGAGGATCCTCGCAGAACTCGGGCGGGATGCCACTTGGGATCAGGTGAGAGAATGGTGCGCCAATCAGCAGAAGGAGGCTGGTGTCGCGAAGGGTAGGGTACCCGAGAACGCGCAGGTGGCGGCTAAGCGCACCCCGATCAGATTCAACCTCCCGGGCGCTGGTCTTGTTGTGGTAGCCCACAAGGGGAAGAAGATGACTGTGGCCGCGAAGGGTGTCCACGTCCCGCCACACCGGGAGGCGGAATTCCAAGAGCGGCTTCAAGGCCTCCTCGTGGACTATATCGGCAACCCCGAAGTGGAGTGATATCGGCCGGTATCACCAAGGTGATATTTGACCGTCCAAGCTCAAGGTTGGCTTTCCAATGCTATCCTTGAGCTTCTTTTATCCAGCAATATTAGATGCTTGATTGTTAACTGCCGCCCACTCTGAACTTAAACTTACGATCCCGAGGACTCTATACTTAGGAACAAGGGAGAGCCAGCATGAGCAAGTTGATCGCAATCTACTAGAGAACGGGTTAGCAGACGCACGAACTGGTAGTCTTCGATCCTGCTGCCTACAAGCAAGCTAAGCGCATCGCCGATGAGAGCACAGCCGAGGCTCAGGCCGCCTAGGTCGTGACCGAGGGTGGCGCGCAGGTCGTTCGGGCCAGCTGGAGCGGGCGATTTTGGCGGCGATTTCGGACGTGTCCGGCATGCCACTGGGCGTAGCACGCTCATGTCCGATAAGATGGGTTATCGGATACGACCGGGAGCAGCTGCAAAAAGGGTGCGGAGCAGAACGGTGCAACTCCCCCGACCGATCTTGTCGCTGCGGAAGTCTCGGATTGCACCGGTTGCTGACGTTCAGAACGAAGAGCGGCCCGCGGCAGACATTCTGAGCAAATCGGCTAATTGTCTGTCTTGGCGCATTGCGTTGTGCAGGCCGCTGGCGTCTGTGCCGCTGCAGACAGATCATGTGGGGTGATTTGGATCGACCCAAAGCACTTCCTCGACGACTTCGGCCGGCTCGATGTCGAGGTTGACCACGACCGGTTCTTGGTCCGACCGCACGACAACGCACGCCAACGGCTCATCAGTCGAGGCATTGATCTCTTGGTGGGGGACGAAAGGTGGCACGTAGATGAAATCGCCCGGGTCTGCCTCAGCGACGAACTCCAACCGCTCTCCCCAGCGCATCCGAGCTTTTCCACGCACAACATAGATTACGCTTTCAAGATGCCCGTGATGATGTGCGCCAGTCTTCGCATTGGGCTCCACGTCGACTGTCCCGGCCCAAATCCTCTGCGCCCCGACGCGCGCGAAATTGACTGCGGCAGCACGATCCATCCCCGGAGTCTGTGGTGTATTGTGGTCCAAGCTATCTGCTTTGATCACGCGGACTCCAGATTGCTTCCAACCATCTTGCGGGGTGGCACCTGGCATCATCTGTCCTCCCAGGTCACAGCTGTTCTATGAGGCTATCACAGTTGACCAGAGCTATGCCCGAATTTGGGTGACGCGCTTTGATCAGGCGGCGCGGTTCTTGGCGTCGAGGACGCCGTCGGTGAATTTGACGCCCTCGATCACCATTGGCAACTGGTTGGCGCCCTTCAGGCGACGCCACCCCTTCGCGGCGGCTTGCACGAGCTTGTAGACCATCAGCCGAGCCGTCTTCTGGGATAGCGCACCTTTCGTGCGGACGGTGCGGTGCCTGACGGTGGCGAACACGCTTTCAATGGGGTTCGAGGTCCGCAGATGATCCCAGTGCGCGGCGGGAAAATCATAGAACGCCAACAGCGCCTCGCGGTCCTTGGTCAGGCAGGTTGCGGCCTTGTGGTATTTCGCGCCGTATTTCTCGACGAAGACGTCCAGCGCAGCCTCGGCGGCGACACGGGTCTCGGCCTGCCAGATCTCGCGCAGGTCGGCTTTGACGGCGGGCTGGAGGGACTTGGGGACCTTGTTCAGCACGTTCGACGTCTTGTGAACCCAGCAGCGTTGGTGCCTGGTGCTGGGGAATACCTCGTCGAGCGCCTTCCAGAACCCGAGCGCGCCGTCGCCGACAGCGATCTCGGGCGCGCAGGTCAGGCCACGCGCCTTGAGGTCGACTAGCAGCTCGCGCCAGCTCTGCGCGCTCTCGCGCATGCCGACCTGAAAGCCCACGAGCTCTTTCTTTCCTTCCGGCGTCGCGCCGATGAGAACCAGCATGCATTCGGCCTGCGGCTCCATTCGGGCCTGGAGATAGACGCCGTCGGCCCAGACATAGGCGTAACGACGCGCGGCGAGGTCGCGGCGCTGCCAGCGCCCATACTCCGTTTCCCATTCACCGGTCAGGCGCGCCAGCACGCCAGGCGACAGGTTCGGGGCGTTCTCGCCGAGCAGGGCCGCGAGCGCCTCCTGGAAGTCCCCGGTCGAGATGCCGCGGAGGTAGAGAACCGGCAACAGCGCGTCCAAGCTGCGCGAGCGCCGCGCCCACCTCGGCAGGATCGCGGATGTGAACCGGATCTTATCCGCTTCGTTCTCCGCTGACCGATCCCGGACCTTCGGCCGCCTGATTGCGAGCCCGCCGATCCCGGTCTGGATCTCACGCTCGGGGCCGTAGCCATGCCGAACCACGCGCTGGCGCCCATCTGGCAGGCGGGTTTCGGCAAGCTCTGCGACGAAGGCATCCGCCTCCGCCCGCAGGGCCGCAGCCAACATCCGGCGCGCCCCCTCACGGGCGATCTCGGTCAGGGGATCGTCCAGCGAATGGGGCTGACGAAGCGGGATGATGTCAGTATCGTTCTTCATGGCGTATCGCTCCTTCGGGAGGTTCTGGCAGGCTTCAGCACCCGCCACGATACGCCGCCTTCTCAGGCCGCATCACCCATTTTCAGCCATAGCTCCGTCTTCTGGCGCAGGTCGTTTAATAGGCAAGAATGCCATTCGAGAACATAAGGGGTATAAAATACCATGTGTAGTGTTGTTATGCGGGTGTTCTGTCTATATATTGATTGCAGGGCAAGTTGATTGGGGGAGGCAGTTGCACGAGCTCGTAGAGAAGGAGACCGATATGCCCCTTGATGACACTGCACCTGGCCTTGACGCTTTGCTACTCGGAACGGCACTTGAGCTCGAACTCAGCGATCGAGATCATCGAGTTGCCGAGAGACGCTATCGATTGATCCCTGAGCATCTGCAACGGCCCGCCAGCCCGCTGCGTCCCCACATGGACAATGCGCTGGTATACGCACAAGGCTCGCGAGCGATCGGCGCGACCATCATCGACGGGGCAACGGACGACCGTTTCGATCTCGATGCCATCTTGGAGTTCAGGCGGCCCGCAGGGTGGTCGATTTCGGATGTGCTGGACGAGTTGTTCACGGCGTTTCAGGGGTTCCCCGACGTTCAAGATATCGAGCGCTGCACGCGGTGCATTCAGCTCAAGTTCGCATTCATGCATCTGGATGTGACCCCGATGGACCCTCACAGAGAGCCTCGTCCGCTTCGCTCTGGCGTGATTTACCACAGCCCGGACGACGGCGACGATCTGCTCTTCCCGGCCAACCCCTATGGCTTTGCCGATTGGTTCCAGAAGCAGGTAGCCCTCCCGAGCCGCGCCTTCAGTGACCACGTGAAGGCAATGCGGGCGAATATGGGGATCAGAGATCGCTTAATCACCAGATCGATCATGGCTGATGCGGATATCGATGCCCTGCCGGCGCCTCGAAATCCCCTTCGAGACGCCCCCCAGGTGATCGCGCTCAAACTAATGAAGCGCTACCTGAACCTGCGCTACGCAAAGCGTAGACTGAAGCGCCCCATCTCGATCTACCTGTCCAAAATCGCGGCATTGGTTTCGCCGAACGAGAACGGCCTGTGCGCTCAGCTGGAGAGCTATGCGCTCGACCTCGAGCGCCGGGTCCACACGTCCTTGGTCACCGGCGTTCCGCTTGACGAGAAGAACCCGGCCCCGCCATACGAGGACTTCAACGATCGCTGGCCGGCCAGCAACGAAGATCTGCGTGTCTTTCGTGATGACCTCCAGCACCTCATCGCCGAGCTCGCGCGGGCCCGATCGTCGAGCTTCACCGAGGTCCGCAGAATTTTCGATGAACTCTTCGGGGAACGGGTCAGTGAGAAGGCTGTCCGCTCCTACCTCGATAGCCATCGCGGATTGTCCATCCCGAGCGCCTTCGAGCCCGCGAAGGGCTTCGTGGCCGCCCCCGCCCTGCTGACACCAGCCAGCCCGAAGGCGGCGCCGACGTCCAAAGCACCTGCGCATCACTTCCACTCCGGTTGCCTGCCGAAATGAAAACGACCAAGCGATCGAAATCGCGGGAGGCACAAGTCGAGCGTATGCGGAAGGTCTGGCCGGTGCTGAAGCCGTTGACCGTGTTCGCGGACGGTCAGGTAGCCTGGATCGGCCCGGTCCGTGGCTTCCAGATGAGCTACAAGGTGGTCGTCGTCTGGAACCCCGCCAAGACAATTTCTCCACTGGTGTTCGTCCGCCAGCCCACCATCGCGCCTCGGCCCGGAGCCGACTGGATCGATATACCGCACCTGCTCTACGACCCGGGATCGCCCAAGGACTCCGCGCTCTGTCTGTTCGACCCGGAGCAGAACGAGTGGCGCAGCTCGATGTGGATCTCCGACACGATCGTCCCTTGGGCTTCGGAATGGCTGCATCACTACGAGCTCTGGCATTTTGACGGAGTGTGGCGCGGAGCCAATGCTCCCGGGCCCATCTCGATCGGGGCCGGCATGAACCGTTCTGAGACCCGCTTATCCACGAGAAAAAGCAGCTAATAGACCAAGACTCTGATTTAGCTTAGCTTTTCCGCCATATCGCCGCATTTTGCGCGATTTTCCAGGTTTCTTCTTCGCCGAACACCCGCCGGGCCAACATTGCTCGGTTGGCGGAACGAGCGGAGAGCCCTGATGATCACCGAACTGAAGTCGATCCCTGACATCTGGAAGCGGATGCCGAGCGAGATGCACGCGCGACGCTTCCTGGAGGGTATCATATGGTCGACCGGCAGGCACTGTCCGCATTGCGGGTCGGCGACCTCGTCGGCGCTGCGCGGAAGGACCTGCCGACCGGGGCTCTACCAGTGCCGAGACTGCCGTCTCCAATTCACGGTCACCACGCTCACCCCGATGCACGGCACCAAGCTCGACTTGCGTATCTGGATCTGCGCGATGTTCCTGGTGCTCACATCGAGCAAGGGCATATCCTCGGTCGTGATGGCACGGCTGCTCGGCGTGAACCAGAAGACCGCGTGGAAGATGGGGCACGCCATCAGGGAAATGATGGACGACCGGAACGCCGAGCTGCTGCCGCTGGAGGACATCGTCGAGGTGGACGAGGCGTATGTCGGGGGAGCCCCTAAATCCCTGTCAGAGGCCTATAATCCACGCGGCAAGGGCACTGGGAAGCCGATGATCTTCGTGGCGGCCTCTCGCGATGGGCAGACACGCGCCAGGGTCGTTTCCGATGACAAAAGGGCGACGCTCGAGCCGGTTCTCCTGGAGTGGATCGACCCCGAGACGACGAACCTGATGACCGATGGAAGCAAGAGCTACCGGGGTCTGGGACAGACGATGGCCGACCACCAGTATGTGATCCACAGCCAGAAAGAGTATGCCAACCCGGAGACCGGCGCCCACGTGAACACGGCTGAGGCAGTGATCTCCCAGGTGCAGCGCGCTTTGGTCGGGGTCTACCACAACCTCGGTCGACAGCACCTCCAGCGATACCTCGACGAGATTGTCTGGCGGTGGAACCATCGCGACCCGGTCCGGGAAGTGGTCAAGCAATGGACTACGAAGGCCGGCATCGACCGGGAGAAATCGACGACAATCTGGAAGCCGATCCCTGTGGCCGACCAGATGCGCGTCTTGCTTCAGGGGGCGGTCGGAAAGCAGATCCGCCGCTCGAAGGAATACGGGCTATACTGGCCGTAGCCTGAAGTGCGCATCCCTCCACGGTCCGAACTCGTAGGCTCATCTCACCAGCAGGATCGGCACCTTACAGGTGCGGATCATCTCGAGGCTCGTCGAGCCCACGAAGAGCGACCGCAGACGGGAATGCCCCGAGGCCCCCATGACGAGATGATCGACCCCGGCCTCGTCGATGAGCTTGCCGAGGGCCTCCTCCGGCTGGCCGGGAAGGATGCCCGTCTCCGCCTCGAGCCCGGCGGGCCAGGAGCAGAGCCTTCGCGTCCTCAATCCCTTTCTTCGTCGCCTCCGTTTCGGACCCGACCGTGACGATCCTGATCCCGAGCCCCGCATAGAGCGGAGAGCGCGCCACGTAATCGACCGCACGCATGGCGCTCGCGCTGCCGTCGTAGGCGATGAGCACCTTGCCGATCGGGCGGAATGCCCGGGACGCGATGAACAGAGGCTTCGACGCGGCACGGACCACGCGCTCCAGGTTCGAGCCGAGGTGCCCCTTTGCAAAGTCGGCGGCCTCGCCGCGTTTGCCGATCAGGATCATCTCGGCACCGCCTTCCTTCTCGGAGATCGCCTCGATCAGATCCCCGTGGCGCAGGTGCTCCGTCGCACGGACACACTCGCGTCGTCGAGAAGCGCCTTTGCGTCCTCGAGGATGGCACGGCCGCGCGTAAGGGCCAGTTTCGCGCGCTGCTCATCGAGACTGGACAGCTCCTCCAGTAGGGCGCTGCGTGCGCCGAGGGAGATTGCGCCGGAGAGGTCCGATCCCGCGCCACTCTCGCGCCGACCGAGCACGTGCATCAGCTCGACCGCATAGTCGCCGCATCCGGCGATCCATGCGGCGTGGTCGCAGACGCTCCTCGAGTAGGCGGAGCCGTCTACCAGGGCGATAATCTTCTTGGTCATGACGTCTCCTCCCTCAATGCGCCATCAGCTTGTCCATCGCGCCGGGCTTGTCGTGCACGGCAAGCCTGTCGACGATGGTTTCGGACGCTTCATTCATGCCGACGATCTCGACTTCAGAGCCATCCCTGCGGAACTTGAGCACGGCCATGTCGAGGGCAGCAACTGAGGAGATGTCCCAGATATGCGCGCGGCTCACGTCGATCACCACGCGGTCAGCGGCCTCCTTGAAGTCGAAGGCGTCCATGAAATCCTCCGCCGAGGCGAAGAAGAGCTGCCCCTCGACATGGTAGGTCCGCACGCGCCCGTCCTCAGACAGGGACGAGGAGACCCGGAACAGCTGCGCAATCTTGCCCGCGAAGAACAGACCCGACAGCAGCACGCCGACGAGCACGCCGATGGCGAGGTTGTGGGTGTAGACCACGACCGCCACCGTCGCGAGCATGACGATGGACGAAGACCGAGGGTGCGTCTTCAGCTGTTTGATCGAGGACCAGGAGAAGGTGCCGATCGAGACCATAATCATGATTGCCACGAGCGCGGCCATCGGAATCTGCGCCACGAGTTCGCCAAGCGGGACCACCATCAAGAGCAAGAAGACACCGGCCGCGAAGCACGAGAGCCGTCCGCGGCCGCCGGATTTGATGTTGATCATCGACTGCCCGATCATCGCGCAGCCGGCCATGCCGCCGATAAAGCCCGTCGCCGTGTTGGCGAGGCCCTGGCCGATACACTCCTGGTTCCGGTCCGACCCCGTGTCCGTCAGATCGTCGACGATATTCTCGGTCATCATGCTCTCGAGCAGCCCGACGACGGCCACCGCCGCCGAATAGGGTAGTATGATCGCGAGCGTCTCGAGATTGAGCGGAATGTCTGGGATCAGGAAGACCGGCAGCGTGTCGGGCAGCGCGCCCATGTCGCCGACGGTGCGGACGTCCCAGCCCATGACCATCACCACTGCCGTCAGGAGGATGATCGTCACCAGCGGCGAGGGCACGGCCCGAGTGAGATAGGGAAAGAGGTAGATAATCCCGAGGCCGGCCGCGACCAGCGGATAAGTGAGCCAAGGCACCCCCGTCAGTTCCGGGATCTGCGCCATAAGATCAGAATGGCGAGCGCGTTGACGCCCGTCATCACCGAGCGCGAGACAAAGCGCATCAGGTGCCCCAGCCGCGCGAAACCGGCAGCGATCTGGAGAAGGCCGGCGAGCACCGTGGTCGCCAAGAGGTATTCGAGGCCGTGGTCGGCGACGAGTGTCACCATCAGCACAGCCGTGGCGGCTGTCGCAGCCGAGATCATGCCCGGCCGGCCGCCGGCGATGGCAGTGACGACGGCAATGGAGAACGAGGCGTAGAGACCCACCTGGGGGTCCACGCCGGCAATGATCGAGAAGGCAATCGCTTCGGGAATGAGGGCGAGCGCGACGACGATGCCGGAGAGCAGATCGCCGCGCACGTTACCGAGCCATTGGCGTCGGTAGGCGTCGAGGTTCATGTTTAAGTGTTCCGTTCCTGTCCGGTTCGGCGGCTATGCCGCACCGGTCATCTTTGCAGATAATCTTGGTTGGCCCGGCGGATCGGCGGCCGGGAGAGCCACCCAGGGATCGCACCCCGGGTCCAGATGATTGGATCGCAGATAGCGGGTGGCCTCCCAGAGTGCAACCAGATCAACCCACTCGGGATCATACGGAGAAGAGGCCGACAAGGATCGCGGCTGCCTTCAAGGGCGCGCGCAAAGGCACGCACGGCAGCGCGAATGGTCTCCGTTTTCGAGAGGACTTATTCTGGATTTCACGGATTTGGTGATCTGCTTTCTTTGGTGGATAAGCGGGTTCTGAGAAGGAGCTGCGGAATGTCTCGGGGGCATAGCCCAAAGCCAGTGACGCGTATGGTTGTGTGGGGACGAGCCGCAGGTCGATGCTCCTACCCCAACTGCGGAAAGCAGCTCGATGGTGACTTGATTACCGGAGACCTGCGAAAGAACCATGCCCTTCTTGCGCACATTGTTGCCTCCGATCCGAAAGGGCCGAGGGGTGATCAGGTATTGTCACTTCAACTCTCGGACGACCCGGACAACCTCATGCTGATGTGTGCGGTTCATCACGACGAGATCGACGACAGAAACAAGTTGGACATCTATACCGTCGAGACGCTGCTGGACATGAAGCGGCGACACGAAGAAAGAATTGCCAGGGCCCTTGAATTCCCTCACGCGCCACGGGCACACATCCTTCGAATCTCGGCAGCAATTGGCGACAACGAGACAGCCATCCCTCGCCAAGATTGTGCACGAGCCATGATCCCACAGTTCGTTATCGCGGATCGAAATCCGATCGACATCTCGATCCGAGGGCTCGAGCACAAGGATTCCGACCGAAACTACTACGACACCGAGCTGACCAACCTCCACAGGGTCTACGACCGAGAGATCCGGGGTCGCTTCAGGGACGGCGAACTGGAGCATCTTGCCGTATTCGGTTTCGCGCCCATCCCCTTGCTCATGGAACTCGGCCGATTGCTATCCGACCTCAGCGACGTCACGGTTTTCGGTAGGCATCGCGGGCCTCATCCAAGCTGGGTTTGGCCGAACGACTCTCCGGATATCTCGTTTGAAAGACGGAAGGGCAATTCTGCGCACAAGCAGGTAGCGCTGAAGCTCGCCGTTTCGGCGGAGATTCCAGACAGCCGCGTGACGTCGGTGCTCGGCGAAGATGTCTCGATCTGGGAAATTCGCAGTTCTGAATTTGGCACAAGCGTGCTGCGCAGTCAGTCTGTGCTGAGTGACTACAGAAAGCTCGCTGGTCGGGTATTCGACGAAATCAAGACAGAGCATGGACCGGACGCTTGCGTGTCTGTCTTTCCGGCCGTGCCCACCACCTGCGCTATTGAATTCGGGCGTGTCTGGCAGCCGAAGGCCCATCCGCCTTTCAACGTTTACGATGAAACACCATCGGGCTTCATACGGCGGCATAGGATTGAATAACCCCGTGCCTTGTGAACGCCTTTTTCGCTAATTTTGAGGCAAGGAGGCCATGATGAGCAGCAGCAGGTTCGGCGACGAGTTCAAGCAGGACGTGGTCGCGCAGATCACCGAGCGAGGCTACCCGGTCAGGGAGGTGCCATAGCGGCTCGGGGTCAGCCCGTATTCGCTCTATGCCCGAAAGAAGAGGCTCGCGAAGGCGTCATCAGGCGAGGCGGAAAAGGCACCGAGATCCGGCGCCTGAAGAAGGAACTGGCGCGGGTTCCGTGTCCGTCGTCAGATGATCTGGGACACGGTGGCCTGATGTCGAATGGAGGGTCTGGCTCGTTCGGGTTTCGGTTCATGCCGCCGTCTGGCGATGCAGCGAACGGCGCTTTTCGATCGTCCTGGCTTTGATCTCCTTTCGTCGATTGAGGATGGTGTCGGCCCCGCCGAGATAGACGTCGACAGGGGCGAGATTGCGGAGGCTCTCGTGGTAGCGGTGATGGTTGTAGTGGTCGACGAAAGCCGCCACGGCTTCTTCGAGCGCCCCGGGCAGGTAGTAGTTCTCGAGCAGGATGCGGTTCTTCAGGGTCTGGTGCCAGCGCTCGATCTTGCCCTGGGTCTGGGGGTGGTTCGGGGCGCCGCGCACATGGTCCATGCCCTTGTCACCGAGCCAACCGGCCAGCTCCCCGGAGATGTAGCTGCTGCAATTGTCGCTGAGCAGCCGGGGCCGGTGGGCGACGGTGGACCGATCGCAGTCCGAGGCGACCAAGGCATCTTCCAGCGTCGCGGTCACATCCGCCGCCTTCATCGTTGTGCAGAGCCGCCAGGCGACGACGTAGCGGCTGTAGTCGTCGAGGATGGTCGAGAGGTAAAACCAGCCCCAGCCGATGACCTTCAGATAGGTGAAGTCGGTCTGCCAGAGCTGGTTGGGCCGGGTTGTCTTCTCGTGGAACTCGTTCGCTGCCTTGATCACCACGAAGGCGGGGCTGGCGATCAGGTCGTGGGCCTTCAGAACCCTGTAGACGCTGGCCTCGGACACGAAGTAACGCCGGGTGTCGGTGAAGCGGGCGGCGAGCTCCCGGGGTGACAGCTCGGGCTGCTCCAGGGCCAGATCGACGATCTGCTTGCGCACCTTGTCGGGAATCCGGTTCCAGACCCGGCTCGGTCGCGAGGGCCGGTCCTCGAGCCCGGCGGGGCCCGGCGACAGATAGCGGTCATACCAGCGGTAGAAGCTCGCGCGCGGCACGCCGATCATGTCGAGCGTCCGCTTCGCCGGCAGGTGTGACCGCTCCACCTGCCGGGTGATCTCGAGCTTCTCGGAAGCGGGATATCTCATGCCTCGTCTCCCCCATCCCCGAGCATGCTTTTTTTGAGCAGGCGGTTCTCCAGGGTGAGATCGGCCACTGCCTCCTTCAGTGCCGAGGCCTCGTGCCGCAGCTCCTTGACCTCGGGGCTGGTGGCCTGACGGGCCGTGTCGCCCGCGAGCCGCTTCTTGCCGGCCTCGAGGAACTCCTTCGACCAGCTGTAGTAGAGGCTCGTGGCGATTCCCTCGCGCCGGCAGAGTTCGGCATTCGCCATTGTCGCTTGGACCGATGGCGCGACATGGCTCACTGTCCTCGCCGCGCAGCCCATCCAGAACAATGCGGATCTTTTCCTCGGCCGAATGGTGCTTCCGGGTGCGCCGACGGATGTCCTTCACCAGCGACTGCGCTATCGATCGGCATGTGGGCGGCCTTCAGCCGATTTTCCAGATCCGGGCTTGACAGCAGATTTCCCGATTCCCACATGCGCCTCGGGGATGCCGGAGGCGGGTCCCCGGGTAGTGGACAGACGGAGGTTCGGCGCATCGCGGCCTTCCCGTCGACTGCCGATCTGGCGGCGGTGCCATGAGGCGCGCCGGCCGACAGCAGTGCTCCGCCCTGCAACCTGCCTTTCCGGGACATCCTCGCATCGATCGATCGTGCGCCGCCGCGGCGCGTGCTGCCGCGGCCCCGCGATCCGACAGATGGACGCCACAGGAAAGGAGGAGACCAATGCTTCAGACATCCTTTGCGCCCTTCGGCATGGCGGACCCCTTTGCCGACATGCGGCGGATGCAGCGCGACATGAACCGCATGTTCGATGGGCTCGGCACGGCACCGCGTGACGGCCACCCCGCGATCAACTTCTGGGCCGGGGAGGACAGCATCGTGCTGACCGCCGAGCTTCCGGGGCTGTCACAGGACGATATCGAACTCACCGTGAAGGACGGCATCGTCACGCTGTCGGGGCACTATCCCGAGCCGCAGACCGGGGAGGACGCGACATGGCATCGCCGCGAGCGCCCGCAGGGGCGTTTCTCCCGCAGCATCGAACTTCCGTTCCGCATCGCCCCCGACCGGGTCGAGGCCCGGTTCGCGAACGGGGTGCTGACGGTGGAGATGCAGCGCCCCGAGGAGGACAAGCCCAAGCGCATCGAGATCAAGTCGTCCTGACATCGCAGGAGAAAGGAGGAGAACATGGCACAGGAAGTTGCGCGTCAGGAAGGACGCGAGATGGCCGAAACCGGCAAGGACCGCATGGCGATGAGCTTCACCCCGGCGGTCGACATCTTCGAGACGAACGGCACCACCGTGATCATGGCCGACATGCCCGGCGTCGCGCCCGAGGATGTCGACGTGACGCTCGAGCGGCAGGTGCTGACGCTTCAAAGCAAGGTGCGGCCGCACGCCCCTGAGGGCTACCGGCGGCTGTCGACCGAGTACCGCGAGGGCGACTACGTCCGGGTCTTCACCCTGTCTGACGAGGTCGACCAGTCGAAGATCAAGGCCGATTTCAAGCACGGCGTGCTGCGGCTCGAATTGCCACGCGCGCCCGAGGCCAAGCCGAAGAAGATCAAGGTCAGGGCGAACTGACGTCCTGACCCGAACCTAGGAGGAAAAACGACATGCATATCAGCGATCTCATTCCCTGGGGTCGTGAGAAACCCAAGACCCCGGCCAATGGCGATGGCGGCACCACCAGCCCGCTCGCCATGCTGCAACGCGACATCAACCACGTGTTCGAGGAGTTCTGGCACAAGGTCGATAACGGTCGGAACGGCCAGCGCGGCCCGATCGGCCTGTTCGGTCCCAGCGCCGACGTCACCGAGACCGATAACGGCATCGAGGTGGCGGTCGAACTACCCGGCATGAATGTCGAGGATGTCGACATCTCTCTGTCCGGCGACGTGATGACGATCCGAGGCGAGAAGAAGGTCGAGTACGAGGAAAAGCGCAAGGGCGTCTATCTGTCCGAGCGCTCCTTTGGTGCCTTCGCGCGCACCATTCCGCTGCCGCCGGGGGTCGATGCCGACAAGGCCGAGGCGCGCTTCGAAAAAGGCGTGCTCAAGGTCAGCCTGCCGAAGACCGCCGAGGCGCAGGCGCGCGTCAAGCGCATCCCCGTCAAGGCCGCCTGAGCCCGTTCGGGCGGCCGGTGGCGACCGGGCGCCCAGCTCGCTTCATTAGTCAAGGAGGAGACGATGCCCGGTCCCGTGCCCAGCCCCTGGATCGCTCTGCGTCGCTGGCTGGCGGCGCTCTGCATGACGTTGCTGGCCGCCAACCCCATGGTGGCCCAGACGCCCGATCGCCCGCTGTTCCTGAATGATGACGGCCTGCCGACCCTCGCGCCGCTTCTGGCCGAGGTGACGCCCGCCGTGGTCAACATCTCGGTCGAGACGCGACAGGACGTGGAGAGCAACCCGCTCTTCGCCGATCCCTTCTTCCGGCGCTATTTCGACTTGCCGCCGATGCCCCAGCCCTCGCCACGCCAGCAGATGAGTGCGGGTTCGGGCGTCATCGTCGACGCCGAGGAAGGCTACGTGCTCACCAATCACCACGTCGTCG
The DNA here is from genome assembly GCF_050847355.1 of Limimaricola sp. AA108-03. Classification (NCBI taxonomy): domain Bacteria; kingdom Pseudomonadati; phylum Pseudomonadota; class Alphaproteobacteria; order Rhodobacterales; family Paracoccaceae; genus Limimaricola; species Limimaricola sp. AA108-03. The sequence goes on from NZ_CP193762.1 coordinate 15,942, forward strand.
CGGAGGGCGACAGGATCGTGGTTACGCTGAAGGACCGCCGCCGCTTCGAGGCGGAGCTGGTCGGCAGCGATCCCGGTACCGACATCGCGCTTTTGCAGATCGAAGCTGAGGATATCGCCGAGCTGGAACTCGGCGACAGCGACCGTCTGGAGGTGGGGGACTACGTGCTCGCCATCGGCAACCCGTTCGGGCTGGGTCAGACCGTCACATCCGGCATCGTCAGCGCGTTGGGGCGCAGCGGCCTCAACGTCGACGGCTACGAGGACTTCATCCAGACCGATGCCTCGATCAATCCTGGCAACTCGGGCGGGGCACTAGTAACGCTCGACGGGCGGCTCGTCGGCATCAACACCGCGATCATCGCGCCCTCTGGCGGCAATGTCGGCATCGGATTCGCCGTTCCGGCCAATATGGCCCACGCCGTGATGGATCAGCTGGTCGAGTTCGGCGAGGTGCGGCGCGGCCAGCTCGGCGTGATGATTCAGGATTTCACACCGGACCTCGCCGAAGCGCTGGGGATCGAGGCTGGACTCGGTGCGGTGGTGACGCAGGTGGAACCCGGCAGCGCCGCCGAGGAGGCAGGGCTGGAGCCCGGCGACCTGATCGTCTCGGTCGATGGCCGCCCGGTCGCGGGCTCGGCCGACCTGCGCAGCCAGATCGGCCTGAAGCGGATCGGCAGCCCGGTCGAGCTGGAGGTGATCCGCGACGGTGATGCGGTGACGGTCGAGGCCGAGTTGCGCGAGGGCGGGCTGGTCGCCTCGCTCACGGATGATCGGGCGATGGATCGGCTGTCAGGCGCAGAGCTGCGTGACCTGGAGCCGGGTGATCCGATGTTCGGCGGCGAACCGGGTGTGCTGGTGGCGCGGGTCGATCCCGGCAGCCGCGCGGCGCGGTCGGGGTTGATGGCTGGCGACGTGATCCTTGCGGTGAACCGTGCCCCGGTCGGATCGCTGGTCGAGCTGCGCCGGCAATTGGCAGGGGTCGAAGGGGCGCTCGCATTGACGGTCCAGCGCGGCTCGGCCCGGATCTTTCTGGTGATGCGCTGAGCCCCAAGCAGGAAAGGAGGTCTGACATGGAAGAGCTCGAGATCAAAAAGGACGAAGCCAATACCGATACCCAGGAGCCGCAGATCGATGCAGCGGTGCAGCCTACCGAGGGCACCGGGGCGGACCACACCGCAACGGTGAACGAGAAGATCGCGGACCTGACCGATCGCTGGAAGCGCGCCATGGCCGAGGCCGAGAACGCTCGCAAGCGCGCCGAGATCGCCCGCGTCGAAGGGCGCGATCACGGCATCGCACTCGCCATAGAGGCCTTGGCGCCTGGCTTCGACGCCTTGGCGCTCGGGATCGAGGCCGCGCGGTCCGGACCGGATACCAAGGACGAGCGCGTGGCGCAGCACCTCGAAGGGCTGGAGCGCATCCGGGCCTGTTTCGAGACCGCGATGAAGGCCCTCGACGTGCGTATCATTGCGCCCGAGGACACGGGTTTCGACCCGGTCCATCACGAGGCCATCGATACCCGGGTCGAGGACGGCGTCGAGGCCGGGCGGGTGCTGGTGCTGCACCGGCCGGGCTACGCCATCGGCCGGCGGCTGATCCGCCCCGCCCGGGTGACGGTCAGCGCCGCGCCGGGACGGCAGGAGGGCTGAGCCATGCTGAGGCTGGCGTTGTTCCTTGGCACGAACCTCGCGGTGCTCCTCGTGCTGTCGCTGGCCTTCCGGGTGCTGGGGATCGAGGGGCTGCTCGCCGCGAACGGCGTCGATCTCGATCTCACGGCGCTGCTGGTATTCGCTGCGGTGATCGGCTTCGGCGGTTCGCTCGTCTCGCTGGTGCTGTCGAAGCCGATGGCCAAAGCGACGATGCGGGTGCGGGTGATCGAAGCCCCTCGCAATCCGACCGAGCGCTGGCTGTTGCAGACCGCACGGGATCAGGCGCTGCGCGCCGGGATCGCGATGCCCGAGGTCGGCATCTTCGATCACCCGTCGCCCAATGCCTTCGCCACCGGCTGGCGGCGCGACGCGGCGCTGATCGCGGTGAGCACCGGCCTGCTTGCCCATATGCGGCAGGAGGAGGTGGAGGCCGTGCTCGGCCATGAGGTCGCTCATGCCGCGAATGGCGACATGGTGACGCTGGCGCTGATCCAAGGGGTGGTGAACACTTTCGTGGTGTTCCTGTCGCGACTGGCTGGGTTCCTGGTCGACCGGCTCGTGCTACGGGTCGAGCGCGGCCATGGGCCGGGCTACTGGATCGTCTCGCTGGTGACCGAGATGGTGCTGGGCGTGCTGGCGACGGCGATCGTCATGTGGTTCTCGCGCTGGCGAGAGTTCCGCGCGGACGCCGGCGGGGCCGCGCTGGCCGGGCGCGACAACATGATCGCCGCGCTGGAGCGGTTGCGGCACTTACGGCACGCCCCACCGCTACCCGACGAGATGCGCGCCATGGCCTTCGACGCGGGCCGCGTGCAGGCGCTCTTCGCCAGTCACCCGCCGCTGGAGGCGCGGATCGCGGCGCTGCGGGCGCGCGCCCATGGCGCCTCCCTCCACCGCGGCGGCGGACGACGTGCGCGACTTTGACGAGGTGTTCGGTCTGTTCGACCGTTCGGAGTTCTGAGGCATGACACACGATCCCTATGAAACTCTCGGCGTCAAACGTGACGCCTCGCAGGCCGAGATCAAGAAGGCCTATCGCCGGCTCGCAAAGAAACTGCATCCGGACCTGTCGCGCAGCGACGCAACCACGCAGGACGAGTTCCAGCGCGTCGGCGCGGCCTATGACATCCTCGGTGACCCGGAAAAACGCCGCCGCTTCGACGCGGGCGAGATCGACGCCAACGGACAGGAACAGCCGCGCCCCCACCCCCGCTGGAGCTATGCCGGGGCCACGGCGGGTGCGTCTGGCCAGAACGACGCGCCTTTCGGCGCTTTCGAGGACGTCTCCGACATCTTCGCGGATCTGTTCGGCGCACGCGGTCGTCGCTCGACCCACTTTGGCGCGCCGGGCGCGGATCTGCGCTACAGCATCGAGGTCGATTTCCTCGATGCCGCCCGTGGCACGACCCGGGAGGTCACCCTTCCGGACGGGCGCGCGATCGACCTGCGGATACCGGCCGGCCTGCGTGACGGACAGGTCTTGCGCCTGAAGGGCAAGGGCGCGCCGGGCCTGCATGGTGGCCCGGCAGGCGATGCCTATGTGGAGGCGCGTGTCCGGTCGCACCCGCAGTTCTTCCGCGATGGCGACGATATCGAGATCGAACTGCCCATCACCTTCGACGAGGCGGTGCTCGGCACCCGGGTAGAGGTCCCGACGATCTGGGGACCGGTCTCGATGAAGCTGCCGGAAGGCGCCTCGTCGGGTCAACGCGTGCGGCTCAAGGGCAAGGGCATCCACCGCGCAAAGCGGCCGGCGGGTGACCATTATGTCCGGCTGTCGATCCGGTTGCCGAAGCAGATCGATGCCAAGATGAAGTCCTTGGCAGAACGGTGGAGAGAGCACGTCCCGCACGATCTTCGAAATGAGACCGGAAGGCTTTGAAATTCGCAACCTTGGGTGGCTCGGATCATCAGCGCTTTGCTGAACTGCATGATGCAAACTCATCAGCAGAAGCCGAGACCAGCTGAAAGTGTCAGATCCGCTTCAGGGACCGGGAGAAACCTCAGCTATCTGTCTTACGGCCCGAACCAGCCATTCGCCAACGCGTCGGCAAACGTCTGCTTTCCCCCTCATCTACAGAACATTGAAAGCGCAGCTTGACCGAAGGTTTCGTTTTGACAGCGCGCAGCGTTCGCCATCTCGCCATCTCGCCATCTCGCCAGTCTGCCCGACGGCCGTTTGCGCATCCTCCAAGCAATCGAGCGCATTAAACTGAACACCCGAATATTCAGCGATAAACCCCCCAGGGACCAAACCGGGGCGGCCCGGTTCGGACGCTTGATGGCAACCGTGTCGGCTCGGAGCCCCAAGGCACCGGTGGACGCTCTTGCAGGTCCCGTAGGCGCCGTATGCGTTCTTCCGTCGGGGGGTGGGTGCGCAAGAGGGACGGCTCGGGGATGCGCCTGCCCGGCAGGAACATGTCCTCCCAGAACCGGCCGACCCGCCGCTCCAGCTTCGATAGTGCCGAGGCCAGCCCGTCCGGATCACCGGTCAGGTCGACCGCCCCGCGGTCAGCGTCGAATTCCCGGGTCCGGGACAGGGCGAGTTGCAAGAGTGCCATAAGGGTTGGCGAGAACACGAGCATCAAAGGGATATGCCAAGGGACGTAGGCAGCGCCGCTCAGCAGGAGCGGAAGGTTCAGGATCAGGATCAATTGCCCGACCCAGGAGGCCAGCGAGACGACGCGGGACATGACGTCAGCCACGCTCATGATCCACAGGTCACGGTTTGCAACATGGGCAACTTCGTGCGCCAGGACACCGGCCAGCTCCCGGGCATCCAATAGCCGCAGTAGACCGTCGGTGATACATATGGCGCTGTCTCGGGGATCACCCATGGCGAAGGCGTTCGGCAACTCGCTCGGAATATAGTAGAGCGCGGGCACCCTCGGGAGATCGGCACGGCGGGCGAGCTCGGCGATCATTCCGACACCTTCGGGGAAGGTCCGGCCCGTCAGGCGTCTGGCGCGATAGGCCGAGAGGAGCACGGTCTTTGGAAGGGATGGTGCAAGGAGCAGGCCGATCACCGAACTCCCGACGGTTAGAAGCGTCAGCCCCGGACCCGCAATCGTTGCTACGACCGCCCAAGCTATCAGTCCCATGCCGCCAATCAGCAGCATGGATTGCACCAAGTTACGGGTTTGATGGAGCACGGAAGGCGACATGGCCCGAGTATCGGCCATTGCTTGGCTGAATTCATTACTTCCTCTCGTTCGGCCGAAAGATTTTTCACCCCTTGGCCTTGACAGCGACGCGCAAGCCCCCATCTCACGCACGCATATGATATGCATGCATTATTTATGTAAAGAGAATGGCTGTTAGCAGATGATCCGAAAGAAGGATGATGTGGTCGGCTCACTCCTCCATGACGCTGCGCACTTGTTGCGGCTTCGCATCGACGAAGCACTCCGGCCGTATGACCTGACGCGGGTGAGCTGGATGGCCATCGGCATCATCGAGCAGAACGAGATGCTGACACAGTCTGATCTTGCTGCGAGACTGGAACTGGGCACGGCAGCGACCGGCAAGTTGGTGGACCGCCTCCAGGAACGCGGTCTGGTCGAACGCCATGATGATCCCGAAGACCGCCGTGCGAACCTGTTGGCCGTCACGCCAGGTGCCCGCGATCTGCTCGAACGGCTGAAGTCGGTCGGGGAGGCACTGCGGGAGGAGGTTCTTCAAGACCTTGGCGAAGCAGAGCGCCGGCAGCTTCAGCGCTCTCTTCAGAAGATCAAGACGCGACTGACAGAAAGCCGTTCGCAAGCAGCCTGATCGTTATCGGAGGGAGGGTGAAGCGATGGAGAAGAAAACCGAGTTCAACATCTGGTATTGGGTTCTGGCCTTCATGGCCGTGATCTTTATCCAGAACATCATCGCGGGCACCCGCGATATCGCCCAGATCAGCTACAGCCAGTTCGAGACCTATCTCGAGGAGGGCCGGGTTCAGTCGGTTGCCGTCGGCAAGGACCACATCAGCGGTGTCTTCGACGCGCCCGTGGACGGCCGCAACCAGTTTGTCACAAACATCGTCGACCCCGCTCTTCTCGAACGGATCGACGCGGCCGATGTCGAAATCACCGGTGTGCCGGAAAACACTTGGCTCGGCGCAATACTTTCCTGGGTCGTTCCCGCCTTTGTCTTCTTTGCGCTCTGGATGCTGTTCTTTCGCAAGTTCGCCGAAAAGCAGGGTTTCGGTGGCTTCATGCAAGTCGGCAAGAGCCGCGCCAAGGTCTATATGGAAAAGGAGACCGGCGTCACCTTCGAAGACGTGGCCGGGGTCGACGAGGCCAAGCAGGAGCTCGAGGAAATCGTCGAGTTTCTGCGCAATCCCGAAGAATACGGCAAGCTCGGGGCCCGGGTGCCCAAGGGTATCCTGCTGGTAGGGCCGCCGGGGACGGGCAAGACGCTGCTGGCCCGCGCTGTGGCCGGGCAGGCTGGCGTGACCTTCCTGTCGATCTCGGGTTCGGAATTTGTCGAGATGTTCGTGGGGGTCGGTGCCGCGCGGGTGCGCGACCTGTTCGAGCAGGCCCGCAAGAGCGCTCCGGCGATCATCTTCATCGATGAGCTGGATGCGCTCGGCCGGGCCCGCAACGCCGGCCAGCACATCGGCGGCAACGACGAGCGCGAACAGACCTTGAACCAGCTTCTGACCGAGCTTGACGGTTTCGATCCCTCGACCGGCATCGTGCTTCTGGCCGCAACCAACCGGCCCGAGATCCTCGATCCTGCCCTGCTGCGCGCCGGCCGCTTCGACCGCCAGGTGCTGGTCGACAAGCCGGACAAGAAGGGCCGCGTCGCGATCCTGAACGTGCACATGAAAAAGGTGACGTTGGGCGGGGATGTCGATGCCGAGAAGGTCGCGGCGCTGACACCGGGGTTTTCGGGTGCCGACCTTGCCAACCTGGTGAACGAGGCGGCCCTTCTGGCCACTCGGCGCAAGGCCAACGCGGTGTCGATGGACGACTTCAACAATGCGGTGGAGCGGATCATCGCCGGGCTGGAAAAGAAGAACCGGGTGCTGAACCCGCGCGAGCGCGAGATCGTCGCGCATCACGAAATGGGGCACGCTCTGGTCGCCATGGCCCTGCCCGGGGTCGATCCGGTGCACAAGGTCTCGATCATCCCGCGCGGCATCGGGGCGCTTGGCTACACCATCCAGCGGCCGACCGAAGACCGGTTCCTGATGACCCGCGAGGAGCTCGAGAACAAGATCGCGGTGCTTCTTGGCGGGCGCGCTGCCGAGAAGATCATCTACGATCACCTGTCCACGGGCGCTGCGGATGATCTGGTGAAGGCGACCGACATCGCCCGCGCCATGGTGGCACGCTACGGCATGGACCCGGACCTCGGCCATGTCAGCTATGACACCGACCGTCCCGGCTTCCTCGGCACCGGGGATCAGTCGTCCTGGCTCAACCGGCGCTACAGCGAGGCGACGGCCGAGCGAATGGACGCGGCGGTCAAGGAAGTGATCGAGCGCATCTTCGACGAAACGGTCAGCTTGCTCGAGACCAACCGCACGCTGCTGGAAAGCACATCGAAGAGCTTGCTCGATCGAGAAACCCTGGATGAACCCGGCCTTCAGGCCATCGCGAAACAAGTGAAATCGCCCAAGGCGCCTAAGGCAGCTTGATCCAGAACAAGGAAACCGCGCCGCTCGACGGCAACATGAAGGATGAACAAAGGAGGAAAGCCAATGGCTCATGGCATCTGTGATGTTTGCAAAACCCGCCCGGCGGTGTTCCGCGCTCAAGTCGTGTCGAATGGCGAGCGCCGGACAATGGAGCTGTGCGACGAAGATTACCGCAAGCTTGCCAGACGGCAGGGGCGCACCGCCTCGCCGCTGGAATCCCTCTTCGGCGGACGCTCCCTCTTCGACGAGTTTTTCGGGGACCGCGGGTTTGGTAATGGCCTGCTTGGCGGCCCCGGAGAAACGAGCGGGGAAACCATCCCGATCCGCCCCGCCGGCCGCCGTGGCTCCGGTGGCGGCATCAATCTTGCCGATCGCCTGAGCGGACAGGCCAACAAGCTTCTCCAGGACGCCGCCCAGAAGGCCCACGAATTCGGGCGGAACGAAGTCGATACCGAGCATCTTCTGCTCGCGCTGACCGGGTCGGAGGTGGTGCGGACGCTCCTGAACCAGGTCAAGATCGACGGGGACGATCTGCGTCGGCAGATCGAGAAGGAGGCGAAGAAGGGCGACTCGAGCGATCCCGAGCGCGAGATCGGCGTCAGCCCCCGCGTCAAGGACGCACTGAACCGTGCCTTCGTCGCCTCGAACGAGCTCGGTCACTCCTATGTCGGACCCGAACACCTGCTGATCGGTCTGGCCGAGGAAGGCGAGGGTCTGGCCGCCGACATCCTGCGCCGGCTGGGCCTCACGCCGCAGGCGCTGCGCCAGCAGGTCACCAAGGTGGTCGGCAAGGGTGCCGAAGAAGGCCGCGTGGAGACACCATCCAACACCCCCGACCTGGACGAATTCAGCCGCGACCTGACCAAGCTCGCCCGCGAGGGCAAGCTCGATCCGGTCATTGGTCGGGCCCGCGAGATCGAGACCACGATCGAGGTTCTGGCTCGGCGCAAGAAGAACAACCCCGTGCTGATCGGTGAACCGGGCGTCGGCAAGACCGCGATCATCGAGGGTCTGGCGCAGCGCATCGTCGCCGGCGAGGTCCCCGAGGCGCTGCGCGACAAGCGGCTGGTGGAACTGAACATCAACTCGATGGTCGCCGGATCGAAATATCGCGGCGAGTTCGAGGAGCGTGTCCAGAAGATCCTCAAGGAGATCACCGAGGAGAAAGACAGCCTGATCCTGTTCATCGACGAGCTTCACACCATCGTCGGGGCCGGACAGGGCGGGGGCGAAGGCGGGCTCGACATCGCCAACACCTTCAAGCCGGCGCTGGCGCGAGGCGAGCTGAACCTGATCGGGGCGACGACCCTGAACGAATACCAAAAGCATATCGAGAAAGACGCCGCGCTCGAACGCCGCTTCCAGCCGGTCTATGTCGATGAGCCGACGGTTGCGCAGACCATCATGATCCTGCGCGGGCTGCGCGACACGCTCGAGTCGCACCACAAGGTGACCATCACCGACGAGGCGATCATCGCCGCGGCGGAGCTTGCGGACCGCTACATCACCGGCCGCTTCATGCCCGACAAGGCCATCGACCTGATCGACCAGGCCGCAGCGCGGGTGAAGATCTCCGCCACGGCCCGGCCCGTCGATGTGCAGGAGCTGTCGGCCGAGGTCGAGCAGATCAAGCGTGAGCAGGACTATGCCGCTGCGCGCAAGCAGTTCGACCGCGCGGGTGAGCTGAAACGCGAGCTCGAGGAAAAGCAGGCCGAGCTCGACGAACTCCTGGAGACGTGGAAACGCGACCGCGCTTCGGCCACCGCCGAGGTCCGGAGCGATCACGTGGCGCAGATCGTCAGCAAGATCACCGGCGTTCCGGTGAACGAGCTGACCACCGAGGAGCGCGAGAAACTGCTGAAACTCGAGGACCGGCTGCACGAGCGCGTCATCGGACAGGACGAGGCGATCAGCGCGGTCTCCGATGCCGTGCGGCTCGCCCGTGCTGGGCTGCGGGAGGGCTCCGCACCCACCGCGACCTTCCTGTTCCTCGGCCCCACCGGCGTCGGCAAGACCGAGCTTGCCAAGGCGTTGGCCGAGACGATCTATGGCGACGAGGACGCGATGATCCGCATCGACATGTCCGAATACGGCGAGCGGCACGCCGTTGCGCGGCTGGTGGGCGCCCCGCCGGGCTATGTCGGCTACGACGAGGGCGGCCAGTTGACCGAGCGCGTGCGGCGCCGGCCCTATTCGGTGATCCTGCTCGACGAGATCGAGAAGGCGCATCCGGACGTCTACAACATCCTGCTTCAGGTTTTCGATGATGGCCGCCTGACCGACGGCAAGGGCCGTGTGGTGGACTTCACCAACACTATCATTATCGCGACCTCGAACCTCGGCTCCGACATCATTCAGAAGAACCTGAAGAAGCGGGGCACGAAGGAATTCGACGAGACCAAGCAGAAAGCCGAGCTGATGGAGGTGCTCCGGCACCACTTCCGGCCGGAATTCATCAACCGGATCGACGAGATCATCGTGTTCCACTCGCTGAACCAGTCGGAGATCCGGCAGATCGTCGAGCTGCAACTCAAGCGCGTCGCCCGCACGGCGCTCACGCAGGGCGTGGAGGTGGAGCACGACGAAAGCGTCGTCGATCACTTCGCCGCCGTGGGCTTCCGGCCCGAATTCGGCGCCCGCGAATTGCGCCGTCTCATCCGGTCGGAACTCGAGACGGAACTGGCCCGCGAACTGCTGGGCGGCCGGATCGAGGATGGCGACCGTGTCCGCGTCTCCTGGTCGAGCGACGAACAGAAGATCGTCTTCGACAAACTGGAGCGTCAGGAACCCGAGGCGGATACTCAAGACACCGACGCGAAAGATGATGCGGCAGAGACTGACGCATCAAGTGCAAGTGGCGGCGCGCCCGAGGAGGCGCCCACAAAGTGATGGGAAAACTCCCGGCGGCCCGGGTGCCGCCGGGACCGAAAGGAGGAGAACGCCATGACCGACAAGGTTTTCGATGCAGACACGGTCTGCACTCTGTCGCGCAACTGGTGGGCCTTCGTTCTGCGAGGCATGGTTGCGCTCATCATCGCCGTTTTGGCCTGGCTGATGCCGGCCGAGGCGGTCTTTACCCTGACCCTCGTCTTCGGCGCCTTCGCCTTCGCAGATGGCGTTTTCGGCCTGATCTCGGCGGTGCGGAATATCCGCAAAGGTGAACGCTGGGGATGGCTTGCGGTCAGCGGCGTCCTGGGCATCCTGACCGGCCTCGTGGTGCTGGTGACGCCCTTTGTCGCGACGTTGGTGCTCGCCGTCTTCCTCTGGGCCAGCATCGCCTTCTGGTCGGTGTTCTCGGGCATACTCGAGATCACGACGGCGATCCGGCTGCGCAGGGAGATTGAAGGCGAGATCTGGCTGGGTCTCAGCGGAGCCCTCTCGGTGCTGCTGGGTGTCGTGGTCGTGTGGTTTCTGACCATCCGCCCGACGGAAAGCCTTCTGGCCCTCGGCTGGCTCCTCGGCGTCTATGCCGCAATCTTCGGCGTCGTGATGATCCTGCTGGGACTGAAGTTGCGCGGCCGCGGGCTCAAGGCAGACGCGGGTGCAACCGCGTAAGGGAAAGGAGAGAATGCAATGTTTCGGCTACAACGTCACAACCGCCCGCCATTCCGGCCGAAGATCCCCGGCACCGACCTTCGGTCCGCCGATGTCCCCATGGCGGTCATCTACCGACCGGCCCGATCGGTCAAGCAGCGCGGGCTGCGGCCCCGGCATTGGGTGCTCGAGTTCGAACCGAGCAGGCCGCCGCAGATCGAGCCGCTGATGGGCTGGACCGCAAGTGCGGACGCCTACCGCCCGATCCGCCTGACGTTCCCGGATCGGGACAGCGCCATCGCCCATGCCGAACGGAACGATTGGAAGTATGTCGTCCTCGAGGCACCTGCTATGGACCCCGGCATCGCTCCACAGCGCTATTGGTGGGAACAGGCTCCAGGCAAAAAAGGTCATGACACAGCGGCCACTCGCGGTGTCGAGACCAAGCGTCACCCGACGATTGCATCTGCTCCGGATGGCGGCGATGCATCGGTGGCTTGGAACAGCAACGCTGGCGAGCAGAACGATATTGAGGACCCCGTGCTCGAGGCCTGCCTCGAGTCTTTCCCTGCCTCGGACCCGCCCGCGTGGACCGGCACGACCATCGCTGCCGGCAAACGCGACCCCGCCGGCAGCGGATGAACAACGCCGCGATCATCGCCACGACTGGCCTGGTCGCGGCCATCCTCTTCCATCCGCGTCTTAGCGATTCGAAGGGGTGGCGCGCTACCGTGACACCCCTCGCTTCGATAATCGGCAGCGGGTTTCTCGTGATCGGTCCGATCCTCGATGCCAGCTTCGGGTATCTGGCTCCGATCGCAATGGCGGCGCTTTGCACAGTGGCAATTCTGTTCGGGGCGGCCATCCGCCGTAATATCGCTCGGATTGCGGAGGTCGGAGAGCGCTCCGTGGCGGAACGAGTTCTGGACCGCGCGGCCTCATGGGTTCTGGCGACGGCCTACGCAGTTTCAGTCGCCTACTACCTGAACCTGCTGGGTGCTTTTTCCGTCAGCCTTACGGCGCATGACGATCCGGCCACGGCCCGGATAGTTGCCACTGCCGCGTTGCTCTTCATCGCATTCATAGGTTGGACGCGGGGCTTTTCCGCGCTCGAGGGGCTGGAAAAGATTTCCGTGTCTCTCAAGCTCGCCATCATCGCCGGCCTCCTACTCGGCCTCGGCATCCATTTCGGTGATCGCTTCGCCGCGGGCGATCTAATCTTGAACCCGATCCAAACTACTGGCTGGAACGCGGTGTGGCTGATCTTCGGGCTACTGGTTACGGTCCAAGGCTTCGAAACGTCCCGCTACCTTGGCGAGGACTATGATCCACAGACCCGGATCGCCTCCATGAGCCGCGCGCAGTGGGTCTCCGCCGGCATCTATATGGTCTACATCCTTCTTCTGAGCTTTCTTTTCCCCGCGGGAACGATCCCGCAAAGGGAGACGGCCATCATCTCGCTCATGGAATTGGTTGCGCCAGTGCTTCCGGCACTTCTGGTAAGTGCCGCATTGGCCGCCCAGTTCAGTGCGGCAGTGGCCGACACGGCCGGCTCGGGCGGCCTTCTGCACGAACTCACGGGCGGCAAGATCGCCCCGCGAACCGGCTACGTTCTTCTGGCCGGCATCAGTCTCGTTCTGACATGGTCAGCGAATGTTTTCGAGATCATCACCATCGCCTCTCGGGCTTTCGCTGGATATTACGCGCTGCAAAGCGCGGTAGCGGCGGCCGGCTACTGGATTTCTGGCCGCGTCGCCGGCGCTACAGGCTTCGCAGCACTTGGTGTGCTTGGAGTTCTCATCGCCTTTCTTGGCATGCCATTCGCAGGCTGACAGTCCGTCAGTCAGTGGCAAACAGACATCGCTCCTCCACCGCATTCCGAATTTGGTCAGAGGCTTAGCGGCTTGGGCAAGGACAGCCTAAGCCGAGAACCCGGACCCTCCCGATTGCAGGCATACGCGCTCCTCCAAGATCACCTGCCTTCGATGCCCCCGGCACGTGATTGGACATTGCCTTCGAGGGGAAAAGCGTGCCATCCCTTTGCGGTGATGGTTCCCGTTGGCCCTTGAGGGCGACGCGGGATGAAAAGGGAATACGGTGAGGTGTAGCCAACAGGCGCCGAATCCGTGACTGCCCCCGCAACTGTGAGCGGCGAGCGTTTCCGAGAAGACCACTGGGTTCCACAGCCCGGGAAGGTTCGGAAAAGCGTAGACCCGCAAGTCAGGAGACCTGCCATCGCTGATGTCACTCAACCCGGGCGGGGTGTCCCGGACAGGAGGCCATGATGGCTCGTCGGCAACTGCCGCACCGAAATCGCCGGTCCCTCTGTGCGCAAGCCCCGCGAATGCGCGGAGGGCTGCATGGACCGGACCAGATCGAACACCACCTGCAAAGCGGGCGCGACCTCGCGAGCAAGCTGTTGCTGCGCCCATAGACTGTCGAGACAACTCGGGCGGGCCGTCGACCTCGCTGCCGTGGCCGCCGGTCCCGGCTTCGAGCTGACCGGAACGACGCGGCTCGACGGCTGCGGCCGGCGGGTCGTCTGGCGCGCACGGCGCGGCCGCGTGTCGCTCCGGATTGAACCCGAGGTGGTGTTCCCGCCCCGCGTGACCCACGCCGCTCTGCGGGTTCGGCAATGACCGCCGCGTCCATCTCCGCCAGCGATCTGAGCTGGGGGCCGCGTCATGGGCCGGCGATCCTCAAGGGCGTGAGCTTCGAGCTGGCCGCCGGTCGGACGCTGGGCATCGTCGGCGCCAACGGCGCCGGCAAGTCGACGCTGCTGCGGCTGCTCTACCGGTTTCATCGGCCCCATGGCGGAAAGGTTCATATCGGTGGCGAAGATCTGTGGCGCATGACGCCTCGGGCCGCTGCGCGCCGGGTCGCCGCTGTGCTCCAAGAGCAACCGACGGATTTCGCGCTGAGTGTGCGTGAGATCGCGGGACTGGGACGGGTGCCGCATCGCCGCGGCCTTTCGGGTCCCGGCACACGCGAGGCCGGAATCGTCGAAGCGGCGCTGCACCGGCTCGACCTTGCTGGGCTGGCCGAGCGCCGTCTCGGCACGCTGTCTGGCGGAGAAAAACAGCGCGCGATGGTAGCGCGCGCGCTGGTGCAGGAGCCGCAGGTGCTCATCCTCGACGAGCCCACCAACCATCTCGATATCCGCCACCAGCTTGAGGTGCTGGAGATGCTGCGTGGCCTCGATGTCACCATCGTCACCAGCCTGCACGACCTGAACCTCGCTTTCGATCTTTGCGATGAGGTGCTGGTGCTCTCGCGCGGTCAGATAATCGCGCATGGGACGCCGGATGTCGCACTCGATGCGGCGACCGTGGCCCACGCTTTTTCCGTTACCGCCCGCCGCGAACGCCTCGAACCCTCGGGGCGCACCCGCTTCACCTACTCGCTCGCCGCCTCTGAACGGACCTACTGACCCATGACTTTCCGAATCCTTCCTGTCGCCTTTCTCCTGGCCGCCCCTGCCGCGGCTCAGGCCTTCCCCGTGACCGTGCAGAGCTGCGACCGGGAGATCACCTTCGAAGCCGCGCCGGAGCGCGCGGTGTCGAATGATGTCAACCTGACCGAGATGATGCTGGCGCTCGGACTGCGCGATCACATGGTCGGCTACACCGGTGTCTCCGGATGGAAGACCCTCGACGAGCGGCTGCGCGCCGATGTCGAGACGCTGCCGGAACTATCGCCGCAATATCCTGGCCGCGAGGTGCTGCTGGGGGCAAATGCCGACTTCTACTTTGCCGGCTGGAACTACGGCATGAATGTCGGCGGCGAAGTGACGCCCGACACGCTCGCGCCTTTCGACATCGCGGTCTACGAACTCGCCGAGAGCTGCGCGCATGTGATGGAGAAGCCCAAGGCGAGCTTCGAGGATCTCTATACCGACATTCGCAACCTCGGGACGATTTTTGGCGTCGCGGAGCGGGCCGAGGGGCTGGTAGCCGACTGGCGCGAGGATCTCGCCCGGCAGAAGGACGCTGCCGGGAACGGCGCCAGGCCGCTTCGCGTCTTCGTCTATGACAGCGGCGAGGACACGCCGTTCACGGCCGGGCGCTACGCCATGCCCACCGCGCTCATCGAAGCGGCGGGCGGCGTCAACGTCGTGGACGATTTCGAGAAGAGCTGGGCGACGGTCGGTTGGGAGGAGGTGATCGCGCGCGATCCGGAGATGATCCTGATCGTCGATTACGGCGAGGTCACCGCCGCCCAGAAGCGCGAATTCCTGATATCGAACCCGGCCTTCGCGGGCATGACCGCCGTGCGTGAGGACAATTTCGTCACCCTCGACTATGTGGCTGCCACGCCGGGCCCGCGCAACATCGAGGCGGTGGGCGTGCTGGCCCGGGCCTTCGCCGAGGCGGGGGGATGACGGATATCTCCCTGTCGATCGCAGGCCGGGCTCCGGCCCGGCGGGCGCGTATGTTTCCGGCCGCGCTCGGGCTTGCGGTTCTGGCGCTCGGGCTCTCCTTCACTTTCGCCGTGGGTGTCGGCGCGGTGTCCGTTGGGGCCCGGACGGTCTGGGGTGTCATCGCGAACCAACTCATGCCGGGCCTGGTCCAGGTCACTTGGCCGGCTGGTCACGAGGCCATCGTCTGGGACTTGAGAATGCCGCGGGCGATCCTTGCCGGGCTTGTGGGTGCGGGGCTGGCGCTGGTGGGCGCGGTCTTGCAGGCCGTCACGCGAAACGCGCTGGCGGACCCGCATTTGCTCGGCATCTCCTCCGGCGGGGCCTTCGGCGCGATCACCGCGCTGCTGCACACCGGGATGATCCTCGGCCTTGCCACCGTGCCGATCTTCGCCTTCGCCGGCGCCCTCGGTGCGATGGCGTTGGTGCTCGGCGTGGCACGTCTCGCGGACGCGGCCTCGGCAGAACGGCTGGTGCTCGCCGGAGTGGCGGTGTCCTTCATCGTGATGGCCGGGGCCAACGCGATGATCTTCCTCGGCGATCCGCGCGCCTCGCACACCGCGCTGTTCTGGATGCTGGGCGGTCTTGGTCTGGCGCAATGGTCGCATCTGGCTTTCCCCGCCCTCGTGCTCGCGCTCTGCGGCCCGTGGCTTTGGCTCAGGGCGCAGGATCTCGACGCCATGACGATCGGGGACGAGACCGCCGCGACCCTGGGTATCGCGGTGTCGCGGTTCCGGCTCGAGGTGTTTGTCGCGGGCGCCCTGCTGACCGGGGTCATGGTGGCGTTCTCCGGGGTGATCGGCTTCGTCGGACTGATGATCCCGCATGTCGCCCGTATGGTCGTGGGCGGCAGCCAGGCCCGCGTCTTGCCGCTTTCGGCTCTGCTCGGCGCGGTGTTCCTGATCTGGTGCGACCTGTTCGCCAGAACGGTGATGGCGCCGCAGGACCTCCCGATCGGCGTGGTGACGGGCCTTGTCGGGGGGCTCTTTTTCGTATGGCTCCTTGCTCGGCGGTAGACACCCAGCGAGAGGAGAACCAGCGTCCGACAAACCACCCAGAGCCTCGGCGCCAGCGAGAGTGAGGTGCTCCCCGATTTCAGGGCACTGACGTAAGCTACGATCTGCTGTCTGCTGATCTTCACCGACGAGGAGATCAGAGATGTCGAAACGCAAGCAGCACGCGCCTGCTTTCAAGGCCAAGGTCGCGTTGGAAGCTTTGAAGGGCGAACAAACGGCCGCCGAGCTGGCGAGCCGGTTTGGGGTGCATCCCACGCTGATCCATCAGTGGAAGCGGGCTCTGCTCGAGGGCGCTTCAGGGGTCTTTGAGCGGGGCGGAAAGAAGACGCCCGAAGTCGACGAGTCGCAGGTGAAGGAGCTGCATGCCAAGATTGGTGAGCTGGCGGTCGCCAACGATTTTTTGTCCAGAAAGCTCAAGCCTTGGGGCGGGACGTGAGGCGCGGCATGATCGAGCGAGACCATCCGACCCTGTCCGTGGGGCGGCAGTGCCGGCTGCTGTCGCTCTCGCGGTCGTCGTTCTACTACCGGCCAGCCGGCGAGACCGAGCTGAACCTCGACCTCATGCGGCTGATCGACGAACAATTTCTCGAAACGCCGTTCTACGGCGTGCGGCAGATGGCCCGGCATCTGCGCAACGAGGACCACGCAGTGAACGACAAGCGGGTGCGGCGGCTGATGCGGCTCATGGGCCTCATGCCGATCTACCAGAAGCCTAATACCAGCAAGCCTGCCAAGGGGCACAAGCGATACCCCTACCTGCTGAGGGGAGTGCGCGTGGAGCGGCCCAACCAAGTCTGGTGCGCCGACATCACCTATCTCCCCATGCGGCGCGGCTTCCTTTATCTCGTGGCGATCATGGATTGGCACACCCGGAAAGTGCTAGCCTGGCGCCTGTCCAACACGATGGAGGCCGAGTTCTGCGTCGAGGCGCTGACCGAAGCGATCCAGCGGTTCGGCTTACCCGAGATCATGAATACCGATCAGGGCAGCCAGTTCACGTCCTTCGCCTGGACCGACGTGCTCAGACGCGCCGGCGTCCGCATCTCAATGGACGGAAAGGGACGCTACCTCGACAACATCTTCATCGAGCGGCTTTGGCGCACCCTGAAATACGAGTGCGTCTACCTGCACGCCTGGGAGACCGGCTCGGAGGCGCGGGCGGGGCTCAGGAACTGGATCGATTTCTACAATCGAAAGCGCCCGCATTCCGCCCATGGCGGCCAGCCGCCAGCAGTGGTCTACTGGCAGAGAAACCCCACCATACAACCCGATCAGCAGGAGCTAAGAGTAGCTTAGAAGGCGCCAGATCCTGTCCAAGGATCGGGGAGCACCTCAAGGCACCTCGCTCGGCCCTTTTCTTCGCGACATCGAAATAAAGGGTGGTAAGTTGTTGGGCTGCAAGGATCATGCCTTGGAACGTCTGGCCACCGTTGCGGGCGTCGACGTGGCTGATCTTCGGCGCAACTCGGCTCAAAGCCTTGGAAACCGTTGGTTCGATCTCCGCGGGAACCTACTCAGCGCAGAATTCTTCGCCAGCCCTTACACAGTCTTCTGTCCGGCATGTCTGCGCGAGGATGATAAACTCGGCGGCGATCCTGCCCTGGTCCGAAAAGGCCGACTTCTCTGGACGCTTCGACCTTTTCGAACCTGTCCGGTGCATGGCCTTGAGCTTGTTCGTCGAAAGAAGGTTGCGTGGGACGACTCGTTTCACCAGCTGGCCCTGCGGGTGCCGGAGCGCGCCGATGCCCTGGATGAGCTGGTAGACGGGGCTGCGCTGAGATCTCCGTCGCCATTGCAAAATTATGTCGTCGCGCGCCTTGAAGGAGCGCCGGGTCCGTCGTGGCTCGACAGTCAGACGCTCGAACAAGCTGTTCGCACCACCGAGAAACTCGGAGTGCTTCTCGAATTCGGACCAAAAGCAACGTCCGGTGATCTCGTCGAGAGCCAATGGGACGCGGCTGGCCGCGCCGGATACGAAGTCACTGCAAAAGGAGAAGAGGGCATACGGGAAGCGCTCCGCAACGTTCAGGCCGACTTTCTCCAACAAGGGGGTAAACCTGATCGTGGGAATGTCCTTGGAGCGCCCTACAGGTGGCTGGCGTCGCCAAAGAATACAAAAGATCCGGGCGACATCCGGCGCATCATGCGGGAGCATATCTTCGCGGAAATGGAGATCGCTGCTGGCACGACGATCCTGGGCGAAACGCTGAAGGAGCGTCGGCTTCACAGCGTGGAGTCGCTCAAAGCGGAGACAGGCCTCAATCCGCGGACGCTGCGAAACGTCCTTGCTGCCCACGGGCTCGTCCCGGCCGCAAAGAATGGCGCCCCCTATTGCGTATTTGATGCCGCTGCCGGACGGCGTGTCGCGTCTTCAATCCAGCGCTCGACAAAGATGAAATCGCTACCAACGGCGTTGAATTGCAGCCGCCCACAGGCCGGACAACTCGTCGACGAGGGTATGCTCGATCCGATCGCGGATGGCCGGTTCCAAGCCCCCGGGCGAACCCGGAAGGCCATCGCCAACCAAGATATCGACAGGTTCCTGACTGCCCTGCGCAGTTCCGCACGGCCCATGGACAAGGCACCGGAACAGATGGTCCCGATTTCGAAAGCTTCTGAGAAGGCAAAATTGACGTGCATAGAAATCGTGCATCTCGTGCTCGGTGGCTTCCTTCAGCACGTCATGCGACTTCAGGGTGAGGAAGGCTATGCCGCTATCCTCGTCGATCCGGCCGAAGTTCGAACGGCGAAGGCGGAGCATTTGCCCGGAATCTCTGCTTCAGATGCTTTCGCGCGTCTGAAACTTCCGAAGTCCACGGGATGGGATTTGGTGCATCGAGAGGAAAGCCCCCGACTTCAGCCCATCGTGATCAATGGCCAAAACGGACAGCACCGTTTCTACCGATTTAGCGAGGACCATGTCGCGGCCTTCGCGTCCGAATATACGACCGAGATCCGTGTCGCCAATGCGAACGGCATCGAGAAAAAAGACGTGGTGAAGCGGCTCAAAATGCGGGGGGTGCGACCAGTCCTCGGTCAGGTTGATATCGGCCTTGATATGTATCGGGCACAGGATATCCCGACGTTCGAACTGCCTTGATGCTTAATCGCGCGTCACAAAAAAGACGATTTGATGGGCCGCCCGATGGGCGGCCTTTCTCGTTTGCAGTGATCGAAACCGTGGCCTATGTTTTTAGAAAGTAGTGCAAGCATCTGGAATTTTCGACGTTGCCTTCGATGGTCACGAATTGGTGGTCAAAAGGACAAATCGGCGGATTTTGCCCACTTGGCCCCACCAGCAATCAATGACTTAGAGGTGGCTGATGGCCAAATTTTGGTGGTCGCTTCATTGCCTGCAAGAGCCACACAGCTGCCACGTAGAGCAACAAGACTGCTGCTGCGTTCAGCCCTATGCCTTCAGGTTGAACAAGAATGTTTCGTTTTCACGTGTCAGCCGGTGGCACAAGGCATCTAAAGCCATGGACGTCTGCCTATTGCGTCTACAGGGCCGCGGCGTCGCTGTCGTAGGCTTGAGCGCTATAGCACGCCCCACTCCAATTTGATCGGGCTACGGAATACGATCGTTTGAAAACACCGGCAAGAGGCGAGCGGCTTTGATCGGCCTGGTAGGGGAGGGGAGGGGACAGGCCCCAGTCCCTTTACCTTTAAGGCCGCGGAACGAAGCTGAGGCTTCCGTTCCGCCCGTAGGGCCGGATCGGATTGGACGAATTTCCCTCCCCAAACGCTTTCCATTGAGGGCCTGATGAAACACGTCTGCTATTCACCGAGACAATTGAAAATGGGGCCATCCATCCTCATCTAAACTGAGAATTTTTCCTCATAACATGGGTTTGTCTGATGGCCCTCGATCGCGTTGATAAGGCGAGAAGCGCTGTCTCGACCTTCATGCGGGCCGAGGTTCTGGCCGCGCGCCTGGAGGCCATGGCCCGGGCCGAGCCCGAGGTCGGCAACCTGTGGCGCTCGGAGCTTGCGCTCGCCGAAGCCGTGGCGAGCGCCGGTCTTGAAGGCATCCGGATCTCCGAGGGCGACCTGTTGCCACGCATCGCGCAGAATGGAAGCCAAGATACGGATCCGACCGGCGCGGAACTGGCGCTGAGCCTGATCCGCGTTCTGAAGGCACCGGGCGATCCCCTTGCGCGGCCTGTCCAGACCATGCGGCGCTTTGAAAGGGCGGCAGGCACCGGAATGAAGCCCGGTATGGATCCGGGCGATGAGCTCGAAGGCCAACGGCTCGATGACGCCGAGATCGAAGGCATCTTCGCAGGGGTGGGTCCCGGCGACATGCCGATCCTGGCTGCGGCTCGGGCGGCAGCCAGCTATGCGGCGCTGTCACAGCGTGCCAACCCGATTGTCGAGAGGCTGATCTTCATGGCGGTCGACAGCAGCCTGCGGGGCCGGGTTGGGCGTGGAACCGACTTCGAGGACGTCCTGCGGGGTTTGTCGGGTCGGGTCGATGCGCACTGGGTCTCGCCGCCAGCGCTCGCGTTGAGCCACAGGCAGTTCCTGCCGTGGTCGCCTGGCAGCGAGGTGGGTCTCATGAATCTCGGCGTCGGTCTCGCACGGGTCTTCGAGGCGGAGATCGGGCGCTTCGCGCTTGCGCGTGATTGGCTGCGCCGCGGGCAGGAGGCGGCGAAGGGCAGGGGCGGGCGCTCGCGCATGACCGACGCGGTCCAGGCCTTCGCAACCGCACCGGTGCTGAGCTCGGCGCTACTTGCCGAAACGATCGGCGTGTCGATCCGCACCGCGCTGACCCTGCTGGGTGAAATGACGGATCTCGGTCTGCTGACGGAGATCACTGGCCGCCAGACGGCGCGGATCTGGGCAGTGCCAAGTCTGGGTGCGCGTCTGGCAGTGCGGCCGGTCAGGCGGGCTCGGCTACGGGCGCACGCTACCAAGCCGTCGGCCGAGCTGCGCGAAACCGCCCGCAACAACAGCCGGGATCAGAGAGAAGCCTCGGCGCAGGCAATTGAGCGCGCTTTCACTGATCTCGAGAAGGCGCTCAGCCTGGCGAATGCATTGCTGATCGCCACGCAGCGCCGAAGGTGACCGAGCCTACCGCCGCACGCGAGCAGGCCATCCCGCGCAACCGCAGTCACATGCTCGAAACCAAAAATGACAGCTTCCGCTTCAAGGTCAGCACAGAGGCGTCCACCCGAAGAAGGAGGGATTCCGCGCATGCCTTGACCCAACTCTTAACTGATCCGAATACCTCATAGGTAGGTCAGTTCTCGATGGCAAACCCGGGTCAGTTCTAGGTGGAAATTAACAAGTAGTTCTCAGGCCGCGACCGGAACGCGCTTCTTCGATGTTGCGATCGACAGACGGCCTTGGTCGACCTTCGGACTCTTCTTCTTAATCACGATATCGATGTCGCGACCGAGCTTGAGCAGCATCCGCAAGATCCTGTCGGACGTGATGCCTTCGAGCTTGCCGTTCATGATTTTGGAGACGTGAGACTGAGGAATGCCGAGGAGTTCTCCGGCGTCGCGCTGCGTCAGGTGACGATGCTTGATGATGGAGGCGACCTGAATCGCGAGCGCGGCCTTCAAACTCAGCTCTTCGGCGTCTTCGAGCCCAAGATCCGCGAAGACGTTGCCGGAGCTATCTGTGATTTCTTCCGTCATGGCAGTGGCCTCTTCTTGTAATCCGCCTCGGCGAGCTTGATCCGAGACTTGATCATTTCGATGTCCTTGGGCGGCGTCTTGATGCCCGTCTTCGATTTCTTCTGGAAAGCGTGCAGAACATACACGACCCCCTTCAGGCGGAGGAGGTAGACGCACCGGTAGGTGTCACCGTCATGGTCATCCACGATCTCCAAGACGCCGGAACCGACACCCTTGTAAGGCTTGGCGCTGCCGGCCTTCTGGCCTGCCTGCGCGAACCTCAAGGCGGTCCCGATGTCCTTCTTAACTTGGTCTGGGAAATCCTGAAGGTCCTTCAGCGAACTCCCGACCCAGCGACACGGCTTGACCGATGCCTCCTTTGTCTTGATACTCATTTATGTATATCCTGTCAATCTTCAAGCGGCCTGTTCCGGGCACATGTTGGCAGCTGCCAACGCGATACGCTCACTGGAAGGCGCGTGCATCCCGGGCGATGTGACGCGCCAGCTTCTCATTGATCGCAACGATCAGGCGCTCGAACCTGGCGAGAGCGTCCGGGGTGAGAACGTCCGCAGGCGACTGGCCTATCTTCTCGAGGAACAGCCGGGCAGGGCGGGTCTTGCTGAACTCTACGTCGACCCCCTTGAGGGCCTGCTCCATGCGCTTGGCAAGCCGCGGGATGCGATCGTTCACAGTGAGCTTCTTCTTCCCGATCTCGGGAGCATGGCTGTCGCGGACGAGCTTCTCGTAGATCAAGGCGTCGAGCAGGTCCTCGATGTCGGCATCCTTGGGGCGCACGTCCTCCTCAAACGCATCACCGATCGACAGGATGTTGTTCTCCCGAAGAACCTTGGTCTTCAGGAGGTCCTCCCGGGTCGAGAGCGCATCCTTCTCGTGGTCGAGCAGAACCAGCACGTTCAGGTTCTCCGAAGCCAGCAGCGCTGCCATGTAGGGGATCTTCTGGGCACCGCCGGCCGGCGTGATCGTCAGGCTCTCGTCGAGGCTCTGACGGCCTTGGGAGGCCAGGTATTCCGACACCGCCGACAGGATCCAGAAATCGGTCACGCCCTCGACGATCAGGTTGCTCCCGCCTACGAAGAGGCTTTGCGCCAGATCGTAGCCAAGGGCTGCCTGCAGGGGGAACAGGGTCTTCCGGTCGCCGGACGGGTTGTTCGTGACGGTGGTCCCGTCAGTTTCGGCGATGTTGACTGTCCGCACCCAGTCGAGGTGCTTGGTCGGCACCATGAATGGGGAGTGCGTGGTGTAGAGGATCTGGTTATCGAAGTCGTCCTCAAGGTGGATGAGCAGGTCGCCCTGGGACTTAGCGTGCAGGTAGAGCCCCGGCTCGTCGAGCAGCAGGATCGCGGTGTCCTTATCGCCGTTGTCGGTATCCGCCGCGAAAGCGGTGTAGAAGCTGAAGAACCACTGGAACCCGCGGCTGCGTTCATTGAGGTTCACGTCCACATCGAAGCTCTTCGCAGTGTCTGAGACGAAGGTGTGCAGGTCGTCGCCGTCGAGATTGAATCGAACCTTCACCTTCCGGTCGGTCCAGCGCTTCTGCAGCTCTCCAGAAACGACCGAACTGGCGCGGTTCGCGAGTTGGTTCCGTTGTTCAGTGTCCGACTTCTGAATCTCCTGCAGTCTAGTAGGGTCGAGACCAGCCACCTTGCAGAGCTTTTCGAAATTCTCGTCAGCGGTGTTCGCAGTGCCCTCAGCCTTGCGCTTGAGATACGCGGGGATGTTCTGGTGGCCGGGAATTTCCGGATAGTCGTCGAAGTAGACAAACAAGGGTAGGTGTTCCATCAGCCAACTCCGGGCTGTGGCATGTGCCTTTTCGTCTCCGGCAATCGCTTGGGCATTCTTCCGCAGGCTCGTAAGGACCTCTTCCTGCTTGTCGGTGAATTCTTCGTCGGCCTTGGCCAGTTCCGTCTGGAGGATATCGATCGCGGCAAGTGCGGCGGTTGCCCATGCCTGAGGATCCTCTTGAGGTGCGGCCGCGGCCTTGAATGTGTCGGCGGCCGCCTCGAGGACCGATTTTGCTGCGGCGTCCTCGACCCTGGTTGCAGCCGCTTTGACGCTAGCACCGATCTTCTGCACGGCCTTCTCGATGGCATCTTTTTCGAAGGGAAGGTCGTCGCGCGGAACAAATATGGTTCGCTTTGCACCGTAGAAGCGCGTGATCTTGATGGGTTCACTTGGCCGCGCACATGGCCAGATTTTGGAAATGTGGTCCTGCTCATGTTTATCCAGAATCCACGTTGTAACGGCAACCGGGGTATCCTCGCTGCATTGCTCAAGGCGCCTGTTCCGAGGGAAGTCCTTCACGCCATTCAGAGGCTGCAGACCTCCGACAGGGTTCACATGGGTCAGGGCCCGCAGGAGGTTCGACTTGCCGCTTTCGTTCCGCCCCAGGAGAGCTGTGATCCGGAAGGCTGAAATCTCGCCGCTGTCCTGGATAGAGCGGTAGTTCATGATCCGGAACGTGGACAGCTGCATGTCAAAACCTCGAGGAATGGTGAACGTTCTTAAGGGGATATTGGCCCGAAGCGGGATCACGGAAGTTGTAGGTCACAGCCTGCTCCGCACCTCCCGGAACAGCCTCTTGATTTCGCCGACGATCTCCGAGCTTGGCCGGTCGATTAGGCTGTTCCATGGATGGCTCCTTACATGGGTTCAGCATAACAGCACCCAATGTGGCACATTACGATGCCGGGAGCGGGAGCTATCCACTCTATCAGCGGCGCTTCCATTGGCAACTCGTTGACCATGGATTGAAGCTGGCCCCGCCGCGCACCTCCTTTTTGCGGATCAGACGACCTGCTTGTTGACCATTGAGCTATGGCTCAATTATGGCCAACAACAACGCGAAAACGCCGCCGCAAATGGTTGCGGCGGCGTCCAGTTTCCAGGCCACTCCAGTTATCGCCCGTCTGTAAGCGAAAACAGGACAAATCCGCCGATGCCGACTGCTGCGCTCAGGGCTTCGGGATGCCGAACTCCTCGGGCGACCGCTTGGCGAAGCCCGCCTCGTGCACGATCCAGGAGGAGGTCGAGCGATAGGCGTCGAGGAATGCCTCGGCCTCGGCGCCCGAGGCATTCATGATGCTGAAGCCGCGGTCCGCCATC
This sequence comes from Limimaricola sp. AA108-03, assembly GCF_050847355.1. Classification (NCBI taxonomy): domain Bacteria; kingdom Pseudomonadati; phylum Pseudomonadota; class Alphaproteobacteria; order Rhodobacterales; family Paracoccaceae; genus Limimaricola; species Limimaricola sp. AA108-03. The sequence continues at coordinate 40,942 of NZ_CP193762.1, forward strand.
AGCGCCTCGAACTCGGGACTGCGTGCGGCCTCGGCGAAAGCGTCTTGCAGCGTCGCAACGATATCGTCGGGGGTGCCGTCCTTGACGAACACGCCGAAGAACGGCCCCCAGGGCAGGTAGTCGGCCAGCCCCGGCAGGGTCTCGGTGATCGGGGCGACATCGGGAAGCAGAGGGTGGGTCTCGGTGTCGACGAGGCCGATCACCTTCATGCGGCCGGCGCGGATGCCCTCGATCGCCGCGCCGAGCACCGCCGGCATCACGTCGATCGCGCCGCCCTGCAGCGCGGTGAGCGCCGGGCCGTCGCCGTCATAGGGCACGCGGGTGAAGTCGAGCGGCACCTGGTTGGTCAGCATCGCCAGCACGATCGAGGTCAGGCCGCCCGGCCCGGTCGAGCCGACCTTGACCGCGCCGGGATTGGCTTCGGCATGGGCGATCAGGCCGGCCATGTCGTCATAGGGCGCGTCGTTGTTGGCGACGAAGATCGGGATGCCGCGGGCCAGCACGTTGATCGGCACCATGTCGTTGTAGTCGGTCTCGGCGAGGCCCAGCACCTTGTACATCTGCGGGTTCTCGGCGCCCATCAGCAGCGTGTAGCCATCGGACGGACGGGCCATCACGTGCTTCATCGCGATCGCGCCGACGCCGCCGGTGCGGTTGGTCAGCACCACCTTGCCGCCGAGGATCTCCTCGGCATGGGGCGTGACCGAGCGCATCACCGTGTCGGTCGAGCCGCCGGCCCCCCACTGGATCACGCCCTGGATCTCCTTTTCCGGGAATTCGGCCAGCGCCGGGGCGGCCATGGTCATCGCGGCCAGCGCCACGCCGATCAGGGTTGTCCTCATTTTCATCTTCTCCTCCTCCTTCGATGAATCGCTCAGGCCGCGCGCGACGGCGGCAGTGCCGCCCCCGCGAGCAGGTAATCGACCAGCCGCTCGGCCTCGGCCTCGAACATGCCGGCGCCGGTCATCGTGGCGCAGCCCAGCTCGCGCGCCGCCGCGACCATCGGCGAGACCTCGGGCCGGGTGATCGCGCAGGCCACGAACTGCCCGCGCCGCATCCGGGCCGGATCGGCCGGAAAGGGATCGCCGGGGCGCATGCCGCAGGGGCTGACATTGGCGATCAGGTCAAAGTCCGTAGGGTCGTCGGATCCGGGGCCGACCTGGCCCGGAAAGCGCGTTTCGAGCGCGGTGATGACCGCATCGCGCCGGGCTGCGTCGAGATCGGCGATAGCAAGAAAGGCGGCGCCGCGGGCAAGGATCTCGTGCGCCACAGCGGCGCCGGCGCCCCCGGCGCCGATCAGCAACGCCCGGCGCCCCTCGGGGTCGAAACCCCGGGCCGCGACCCCGTCCATGTAGCCCAGCCCGTCGAGATTGTCGCCGACGAGCTGGCCCTGCGCATCTTTGTGGATCACGTTGACCGAGCCTACAAAGCGGGCCCGCTCGCTGACCACGTCACAATGGTCGATCGCCGGGATCTTGTGCGGGATCGTCACCACCGCGCCGCCGATGTTCGGCACCGCGCGGATCGTGTCGAAGACCGCCGCGACCCGTGCCGCCGGCACCTGCATCGGCGGCACGATGGCGTTGACGCCGCGCCGGGCGAGGATCTCAGTGAGGTAACGCGGCGAGCGCACCTGCGCGACCGGATCGCCAATCACCGGGTAGAGGATGGTCTCGCCGTCAAGCTGCGGCATGGGAGGTCTCCTTGCTGGTTCGGGCGGCGCGGGCGGCGGCATGGCCGCCGGCGATCGCGCCGAAGACGAGGGCCGGGCCGAGGGTGATGCCGGGTCCCGGATAGGTGCCGCCCATGATCGACTGCATGTCGTTGCCGGCGGCGTAGAGCCCCTCGATCACCGTGCCGTCGGCGCGCAGCAGCCGGGCCGAGACGTCGGCGCGAAAGCCCAGGGCAGTGCCGATATCCGCCGGTTGCAGGCGGACGGCATAGAAGGGCGCGGTGGCGATTGGGCCGAGCGTCGGGTTCGGTTCGACGGCGGGATCGCCATTGTGGCGCTGATACGGGGTAGTGCCGCGCCCAAGGGCGGTATCCGTGCCCGATCGCGCGGCGGCGTTGATCTGCGCCACGCTCTCCTCGAGTGTCGCGGGCTCCGCGCCGATCCGTGCGGCCAGCTCGGCGATGTTGTCAGCGCGGATCAGGTAGCCGTCAGAGAGATAGGGGCCGAGCCTGTCGCCGCCGGGTCGCACCATGCCGAGACCATAGCGCCGGATCGCCGCCGCGTCGGCGACGATCCAGCCATGCGCGGTATCCGATCCGCCTTCGAGCATCGCCTGGCCGAACCGGTGGTAGGACAGCGTTTCGTTGACGAAGCGCCGCCCGCGCGCGTCGACGCAGACCGTGCCGGGCTTGGCGCGGTCGAGTACGAAATGCGGAAACACCGCCCGGCTGCCGTCGCGACGCGTGCGGATCGAGCAGGGCGCCCAAAAGGCGTTCTGCGCGCCCCCGGTGCCGTAGTGCGCGCCAAGCGCCTCGGCCATCGGGTGCAGCTCGGCGGTATGGCCCGGCGCGGCGGGGCTGTCGGGGCCGAGCGCCGCGGGCAGGTGCGCGGCGCGGCGGCGCGGATCGCGGCCGAAGCCGCCGGTGGCGAGGATCACCCCGCCACGCACTGCGATCCTCTCGGCCCCGCCCGGCCCGTCGAGCGCCAGCCCGGTGACCCGACCGGCATCGGAGATGATTTCGGCGACGCTTGTGTCGCGCCGGATCTCGACGCCCAGATCGGCGGCGCTGGCCAGCAGCCGGGCGACCAGCGCGTTGCCCATCACCAGCCGGGTATGGCGGCCGTGGCGCAGCCGATCGCGGCCGTAGCGCGCGACGATGCGCAGCGTGTGCATCATTGCCGACGGGCTGCGCCAGCGGGCCAGCAGCTGGGGGATGTCGGTGCGGTCGATGTTCATGCCGCCGAGAATGGTAAATTCGGGGATCGGCGGGCGGATCGCCTCACGCAGACGGCCCATCGGCCGCGTGTCGAAAGGCACCGGCTCGATCGCGCGGCCGTTAAGGGTCGCGTGCGGCGGCGCCCATTCGTAATCGGGGTGGCGTGGGCAGGGGCGGAAGGCGACTCGCGTCTCGGCCTCGAGGCGGGCGATGACGCCCGGCCCGGCATCGAGGAACGCCTCGCGCATTGCGCGGTCGCCATGGCCGCCGACCGCGCCGTCGAGAAAGGCCGAGACCCGCTCGCGGTCATCCTCCGGGTTGATCGCGCGGCCCGGCGCGCTCAGCGGCACCCAGACGGTGCCGCCAGACAGGGCGGAGGTGCCACCGATCAGGCCGGTCCGCTCGATCAGCACCACCGAGGCGCCGTCCAGAGCCGCAATCACTGCCGCGCACAGACCGGCGGCTCCGGACCCGACCACCGCGACATCGTATTGCCGCTCTTTCACATCCGCATCCATGCCCATCCTCCCCAGCGAATCGCTCCTTGCTACCACCTAATCAAAAAACGGAAAGTGATTCAAGTTTAGAAAATACTTCCAGTATGGGGCGATTTTCCGTATGGTGATTGCATGACGGTCAAGGAGGCGCCGATGAGCAGCGCGTTGGAAAAGGGGCTTTCGGTGGCGAGCTTTCTCGCCATGCGGCCCGACGGGGCATCGATCAGCGAGATCTCGCAGGCGCTCGGCCTGCCGCTTTCGGGGGTGCACAGGTTGCTCAAGGAGCTGGAAACGCTGGGCTATGTGCGGCAGGTGCGCGACCAGGGCGATTACGCGCTGTCGCTCAAGCTGGCGACGATCGGCCTGACCTTTCTCGCGCAGACCGGCATCCCGGATCTGAGCCAGCCGATTCTCGACCGGTTGGCGGCGCGCAGCGGCGAACTGGTCCGGCTGGCGCTGGCCGATGGCGAAGATCTGGCCTGGGTCGGCGTGGCGCAGGGCGCGACGTCGGGGCTGCGCTACGATCCCGGCGCCGAGCAGGGACAGGTGGTGCATCTGGCCTCGGCCGCGGGGGGGCACGCCTGGCTCTCGGCGATGAGCGACGAGGCAGCGGTCGCGGCGGTGATGCGCCAGGGGCTGGAACGCCCCGGCGCCGGCCCGGCGGCGCCGCGCAAGCTCGACGAGCTTATGCAGGCCATCGCCCGCGCCCGCGCGGCGGGTCACGCCATCTGCACCGACAGCTTCATCCCCGGCATGGCGGCGATCGCCATGTTGATCCGCCACCCCGACAGCGGCCTGCCGATCGGCACCGTGTCGATTGCCGGCCCGGCGGTGCGCGCCACGCCCGAGCGGCTCGAATCCATGGCGCCCGACCTCGCGGCGGCGGCGGAGGAGCTGTCACAGGCGAGCCGCGCGTCGCGGGCCTTCTCGCGCCATTTTCAGGCAGCTGATACGCGGCGGCGGGCATGAACGCGGCCGCGCCCGACCAGAAGCCGCCGATGACCGATGCGTGCGACCTCGTGGTCGTGGGCTCGGGGGCGGGCGGGCTGACCGCGGCGGTGGTCGCGGCCCGGCTCGGCCTGTCGGTGGCGGTGCTCGAGAAGGCCGGGCGCTTTGGCGGCACCACAGCCTGGTCGGGTGGCTGGCTCTGGGTGCCGGGCAACCCGCTGGCGCGGGAGGCTGGCATCGCGGAGGCGCCGGGCGCGCCGATGCGCTATCTGCGATCGGTGATGGGGCCGGCGGCGGACGAGGATCCGCGGATCGCGCGTTACCTCGAGACCGCGCCCGAGATGGTCGACTGGTTGCGCCGCCACGGCGCGATGGAATGGATCGACGGCAATTCGGTCCCGGATTTCCGCGACCTCGACGGGGCGGTCGCGGGCGGGCGCTCGGTCTGCGCGCGGCCCGTGGACGGGCGGTCGCTGGGGCCGCTGATCGACCGGCTGCGCCCGCCGCTCGGGGTGATCTCGCTGGCGGGGATGGGTCTCGCGGCGGGGGCCGACATGCGACATTTCTTCAACGCGACCCGGCGCCCGGCCTCGCTGCTGCATGTCGCGCGGCGGCTGGCGCGGCACGGGCGCGACCTGCTGCGGCACCGCCGCGCGATGCAGCTGGTGGGCGGCAACGCGCTCGCCGCGCGGCTGCTGCGCGCCGCCTCCGAGGCGGGCGTCGATCTGCGGGCCGGGACCGGCGTCGCCGATCTGCTGCGCGATGGCGCCCGGGTGACCGGCGTCCGGCTCGAGGATGGGCGCGAGCTGCGGGCGGCGCGCGGCGTGGTGCTCGCCACCGGCGGCTTTCCCCATGCGCCGGATCTGCAGGAGCGGCTCTTCGCCCCGGCGGCGGCGCGGGGGCACCGCTCGGCCGCGCCGCGCGAAAACACCGGCGCCGGGCTGCGGATGGCCGAGAGGGCGGGCGCGCGGCTGCGCAGCGACCTCGTGCATGGCGGTGCCTGGGCGCCGGTCTCGCTGGTGCCGGACGGGCAGGGCGGGCACTACCATTTCCCGCACCTGGTGGACCGCGCCCGGCCGGGGATCATCGCCGTGCGCGGCGCGGGCGAGCGGTTCTGCAACGAGGCCGGCAGCTACCACGCCTTCATGTCCGCGCTGTTCGAGGCGACGCCCGAGGGCGCGGCGGCGGAATGCTGGCTGATCGCCGATCACCGCGCGCAGCGGCGCTGGGGCCTGGGCTGGTCCAAGCCCTTTCCCTTCCCGCTCGCTCCCTATCGCCGGGCCGGCTACCTGGTGAGCGGCCGGACCCCGGCCGAGCTGGCGGCGCGCTGCGGGCTCGACGGCGAGGTGCTGACCGCGACCATCGCGCGGTTCAACGCCGCCGCGCAACGGGGTGACGATCCGTATTTCGGCCGTGGCCGCAATCGCTACGACCGGGTGCAGGGCGACCCCGAGCGCCGCCCCAACCCGACGCTGGGACCTTTGGAGCGCGGGCCGTTCCACGCGGTGCGGCTGGTGCCGGGCAGCCTCGGCACATTTGCCGGGCTCGATTGCGACGCCGAGGCGCGGGTGCGCGACGCGGCGGGCCGCCCGATCCCGGGGCTGTTCGCCGCCGGCAACGACATGGCCTCGATCTTCGGCGGCCACTACCCCTCGGGCGGGATCACCCTCGGCCCGGCCATGACCTTCGGATTCATCGCCGCCCATGCCGCCGCGAGGCGCGACGGCGCGGCCCCTGCCACCGCAAACGCGAGCGGAGACCTCCATGAAACTGTTTGAACTCGTCACCCTCAACACCGTGCTGTTCGGCGCGGCCAAGGCCGCGCCGGGGCTGCAGGCCTGGCTCGAGGCGCCGGAGGCGCGCGGCACGCTGCTGGGGGCCTGGGCCAGCGATGTCGGCCAGCTCAACGACGTGATCGTGCTGCGCGGCTTCGAGACAGCCGAGGAGCTGATCGGCGAACGCCAACGCGCCCGGCTCTCTGACGACCCGTTCGGCTGCAAGGAGCAGCTGCGCGGCTGGAGCGCGGACAGCTACCTGCCGCTCGACTTCACCCTGCCGGTGACACCGGGCGAGCATGGCCGCGTCTATGAGATCCGCAGCTACCGGCCTAGGCTCGACGGACTGGCGCCGACGATCGAGAAATGGCGCGCGGCGCTGCCGGTGCGGACCGAATACTCGCCGCTTTCGATCGCGATGTATTCGCTCGACGGGCCGACCCGGTTCACCCAGATCTGGCCCTACCCTTCGGCCGATGCCCGCGCCGAGATCCGGGGCCGGACGGTGGCCGACGGGGTCTGGCCGCCCAAAGGCGGGCCGGACTGGCTCACCGCCGAGATGACCTCCACCCTGGCGGCGCCGCTGCCCTTCTCGCCGCTGCGCTAAGATGGCCATGACCCATCGCCTGTCGCTCGCGCATCTGACCGCGCCCGAGCTCGCGCCGCCCGAGATGGTCCGGGTCGCGGCCGATCACGGCTTCGACCATGTCGGGCTGCGGCTGCTGCCGGCCGCCGATGACGGGCCCTATCCGCTGCTGACCGATGCCGCGCTGGCGCGCGAGACGCGGGCGGCGATGCGCGACACCGGGGTGACCCTCGCCGATGTCGAGATCGTGCGGATCGGACCCGGCTTCGACCCGCGCCGGGTCGAGGGGCTGCTGGCGCGCGGCCGCGAGCTGGGGGCGCGCCACGTGCTGGTCGCCGGGGACGACACGGATCGGGCGCGGCTGATCGACGGCTTTGGCCGGCTGTGCGACCTGGCGCGGTCGCACGAGCTGACGGCGGATCTGGAGTTCATGCCCTGGACCGCCGTGCCGGACATCGCCGCCGCCGCCGAGGTGCTGCGCGCGGTGGCGCATCCGGCGGCGGGGCTGCTGATCGACGCGCTGCATTATCACCGGGCGGGCGGCACGCCCGAAGCGGTGGCGGCGCTGCCGCGCGACTGGCTGCATTACGCCCAGCTCTGCGACGCGCCGGCGGCGTTCGACCCCGCGCCCGAGGCGCTGATCGCGCTGGCGCGTGGCGACCGGATGATGCCCGGCACGGGCGGGATCGACCTCGCGGCGCTGATCGCCGCCCTGCCCGCTGACATCGTGTTCAGCGTCGAGGTGCCGCAGCTGGCCCGACAGGGCGTGGTGCCGGCGGAAGACCGGGTGCAAGAGGCGTTCGAGGCGGCGTGTCGGCTGCTCGGCTGACGCACCCGAGAGCAAGGGGGAGGAGACCCATGCACGATCCATCGAAGAGGATGCCCGGCGAGACCGCCTTTGCGGTGGTGCTCGTGGCATTGAGCGGCTTTCTGTTGTGGCAGGCCTATCTGATCGCGGGGTTCGAGGCGCTGTCCTCGCCTGGCGCGTTTCCGATGGCGGCGGCCTTCGCGATGCTGGTGTCGTCGCTGGCGATCCTGGTCAAGACGCTGCAGCTGCGCGAACGCGCGGCGCTGCGGTTCTTCTCGGACGTGACGCCGCCGGTGATCCTGGCGATGTTCGCGATGATGCTGGGCTACGCCCTGCTTCTGAAGCCGCTGGGCTTCCTGCCGACCTCGCTGCTGTTCCTGACCGTGTCGATCTTCGCGCTGCGGCGCCGGGGGCTGTTATGGTCCTTCGGCATCTCGCTGGCGTCGCTGGCGCTGGTCTACGTGATCTTCCGGCTGGTGTTCACCGTTCTGATGCCGTCGGGGATCGTACCTGAGGGCGAGATATTGGCTTGGCTCGGCAACCTGTTTTCCGGGGAGGAGGCCCAATGATCGAGGCTCTGCAATTCTTCCTGATCTCCTGGCTCGACCTGAAACTCCTCGGGCTGGTGGCCTTGGGCACTTTCGCCGGCATCTACGTGGGCGCGATACCGGGCCTGTCGGTGACGATGGCGGTGTCGATCCTGATCTCCTTCACCTTCGCCTGGGACGTCTACCCGGCGCTGTGCCTGATGGTCGGCATCTACATGGGCGGGGTCTATGGCGGCTCGCGCACGGCGATCCTGCTGAACATCCCCGGCGCGCCCTCGGCGATCGCCACCGCGCTCGACGGCTACCCGCTGGCGCAGAAGGGGCAGGCCGGCGAGGCGATCGGCCTGTCGACGGTGATGTCCTTCGTCGGCGGCTTCATCGGCATCGGCGTGCTGGCGGTGGCCGCGCCGTTCGTGTCGGAGTTCGCGCTGACCTTCCAGCCGCGCGACTACATGCTGCTGGCAATCCTTGGCATCCTGCTGGTCGGGTCACTCTCGGGAGAGAGCCTGCTCAAGGGTGTCTTCGCCGGCAGCCTCGGCCTTCTGATCGGGGCGGTGGGGCTCGATCCGCTGACCGCGCAGGAGCGTTTCACCTTCGGCGTGGTCGAGCTCTGGGGCGGCATCTCCTTCATCGCGGTGATGATCGGCCTGTTCGGCGTCTCCGAAGCGCTGATGCAACTGCACCACATCGACAAGGCAGCGGTCAAACAGACCATCGGCCGAATTGTCCCTTCATGGGGCGCGATCTGGAAGTATCTGCCCCTCTCGATGCAGACCTCGTCGATCGGGGTGATCATCGGCGCGCTGCCGGGCACGGGTGGCGACATCGCCGCGCTGATGGCCTATGACCACGCCAAGCGGATCACCAAGCACCCCGAGGTGCCCTTCGGCGAGGGCGCGCAGGAGGGGCTGGTCGCGCCCGAGACCGCCAACAACGCCGCCGTGGGCGGCGCCTTCATCCCGATGCTGACGCTGGGCATCCCCGGCGACGCGGTGACCGCGATCATCATCGGCGCGATGTTCATCCACGGCCTGAACCCCGGCCCGATGCTGATGATCGAGCAGCCGCAGATGTTCTGGTTCATCACCGGGGCGCTGGTGCTCGCCAACATCTTCATGCTGGTCTTCGGCCTGACCGGCATCCGGCTGTTCACCAAGATCGTCGAGATGCCGCGCACGGTGCTGATCCCGCTGATCCTGCTGTTGTCGATCGTCGGCGCCTACGCGGTCAACAACTCGATCACCGACGTCTACTGGATGCTGCTGTTCGGCGCCTTCGGCTACCTGCTCAAGACCTATGGCTACCAGGTCGGCCCGGTGATCCTCGGCGTGATCCTGAGCCGGCTGATCGACGAGAACTGGCGCCGGGCGATCATCTCCGAGCAGGAGGATCTGGGCGCGCTGTTCGCGGGCATCCTCACCAGCCCGCTGTCGCTGGTGCTGTTCGGGGCGGTGGTGTTCATCTTCCTGAGCCAGACCCCGCTCTGGACCGGGCTGCGCGGGCGCTTCGGCACCCGCCGCGCCAAGGGCGACGGGGTATGAGCGCGCCCGCCATCGCCGTGCTCGGCGCCGGCCGGATCGGCCGGCGCCACGCCGAGCTGATCGCCGCCTCCGGCACGGCGCGGCTCGCCGGGATCGCCGATCCCTCGCCACAGGCCGGGGCGCTCGCCGCCGAACTGGGCTGCGCCCATCATGACGGCCTCGCAGCACTGCTGGAGGCCGGGCCCGACGGGGTGGTGATCGCCACGCCCAACGGGATGCACGCCGAGAACGCGCTCGACTGCATCGCCGCCGGCGTGCCGGTGCTGGTCGAGAAGCCGCTGGCCGCGACGCTCGAGGATGCGCGCCGGATCGTGACGGCCGCCGAGGCGGCCGGGGTGCCGATGCTGGCGGGCCATCACCGCCGCCACAACCCGCGCGTCAGGGCCGCCGCTGAGGCGATCGGGTCGGGGCGGATCGGAAGGGTGGTGGCCGCGCATGGCTTCACCTGGCTGATGAAGCCCGCCGACTACTTTGCCCCCGACTGGCGGCGGGCCGAGGGAGCGGGGCCGGTGCTGACCAACCTCGTCCATGACATCGACCTGATGCGGCTTCTGTGCGGCGACATCGTCGCGGTGCAGGCCCAGGCCTCGGACGCGGTGCGCGGCCACGCGGTCGAGGACAGCGCCGTGGTCACGCTGCGCTTCGCGAGCGGCGCGCTCGGCACGATGACCGTCTCGGACACCGCCGCCGGGCCGTGGAGCTGGGAGCTGACCGCGGCCGAGAACCCGGAATATCCGGCGACCGACCAGAGCTGCTACCGGATCGCGGGCACCGAGGGGGCGCTGGAGCTGCCGAACCTGCGGCTGTGGCGCCATGACGGCGCGCCGTCATGGTTCGCGGCCCTTGAGGTCGAGACGCTGGAGACAAGCGACGCCGACCCGCTCGCCCTGCAGATCGAGCACTTCGCCCAAGTGATCGCCGGCGCCGCGCCGCGCGTCACCGCCCGCGACGGGCTGATGGCGCTCGAGGTCGCCTCCGCCGTGCGCCGCGCCGCCCGATCCGGCACCACCATCACCCTGACGAAAGACCCCGCGCCATGACCGACGCGACCGCCCCCCTGCGCCTCGGGCTGATCGGAGACAACATCCGCGCCTCGCGCTCGCCGCTGCTACTCACATGAGAGCTTTCCACTTATCGCTGATTGGCAGCTCGATGAAATGTCTATTGTGGAGGATTATTCCGACGGTCAGGGCAGGGCCAGCCACAGCGCGGCGCTGATCGTGGCAAAGGAGGTAAGCGTCATCGCCAGCATGGCGACGGCGGCGCTCTGCGCCTGGCCGAAGCGCTGCGCGAGGATCGGATAGATCCCCATCGCCGGCATCGCCGCCATCACCACCCCCGCCGCCGCCAGCGCCGGGTCGGCGACGCCGAGCCCGGCGGCGGCCATCGCAGCCAGCCCCAGCCCGACCGCGAGCGGATGCGCGACGAGCTTGCCCAGCACCACCGGGATCACCGCCCGGTTCACCGCCGCCAGCGGCAGGGTGGCGAGCGTGCCGCCGATCACCGCCAGCGACAGCGCGGCGCTGGCATTGGCGAGGATGTCGACCGGGCGCTCGACCAGCACAGGCAGCGGCAGGCCGAGCGCCGAGACCCCGAGGCCGAGCGCCAGCGCGACGATGATCGGGTTGCGGACCAGCCGCGCGGCGATCATCCGCGCCAGCCGCCATCCCCTCGGCCCGCTGGCGCTCGCCCGTTCGGCCAGGATCAGCACCAGCGGGATCATCACCAGGTTCTCGACCACCATGTTCATCGCCAGCGCCGAGGTCGCAACCGAGGGCAGCGCCATCAGCAGCACCGGGTAGCCGATGAAGCCGCTATTGGCGCAGGACATGCCCATGGCGTGGAAGGTGGCCGCCTGCGGCGGGTGGCCGCGATGGCGCATCCAGCCGTAACCGGCCGCGAACACCGCGAGCGAGCCGCCGAGCATCGCGGCGAGGTAGCCGGGATCGGCGATCTCGCCCAGCGGGCGCTGGGTCACCGCCCGGAAGATCAGCGCCGGCAGCGCGAAGCCGACCACGAACTTTCCCAGCGCGGCCATGTCGCCCGCCCCGAGCGCTCCGATGCGCACCGCCAGATAACCCACCCCGATCAGGACGAAGATCACGCCCGTGATCGGAAAAATGTCGAACATGAACCCTCGCAACGTGACTGGCGGGACGGGTTGCCCGCTTGCGGCCAATGCCTATTGGTCCTCCGCGCTCCGCGGCAAGAGGTCTCCGACCATTTCGGCCCGGTCATCCGTCCCTGCCTCATTTGGGGCCCATGGTTCGACAGGGGCCCAGTCGTCAGATGAGCAAACGGGCTTTGAGGAGTAGCCCGCAGACCGCCACGGCGCGATCCTGTCGCCCACTCATCCCATCGACAGGGTAGCCCGTGCCTGGCGATCGCTGCGGCCGTATCTTCTTGCTGTCTATGTAGCGCCTGCCACCAAGCGTCATTGCATCATTGTTCTAAAACCAAGAAGAAGGATGTCCGCTAGCAAAGATACCTCCTTATTGATGTGGGTCGGCGGGCTGAGGGGCCCAATGCGGCCGAGAGGGACAATGGGCGCCTACCTGCGCCTTGGCCCGCCAAGCGCCCAAGGGTCGAGCACATCGGCACCGAGCGCCATGAACGGCATCGGGGTGCGTGTCGCGACCATCACGCCCGGCCGGGAGAGGGCGATCGCGGCGATCTGCCCATCCGCGATCGAGATCGCGTAGCCCTTCTGGCGCGCGGCCGCGACCTGCGTGCCGTAGATCCGCGCCGCCGCGCCATCGAAGGGCAGGATCCGACCGGAAAAGTCTTCTTCGAGAATGGCCGTGACGGCCCGTATCAGTCCGTCACGCCGCTTGCCGCCCGGCATTGCCTGAACGCCGAAGATCAGTTCCGCCGCCGTGATCGCGCTCAGATAGAGGTTCGTGGGGTCCTGTGCGTTGAGCCAATCCATGACGGCATCGTCGGGGACTTTCCTCTGGGTCTCGGCGATCACGCTCGTATCAAGGAGGATCAATCGAACAGGCTCAACTGGTTCGCGGACTGGTCCCGCTCGACGGCCAGCTCATCCCCCAGATAGCGCCCATAGCGCTCCCGGAGCCGGTGGCCAAAGCCGCCGTCGCTGGAGGCAATGGCAGCGTGCACGAGGATCGAGCGCACCTCCGCCTCGAGGCTGCGTCCGTTCAATTGGGCTTGCGCACGGAGACGCTCGTGAACCTCGTCCGGCAGGTTTCTTACCGTCATGTTCGCCATGATCCCTCCGGCACGATGGCAGATCTTCGGGAGTGATGGCCTTGTGAGGGGGCATATTCAAGCAACGGGATGTAGACGTGGTCGAACCGGGCAAGGGTGCAGCCCTGATGCTTTCCGCGCACCGGGCCTCGGTCCAGTCGGCGCGCCGTCCGACGCAGCCGCAGATCCGATGATCCCGTGGGATCAGCCCCCATCTTCCGGGAACGCGCAGGGAGGCTGGGAGGAGATAGGTCCATGCCCAGCATCGAGGTCGTCGACCTGCACCGATGCCGACCTGCAGCCTGCGTCCCCGTCCGGATGTGACAAGACGTCACGGGCCGGATCAGATGGGCCATCTCGTGGTAAGAGGCCTTTCCCGACAGCTCCTATGGGGCATGGGACACCACGGACAACAGCAGGAGGCTTCCATGTCGATCGATCCGACTTTCACATACTGGACTGCCGTCTTCATCCCTGCCGGCGAGGTCGAACCCACGGCAATGACAGCGGACTTCAACGAACTCGGCGAAGGCGACCCGGTCGATGCACGGGGCGCGATGGTGCATTTCAGATCAGCCCTGGGCGCTAAGGCCAAAGTGCTCGACGTCTATCCGTTTCCCGATCCGGACGAAGCGCTCGAGACCTACCGGGCGACAGAGACGCTCAAGGTCGCTGGCATGTGAGGCCAGATGGACGGTCGAGGCGCGACGACCGGGTCCTGAGACCTGTGCGATCCCGCCTCGCCAGCCGTCTCCCGCTTGCAGCGTTGCCTCGCCCTATGCAGGCTCGCTCCGAGTTGTCTTCAGTTCTCGCGGGATCGCCATGCTGCCCAGTTCGGTCAAGACCACGCTCGCGGCCCTTGCGAAGGCTTCCGACCCCAAAACGCACGCCGCGGAGCTAAAACACTTCGGCCGCGCGCTTCTGGAAAGACCGAAGGACGCAGCAAGGTTCCTGGCGCAGATGGCCGGCAGCGCGGCCGCCGCCGGTGCGGGCGAGGACCGCATGAGCCAGTTGCTCAGCACGGGCCTCGACGAGGCCCGGATGGCGCGGGAGAACGGGCAGCGGCGCGGCGCGCTCTTCATCGATGCCCTCGAGACGCAGCTCGGCGACCTGGTCGCATCGGATGCCCTGACCCTCAGGGGAAGCCTGGCGGTTTCGGGAACCTGGGTGCGCGCCGGCCTGTCCCCGCCCGCCATCCTCGCCGCGCGGCAGGATGGATTCACTGCCGCGGTAGCAGCTGGTGACGATCCAGCTGCTCTGGAAACCCTGCTCGACGGTCTGCTCGGCAGCCTGATGCGGGAGCACGGCGACAACGTCACCGTCCTGCAGACCTTGTTTGCAGAAATGCTGCCCACCGTGCCGCCTGAGGCCCGCCAGGCCCTCACCCGAATGGCTGTGGCGCGGCCCCGGGAGATTTTCGCCGAACTCGGCTGCGCCTGGCTGCTCGATGCCGATGCGGAGGTTCGCTTTGGCGCGCTGGACGGCCTTTCGGACCGCTTGGCGGCGGGGACGGTCTCCTCGGAGACGCTGGCCCGGCTCACCATCCTGCGCAGCTGGCTGGCGGATGCAGCGCTGCGTGACCGGGTGGATGGCTTAGTGCGGGAGGCCCTGCGCAAGGGCGTGGGCGGCGCCACGAAGGCGCCCGAGCGCAAGCTGCATCGGATCGTCGCCAGCCCGGTGGACGGCTCCGGCGCGCAGAGCATGGCGGCGGCGGTACAGAGCGGGGGCGCCCGCAGCGTGGCGGTGGTGCTGCTGAAGCAGGGCTTCGGTGTGAAAGATGCCTATGTGCTGCCGTGCGACGGCGCCACCGAGCAGCGCCGCATCCTCACCACCCTGACCGACGAGATCGAGGCGCAGGACGTCCCGCGCGCATACCTGGAGCAGACGCTCGGCATCGCCTTGGGCGAGGGGCTGGAGGCGGGCGTGGCGCCCGTGCCGGGGTTGGTGGACGTGGCGCAGGCTTGCGGTCTCGACACGCTGCGTCCGCTCTCCACCTCGGTCGCGGCGATGCTGGAGCTGGCAGACCCCGAGGGCTGGATTGCCGATCTGACGGTCCAGGCCCGAGGCCGGCTGATCATGGCCAGTCAGCACTGGCCGGACAGGTATTCGGTCCTCGAGAGTTGGTTCGAAGATAGCGACGAAACCGTGGCGGCGCTGGAGAGCGCCAGGTCCCCGAGCGCGCTGACCCGCGCCATGGGGCGGGTGCTGGAAGCCCGGCGCGCGCATTGGGCCGCGGTCATCGCCCGCAATGCGCTGCTGCTCAGTGCTGCCGGATCCACACACGCGGACGAGTTCCTCGCGGTCGCGGCGGCGCTGAAGGACGGGCGCGATCTCAAGAAGACACCGGTGATGGGTTTCATCTGCGAGCAATCGATCTTGGTGTGGATGGATCGACGCGATGCCCCCAGCGCCCCCTTCGATGCGCCGCCGGATATGCCGTTCGCCTCGTCCCCCATGCCACCTGCGCCTGAGACAATGCCGAATGCCACCCCCGAGGCCGCGGACAAGTTGACCAGGCTGTTGCAGCCCGCCGGGCTGACCGAGCCCTGGCTCGAGGGCTATCTGATGGGGATCTGCACCGCGCCGATCTTCGTGACACCGTCGGATTGGCTCACGCCGCTGCTTCACATCGTCGGGCCCAGCATCGAAGCTGAGAAGGATCTGACCTGCTTCGTCAATCTGCTGATGCCGCGCTACAACGGCACCGTTGAGAAGCTGAGGGCGCCATACGAGGAGCTCGTCCCGGCCGACATGCCGCTGATCCCGATCTGGGCGGACGGCTACCTGACGGCCTGGGGGGCGACGAAACTCAACTGGCCCGTCAAGGTACTGGGGCCGCAGGGCAAGACAATCCGCAAGGCGCTCGAGCAGGCGACGGAGGGTCGGATCAAGCCGTCGGTGTTTCGGGACACGCTGCCGACCTGGCTGCGAGAGCGCTTCGCCGTGCAGAAAGGGTAATGGGCTCGGACAGGAAACGGGAGGGCGCTGGTCGTACCGTGCCTGATGGCCAAGCCATCCCGGGATGGCTACCCCGTGTGCTTGGACTTGAGGTTGCCCTGCCGGTCGTATGCGGGGATTTCGATGCGGTGATGTGGCGGTTTCACATCCTTGCGGTCTCGCGCCCGAGGGTGCCGATCCAACCAGGCCGCCATGCATGCTCAAGGGCCACAACCGTTCGGCCTCAGTCACCACCGTGACTAGCGGGGGCGGGATGAAGTACGTCCGGAAAACGCGGGCATCGGGGACGCTTAATCGGCCGTCGGCGAACGGCGTGTGACTACAGCCAGAGGCGGGCGCGGGTCCTGCAGCTGACACGGGTCGCTGTGAGCGATCGCCTGGCATTCTCCCGACAGTACGCGTTCCCCGGTTTTCTCGGCCAACCGCTCTCTCCCCGTTACTCCGTACAAAAGAAACACGGATCCAGAACGAGGGAACAGATTTCCCGAACCCTTGCCGGCTCTGCAAATCTGTTCCCTTGTTTTAGTCCTGTCGTCCCTCGCAGCCGAGCGGAGCGTTCCCCTCGGTATCGACCCGCTGCAGATCCGTCCCGGTGCGCGAGGTTCGGCATTCTCCATGTCTCGATGATGCCCACCGCCTTACCGATGCGAGAGGCGCGGAGGTTCAGCGGGGTTGTCACGGCAGGGGACTGAAGCTCGGGCGGCAGGGGAAACTTTGAGCCGACATGGAAGAGCTGAACCGAACTTGCCGCGCTATCATCTGCACCGGCTCAGCGCGCATCCCATCGAACGGCACACAGTGAAGGGCAGTTCCTTCTCCTGGAACGCGAATCACCAAGTGGGTGGGAGGGCAGGGGCGGCGCCGGAAAGGAGAATTGCCCCTCATCCACGGCGGTTATTTGGAAGGTCACGGCCTATGACGTCGCGTCAGTCGAAAAAAAACCTGCCGATCCGATTGCGGAGCTTATTCTTGCCAAAAACAGGAGGGGAACAGGCGCACGCTTCGACGCGAAGCGCAAAAAACCCTTGCATTCATACCTATACAGCAGGCCGCATGCATTGTCAACATTAGTTCGGGCCTTTTTTTATCCTTTGTTTCTAGAGGACAAAGACCTCCAAGGACAGGAGGCGCGGCCAAAACCGCGGCGCCGCGGCTCTTCTCGACCAATCCTTCGGTCTGTATACAAATCCTGGCCCGCCACTGAAGAGCGCTGCCATAGAAGAGGATTATACATGAGGACAGCGACGATTTCGCAGGCGCATCAGCCTCCCGATCTCAAGCACAAGGCGGCCACGCTCGACGAAGAGCTATCGGCGATGCGGAGGAAGCGCAGCCGCGCGCTGCGTGTTGCCCAGGGGTGTGACCACGTGCGGCTCACCCATGACATCGAGTTCACATTCCCGACTCGAGGCATCAGGCGAGAGCGCCTGAGCGACACCATCGCCGGGCATATTCCGGACGGCCCAGAGCCTAAGGCCCCGGGGGTCGATCAGCCGGCAAACGGCATGGGCTGCTTCAAGGTCTGGCTGTCTCCTGCAGCAGCGGCGGAAGCTCACACCTTGCGGAATGGAGCGGCGCAAATGTCTATCTAGACCCGTTCCCGCTCCGGCGACCCTTCCGTCGCCTGCATTTTCCAACCTGACTGAGGGCAAAGCCTGCGCGCATACAGCGTGACGGGACGGATGACGCACGGACATGCGCATCCTCCCGATCACGAAGCACGGGTTTAACCGCAGTCATTCACTTCGAACTCGCGCAATCCCGCACGGGACGCCGACCGGCTGCACGGTCGGCGCACAGACAAGGACGACATCATGAGTAAGTACACGCCCGACGCGTTCTCTCACTACCAATCCGCCTCGGAGATCGAAAACGATCTCTCGATGCAGGTCCCTTCGGTGACTCTGCTCACCTCCGAAGGTCCGCCATTGACCAAGACTACCTGTATCAGAGGTGACCACCTCTGCAAGACCTCATTGCCAACATTGAGCCACGGGATCGCAGAAATTCGATCCGTAGCCACCGCGAAGGCCCTGAAATGCCTGCTCGAAAGCCTCACTCGCAACCAGGCCATCTCGATCGGTGTGCTCAAAAAAGGCACTTCCGCTCGGATCGGGAGGAAAGGCCGCCTGAAGGGCCGCGAGATTTCCCGGACAAAAGACCATTTCCGCTTCCCGGTGGGCTCCGCCTGGCTACTATGGGACTACGATGCGAAATCGATGCCGCCGGAAGTCGCCCGGCGTGTCGAGAAGCTCGGTGGCCCACTGGAGGCCTTCTATCATATCTGCCCCGACGCCCGCTCCGCAGCGCAGGTTGTCCGGCCGTCATCTTCTGACGGCCTGTATGCGCCCGGGGTTCCGCTCGAAAGGAGTGCCGGTCGCCATGGGTACTTCCTCTTCCAGGAGGGCACCCGGATACCCGAGGCGCTCCGCGTCCTGCAGGAGCGGGCCTGGGAGGCCGGGCTGGCCTGGTTTGCCGTCAGCGCCAGCGGCGCCATTCTGGAGCGCTCGATCGTCGATATCACGGTCGGTTCGCCCGAACGCCTCATCTTCGAAGCCCCTCCCATCCTGATTGCCCCCGTCAAGCGGGCGCCCAGCCCCACTCTCGTGCAGGAAGGGGGGGCCATGGCGATCCCGACGCTGACCGAGGAAACTCGTATCCAGGCCGAAGCGCTGAAGACGGCGGCCAGACAGGCGGTCAAGCCGACTGCGAAGGCCACCAAGCAGCGCTTCGTCGAAGCGCGCACCGACGATCACGTCAGGTGCCTCGGCGTATCCAGAAGGGCGGCGGGACGCGCCGTGCAGGCCCTTCTCCAAAGCCGGGCGCTCGAGGACGACAGCCTTCTCGAGCTGGCGGATGGGCGCCGGGTTCGCGCCGGGGATCTGCTCGATGGCAAGGCAGGGCATCATCACATGTCGATGCCGGATCCTGTCGAGGGGATCGGCTACGGCCGAGACAAGGCCACGCTGTTTCTCGAGCCTCGCCCGGGGCATCCCGATGACGATCCATGCATCGTATCCCACGCGCACGGGGAGAAGGTGGTCTACCGTTTTGCACGCTTCGAGAACGCGGCCGTGGCGCCAGCCCATCCGATGCCGCCGACCGGTGACGAACGTGCGCCTGCCATTGCCGCCATGCGCGAGCGGATCGCCGAGTGGGGTCGCCTGAGCGACCAGTTCGCCCGAGCGCACTTCATCTCGCAAGTGGAGGCAGCGGAGACGATGCACTGCGGCGCACTCTGCCCAGGGCAGGATGCAACAGAGGCGGCCGCGGGCCGGGTCGAGGTGCTGCAGTGAAGGGGGGCGATATGAACATGAACGCCGCGCCGCAGATGGCCACGGGTCCGCGGGCCCAACTGCTCACGGGTGCTCAGGGCATCGGCAAGACGGCGGCCCTCGTCGGGCGGGATGGCCAGCCCGGACTGCTGCATCGCGGTCACGGACAAGGCTATGTGTCCGCCTTCTTTTCCCCGGACAATGCCAAGAGCGCCGAGGCCTACGCGGACTACGATGTCAATCGGCCGAAAGACGCGCCCAGCCCGGAGCCCTATCTCGTGCTGGGGCGCAGCGCCTGCGACCCCGAGAGCGGGGAACGGATGTGCCAAGTTCACGAGCTGGCTGAAGCGGCCGCGCGCCAGGGGGTCAATGTGCGCAAGGTGCTCTGCAGCCGCTGCCCGTTCGCCGAGAGCTGTCGATACCTGAAGCAGGAAGGTGCACTCGAAAAGGCGGGAGAGAGCGAGAAGGGCGTCGTAATCTTCGCACCGCATGAGTACGCGTATATCGCCCTGCCGGGCCATCTGCGGCCGGCGCGGGCGATCATCGACGAGCGGCCGAGGGACTTCGGCTGCCACTCCCATGTCGTGCCGGTGAGCGTCTGGAATGATTTCCGATCTCCATTCATGCGCAGCGACCGGTCACATGGCGCGATCGCGGATGCCTTCGCCGAGTACGACAGCCTGGTTGCGCCGCTGCTCGAGGCCATTCGCCACGCGGTGATGAAGCAGCCTGCCAGGGGGCTGGAGCTGATCAGAGAGGCAGTGCGGCAGCTGGCAGCGCCCGTTGATGGCGCATCTGCGCCTTTCACGATCTATGAAGGAAAAGAGCCGGCAGAGCTCATGAGACGGGCCGCCCGGCTTCTGCGCCAGTGGCGGGACAGGTCCCTCGAGCGCCAGATGGAACTGACCCTGTCCCGGGAGGGGCAGGACAGCCCGGACGCCGGCACTTTTCGGGAGCGGCTGAAGGGCCTTCTGCAAGCCCCCATGCCATCTTACGGGCGCGCGATGATCGGCATCTTCGAAGCGGTCGCCAAGGAGCTCGAACAGGATCACGGTCCTGCCCTACGGGCCGTGCATCGGCTGGAGCTGACCGGCGAGGAGAGTATCGTCGCGGAAGCCGTCAAGCCGCTCGCGCTCCCTGCCGGCATTCCGCTGCTGCATCTCGACGGCACCGGGGAGCTAGACCTGGCGCGCGCTCTGTTCGGTGCTGACATGGTGCGGTCCCATCACCCCGTCGAGCGGCTCGGCACCGCACTCTTCGTGTCGGGTCACAGCTTCAGCACCGCCTCGCTGACCGGGTCCGGCTGGGCTCAGGGTCGTCCCTCGCGCCCTGAGCGCGCCGAGGCGGTCCGCGAAGACTGGAAGCGGGTATTCTCGCAGCATCCGAAGAGCTTCATCGCCCTGCCTAAGAAAGCTGTCGAGGCCTTCGGCCTGCTCAAGGGGCATGAAGTCCGCTGGTTCGGGGCGCTGCGCGGACGCAACATGGCGGAGCAATGTGATACGGCGATCGTGATCGGTCGGCAGCAGCCCCGGGCGCGCGACATCGAGCGCATCGCACGGGCGGTGGCCGTTGCCCTGGACCGGCCGTTCAGTCCACTCCCCGAGCCGCAAGACGGATCATACGAGGATTACCCGGTCCGGCGCGTCGGGTTGCGGATGCGAGATGGAACGGGACACGCAATCAAGGTGGCTTACCATCCCGATCCGATCGCCGACATGGTGCTGCGGCAGGTCAGGGATGCGGAAACGACCCAGGCCGCAGACCGGGTTCGGGCCCACTTTCGACCGAAGCAGTTGATCCTCGCGGGGGCTTCGGTCCCGGATGTCACCTTCGACCGGGTCGTGCCATGGCACGAATTCAAGAAGGGCGGGACGAGGATCGAGCGCACGCTGGAGAGCCAAGTGCTGCCTCTGGCACCGGTCGAACTCGTTCGCGCCTTCCCCGACATCTGGCCGAACCGCAGAGCGGTGGAGCGGGATGAAGCAATGAGAGCTGTGCAAGAGGCGGTCGAGGTCGGACGTGGCATACAGGAGCACCTGCCTTCGGGGGATAGCCTGCCGCTCCAACTGGTTTCCTACACGCGTCCTCCGAGCGGCACCGGACGTGGGCAGCGGGCTCGGACATTCAAGGCGTTGGTCCTGGCTACCCCAGACGAAACGCCCGCACTCATCAAGAAATGCCTGGGTTCCGTGATCAGGATCGAGGTCCAGCCGCTTCCATCGTCGTCCTGAGGTTGAAGCTGACCACTCGCCATGCTGTCCGGCAACAGCATGGCGAATGGGTTCTTCCGAGATGCGGTTCGATCAATCGCCGATACGGGCGTGCCCGCGCCGGGACAGCTACCCATGTCCCGGCGCAGATTTTCGAGTCTGCCGCGCGCCCACTTCGGCGATGGGACGATGCCGCGCGCGTCCGCTGCCGGAAGATCACTCGAGTGGCATCTCCTCGTACGCATCCGGGGGAGGGCCTGCGATTGATCTTCGGCTGTCTGGCCGCTCCTGACGGCCGCAGCTCAAGGCCGCAAGATAGACAGCAGCATCTCGAGATCGTCGCGGGTCGGCTCCTGGTCGGCATCGATCAAGCGCTCCAGTTGGATCGCAGCGGCACCAGCTTGCCACATCCCGCCACCTTCGACGATCTCCAGAACTTCCCCTCCGACATCCTCGAGCGGCAGCTCTTCCATGAGCTCCGGCTCGGCCTGCGCCATGGCCCTGCGCGTCTGCTCGACGGCATGGTCTTCATTTCGAGCCCACCCGATCCAGCCATAGAGGCCTGCTTCCCGGCAGTCAGTTTCCCACTCGATCAACACGGAATAATATTTCAGTCGCTCTTGCACATCGGCCCCGCAAATACATGACGCAATTCATGATAGCGAAGCCGGATTTCGCCTGGATTAAGAGGGGCCAGGTTCTGGGCATTGGAAAGGCTTTGCGGCGTGCATCCCCTGGGTGCGACAGGGCAGGGTGAAAGTGCCCCGCCATGGCTTTCTTGGGGAGAGCGGAGGGGGTCCTTTCCGTGGATGAAAACCGTGTCCAGGGCGCGCGCCGTTCAGGACATCGGTGCATGTGGAACCACGCGGGGCAGCCGGGCCAGCCCGATGGAGCTTGACCCTGTTGATCCGGTCGCCTGGGGGGCAGGGGGACGAACCGGGGTGCAAAGGTGCCGGCACTTCCGAGGGACCCTGCATTGTCAACATTATGGTTTTCTTGGAAAAAAACGCCGCGTGGGGCCAGATAACTCTTGTCGAGCGGTTTGGCATTCGCTAGAAAGAGGACAACGGAAACGAGCGGCTCGAATGAGAGCGGCGCATCGAACCGTTAGCCGCCTGGCGGCTTAGAATACACATGGGTCAAGCTGCGACAGCTCCTGATCCAGAGGACGAACTCCCTGGAGAAGTCCGACCCTTCCGCTTTGGCGGCTTAGCCCCGGAGATCGATCTCCGGGGTTGTTCCCTTCAATAAGCTGGAGTGCACTAGTTGGCCATTCGGCCAGGGCCGCCAAGTGTATAGAAGGGCGTGGTGATTTCGGGCAGCCTGTCCGCTCTCTAGCAGAGTGCGAGTACAGGGGCGCCACACTCCCGGTCCCCAAGCATCGATTGCCAGGTCTAGCGCGATGTGAGGGCTTGGATCAGCGAAAGCGTCACAAGGGCCTTTCGGATCACGCGCGCAGGATTACCCCGTATTTCCTTCGTCAAGTCGGAGAATCCGGAAAGGCTGGACATAATGTGAGATCAATATGGCGAACCGGTGTCTAATTCGGCATGAGCTCGGATTAGGAGGGATGCTCTTGGGCGTGAAGTCGCGGCCCGGCCCCAAGGCCGGTGAGGACGACGCGGGCGGACAGATGATCATTCCAGCGATCAGGGCAATGGTCAACCGCAACAATTAGTCCCGTCAGGTCATTTTCGCCTTTAATCCATCCGGACCATCTTCTACAGGACGTATCCAAAAGCAGTATTGCGCCTAGATCGCGATTCAGGCGGCGCGCAAATCTTTGAGCCGATCCCGATGTCACCGGGCTCGAATCCTTTTGCGAAGGCATGGGAAGTATATTTTATGACCAGAATCGCCGTTGTTGATGACAACCTGAATCTATTGATCTCCGTGTCGGCAGCTCTGGAGGCAGAGGGCTTTGAAGTTTCAACGTATCGTGATGGAGCTACCATTATCAAGGAGTTTCCGAGGTTCGAGCCTGAACTGGTGGTGCTGGACGTAAAAATGCCCGGCATGGATGGCCTTGAGGTTCTCGAGCAGCTGCGCCAGATAAGTCAGATCCCCGTAATACTATTGACCGGCAAAGCTACCGAGGTTGACGAAGCGCTAGGGCTGCGCTTGGGCGCGGATGATTATGTGATCAAGCCCTTCTCCCAGCGGGTCCTCACGGAGCGCATATCTTCGCAATTGCGCAGGCGCGAGGCCCGGCTGGCAGAGCGGGGCACTCCTCACGTCCAGTCCCTCGGCGAAACTGATCCCGACGAATCCGATGCGCCATGCATCGATCATTCGAAGCTGGCAATGGATCCGCGCAGTTTTTCCGTAACATGGCAGAATGAGAATGTACCGCTTACGAAATCGGAATTTGCTTTGGTGTACTTCCTCGCCAGCAACCCGGACGTTCTCATGTCCAGAGACCGGCTCTTGGATGTTCTATATGCAGAAGATGCAAACGTGACGGACCGGAGCATAGATGGTCATATCAAGAGGATCAGGGCAAAGTTCCGTCACGTGGATGAGGGGTTTTCTTCCATCGAAACGATGTATGGAATTGGTTACCGGTACACCGGGGGTGATTATCGCGGGCGGCATAACGTTTTGCAGTCTCGATGACGTTGTCTTGGTGCCCGCAGATTCAGGCCCCTCCCTCCTTCTCTGGAACGCAATACGGCATTTCTAATTCAAACTTCCTGGTTCGGCCGGGGCTGCATCATGATGCTCCAACGCTGATCGGCAATATACGCCGTTACCCTCCATGTCGAAGAGCACTCCCGGCCCCGCCGGGCGCAGAAGGCAGCCGTCGCCGCCGATGGCGATCTGCCATGAGAGGCTTCTGGGTCAGCCAGGTTGGTACGTCGGAACTAACCGGTCGAGGCTGCGGGTTATTTCTGGAGCATCGGGGCAACCAAGATGATCCCCATCCCGGTAAGGCAAAAGATTGCGCCGATGATATCCCATCGGGTCGGGATCTGACCCTCCCCGGCCCACAGCCAGGCGATGGATGCAGCAATGTATATGCCGCCATAGGCCGCATATGCGCGGCCGGCGAACTCGACTTCGACCCTCGTCAACAAGTAGGCAAACAAGATGAGGGAGATGATGCCGGGGATGAGCCAAAGGGGCGAGCGGTCAAGGCGCAACCACACCCAGAATGCGAAGCATCCCGCGATTTCAGCGAGGGCGGCCAGCACATACATGCCGAAAGAGGAGAATACGTTGATTATGAGCATACTGCGCTCCAGCTCTGCGGCGACAGTTAGTTGAGGCGATTGACCTTGTGATCGTAATGCAGTCGAGGACATCGACGAGCCAGGCTTGCGAGTCCAGCCCACTCATCTCCACCGTCTCGATCAGGGTCATGGCCAGAGCCAGTGTCTCTCAACTGCTGTCGCAACCGGCGAAGAGCCGGTAGCGGTGGCCAATGCCTATCGGGCGCACCGCACGCTCGGCCGGATCGTTGTCGATCCCGAGGCGGCCGTCCCTAGGAACAGTTCGAATGACGACCAGCAAGAGGGCCCTCGAGGCTGTTCGGCCTCGTCTCATTGCCCCGCCGGCATTTGTGGCCTACGTGTCTCCCACCGGGCCTGGCTCATCCTGCTGGCACGCGGAGGCCTGGGCGGTAACGTCTCGCCCTGAAGGTCGGGCAAGGACATGATGCGCCGAGCATAGCAGAGCGGGACGGGCCGCAGGCCCTTGAGGGGCGGTTCAGATACGACGATCCGTATAAAGATACTTCCTATATAGCGGTGCGTCGCATCAGAAGCGCATTGCCCTTCCCGTTCGTCACCCCCAAGCCCGCGCCGCATGTGGCGGGCTGAAGCCTCGCCGGAATATCGAGAGTGACGCCCACGCCTCCAACCCGGACACCTCAGGGCGGAATGCCCGGCGATATCGCAGTCTGCGAGCGCTCGCTTTGTCCAGCGCATGCAAGCACCGCCCTCAGTCGCCCGGCCGTCAATCCCCTTTGTCCCATAGGGGCGATAAATGCCGGCCGTTCGCGCTGATACGTATCGCGCCGGATCTGGCTTTGGTCTTCGCCTTTCCCCGGCATGACAATTGCTTTTACGAGATGATCGAACCGAGCCAATACCCTTGTCTCCGTACTGGTACGGCTTGACGTCGCGGAGAATGACCCAGGCAAAGCATGTTGCTCCGGTTTGGCTTTTCTTGGGCGGCCGGACCACCTAGTTGGCGGAAGTCTTCGCTTGAGGCGCGAACCCGGTTTCGCCGCGTGGCCTCAAGTGAACGCAGCAATTACGACCTAGAGCTGAAAGGGTGACGATGAGCGACTTTGATCTGGACGACATGGATCTCGACGACCTCAAGAAACTGCGCAAAGCAGTAGATCGGGCAATTCAGGACTACCAGGAACGCAAGCGGACGCAGGCGCGGAATGCTGCCGAAGCGGCTGCGCGTGAGTTGGGCTTTTCCCTTGAAGAGTTGGTTGCCAGCAAGGGCACCAAGAAAGGTCGACCGACGTCACCAGCGAAGTACCGCAATCCGGACGACCCCGCGCAGACCTGGTCCGGCCGTGGTCGACAGCCGCAATGGATGAAGGATGCGATCGAAAGCGGCGCCGACAGAGATGACTTCCTGATCGAACGCTTCGAAGGCGGCCCTGCCGCCGGCTGACGGGCAGGAGCGTCACGAAATCTTCCAGCCCTTCTTCCCTCTGTTCTGCTGGCAGATGGAAAGGACGACCGAAAATTTCATTCGGTCGTCCTGGTTCTCTCTTCGGCATGGACGCTGAGAAGAGAGGGCCTTACCCCGGCCAAGCCGTTGGGGGCAGCATCTCTTCCGGAACAATGTCACTCAGATGCCTGCCGGACGCCTGCCCGCCATCATCTGCCGGGTGCGCTCCCGCAACTCGTCGGACGAGAAGGCCGCGGCCAGCGCGGTCGGCTTGGAGGGTGGCCGTTTGGCGTTCGCTGGCATGTCGATGAGACGAGCTTCGGTTGTGCCGCTCGGAGCGGGCGATAGTCGAACTGCCGGCTCCATGCCGGTAAACTTGCATGAACGACGGTGCCATCGAAATGCCTGCGCAAGGCGCTCGGTGACGCAAGCAGGAACGCATTCCTCTCCACTGGCCGCAGCCCCTCGAGATAGGCGAGGATCTGTTCATCTTTCAGCCGTGCGGCGATTTCCTGACGCTGATGCGGCGTGGGCGCTTGGAGATACGCCTTCATCGCCGGCACCAGGCGTGTGGGATCCGGAGCGTCCGATGACGCCTCGGGAGCAGGCGCACTCATTTCGAACTCCCGCGCGCGGTGCGCGGCCTCTGCTGCTGCATCGTGGGTACCTCCACGGCTCGATCCGAAGCCCAATGCGCGACCGACCTTCTGCGCGGCAATCAATGGTAAGCCGAAGAGCTTGAGAATGAAGTTCAGGATCTGGCGCGTCAGCTCCTTCAAGGCCTCCCAGGCCGCCTGGCTCAAGGTCTCAGGCCCGGGTGCGCTGGCGTGTTTCCGGCGACGAATGGGTAATGATGTCGGCATGTGTCTCTCCTTTCGCTGTGTACACGCTGGAGAGATCCGAGAGGCGGACGCATAGCACAAACTCGGGGTGCTGCGCTGCGCGACGGGCATCAGACGGTTCTGGACCCCGTAGCCTCTCGCTCGGCTGACAGATACGCAACGATGGACTCGAGGTCTGCAATCTCGCTCAGGAGATCGGACTGCGCCTCTTCCAGCGCATCACGCTCGGCCTCGGCTGCCAGTGCGCGCGCTTTCCAGCGCGCAAGGTAATCTCCGGTGACATTGGCGACCCGGTAGCCCTCGGGATCGAGTTCCACACGGCTACGCGGAGTGGTCGCCTGCGACAGAAGAATCGCGGTATTGAGAAGGCCCAGCATGGAAATCCCCTTTTGGCTCAATAACCCAATTGGAAAGAAATTCGTCATCGAGATCAATGGGCGAATTTCCAGGAAATCTAGCTTTGGTCGAAGCCGTGGTACATGTACCGAGGGGCGAAATTCACACTTTATAAATGACCGATAATGCCTCCCCTGCTACAGCACAGATGGATCCGCAATTGTAAGAAGATCGTCCTGGAAAAGAACGCCCTCTCACTCCAGTGAATGAACGCCGTGATGGTTCGCGCTTGACGCTGCCCGGACAGACCTCTACGGTCTCTGCATGGTCGCTCGCATCCTCATATCCCGTCTTTGATTGCATCCCTCATGCCAATGGCATGGGGACGTTTTCTCATGACGGGAGATGAAAAAGATGACCGACGATCCTTCTCGGGATAATAACTCTATCGATCTGTTCGCGGATATCGGCGATATCCCAGACCTGTTTCCGGAAGAAGATGGCTTCAGCTTGGCGGGTCTTGCCTCGGTTCTGATGTCCGAATGCATTCCGGAGGCGCGGGCAGAGGCCAAACAAAAAGCCAACCGCGCAATTCGTCGCTGGTGGGAGCGCCAAGGCGAAGCCGAACGTGCCGCCGCTGCGCAAGCTTGCCAGCTGCACTATCGGCCCGAAGCGGACCCGGCCGCAGGCAGGCGGACTTGCGACGATCTGTCGGACCTGCAGGAGGAGCTCTTCGAGATCCAGCTGCAGGATGCCGCCTTGCAGCTCGAGTTGGACGAGATGTCGCGCGAGGTCGAGCGGCGCGTCCAGTCGCGCCTGGCGGAAGAACGCGCCCGCAGGAAGCCGCCGGTTGCCGCCGAGGCCATCCCGCCGGAGTTCGATATGACCGGGGTGGCGACCGCACCGAACGAGGCCAATACCGAGGGCATGGGTCGCTACCTCCTCGATCCCGGCGCGCTGAAGAACCTGCCCGAGGGCGGCAAGCAGATCGAGCGGAACGCAGCCTTGCATGCGGCCTGCACCGGGCTGCTGCCATACCGGGAAATCCGGGATCGTGATCTCTTCGCTCGGATCCGACACCAGCTTGGCGAGAAGTACCCCCACGCCACCTCGGTGATCGACGAGTTATTGCGACCGCTGGAGCGCAATTTCGACATGGGAGAGGCGCGCTTGAAGCTGCGGCCCACGATCCTTGTCGGGGCGCCGGGCACCGGCAAGACCGCGCTCCTGCGCGACCTGGCGGCCGCTCTCGATCTCCCGCTCAAGGCGCAATCGGTCGCAGGTCAAACGGACAGCAATCTGTTCGGGGTTTCGGCGGGCTGGTCGTCCTCGCTGCCATCGCTCATGACAATGGTGATCGCATCGACGCAGGTTCTCAACCCGCTGATCGTGATGGACGAGCTCGACAAGGCCCAGACCTCGCACAACGGCTCGATCCAGGAGAGCCTCCTCCCTCTGCTCGAGCCGCTCGAGGCCGGGCACTATCACGAGCGCTACCTCGCCTCGGCTGTCGATGCCTCGCACATCAACTGGATCTTCACCGCGAACACGCTGGAGCGCATCACGGTGCCGCTGCTGTCGCGCTGTGACGTGTTCGAGATGCCCCATCCAAACGTCGCTCACGTGGCTCCGTTGGCGCGGTCGATCTTGCGCGCCTACGCGGACGGTCTTGGCCTGCGGCCGGACTTCTTCCACCTTACCCGGGGGGATCTGGAGTTCTTGGAGGAGACCTTCCCTCGGCACCGCAGCATTCGCGTGCTCGCGGAGCTCGTGCGGCAGCTCATCACCGACAATGGGCGGGGGATGGCGCATGCGTAAGCCGACATACGAGGCTGACCTCGCGCCGCTGGAGACGCGCTACAAGACACTGTTCACCACCTGCCTCGAGGACGGCACGCCATGGTCGCCCTTCTGGGGGTTCGAGATCGGCGCCGGATGGGCCGCACTTGTCAGCGATATGCTGGCCGAGATCGAGGCACAAAACATCGACGTCACGATCTGCAACATCCGCGAAAAGTGGGGGTGCCTGGATGTGCTCTACTGGACCCAGGATGCCGACATCGAGCCGATCATCGATCGGGCCGAAAAGCGCGCGGCGCAGACCTGCAAGCTCTGCGGCAACTCCCCGCGATTTGACCACCCGATCGATTGGGAATTGTGTCTCTGCAAGCCGTGTTGGGACAACTGGCCCACAAAGTCGAAGCTCCCGCTGCCAGGTGCCGGGTGAAAATGGGGAGGGGGAAGGTCGAAGACGTCCTGCCCCCGCCCCCCGACAGATGCCCTCCGCTTTGGGATTTCTCTAATCATTCCTGCCTAGGATCGATGGGGTGAACCAAGGAGGACACCATGTGAAGACCCTGCACCTGCAAGAGTTCGAGCGGCATCTCAAGAAAGCTCATTTGAAATCGCAGTACGTCTATATGCCGAATGGAAATCGCGTCCCCCCAGATTTCGCATGGGGCTGGATCACGAACGAACTCATCACGAGGGGTGCTTCCTTTCAGGCCATCGCAACTTTCTGTCACCCAAGGGGGCTTCCTGCTCTCGCCAATATCCGGCCTTTCTCTTCGAGAAAGGCTTGCCTGGATCATGTAGGATTTCACCTGCTCGATGAAACAGGGGCGGATGCAGATATGGACGAGGTCTGCGCGCGCGTCATCACTCTGAGGCCGGAACTAAGGATATTCGATGCTGCATTTGTGGAAGCCGAGACCGAGAAATGGGTCAGGATCGATCGAAGGGATCACCGAACATATTGCCTGCAGGCAGTGGGACGTCCCGATCTCGTGTTCGATGGCAGTATCCTGGAGTGGGATTATATCCTCGATGAGGAGGAAGAGAATCCGGTCTGGACGGAGCGGACGAAATACAGAACGGCCCGTGGAGGGTTCGTCGCCTTGAGGGAGCAAACAACGTTCCAAGGCCAAAAACGTCTTCTTTCCAATCACGAGTTTCAGACATTCCTCACGGAGGAAGAGGCAGACGAATTCCTCTATAGAGAGGAACGGCCAGATGGCTCACCAGAGGAACGGAGCCGCGCTCGAGCTCCTGACGCCGGCATGTCGCTTTTTTGAATGCGGATTGGACGCGTGAGTGCGTATCAGCAATGTCGGGCGCCAAAGACACGCAATGATTCTGATGGGTTGCGTTTTAAGATGCGATTAGACATCGCTCCACATCGGACCGGTCCGCGCTAATGAAAGACCCTCCCTGAACCTTTTTGAAAGGTCGCTCGAATACGTTCTTCGAGGGCCAGTAAAGTTCAGGGGCGGGATGGATGCTGTCATCTTCCGATATCAATATCGTGGAGCAAAGTTTCCTGGGTGATCTGCGAAGGTACATAGCTGGCGAGGCATGGCTATGCACTGCATGTCACTGGATCATTGATGAGCGACTGCGTGCGCATGCTTTGCTGCTCTGCTGTCAGGGTCTTGAGCAGCGCGGATACGGGCGTTCGGGGCAGGGGACCCAGGGTACATCACGCAGGGAGCTGCAGGCCTTGGGGCGGGATCTGTTCGCCGAAGCCAGGCCATTGATATGGTTTGATCGCTCGGTCTTCCTGACGAAGTACGCAGCTTGTGAACGTGCGCTCCGTCACGCCATCGAACAAGAGCCGACGATCCAGCGGAATAAGCTGGATATCGACAGCGCATCCTGGATCGGGTTCAAGGGGCCCGCGGCTGATGGCGGTCTTGGTGAAGGCGGGCGAACAGTCTGAGATGTACGCCCGCGAGGCAGGGGGGGGCGCCAGCAGCCGACAAGCACGAGCCGATGCGCTTGATTGCAGAACATACTCGGACTGCACTCGGTATTCGCAGGCGGACAACGCGATCTTTGCCGGACTGCCTCCACAGACTGCCACTCCAAAGACATACCTATAGATCCCCGCCACCCCTCAGAATTGTCAACATATTAGGCTCATGCTCATCGGAGCGCGCCGACCCGGCGTAGGCAATATCTTGCTTGCCGGGTTATTGGAATTGCGCCGTGACTGCCTAGTAGATAAAAAAGGCATGCAGCAAAGACACGGGCCGGTCACCCCGCTATGGGACGACCGACCCGCAATAAAAATAATATTCGCGAGGGAGGAGCTGCGCCCCTCCGGAATGAGCATGAGGAAAGCAGGATGTACTACATCATCGAGAGTAAATATGTTGGGCCAAATCCGGAAGAGATGGTGGATGAGGACCAAATCTTCATCACGACGGCGCCGGCACTGATGAACAGCAATCATGAGCCGTGCATTTCGGGGTGGTGTGGGACAACAAATGACAAGTCCATCACTGGCCACGGTGAATACCGTACGTGGGAAGAGGCTGAAAAGGCCATGTCGGATATCTTCGGCGATGTCCGCCAGTCAGATATTGATTGGGGGCCTCGGCTTTCCATGAATCCTGCAAAAGATCCCGCAGGCCTTACCGTTGCCGTGTATCGTCCAGGCGCCTATCAACCGCTGTCGCGGTCAGCAACAGAGGATTGGGTATCGGCTGCGCTTGCCCCGATCCAGGCTGACACCACGGACGAGCAGCTCGAGGAAATCGAAGAAGAACTGGAAGCAGAGGCGAACGAACAGGGCATGACCCTATATAGGGAGAGCCTCGGGTCGCTTCTGGAAAGAAAACGCGACGAGCTACGAGAAGAGCTCGAGGAAACCGAATAGCGCCGCCTGCTTCCGGTCGGCAATGCTGCCAATCTATCGGAGTTCGATGCCCGGCTAATGGTTGTCCCTGGCATCGAAAACCAATCGATGATGCAATCAGTCTATAGGTGAGCAGCCGGCATCCGATAGCGACTGGACCGCCAAACTGGCTGAGGAGTCATTGATAGCTACTCAGAATCTCGTGGTCGTACATCGCGGCGGGGTCATGGTCGGCGATGCCGGCGCGGACTTGCTCGATTATCGCGAGGGCAACGCTTTGGTCCAATCCGAGCTTCGTCGCGGCATCGCATGCCCGTGCAATATTGGCGGGAGAAATGTCTCTATGGCTGACCCTCGAGGATGAGGTGGCCTTATGGCGCTCCTGCCGAAGTTCCGAAACTCCGGCGGGGGCGAGCTTCGCTGTCGCGCCACTCCAAAGGAAAGAAGGGCCACGTAACTTTGCGTCGGCATGATCGATGAAGATGTCGAACACGATCCGGCGGAACAACTCGCGCCACGCATCTGCTTGGTCATACATGGGTTCTTGGCGGGACAGGGCGCCTGCCAGATACGGCCATCCGACATTGCATTCCTGCTGACCGGAGAGACCAGTGAGGGTCCGCCCGGATATGACTCCCTGCCTGCTTGCCTTGTCGCTCGTGCGGTCGAAGCGGTCTACGAGCAAGACCTGCCGGTCACCGACCTTCCGCATCTCAGCCTGCGGCACATCGATGTGACATGACCTGGCCAGCTGAAGCATGCTGAGCTCGTCCAGCAGCACGTCATCTTGGTCATGCACACTCGCAAACCGCGCAATGCAACAGCGGCCGTCTATATCGATAATCGCCTTGGGCCGCGAACCGCCGATCGTCACGGCATGGGTCAGCGGCGCTGCCAGCTCAGGGGGAAGTGGCAGACCCAGCTCCACTCGGGCGACCGCCTCGGCCAAAGCCTCAAGTTCAGTCACGGGGGCCAACCGTGCTTCGAAGCTGGTTGCTGATGCCTGGTAGGAAAGTGCGCCGATGCCATCGGTGCCGGCAAGTAACCCGTATCCGATATCTCCTATATCGATCTCGATTTCCGCTCCGCGTCGGTCGAGCTGTAGAGCCCGCAATACCCGACGCCCCCAAGCGCCCGGAGTGGCATCTCGTAGCGTACCGGTGAGCTCTGCGCCGGGAAGTGCACGCATGCCGGACGACAGGGGCAGATCCGGACCGAGCGCAATGGCATTCGGTCGATCGAGGTAGTCCGACATGTAGCCGAAATCATGCCGACCGTCCGTACCACGATGCAGCCGTCCAGCCGGTACGGGCTGGACCTCGCCCGGCAACCAGGTCCAGATGAAGGCCGATGAGGCTTCGGCTAAAGCGTGGCTGCGCGCAGTGGTCACCATCGAACTTTCACAGACAGGCGCAGTCCGCGCGTCGTTTCGACTATACCCCGGTTCTGGCCGGACGGCGACACCCAGGACCAAGGCGATATAGGGGAACCTGTTGCCGCGGGACTGCGGCTGCTGGAGGCCGAGGAGCGTCAAAGTGCTGCGCTGCAGGCTCAACTCAGCGCTGGCCTCGATGAGGCCTTGGCTGGCAGGCGTGCTCCCGGATCGGGGGAGCAGGCTGTTCGCCGCGCTTTTGCGAAGGCCCGCCAGCGGCACGCCGAAGGATGAAAACCTAGCGGCTGACGCCGCGCGCCGAACAGAGCTTGGTCGACATAGCGCTTTGGACGCTGGAGACGTTCGGGCCGCGTCAAGCTGATATCTACGAGACCGAACTGCTCGACAGATGCGCCGCCTTGGCCACCGGGCGGGCTGCCAGCCGCGATTGCTCGAACCTTCTCAATCGCGAAGACGACATCGGGTTGCGCTATGCCCGGGCGGGCGAGCATTTCCTGATGTTCATCGACATGTCCGATGAACTCGTCATCATCGACATCCTGCATGAGCGCTGTGACCTGCCAGCGCGCATCGCGGCGAACCAAGCGCGGCAGTGAGTGGCAGTCGAGGCATATCAACACCAGGCTAAGTTGAATGTCGTTCGATTTGCTGCGCTGCTTATAAGCGGCCGCTTCGCGCAGGGAGCAGACCTTAGTATAGCTGGAAGCCACAGCTCCACGCACTTGCGTTAACAGCAGATAGTGCAGCTGAAACCCTCCTTGAGAAGTTGCTCCACATCCATGATTGAGTAATAGTGAGCGCAACCAAAAGTTAAGGACGCAAATTGTCAACTCAACCGAAAACAACCGACGAAGAAGATGTTGAGTTTCAACAGCGCTTCATTGAGCAGGCAGAATATTTAGATCCAGAGAACTTTCTGGAGCTGAACGCCGAGCATCCGGATCAAGAGGTAATATTAGGAAAGCTTAAAGCTGGCGGGGCGAAGCTACTAGTAGGGCCGCGCGGATGCGGTAAAACCACCTTGATGCTCCGCGCCTACCGGGAGCTTCTCAGCTCGGAAAGTAGCTCGCTACCTATTTACGTGAACTTCAAGTTGTCCCTGAAACTCGAGCCAATGTACATCAACTCGCCGAACGCGAGTTTTTGGTTTCGCACATGGCTGGGGCTGCGAGTGGTTGAGGGAATGTGGAATGCTATTCTGGAGAGCGAGTCCTTAAGGCCCACAGACGGCCTTCCCGCAAAAGGTCAAATTGCGGACGCCATCTCATCTATTGAAGGCGGAGGCGACCTCCCACAAGCCATGCTGGAAAAGTACTCTCTTTCCAGTGTCGTTCAGTATATTGAAGAATATTTATCCGAGACAAGTTTGAAGCGGTGTGTGCTTCTTCTCGACGATGCAGCTCATGCCTTCTCACCAAAGCAGCAAGAAGACTTCTTCGATTTCTTCAGAGAGATTAAGAGCCGTAGGATTGCGCCGAAGGCCGCGATCTATCCCGGCATCACTACCAGTTCAGCGACCTTTCATGTGGGGCATGACGCCGAGAAAATTAATGTTTGGGTGAAGCCCTCTGGCGATGTGTACGAGAAGTTTATGCTGGAGCTGGGTGAGAAAAGGTTTGGGGGGCAATTCCCGAACGTCATCAGGGAATCTCCAGGCGTCGCGGAATTTCTGGCATACTCATCTTTTGGAATACCTAGGTCCTACCTTAACATGTTGCGGGCGATCGTAGAAGAAAAGGATAGATATACATCTCGAGACGGTACCTTGGATCGAAGAAAGGTTTTCGAACTATCCCGAGCTTCTCGAGAGATGAGTCATAACGTCTATGATTCTCTATCCATGAAGCTCCCTTCATACGCGAACTACATTCAAAGTGGTGCTAATATCTACCAAAAGATAGTCGCTGAGATAAAGGAGTTTAACAGAGGAAAGGACAACAAAAGTCACGCAGTGGAAATCGGCCTCAAGAAACCATTGAGTTCTGAGATTGAGAGAATCGTTGGATTCTTGCAGTATTCCGGGTTGCTGATGCCGTCAGGAGAAAATTCTCGGGGCGTCAAAGGGACTTTCGAAATTTATTCCGTGCATTTTGGAGATTTGATTACCCAGAATGCAGTTGTCGGCGCACGAACGAAAACGATCCCCCCGTTCTTAGAGGCGTTTAGATCTAAGCCACATCAGGCATGGCCCAGGCTGAGTTCTGCGACCCTTATGCAGCTAGGAACTTTGGGTGAGCACGCCTTTGACCTGACTCTTCCCCACTGCCAAAACTGTGGCGCAGAACGGATCAGTGAACACGCTAGATTTTGCCACAACTGCGGCGCTCAACTTAAATCGTCGTCGCTCTTTGAGGAGCTCGTTAGTCAAGACATTTCTGCATTACCCATCTCTGCCACCCTCGTAAAGAGAATTAAAGAGGGCTCGAAAATAAAGAAAGTTCGGGATATTCTTACTGACGCTGACAAGACTAACTTGCGCAGTGTTAAGATGATCGGCCCAATTCGCGCTCAGAGAATAGCACACTGGGCGGAAGAACATGTGGCTTGATCTGTAATGAATATTGAAGATTTTGCAAACGAAGCCCCATCAAGCGTTCGACTCGGTGACATTACAAAATCGCTACAGCAAATCAAAAATGAAGCTCCGATAGATTGCTTTTTGCGGGAGTTGCGAGCGACCTTACAGTACGGAACTCCGGCGCAAACCGAATCTAATGACTTTATCGGCAGGCTACTCGTGCTATCAATCGTTTCCGCTGCTGAGGGATATTTTCGCTCCATCCTGTCAGATGTAATCGAGATTTGCCCGACCGCCCAGGGGTGCTCTGCAGAAAAGAATGTGCAGCTTGGTGGGGTTTTGTGGCACGGGACGTCCGGATATAGCAGAAGCGTCTTTGAGCATTTCTCCTTTGCATCTGCGAAGGAGCTCAGGAAGGCCTCCAAGGAGTTCATTGGCTTTGACCTGAAAGATGCAAAGTTCGCTACACCTTTGGAGGAGTTTGACCGGGTATGCCATATTAGACACGCAGTCGTACATAATGGGGGCGTCGTTCCGGGAAAGAACGCGCTGCAGCTTCAAATTGCCCGATCAGGCGGGCAGCAAAAGCTCGTAATTGGATATGCGCAGCTTCAGGATATAGCTTCGGTTGTTGCAACGTTAGTGACGACATTTAATCGAGAGCTCTTCTTCGAAATGTGTCGACGCTGGGCAGTAGTATGGCGAGCTCGCACCGACTGGGATCCTACAAGAGAAGACAGGCTATTCAGTATGGTTTGGGCGAACTTCCACAGCAGAGAAGAGTTAGTAAGCAGAAGCGGTCGAACAAATATCACAAGAAAAAAATGCCTTGAGGGCGTTCGAGATGAGTTTGGTCTATGATCTGACTTCAAATGCAGGCGGCACATTTATAATTATGAAGTCTTGAGTGCAGTCCGACTAGGCTTCGGTTTAGTCCAATGTCAGCTTAGGGCTGTGAGTCACCGCCGCTGCGTCTGTCACGAATGACCGGTTTGGGCGGTTCGTGGCAGTATGCCGCCGCGAGCAAATCCTCTTGGAAAGGTTTGCCATCCACCTATAGTAGCCATATTAGAGGACGGAAGCGATGTATGGAAGTTAAGCATCTAGATTCATTGCAATTTGAGATCACTCGTTTTCTAGCCGCCAAAGCAGCGCTTAAGCAGCGAACGACATATCAACAAGTCGGGGAAGCGGTCGGTTGGAACCATCCGAACGGCCGCGGCTTGGGTACCCATCTCGAAGTTATTCTTCACTATCTTGCTGAGAAAAAACTGCCGCCTCTGACGACAGTTCTTGTCAGGAAGGGAGAGCGGTATCCCCATGAAGACGCGATGGAGTACATCCGCAACGTCCTCGGTAACATTGACATCGAGTCTACCCAGCAAGAGGTTTTTGCCTTTGATTGGGCCAGCGTGCCAGAGC
Source organism: Limimaricola sp. AA108-03 (assembly GCF_050847355.1). NCBI lineage: Bacteria > Pseudomonadati > Pseudomonadota > Alphaproteobacteria > Rhodobacterales > Paracoccaceae > Limimaricola > Limimaricola sp. AA108-03. The sequence goes on from NZ_CP193762.1 coordinate 77,969, forward strand.
TTCAGCCGGACCCGACTAAGCTTCCCGATGGCCGCGAAGTCTGGCTAACTTCGTTTTGGGGGTTTGATCCTTCACAATGGGGGTGCATCGGCTTTGCAGATGAGGCCAAGCGGACCCGTTTCCTTACACAATCACGGCCAGGTTCGCTGGTTGCCATCTATGTAACCAAGGGCAAAGGTCCCGAGGAAATGCGTGGCAAAGTTGTTGGTGTGCTGGAACTTTCTCACGAGATAGGCCATGCCCAGAACTATATCTCGGGTGATCGCTGGCGGAAGAAAGAGCTTGACCCCGCTTCCAAGGGTAAATGGCTACATGCCGTCAAAGCCACTCGCGCTTGGAGTATCGTCCCCGAAGACTGGAAGCGCGTGGAGGATATCTTTCCCGAGGCTTACGGTAGCGCACATCCTGAATTTATCGGCGCGAGCGGCGTCAAAATCGGGGCCGACGAAGCTGAAAAGCTGCTGCAATTAGACGTTCATGAAGTGCATGTCTACGGTAGCACCGAAGTTGCCGATCTGACGATCCAAACCCTTGAGAGCGCGCTCTTACCTAGTCGTGCTGTTCCGCCACCTTCCGCGCCTTATACGGTTGGCGAGACTGATGGGCCGAAATTTCTCTACATTCTTGAGTTGCAGGGGGATATTGCAGCGTATTTGGGATGCCCTGCCTCCGACGTCGAGGAACATTCGATCATCAAAGTCGGCTTCTCGAAAAGTCCGCTTGCGCGCAGGAACCAGATCCAAAGCGCCTATCCCTTTGGCTCGTATGAATGGTCAGTTCTGTTTCCCTCAACGATACCGGATGAAGCGCCTTATACAAATGCTGCGGTCGCTATTGCAGGGGAAGACGCAATGAAGAAGCGTTTGGTAGATGAAAATGCAAGGGCGCTTGGTGGCGAATTCTTCCTAGCGGAAGACTGGCTCGTCCGCAAAGCCTGGGCGGCCGGTAATTATGCCGCTCAGCAGGAGCAAGGTAAGTCTGAAATCAAATCTTAGACCTTATAATTTGGGGCGGGGCTGATCTTTCAACAGCGCAAATTCAGAGATGATCAGTAGGGCAGCCCGCCTATTGTTCTGGCATGTTCGCGCTACGGACTACACGGCGACTGCCACTTGCGGCAGCTTTGGGCTTGCTACGCTGCAGCGGTAGGGGACGAGACCAACGACGGCTTTGGGCTGCATTCGGCCAGTTAAGTTCGACAGCGTACGCTTCCCTCTAGGAAAACCTAAATTATTACATAATGAGCATTACACGCATAGGTTGTGTGTAGCGGGGCACTTTTTAAGAATTGGGTTGCGACAAACGCTCTATCCTGTCGCAAACACAGGAGTTTGGAAGATGGCCCACCGCGAGCTGGATCTACGAGAACGGCGTCTGCTCGAAGACCTTCTACAGGCGAAGATGTCCGTCGCAAACATTGCGGCGAGATTGTCCCGCCATCGCTCGACGATCTACCGCGAGATCCAGCGCAATCGGTTCGAAGACAGCGAGCTGCCCCAGCTCAGCGGCTACTACGGCATGCTGGCCCAGAAACGGGCTGCCGAGCGTCGCCACAGGCGTCGCAAACTGATCCGGATGACGGCCCTGCGCGAGGCCGTCATCGATCGCTTGAAAGCCGGTTGGTCGCCAGAACAGATCGCCGGGCGGCTCCGCTTCGAAGAGCATCGCAGCACCATCTGCCATGAAACGATCTACGCCTTCGTCTACTCGCAGGATGGTCGGAGCCAGGGCCTGGCGCGTCACCTGCCCGAGCGTCGCCGCCAGCGCAAACCCCGTTATGCCCGTCGACCCCGAAGTCTCGTCTTCCCATTGGAACGCGCGATCCAGAACCGGCCGGATCACGTCAACGACCGCAGTGGGTTCGGCGACTGGGAAGGCGATTTGATGATCTTTCGCAAGGAGTTGGGCAAGGCCAACGTCGCCTCGCTGGTGGAGCGCAAGACCCGCTATGCCGTCCTGTTCCGCAACAACGACCGCAGCTCCAAGCACTTGATGAACCGCCTGATCGCCCTGCTGTCGCCCCTGTCCGCACGGCGCTCGATCACTTTCGACCGTGGGCTTGAGTTCAACCGCTGGCGTGATCTGAGAACGGGAATGGGCACCGAGGCGTGGTTTTGCGACCCGCAGGCGCCATGGCAGAAAGGCTCGGTCGAGAACCTGAACAAGCGCGCCCGGCGCTATCTGCCGCGCGATACGGCCATCGCCGCACTGTCGGACCACGCGATGGTCGAGATCAGCGCGCAACTGAACGCCACCCCGAGACGCTGCCTCGGGTACTGGACACCCGCCGAGGCCTTCGCAGAGGAACTCCGCCAACTCGACCGGTCCTGAACCCGTGTCGCAACCAGCATTGAATTCACAAACCCTCAACCGGTCAATATCTTAGGGCCACCCTGTCCAGCCTCAGGGGCGCATTCCAGTGGGCCAGTGAAAATTGCGCTTCAGCGTGAGCCCACACCGGTCCGTCAGACCCCCTCGAGCGCCACGGCGATGCCCTGACCCACACCGATACACATGGTCGAGAGCGACTTCTCGCCCGAATTCAGATCGAGCGCGGCGGTGCCGGTGATCCGTGCACCCGACATGCCCAGCGGATGGCCGAGCGCGATGGCGCCGCCATTGCGGTTCACCCGCGCGTCGTCATCGGCGATGCTGAGATCACGCAGCGTGGCGAGCCCTTGGCTCGCGAAGGCCTCGTTCAGCTCGATCACCGCGAAGTCGCCCGGCGTCAGCCCGAGCCGCGCCATCAGCTTCTTCGAAGCGGGCGCGGGTCCGAAGCCCATGATGCGCGGCGCGACGCCCGCCGTCGCACCGCCGAGGATGCGCGCGATCGGGGTCAGCCCGTGCTTCTTCGCCGCCTCGGCGGAAGCGATAATGAGCGCCGCCGCTCCGTCATTGACGCCCGAGGCGTTGCCCGCCGTCACCGAGCCGCCCTCGCGGAACGGAGCGCGCAGCTTGGCCAGCGCCTCGAGCGAGGTGGCGCGGGGATGCTCGTCGGTGTCGACGATCTTCGGATCGCCCTTGCGCTGCGGGATCTCCACCGGGGTGATCTCCCGCGCCAGCCGCCCCGAGGCGATGGCCTCGGCGGCCTTGACCTGGCTGCGCAGCGCGAAGGCGTCCTGATCCTCGCGCGAAATGGCGAAATCCTCGGCCACGTTCTCGGCGGTCTCGGGCATAGAGTCGACGCCGTATTGCGCCTTCATCAGCGGGTTCACGAAGCGCCAGCCGATGGTCGTGTCGAATATCTCGGCCGAACGCGAGAAGGCGGTTTCGGCCTTGCCCATCACGAAGGGCGCGCGGGACATGCTCTCGACCCCGCCGGCGACGATCAGCTCTGCCTCGCCAGCACGGATAGCGCGCGCGGCGGTGATCACCGCGTCCATGCCCGAGCCGCAGAGCCGGTTCATCGTGGTGCCCGGCACCGTCACCGGCAGACCGGCGAGCAGGGCCGACATGCGCGCGACGTTGCGGTTGTCCTCGCCCGCCTGGTTGGCACAGCCATAGATCACCTCGTCGACGGCTTCCCAATCGACACCCGCATTGCGCGCCATCAGCGCGCGCAGCGGGATCGCCCCCAGATCGTCGGCACGGACCCCGGCCAGAGCGCCGCCATAGCGGCCGATGGGGGTGCGAATGTAGTCACAGATGTAGGCGTCGGTCATGTCAGAGCTCCGGAACGATAAGGTCGGCCACCGGGCCGTCGAGATTGAGCGTCGCGCCGGTCACGGCCTGTAGATCGCCCAGCGAGATCGCGGCGAGCTTCTCGCGCAGCACGAAGCGGCCCCCCTCGATATCCACCACCGCCAGCGAGGTGTAGACCCGCGTGACACAGCCCACGCCGGTCAGCGGCAGCGAACAGCGCTCGACCAGCTTGGGCGCGCCGGTCTTGGTGACGTGGTCGGTGATCACCGCGACGCGCTTGGCGCCATGCACGAGATCCATCGCGCCGCCGACCGCGGGCACGCCGCCCTTGCCGACGCTCCAATTCGCGAGATCGCCGTTCTCGGCCACCTCGAAGGCACCGAGGATGGCCACGTCGAGATGGCCGCCGCGCACCATGGCAAAGCTGTCGGCATGGTGGAAGAACGCCGCGCCGGGATTGAGCGTGACCGCCTTCTTGCCGGCGTTGATCAGGTCCCAGTCCTCCTGCCCCGGCGCCGGCGCGGGGCCGAAATCGAGGATGCCGTTCTCGGTGGTAGATCGCCTTGCGCCCCGCGACCTGGTAGCGCGCCACCATCTCGGGGAAGCCGATGCCGAGATTGACATAAGCGCCGTCCTCGATGTCCTGCGCCCCGCGCCAGGCGATCTGCGCGTTGGACAGCTTGATGTTCGCGATGTCGCTCATGCGTAGACCGCCCCCTCGATGTTGAGATCCTCTTCCTGGCGCGCATCCGGCACCGCGATCACCCGGTCGACGAAGAGCCCCGGGGTCACGACATGCTCGGGATCGATCGCGCCGGGCTCCACGATGCGGGTCGCCTGCACGATCGTGGTGGCGGCAGCCATGCACATCAGCGGGCCGAAATTGCGGCCAGCCTTGCGATAGACGAGGTTGCCGTGCCGATCGGCGGTCTCGGCCTTGACCAGCGCGTAGTCGGCCTTGAGCCAGCGCTCCTGCACGTAGCCGCGCCCCTCGAACTCCGCGGTGGGTTTGCCCGCCGCCAGCTCCGTGCCGAAGGAGGTCGGCGTGTAGAAGGCGGGAATGCCCGCACCGCCCGCGCGGATCCGTTCGGCCAGGGTGCCCTGCGGCACCAGCTCCAGTTCGATCCGGCCAGCGAGATAGGCCTCGGTGAAGGCGCGGGGATCCTTGGACTTCGGAAAGGAGCAGATGATCTTGCGCACCATGCCGGCGTCGATCATCGCGGCGATGCCGATCCGGCCGTTGCCGGCATTGTTGTTGATCACCGTCAGATCGCGCGGGCCGCGATCGATCAGCGCGTGGATCAGTTCGATCGGCGCGCCCGAGCCGCCGAAGCCACCGATCATCACGCTCGCCCCGTCGGGGATGTCGGCCACCGCGGCGGCGGGGCAGTCCCATGTCTTATCCATTCCTCGACCCCCTTGAGACGCCGCACCCGCGCGGCCCTGTGGTCTTCCTCCTACGAGGCTGTTGATCCGAGGGATAAGAGAAGTCGTTCGCATCTCGACATTTGTTCGGACTAAGGCCAATCCTGTGCGCATGCCGAACAAGACCCCCGATATCATCGCCTCATTCGCCAAGGGCCTCAGGGTGATCGAGGCATTCGACGCGGCGCATCCGCGGCTCTCGGTGGCCGAGGCGGCGGCGCGCACCGGCCTCGACCGTGCCACTGCACGGCGTTGTCTGCTGACGCTTGTCGCCGGGGGCTACGCCACCCATGACGGCAAGTATTTCACCCTGATGCCACGGGTGCTGCGGCTCGGCATGTCGGCGCTGGCGACGCTGCCCTTGGCGCAATTGGTGCAGCCTTGGCTCGACCAGCTGTCGGAGCGGGTCGGACAGTCGGCCTCGGTGGCGATCAGCGACGACACTGAGATCGTCTATCTCGCCCGCGCGGCGCAGCGGCGGGTGATGTCGATCGGGCTGATGCCCGGCTCAAGGCTGCCGGCGCATTGCACTTCGCTCGGTCGGGTGCTGCTGGCGGCCCTCCCCGAGGCCGAGGCCCGCGCCCTGATCGAGCGCAGCGACCTCGCGCCGCGAACACCGCTCAGCCTGACCGATCCGGAGGCAATCATGGCGCGGGTGTCGGCAGCACGCGCCGACGGCTACGCGATCATCGACCAGGAGGTCGAGCTGGGCCTGCGCTCGATTGCGGTGCCGCTGATCAATGCGCGCGGGCAGACCCTCGCCGCGCTCAATCTCGGCATGGCCGCGACCCAGGAGCGCGCCGAGACGCTGGCCGAGACCTACCTGCCCGAGATGCGTCGGGTCCAGGCGGGTCTAAAGCGCGTTCTCGCTTGAAGGGCCGATTTGCTCGACCGCGTCGCACAGCGCGGCGGCGGCGGCGAGCGCGCGACCTGTCGCCTGCGCCATCTGCGGCAGCACCATCCATTCGAGCTGCCAGGCAGCGCCCGAGCGTTCCTGTTCGTGGACCAGTGCCTGATGCATCGCCGACAGCTGGGTGGCGTTGTAGCGCGCCAGCGTGACCAGCAGCTCGGCCGCGACCGGGTTCTGCTTGTGCGCCATCGCCGAGGAGCCCCCCGCGCCTGACAGTGTCACCTCGCGAGGGGTCTGCTGGGCCATCAGGCACAGATCCTGCCCCATCTTGCCCAAGCCCCCCGAGATCAGCGACATCAGCCCCGCGAATTCGGCCACGCCGTCGCGTCGGGCGTGCCATTGCGGCGCGGGCGCCAGCCCTAGCGCCGCCGCCACGCGCTCCGCCACGGCCGCGCCCTGCCCGCTCAGATCGGCACGTGTGCCGACCGGCCCACCGAGTTGCAGCCGCGTCACCAGCGGCATGATCCGCTCCAGCCGGTCGAGATGGTCATCGAGCGGCCGCGCCCAGGTCTCGATCCGGTCGGCCACCGAGATTGGCAGCGCCGCCTGCATCCGCGTCCGCCCCATCAGTGCGCGGTCGCCGAAGCGGACGCGCAATGCCTCGAGCGCGGTGCGCAAGATGCCGATCCGGTCGCGGAGCAGCTCGCCGGTGTCGCGCAGCGCGCAGGCCAGCGCGCTGTCGATCACGTCCTGCGAAGTGGCGCCGCGATGCACCGCGCCCGCATCCTCGCCCGCCGCCCGCTTGAGCTGCGCGACCAGCGCCGGGACCGGCAGCCCGTCGCGCGCGGTGCCGTCGCGCATGGCATCCATGTCGATCCGCGCCGCCTCGATCGCCCGCGCCGCGCGCTCGGCCATCGCCGCATCGGCCAGCCCGGCGGCACCCAGGGCGCGAGAATAGGCCGCCTCGAAGGCGATCATCCGCGTCAGATCGGCCTCGGCGCTCCAGATCCGTGCCGCCTGCGGATCGCCGAACAGCCCCGACAGCCAGGGATGGTCGAAGACACCGCTCACCCGACCCGGTCCAGCATCTCGCGGATCATCGCCGCGACCTCGTCGGGCCGCTCGATGCAGGGCAGATGCCCCGCCCCGTCGAGGCAGCGATACTCGGCCCCCGGCACCAGCGCGGCGAGGGCCTCGACCAGTTCGGGCGGGGTCGCGCCGTCGTCGCTGCCCGCGAGGCAGAGCGTCGGCACGTTGATACTACGCGCCGCCTCGGTGAGGTCGGCGTCACGGATCGCCCGGCAGACCGCCGCATAGCCCGAGGCCGGGGTTCGGGTCAGCATCATCCGCCAGCCTGCCAGCATCTCGGGCTGCGCGGCGCGGTAGCCCGGCGAGAGCCAGCGTTCAAGAATGGCCTCGGACATCGCGGCGATGCCCTCGCGCTCGACCGTGTCGATCCGCGCGTTCCAGCTGGCGTTGTCGCCGATCCGATGGCCGGTGTTCGACAGGATCAGCCGCGCCACCAGATCGGGGCGGTCCGCCGCTAGGGCCTGCGCGATCATGCCGCCCACCGACACGCCGCAAACCAGCGCACCCGAGAGCCCGTGCAAATCCATCAGCCCGGCGAGATCGGCAGCATGCCCTGCCATGTCGGTCTCGCCCTCCTCGGACAGCCCGTGGCCGCGCTTGTCCCACAGGAGGATCGGGGTGTCAGGGTCGAGCCCGGCCACCACCGCCTGCCAAATCCGCAGGTCGGTGCCGAGCGAGTTGGCGAACACCACCGGCCGTCCCTGGCCCTCGCGGATCACGTGGTGCAGAACAGTGCCGTTCGGCGCGGCAAAACGCAGCCCACTCATGCCACGCCCTCCGGCATCCGCAGTCCCAGCATCTCGCGCGCCTGCCGCCATGTCGCGACGGGCCGCTCGTATTTTTCGCAGAGATCGACGGCGCGCTTCACCAGCGCCGCGTTCGAGGGCGCGAGCGTGTCACGGTCGAGCCGGACGTTGTCCTCGAGGCCGGTGCGGGTATGCCCGCCCTTGGAGATGGCCCATTCGTTGATCGTGAGCTGCGCCGCGCCGATCCCGGCGGCGCACCACTGCGCGTCGGGCGCGAGCCGCTTCAATGTCTCGATGTAGAAGTCGAAGATCGGCTCGTCGACCGGCATGGCGTTCTTCACCCCCATTACGAACTGCACGTAGAGCGGACCCGCGATCCGCCCATCTTGCGCCATGCGGGTGGCCTGCACGATGTGGCTGAGGTCACAGGCTTCGATCTCGGGCTTGATGCGATGCTTCACCATCTCCGACGCCAGCCAGTCGACCAGATCCGGCGGGTTCTCGTAGACCCGCGTCGGGAAGTTGTTCGAGCCCACCGAGAGCGAGGCCATGTCGGGTGCCAGCGACAGCATGCCGCCGCGCGCCTGCCCGGCGCCCGAGCGGCCGCCGGTCGAGAGCTGCACGATCATGCCGGGGCAATGCCTCTCGATCCCCTCCTTGAGCCGTGCGAAACGCTCGGGGTCCGAAGTCGGTCTGCCCTCGTCGTCGCGCACGTGGCAATGCGCGATGGTCGCACCCGCCTCGAAAGCCTCCTGCGTGCTCTCGACCTGTTCGTCGATGCTGATCGGCACCGCCGGATTGTTCTCCTTGGTCGGCAGGGAGCCGGTGATCGCGACGCAGATGATGCAAGGATCGGACATGCAAGGTTCCTCAGATGTCGAAGAAGATCGTCTCTTCCTCGCCCTGAAGACGGATGTCGAAGCGATAGGTGCCGTCGCCTTCGGGCTGGGCCATCAGCGTGCCGATCCGGTCGCGGTGCTCAATCCGCGACAGGATCGGGTCGGCGGCGTTGGCCTCCTGCTCATCGGCGAAGTAGATCCGGGTCTGCAGCCCGAGATTGATGCCGCGCGCCACGATCCAGACCGAGATGTGCGGCGCCATGAGCCGCCCGTCGCGGAACGGCACCGGGCCGGGCTTCAGAGTCTCGAAGGCGAACTCGCCGCTCTCCATGTCGCCCGCCTGCCGGCCCCAGCCGGTAAAGGCGGGATCGGTGCCGTCCTGCCCGGCATATTTGCCGGAGGTGTCGGCCTGCCAGATCTCGACCATCGCGTCCTTCAATGCCGCGCCGGTGCCGTCATAGACCGTGCCGCGCAGGGTGATCCGTTCGCCCCGAGCGTCGCCCAGGATCATCCGATGGCCGAGGTCTTGCGCGTAAACCCCCTCGATGTCTGCGAAATTCGGCAGCGCGCCGATATGCACATAGGGCCCCGCCGTCTGGCTCGGGCTTTCCTTCAGCCGCTCGATCCGCTGCATTACAGCCCCTCCATGCGGTTCTCGAACAGGGTCTGCCGCCGCCCCCTGAGCACGATGTCGAAGCGATAGACCCGCGCGTCCATCGGGATCGTCGCGGCCATATCTAGGCGGGCAACGAGGCTCTCGATCCCCTCGCGCGAGGGAATGGTGCCGACGATCGGGCAGTGCCAGATCATCGGATCGCCCTCGAAATACATCTGGGTGATCAGCCGTTGGCCCCAGCTCTGCCCGAAGACCGAGAAATGTATATGCGCCGGGCGCCAGTCGTTCGGCCCGTTGGGCCACGGGTATGGGCCGGGCTGGATGGTGCGGAACTCGTAGTTGCCGAATTCGTCGGTGATGCAGCGCCCGCAGCCGCCGAAATCTGGGTCCAGCGGGGCGAGATAGCCCTCCTTCTTGTGGCGGTAGCGCCCGCCGGCATTAGCCTGCCAGACCTCGACCAGCGAATGCGGCACGCCGCGTCCGTCCTCGTCGAGAACGCGCCCCTGCACCACGATCCGCGGCCCGATCGCGCCCTCGGGCGACTTGGCATAGTTGTGGATCAGGTCGGCATCGAGCGACCCGAGCAGGTCGCGGGTGAATACCGGACCGGTCTCCTCGCTCACCGTCGTCGGGAATGAGATCGGCGCGCGCGAAGGCGAGCGCGCCACCGAGGTCTTGTAGGCCGGGGTCAGCGCCGCCGGGTGCCAGGCGCGGTCGCGGGCATAGAGACCGCCGCCGGGGGCGACATGGCCGCCCGGCGTCTGGGTCACGGCCTGTTTCTGCTGGAACGCGCTCATGCCGCCTCCATCTCATCGAAGGTCTTCTTTGCGATGGCGATCGCGTGGTTGGCGCGCGGCACGCCCGCATAGATCGCGACATGCAAGAGCGCCTCGAGCACGTCCTCGCGGCTCGCGCCGGTATTGGCGGTGGCGCGGACATGCATCGCCAGCTCGTGGTCATTGCCCAAGCCCGCCAGCAGCGCGATGGTCAACATCGAGCGCTCGCGGTCGCTGATCGTGTCGCGGCTCCAGACATGGCCCCACGCCGCGTCGGTGATCATCGCCTGGAACGGCGCGTCGAACTCGGTCTTGGCCGCCTCAGCGCGGTCAACATGTGCATCGCCCAGCACCCGGCGGCGCGTTGCCATGCCCTTCTCTCTCATCTCGGTCATCGCGTTCCTCCCTATCTAGTATGGCAGGTCGATATACTTCTCGACCTGTGTGATGAGGGCGATCCAGTAGGCATAACAGCGCCGCGACGGCGACGATCCTTCTATGAAAAGTCTATATTGAAGCGCTTATGCCTGCTCCCCACTTACTTACTTCGGTATCTAAGTTAGACATGGATGAAAAGTTAATTTTTCATGGTCTTCCTAAATAGAAAGCATGGCGACGGCGATGTTGCGCAAATCAGCCTCGAGCATGACTGTTCCCTTTACCGCATTTCTTCAGCGGACGCCCTCGATCTCGGCCCTGCCGAGGGCCGAGCAGCGGTTCATGATGGCGATGCGGATCTGGATTTCGGCGGTTTGGTGGTCCGGGTCTCGTGACATGATCCTCTCGCCGCAAAGCTTCAGGCAGTTCATCACAGCCTCGACCCGACTTCGGACGTGATAGCCGGTCCACTTCTTCCAGAGAGTTCGCTCTAGATGCCGGGTCGCCCGCAGGATCGCGTTTCGCGCGGTAGCAGCGGGACAGTCATCTTTTCAGGCACGGCCATTACGGCAGATCGGTATGCCCGCGTCGGCGCCTCGGTCGATGATCGAGCCATGGCATCGTCGTGTATCGTAAGCGCCGTCTGCGGTGACCGTACCGATCGTCTCCTCCGGCGGGATCTGCGTCAGCAGGTCCGGCAGCAGAGGGCTATCGCCTTGACGGATCGAGGTTAAACTCGAACGCGCGCACATCCCCGGTGCCCGCGTTCATGGCAATGTGGACCTTACGCCATTGCCTCCGACGTGACGGGCCATGCTTGCGGGGCTGCCATTCGCCATCCCCACGAAACTTGATGCCGGTGCCGTCTGCAAGCAGGTTCAAGGGCTGTCTCATCTGGGCTGGGGCACGGTTTCTTGAGACAGTTCGTAGCGCTATTTCTCTGGATCAGGGGAGTACGATATGGACGACAAGAAGACGGCAACATCAGGCGCAACGGGGGCCACAGCCTCGTCGGCGCGCGCCCCCGACGCTGGCGACGAGGGGGCCGTGGCCGGCGGTACGAGGCGCTTCTCTGCGAAGCGCAAGCTGATGGCAGTTCAACGGCTGATGCGTGGCGAGAGCCTTGAGGCGGTGTCGCGTGATCTGAACGTTCCGGTCCACCGGCTGTCGGAATGGCGCGATCGGGTTCTCATGGCGTCGGAGAGCGCCCTGAAGGAGCGCGAGAGGGATGACCGCGACGAGGAGATCGCGCGGCTCCATGCCAAGGTGGGCGAGATCACCATGGCCAACGAGTTGTTGTCCGCGAAGATCGGCAAGCTGGAGAGCGGACGCCCTTTGGTCCGGCGGAGGTCGAAGAGATGAGCCGGGCGCATTCGATCTCCACACGGCGGCGCTACGGAATGGCGCGGGTCAGTGACGTCTGGAAGGTTCCTCAGGCCACCGTGTACCGGCATCGCGTCTCGAGCAGCGCCGCCAACGCAACGCAGCCACCCTGTCGCCGTGGACCCACAGGGGCGGCGCCCGATTGCGTGCTTCTGGAGAAGATCCGCGCCGTCATCGCCTCATCCCCCTTCTCCGGGGAGGGCTACCGGAAGATCTGGGCGCGGCTGCGGATACTGGGCATCCGCACCGCTGCGCGCCGTGTACGACGGATCATGAGGGAGAACGACCTTCTGGCCCCGCACCGTCCGGTCCAGCGGGACGCCCGCGCTCATGACGGGGCGATCGTGACCGAGAGGGTCGACCAGGTGTGGGGCACGGACATGATGTCAACGGCGGAGCAAAAACCGGCCACGTGGCGGCGCAATACCAGGCCAGTGACAGGGCGGGAGGCGCCATGACGCGCCCGCTTGCCCCGTAGCTGGGGCGTGGCAAGACAGACGCTGCTGATGCCGAGGCGATTTGCGAGGCAGTGACGCGGCCGACCATGCGCTTCGTTGCTGTGAAGAGCCGAGAGCAGCAGGGCGTGCTGATGCTTCACAAGACGCGCGACCTGCTGGTCCGGCAGAGAACGGCACTGATCAACGCGCTGCGTGCGCATCTGGCTGAGTTCGGGATCGTCACCGCCACCGGGCCTGGTGGCGTGAAGGCGCTGACCAAGCTTCTCCACGACGCGCGGGATGAGCTACCGGCTCACGCGCGCACCGCCCTGTCTTCGCTGGTTGCGCAGCTCGACAAGCTTGCCGCTGAGATCGAACGACTGGAAGCCGAGATCATGATCTGGCATCGGTCAGACGACACCAGTCGGCGCCTCGCGACCATTCCCGGCATCGGTCCCATCACGGCCTCCGCCATCGCCGCGTCTGTCCCCCACCCGACCCAGTTCAGGTCTGGCAGGTAATTCGCGGCCTGGGTCGGCCTGACACCAAGGTCGAACAGTTCGGGCGGCAAGGAGCGCCTGGGCGGTATCACCAAGCAAGGCGCCGGATATCTCCGACGTCTTCTCGTCGTTGGCGCAACCGCTGTCGTGCGCATGGTGCGGCGAGATCCACGCCACCAGCCATGGCTTGCCAGCCTGCTCGAGCGAAAGACCGTGCGTGTCGCGACAGTGGGCCTCGCGAACAAGACGGCACGGATTGCGTGGGCGGTCATGACACGGAAGGAGACCTACGCGGCCTGAACGGCATTCCCAGCGCCGGTCCACGAGGCGCCGGGATGGTGGAAGGGGCTGAGTGGTGAGGACGAACCGGTCAGACCGGGGATCGGCCAAACCCGGGGGAGCAGAGCGCTGTTAGCGCGTTGACCTGGTTAGGGACCCGATCTGCGGACTTCATCAGGGCCAGCAGGCATGTCGACCTGCGCGAACAGGCCGAACCCATGGATGCACCCGGCTGGCGCGCATCGCTTTTGAAGTCCCTTGCACCGCAGTGGCCGTCCACACATGTCCGGTGAAACGGGGCAAGACCAGGGGGCGGTTACAGCATCAAGGTCCATGGCGACCCATGTCTCATTGTCAATCAGCAGGTTCGACGGCCCCTTCGACCCAAGCTGGGGGATGTTCGACCAGGGTTCTTCCGGCGCCGGTTAAGCGCGTTAAAATCCGGCGCTGTTCGGTGGGTACCCACCGGCACAGTAGGCTTTCGATACAGTCTGTCGCCTGCCGGAGCGCCAAGCCGAACGAAAGCTTCTTGGTAAGGCGGCCGTAGTTTACGGCTTTGTCGAATTGAGGGAGGCGGCGGCATCCAGATCATGTTCGGATCGAACCAGATCTTCAGAAGGCCCTGCTGCTTGAGGGCTTCGTTGCAGGTCGGCCAAGTCCTAGTCTTGTAGCTCGGTGGAACGGGGCTGTTCATGCGCCCGGACTGCCACGCTGGATACACAAGCTGAATCCCATCTCGGCCTTCGCAAGACAAAGCCGTCCGCCGTCGCTCTTGCAGCCACTGTCATCTCCCTGCTCTCGAACTCAACGAGTTTCGAACCTGAAGTCTTTGTTTGACATATATTAGAGGTCTAACTTATAGTCTCAGTGCGGCGACAGCGTCTGACGAATATCCACGGAACCGGAAGAAATTTCACTGTCCTGTGCAATCTGGACACAGGAACTCATAAACATCTTTCGCATGCCAGCGGGTTTCCTTGCAGGGTTCGTCTTTTTCGGGGCTAGACAACCTATGCACAAACTTGAGGGTGTAGCTACGCGACATCCATATACCACTTTGTCCAGATGCGGCCGCGAGGATCGAACCCTGCATTAACCGATTCCTCCATTCGTTTAGAAGTACAAGCCCCATCACAATACAGAGATCCGGCAAAATGATCAAAACCGCATATGTGCCAAACGTTATTCTAGAGCCTGTAGTTCGAAACGCCATCATGGAAGACTTGGGAGCTGGCGGTGACTTGACAACTCGTTCCGTCCTTCCGGAGGCGACACGATACAAGGCCCGCTTGCGAGCGCGTCAGGATGCCGTTGTTTCTGGAATGCAATTGGCATCCCTTACCTTTCGACTCGTCGATCCCAGCCTTACCGTGGAAACAGTGGTCCCGGATGGCACTACGTGCAGGGCGGGAGATACCCTCATGCGAGTTGAGGGTTCAGCGTCATCCATTCTCGCCGCAGAACGTGTTGCGTTGAATTTTTCGGGACGTCTATCGGGTACGGCGACGCTTACATCGTCCTATGTCCAAGCACTTTCGGGAACGAAAACACGCATCACTTGCACACGCAAAACCACACCTGGTCTGAAACTGGTAGAGAAGCTCGCTGTTCTTCATGGGGGGGGATATAATCACAGGTTTTCGTTGTCTGACGCTATCCTGATCAAGGACAACCATATCGCAGCTGCCGGCGGAATCAAACAAGTACTACAGGCTGCCCATCAAAACACTGGACATATGGTTAGGATCGAGATCGAGATCGATAATCTAGCGCAATTGGATGAAGTGATTGAAGTTGGCGGAGCCGACGTTGTCATGTTCGACAACATGTCGACACAGGATATGTCAGAGGCGGTCAAGCGCATTGGCGGGCGCATGAAAACTGAAGCTAGCGGCAATGTTCGCCTCGACCGCTTGCAAGAAATTGCCGCCACTGGAGTTGACTACATTTCATCCGGTGCACTGACGCATTCGGCGGGAACAGTTGATTTAGGTCTGGATTTTTAGGCGCATTGCCCATCAGAGAAACGTTAAGACTTTCGCCCCTGAAAGTTGAACAGCAGGGGGCAGCGCCTAAAACGATAATTTCCTATTAAAGGAGGCTAGGCGGATTTCATGCCCCAGATGTTGGTCACCAGGGCGTGCCCATATGCATGAATGCTGAGCCAAGTGGCTTCCGCCGTCAAAGCGGAGGTCAATACCATATCATAGACAGGACCCAACTGGTGAGCCCCAACCCATGCGGAAGATCCGAATTATTATCTAGGAGGTCTCTATTGCGCGCCCCGGCATTGACAGAAAGAGCGGCTCTTCCGCTTGGTACCGCCCGCTGAAGAAGGGGCGATAGTCTGAGCCGTGCTTGGTGAAGGCAGGCACGATGTGCACACTATCTTCGCGGCTATGGCGGTGAGCGCCTTGCGACACCGATCCGGGCTGGACCGATCGGCCTCGACATAGCCGCCGGATGCTGTTGTCGCGTTGCCTGATGGCGATCTGACCGGCTATCCAGAAGGTTCGGCACAGGTATGCGGTGCCAAACTTAGGAAGTTTGGTTCGACCTCGAAAGGTGCCAGATTGATGGGTGAATAGGTCTAGGCCGCAGAACTTAGGGGAACTGGCGATGATGTTGAAAGCGGCGCGGATTGCCGACCTCGGGCAGCATGGTCAGCGCGTTGATTGGGCCGATGCCGGGAGTGGTCGTGGGCCTTCGCCGGGCGTCACTGCCCGGACAGCCACTCGACGGCCTACGTTGTGAACCGTCTGCGCCTTCCGCAAGAATACCGACAGACTCAACCGGATCCATGCCCCTTTATATTCCTCGTTCCCTAAGCTTCAGGGATTCAGACTGAAAGAGTTACATGGACGAACAAGCATTCAAGGACCGTGGCTTCGGCCAGACCATTGGTTTTGGCCGCCACTCGGCGCTGGTGGTGATCGATGTCATCAAGGGTTTCACCAATCCCGAACTGCCGCTGGGAGCCGACCTGTCAACGCAGATTGTAGCAATCAACGCGCTGATCGCTGATTTCGCGCACCGCCGCGAGCCGGTCTTCTTCACTATCGTACGTTACGACGAACCGGATCTGTCGGATGCTGGTATCTGGACGCTGAAACAGAGCGGGCTGAAGACGCTGGCGGCTTCCGGTGACGGAGCCGAGCTGGACCCCCGCCTGAACTTCGCTCCCGGGTCGCATACGTTGGTGAAGAAATACGCCTCGTCCTTCTTCGGCACCGACCTGGCGAGCAGGCTGGTAACGGAGGGTATTGATACGCTGGTCATCACTGGCTGCACAACCTCAGGCTGCGTGCGCGCGACGGCAGTGGATGCGTTGCAGCACGGCTTCCGCCCGATTGTGGTGCGTGAGGCAGTTGGCGACCGCAGTCAGGCCGCGCATGAACAGAGCATTCTGGACCTACAGGCTAAGTATGCTGACGTGATTCCCCTCAACGCGGCGTTGACACGTGAAGCGCCCGAGCCCTGTAAGCTCGTCTCCAGCCCGGTCAGAAGCTCGACCGGGTCGCAGGCATCCTGATGCCCCGCGCAGCCGCGGCGTTCTCATCCGCCTCGAGATTGGTGATGATGGCAAGAAGGCCCTTACGCAGCACCTGCACCTCGTCCTCCTTCAGCCCTTGGAGCGAGATCAGGTTCACCTCCTGCGCCATTGGCTCCAGCCGGTCACGCAATTCCCAGCCCCTGGGCGTCAGGAATATCTGCAGGGTCCGCTTGTTGCCGTCCATCTTCTCGCGCGTGATAACTCCCTGTTTTTCCAGCTTGGTTAGCGCGGTATGGGCCGTAGGCTCGGTCAAATGCGCCCTCTGGCTCAGCTCGCGCTGCGACAGCCCGTCATTGTACCAGAGGATCCGCAGAAAGATCCACTGACCGAAGGTGACGCCCTCTGCCTGTAACCGCATCTGCAGCGAGCGGTTGAAAGCTTTGGCGGCAAGACGAACGAGGCGTGCAAGGCGCTCTTCGGTTAGCTTGGGATCGAATTCTTCATGAAATTGCGGCGCAGGCTCATCCATATTGCATGGTCTCGGTCGGCTAGAAAGGAATGGCCCGCCAACGGCACGGTGCCGATGGCGGGCAACTCCTTAATGCGGTTCTTCGGTTAAGGGCGCAAGGGGCGGATACCTTCGCATGCCCGCCGTTCAGTCGTCCTGTTCGGCAGTCATCCCCTCGACCATTTCCTTGACGTAGCCGCGTAGGATGCGGGCATCGATTACTACGGCCTGGCCCGCGCGTACCATCGACACGGCCCTTTCTAGCGCCGCTTCGAAGTCGGCTACTGTTCCGACCGGGCCGATGCCTTCGGCGCCTTGGGCCCGGGCGAGGGCGGCGATGTCGATGTCTGGCTCGTCGATGGCTTGGCCGATGTGCTTGTTCTCGATCGGGCGATCTCGATCACGGGCGACGCGCTCTTGGTGAATCTCGTCGTTGAAGAACGAGCGGTTGTTTGCCACCACAATCAGCATTGGCACGTGCTGATGTGTCGCGGTCCAGAGCGCGGTGGCGCCCATTATGAAATCACCGTCGCCCAGCACCGCCACTGGCATGCGGCCAGTGCCCTTTAAAGCCAGCGCCGCGCCGACCACCATGCCGGGACCCGAGCTGATCCCTGCGCCGCCATCGTAGCCGAGGTAATCGAGCGGTCCGGTGAAGTCGCAATGCCGCCCGTCCCAGCCCAGCGGCAGGCGCACCAGCGTGTGCTCGTCCTCGGCCAGTCCCGCGCGCAGCACATGGGAGAGTGCGTCGAGCGACAGCACCTCGTCCGGATCCTGACCGTGCGCCGTCGGCGCGGTACGGGGCATCGCGGTTGCGGGCTCGAGGTCCAGCCGCTCGCAAAGCGCGGCCACCAGCGCGTCGGGCTCGGTCAGAATGGTGAGATCACTCGCCACCACATCCTGATGATCCATTGACCAGCCGTTGGTCAGCATCGGTTCCAGAGTTGCGTTAACCACCTTGGCCTCGGCCCGCATCGGCATCGCCTGCGCCAGAGTGCCAGCCGGGTCCACCCAGTCGAGGCAAAGCACGAGGTCGGCGGCCTTCAGCGCTTCGATCGAGTCGGTCGAGGGGAAAAAGCCCGGCGCGCCCACGTGCAGATTGTGACGCGTGGGGAAGGCCGCACCGGTCTTGATATCTGTGATCACGCGGGCGTTGAAATGCTCGGCCAGCGCCATGCGCCGCGCCCAGTCCTCGGCATCGCGCGAGACGCGGCCCATCAGGATCACCGGCGCCTTTGCTTCAGCCAGCATCCGCGTGAGAGCCGCGACCTGGCCTGCGCTGGCGGCGGGCGCTTCGGGAGCCGCGTGGCGGGCGGGGTCAGGTAGCGCCGGCATGGCGTCGACAGCAGTTTCCTGAACTGTTACGTCAAAGCAGACATAGGTGGGTGCCATTGGCGCGGAGGTGGTGATGGTCATCGCCCGCATCATCGAGGACAGCGAGGCAGACAGCGAGGCGGGCTGGTCGTCCCATTTGACATAGGGCCGCACTATCGCCGCTTGGTCGCGCGAGGTGTGCAGCCAGTCGATCCAGGGCCGACGCTTGGCCGCATCCACCGGGCCGGTGGCACCGAAGATCAGCATCGGCACGCGGTCACACCAAGCGTTGTAGATAGCCATCGCCGCGTGCATCAGGCCGACGTTGGCATGCAGCACTACCGCCATTGGACGGCCAGTGACTTTGGCCCAACCATGCGCGATTGAGACCGCGTGTTCCTCGTGCAGGCACAGCAGCATGTGCGGATCTTTGTTGCCCAAGTAATTGACAATGCTGTCATGCAGGCCGCGAAAGCTGGAACCGGGGTTGAGTGCGACATAGGGCATGTCTAGTTGGCGCAGCATCTCGGCCATCGCATCGCTGCCGTAGAGCGTCTTCACCTCACACGGCATGGGGTGGTCGGTTTCTCTGATCATGTTGTCTCCCGTTTCGAAATTCTTGTTCATTGTCAGACGCGTACCAGCGCCAAAATGATCACCCCAGCCATAGCCATGAGCGAGGCCAGTGCGAAAACCCGACCAGGACGCTCTTCAGTGTGCAGGACCCATGCTGCCAGCCAGGCGGCAAGAAACATCTCGATCGTGCCGATGATGGCCACGGCGGTGACAGTAGTGAAGCTGAGCGCCACGAATTGGGCGGTTTGGCCCAGTGAAATGGAGGCGGCGGCGATGAGCTGCCAGCCGGTGGGCCGGCGGAACAGCTCGGTCAGGTGGCGGCGGTAGGCGGCGCTGAACAGGCCCGCCAGCGCGAACCAGGCAAAGGCCGCCGCCGCGCCGATGAAGGCGCCGATCAGCGGATCGGGCAGCCAGCGCATGGCGAACTTGCGCGCGACATGAGAGCCGCCGTAGCTGGCCGCAGACATCAGCGCCAGCACTTGCCCAGTGTTACGCCCGCCCGCGGCACGCAGCGTCTCGACGTCATTCGTGGCGATCTCGCGTCGGTTGGTCAGCACCACCAGCGCCACAGCGGCGAAGACCAACACGAAGGCCAATGCGTTGGGGCCTGTAAGGCTCTCGCCTAGGAACAGGATGGCGAGGGCGGTGGCGAAGACCGGAATCAACCGGCGGATCAGACCGGTTTCGATGGCGCCTGCCAGTTCGATAGAGCGGAAGAAGAAAATCCGCCCCAACACCGTTGCCAGCACCCCCGCCAGGACGAAGATGGCCACGCCGGTCCAGAAGCCGGTGTCAATGAGCGGCAGCATTGGCCCCATGATCAGCCACAACCCGCCCGAGAACCCCGCCGTCAGCACGATGGATAGCAGGACGGCATTCCCCCTCCCCCCCTTTTCGCGCGCGTTCTTGGCCGCAGCGACGGAACCGAAGGCATAGCAGAAGGCGGCTAGAATGGCGAAGATCTCGCCGATCAAGGGGATCATGGGGACCTAAAGGGTCAGGCCGAGGCCTGTAATTCCTGCAAAAGGCGGGCCGAGGTCATCACTTCGCGCAGCGGCAGGCTGTTCTGCATAGCGTCCAGCTCTACCGAATAGCTCAGCCCCTGCCCGTCCCAGAACCACCAATACACGATCTCGCCCTGCTTATCGCGGATCGGCATGCGGAAAGTGGGAAACTTCCGCTCATCCTCGGGCAGCGCCACGCGATCTGCTTTCTCATGCGCCAGCCCTAGTCGGTCCAGCGCCTGCTCCAGTGGAATCATCGCGATCAGGCCTGGCGCCTGCGCAACATGCGCAGCAAGATCGGCCGGGCGGCTGTCCTGCAGCCCTCGAAACAGGCGCACGACCGGCGGGTAGCTGTCGTGTTCATGGGTGAGTTGAGCATAGGCCAAGCCCTTCTCCATACGGATCTCGACGATGTCGCCGGGTTGATAGCGGGTCATCTGGCGTCCTTTCCTCACAGACTGTAGGCTTCGAGGGTCGAAGGGTGGAACAGTTCGTCCACCTGCACGCGGCGCGGCGAGAGGCCCTGCGCAGAATGGTAGTCCAGAAACTTGTCCAGCACATGCGCATTGGCGCGCACGCCATAGCTCCAGGGATCGGGCCCCATCAGCACACGAGCGCGGTTCAGGGTGTCCTCGACGAAAGGCATAGTGACCTTGGTAGCTGAAGTATCGTTAAGCGCTTCCTCGGCCAGCCTCTTCGCCTCGGAGAACGCCTTGAGTAGCGCTGCAGGGAGGAAGGGGTATTCCTCGACCAGACTGCGGCGCACGCCGAGGACGTGCATCACCGGGAAGATGCGGGTTTGGCGAAAATAATCTTCGGCCGCGCCGATGCTGTCACGGAACAAGCGGCCGACATGAGGATGCCCCTCGGCAAAGCAGCGCGGCCAGCGCGGACCAATGAAGCCGTCGATTTCGCCTGCCGCCAGCATCCCGTTGAGCGTCGCGCCCTCGGGGGCAGACTCAATGCTGATGTCATCAGGCAAGGTCAGGGCGATTTTTTCAGGGCGGCCCGGCGTATCCATTCCGCCGCGCACCCAAGTTATGTCCGAGGGCTTGACGCCGAAATGCTCTTCTAGGATGCCGCGAACCCAGACATTGGCGGAAAGCTGGTACTCGGCGATGCCAATACGTTTGCCCTTCAGGTCCTCAGGGCGATCGATGCCGCAATCGGTGCGGACATAGACCGAAGTATGGCGGAACGCGCGGCTCAGGAATACCGGAAGTGCCACGTAATGTGGGTTCCCGCGCGCAACAGAGATCGAATAGGACGACAAAGAAAGTTCTGAGACGTCGAAAGCCTCATGCCGGAAAGCGCGGAAGAACATCTCTTCTGGCGACAGCAGCATTGGCACAGGATCGACACCGTCAATCTTGACACGCCCGTCGACGATAGCCCGCGTGCGGTCATAATTCCCCATGGCAAGGGAAAGTTTCAGATCGGACACGTGTTCCTCCTTTACGTGATGCCACATTGGCGCTGCAGTTCCACCGACTGACCCGTGGCCGCCGATTCTAGGATAGCGTGACAAATTTCGAGGCTGGCACGGCCCCATGCGCCAGTCTGGACCGGAGCACGATCCTCGCGCACGGCGCCGAGCAGCGCGTCGATGACAGGTCCGCGCGGGGCGGGTCCGAAGGGCACCTCGATGAAACGACGCTCGGTATCGCCGAACACGTCTAACCCGCCCGGCCTCAGTCGCAGGTCAGCACGATCGCACAACACGATCACCGGGCCGAAATGCTCGTTGTTCTCGGCTTCGATCAGCTCTGCTCCGCTGCCATAAGTGCGGGTCTGCTTGAGTGCAGCTTCGGCTTGCGGGTCGAGGCCCTCAAGGGCGCGGCGGGCCTTACCATAGGCAGCTAGATCCTTGCGCTGTCCCAGCTCGCTCACGCCATCCATCCAGAAGTCGCTGTCAAAATGCGCATAGCCCGAGTAGGTGAGGCTGGCGAAAGCGCCTGATGCGAAGGAGATCAGAGCGCTGAATGCCCCCTCGGTCGGCCGCGCAGGATCCCAAGCTCCGGTCATCGCAGTGACGCGGGTGGCCATGCCGCCGGCAAGCCTGCGCACGACATCGATCTGATGGATCGCCTGGCTGAATAGGATGCCACCCCCCTCTTCGGTGCGCAGCTCCTCGGGACGCCGGGGGCGGTAGAGAAAATCAGTATAGTTAAAGGCTTGGACCATGCGCAGCGCGCCCACTTCGCCGCTCTCCATCAGGCGGGCGGCAGCCTCGACTGGTGGGTCGAAACTATGGCTCGGACCAACGATCAGATGCTTGCCCGAGGCTTCGGCCGCCGCAACCATACGGTCGGCATCGGTCATCGAGATGGCGATGGGCTTGTCGACCAGCACATGCTTACCCGCTTTTAGGGCGGTGCACACGTGATCAGCATGCATCTGGTGGGGCGTAGCTATATAGACCGCTTCGACTTCGGGATCGGCGCAGAGCGGCGCGATGTCATCATAGCTCCGCCCCCCGAATTCCGTTTCGAAAGCCGCGCGGCTTTCCGCCCGCGGCGCGGCGGCGGCAACGAGTCTCACGCGCGGATCGGCGTTAAAGGTGGGGATCATCAACATGAAGCCGCGCCCTAGTCCGACAACGCCCAACCCCACGGGCTTCCGGGCGGGATCAGAGATCAAGGACCAGCCTCCCGCCCGAACAGGCACGCGAGACGCAGATCATGATCTTGTCGGCCTTTTCCTCTTCCATCAGCACCATGTCGCGATGATCTGCCTCACCCTCGATCAGGCGGGTCTTACAGGTGCCGCATGTGCCGCTCTCGCAGGAGCTGACGGTCTGCAGCCCGGCGTCGCGCATCGCTTCAAGGATCGAGCGGTCGGCCGGCACGATCAGCGTGGTGCCGCTCTTGCTCAACTCGACCTCGAAGGGCTCATCATCGGCGCGCACCACCTCGACCGGCTTGAAATCCTCGAAGTTGACGCGGCCTTCCGGCCAGTGACCCGAGATCGCTTCGATCTCTTCCATTAGCGGTTTGGGGCCACAGCAATAGACGTTCAGATTCTGCGGTTCGGCAAAATGGTCCCAGAAATCATAGATCTTTTCGGGATCACCTTTGTCGTGGTGGGCCATAACCCGGTCGCCGAAGGCGGTGGTCAGATCTTCCAGATAGGCCGCGTCTTCCGCGCTGCGGCTCACATAGATGATGTTGAAATCTTTGCCTTCACGCTCGAGATGTGAGGCCATGGCATAGATTGGGGTGATCCCGATGCCACCCGCGATCAGCAGGTAGCGCGGCGCATCCGCGATGGGAAAATCGTTCTCGGGCGCCTCGATGTTCAGTTCGAAGCCCTCGATCGCCTCGTCATGCATCGAGGCCGAGCCGCCGCGACTCGCCGGCTCCCGCTTGACGGCGATCTTATAGTGATCCGGCGCCGTCCCGTCATTGACCAGCGAATAACGCCGCATCGCACCCGAGGGGGTCTCAACCGTAATATGCGCTCCAGGGGTGAAATCGGGCAGCGCGCCCTCGCCCCCCGCGCCCTCGACGGGAGCCAGTGTGAATTCGGTGATATGCGGGGTCAGCGTGCGTCTCGCGGCGACGCGCATCCTGATGAAGTCCATTTCGCCCCTCCCAAAAAGCATGTATCGGCCCTTGCTCATTTAGATAGCTAAGTATATATTGTCAAGCATTCGAGATTGGCCTTCACGGGCCCGGGTTGCAGGAGGAGTACGAAATGCTGACCCCCGAAGAGAACGAAGTCCTGACCCGCGTAACGGGCGATGCGCCAATGGCGAAGCTAATGCGCCAGCACTGGACACCAGTCTGCCTGATGGAAGAAGTGGCCGAGCCCGACGGCAAGCCGTTGCGTGTCGAGGCGCTGGGTTCCTCCTATGTCGCCTTCCGCGACACCAAGGGGCGTCTGGGCATGCTGGACGAGCTCTGCCCGCACCGGAAAGCTTCGCTCGTCTACGGGCGCAACGAGGATTGCGGCCTGCGCTGCCTCTATCACGGTTGGAAGATGGACGTGGACGGCAACGTCGTCGCCATGTCTTCCGAACCCGAGGGCAGCCCCCTGATGGACAAGGTCAAGGCGCGCTCGTACCCGGTGCGCGAATGGGGCGGTTTCGTCTGGGCCTGGCTGGGGGACAAGGCCGACATGCCGGAATTCCAGCCCCCCGCCTTTGCGCCCACCGAGGACACGCCGGTCGCTATCCTGAAGATCCGCGTGCCGGCCAACTGGGCGCAGATCCATGAAGGCCAGATCGACAGCGCGCATTCCTCGTCGCTGCACTCTTCGACGATGAAACCTGCCCGTGTCGAGAGCGCGGCAGCGGATGACCAGTCCTGGTATCGTCCTTCGACCGACAAGTCGCCGCGCATGCAGACGGAAACCACCAGCTACGGCTTCCACTACGCGGCGATCCGCAAGCCGATCAAGAACGCGGCGACGCATCACTACCTTCGCATCACCGAGTTCGTGGCGCCCTATTATTCGCTGATCCCGCCCAACAACAACTACAAGGTCGCCAGCGTTATCGTGCCGATCAACGACGACGAGACGGCATTCCACTTTCTCGCCTTCGGTGGCCCGAACGTGCCTTCGACCGAGCAATGGCGGGCCTTCAACCACGCCGTACCAGGCAAGGACCTGGACGAGAAATGGCGCACGCTGCGGACCTTGGAGAACGACTTCAAGCAAGACCGCGCGCTGATGAAGGAAGGCCATTTCACCGGCGTTCCGGGCATTCCGAACGAGGACATCATTATGTGGGTGTCGATGGGCAGTCGCGTGCAGCGCCATACCGACGTCCTGGGCGCCTCCGACCTCGCCATTGTCGAGTTCCGCCGCCTGATGACCGATGCCGCGCAGAAAGTGGCTGAGGGCGGCAAGGCGATCGGCACCGATGCCTTCGCCATGCAAGCGCACATCGCCTCAAAGGAGGGGGTCTATCCGAAGGAGGTCGACTGGCGGACGCTAGTGGCGGCCAAGGTCGACCAGGCGGCCGAATAACTGCGCGATACAGGCCTTCTTACGGTCTGGCGGCCTGCATCTGGCGTCTGCGCCCGTGCGGGCCTTTCTCGTGCCGTTTCAGCCATGGTCGAGTCGTGCCTGCAGTTCGGCCACGGTGCGGCGCAGAAGCGCCGCTAGCGCGTCCGCGCGGCGCGCGATGCGCTCGGTCGGGCCGTGCAGTCCGATGCCCAGCTGTCTTGGATGGCCTGGCGGGACAGGGATTAGTATTGAGATCATCGAAGCATCCCAATGCACTGTACGATGCTCGGGGATGTCGAGCAGATCGCGCGCGTGCAGGATCGAGACGTCGGTCTCGCGGTTCGCATCGAGTATAGCCTCGAAGGCGGCCTGCGGGAAATCCCGGGCCGAAATCAGCCCGGCCGCCAGCGTGCGGCGGTAGATCTCCAGCGCCTCGGGGCGGGGGTAACGCGCCAGCATTAGCCAGCCGGTGCCGTTCTGCACCATCAGCCGCCGGTCGCCCGCGCGAATATAGGTGTTGCGCCCCTCATGCCGGTGCAGCGATGTGACGTAATCGACGCGCAGGTCGCTGGCCGCGGCCAGAACCACCGGCTCCTCTGCCGCGTTGCGCAAGCGGCAGAGCAAGTCAAAGAGCACCGTCTGCTCGTAGGCATCGACCTGCATCCAGTCGCTCAGCTTCTGCAGGCGCGGCGCGGGCAGATAGGCATGGGTGACAGGATCGATGGTCATGTAGCCCATGTCGACCATGGTACGCAGCAGGGCCGTCAGGCTGGAAACCGGATAGCCCAGCATCGCGCTCAGTTCATGCAGGCGCGCGGGCTGCCGGTGGCTTGCAAAGAATTCGAGGATCTCGAATACCCTGGCGGCTGATTTCACCTTCTCGGCGATCATGGCGCCGATCCCTCCTTGTTCGCTGCGCAAGCGCTGGGTTGCGCGCGGCAATCTAGGCCGGAGCGCCGGGCAGAGAAAGGGAACCCACACCCTCACCGGTAAGGCAATTCTTCGGGCGCAGATTTCATATCCTCGAAATCTGCGTCCCGCCGCCGGTTCGCGTTGACGGCGGCACCCAATCGGCAAGGCTGGGCCGGGAGAGGCCTAACCGGTCATCCGCCCATGGGGCGCTTTGCCCCCTTCCTGCCACACCAACCCGAGGCTGCCCCCGGACCCACCGGTTGGCAGCGGTCACGACGAGGTCTTATGAACGATATCCAACTGTCATGCCCCCTTCCACCCCGAGGCGGCACCATCTGCGTCGTTGGTGCGGGCTTCATGGGCTGCGTGATCGCTACGCTCTATGCGCGTCATGGCTACGCGGTGGTGCTGTGCGACACGGATGCCGCCATGCTCGACAGCTTCGCTGACCGCGCGCGCCCGATCGCCACGAGCTTTGCCTCGGACCCAGCCGGGGTCGACGCAATACTGGCCCAGGTGCGCTCCGAGGTCTCGCTGGCCGTAGCGGTGGAGGGTGCCTTCCTAGTGCACGAGGCGGTCCAGGAGAAGCTGGAGACCAAGCGGGCGCTCTTCGCCCAGCTCGACGCGCTCTGCCCAGCAGATGTGGTTCTGGCCACCAATACCTCGTCGCTGCTTCTCTCGGACATCGGCGCCGGGGTGCGGCGGCGCGAGCGCCTTCTGGGCCTGCATTACATCACGCCGGGCCACATCATCCGCGCGATTGAGATCATCTCGGCTGATTTCACCCCACCGTCGCTGGTCGACTGGGGCCGCGCCTTCGTCGAATCGATCGACCATGTGGGCGTGGCCTGCGGCGAGCGACCCGGCTTTCTGATCAACAAGATCCAGTTCGCCATGCTGACCGAGATCTACCGCTTGATGGACGAGGGCCTCGCCAGCCGCGACGACATCGACGCGGCCGTGCGGCTCAGCATCGGGCCGCGCCTCGCGCTTTGGGGGCCGCTGCTGACCGAGGACCTGATCGTGTCCAAGGCGACCGCGCTGGCGGTGACCGACTCGCTGCACCACCAGACCGGGGACGAGAATTTCCGGGGCCGCCCGGTGCTGCGCGAGCTTGTCGAGAAAGGACATATGGGAGCGATTAGCGGTCGGGGCTGGTACCGGTTCGACGCGTCCTATAGCGAGATCGTCGAGGAGCGCGACCGCCAGCTCACCGACCTTCTGGAGTGGCTGCGCGAGCGCGACCCGGTCGGCCGGCTGGCGCCGCGCTGAAACGCGCGAAGGGGGCGGATGATCCGCCCCCGTCCCTTTTCCTGCGTTCTCCTGGCCTCACTGACCAGCGAGGTTGATGTGCACGTTCTTTTCCTGCGTGAACGAGATCAGCTCGCCGATCCCCTCCTCGCGGCCCAGCCCCGATTGCTTGTAGCCGCCGAAGGGTGCGCCAAGAAAATGGCGCCCGACCTCGTTGATCCAGACGAAGCCCGCCTCGGCACGCCGCGCCGCGCGATGCGCCCGGGCAAGGTCGCGCGTCCAGATCGAGCAGGTCAGGCCTAGGTCGAGGCCGTTCACCTCGTCTATCATCCCATCTTCATCCGACCAGCGACGTAGCACCAGCACCGGGCCGAAGATCTCCTCGCGCGCGATGCGCATTTCGGCAGTGACATCAGCGAAGATCGTGGGCTCGACAAAGCAGCCCTCGGCCATCGCGCCCTCCGTCACCGCCTTGCCGCCTGTGATGAGGCGTGCGCCTTCGGCTTTGCCCGAGGCAATATAGTCCATCACCCGGTTGAAATGCTCGCGCCCGACCAATGCGCCCATCGTTGTCGCCGGGTCCGTGGGCAGGCCGGGCTTGAAGCGCGATACCGCCGCGGCCAGCCGCTCGACCACCGCGTCGTAAAGCTCATCGTGCAGGAAAGCACGGCTGGTCGAGCCGCAGGACTGCCCGCACCAGCTAAAATTCATCCCCGCCACGATCGCATTGGCAACCTTGTCGGGGTCGCTGTCGGGATATGCGATCAAGGCGTTCTTTCCGCCGAGTTCGAGCAGCAGCGGCTTCAGCGTGTCGCTAGCCGCGCGCATCACCGCGCGCCCCGCATTCACCGAACCGATCAAGGTGACCTTGTCGACCCCCTTGTGGGAGGCAAGTGCCGCGCCCGCCTCAATGCCGCCGGGCAGCACGGTGAAGACCCCCGCAGGTAACAGCCCGTCGATCAGCTCGGCCAATCTGAGGGCCGAGAGCGGCGCCTGGACCGGCGGCTTGATGATGACGGCGTTGCCGGCGGCCAGCGGCGCACCCATTTTGCCACCGCAGAACATCAGCGGATGGTTGAAGGCGAGGATCCGCGCCACCACGCCCAAGGGTTCGAGCAGCGTCATGTTCACGCGTTCGGGGCCCATCGGGATGGTGTCGCCCTTCATTTCGGTCACCAAGCCCGCGAAGAAATCCATCTGCGCCGCCGCGACACCTGCATCGCCGCGCATCTCAGTATAGGGATTGCCGCAATTGGCGGAATCGAGCAGCGCCAGCTCGTCGCCGTGTCGGCGAATGATCGCGGCGATCTCTTTCAGGATGCGTGCGCGCTCCAGCGGAGCCACCTCGCGCCACGCGCGAAAGCCCAGACGGGCGGCGGCCACGGCGGCGTCCACATCCGCCCCACCCGCGGTCGCGACCTCAGCCAGCACCTTGCCGGTCGCCGGATCATGAGTCGGATCGGTGCGGCCGGCCACGGGCGCATGCCAAGCGTTGCCGTAGTAGAGCCCGAGATTCGCGGGCAGGGTCGGTTTGAGCATGGAGCCCTCCTTGTCACAAGGCAGCGGGCGGCGGGGGCCGCCGTTTCGAAAACCGTCAAAGCAGCGACGGCAGCAGCGTCGTCAGCCCGGGCACCAGCGCCAAGACCAGCATCCCCAGCACATAGAGCAGCACGAAGGGCCAGGCCGAAGAGAACACCTTGCCGAGGCTTGCCTCGGGCCAGGCGCTCTTCAGTGCGAAGAGCGTGTAGCCGAAGGGCGGGGTCATGCCCCCCACGGTGATGTTCACGAGAAACAGCAACCAGAACCAGATCGGGTCAAATTGCAGTTCCGCGATGATCGGCAGGTAGATCGGGATCACGATCAGCATCAGCGCAATCTGGTCGATGAACATGCACAGCACGAAAGGCAGCAGCATGAGCAGGACCAGCATCACCCAGCGCGGCTGGTCGAGGCCCACCACCCATTCGGTCATCGCCGTCGCTCCACCGGTGAAGGCAAGAAGCTGGCTAAACAGCTTCGAGCTGGCCATGATGAACAGGATCATCGCCGCGACCTTTACCGAGGAAACCAGCGCCTCGCCGATCATCTGCGGTGACAGGTTGCGATAGATCGCGGCCGTGATCAGCGAGCCGATCACCCCCATCGCGCCCGCCTCCGTTGGGGTAGCGACGCCGGCCAGGATCAGCCCCATCACCATCAGGATGATGATTGAGAAGGGCACGATGCGCAGCAGCGCCCAGCCCTTATCAGCTAGCGTGGTGCGGGTGCTCTCGTCGGCCTCGTCGGGTGCGAGGGACGGATCGATCCAGCAGCGGGCGAAACAGTAGCCGAGGAAGATCGCCGCGAACATCAGGCCGGGCAAGATCCCCGCGATCAGCAACCCTGCGATCGATACCCCCGCCAGCGTGCCTATGATGATCACGAGGACGCTGGGGGGGATCAGCGGCGCGAGGCTCGCGCCTGCCAGAATGCTACCTGCCGATAGCCGGGCGTCGTAGCCGCGCGCCGTCATGCCCGGCAGCAGCGAACGGCCCAGCATTGCGGCGACGCCCATCGCGGCGCCCGATAGCGTGCTGAACACAGTGGCGAGCACGATCGACAGCACGTATTGGCGCCCCTTTACCCGGCCGACCAGCGTGTCGATGGAGCGGAACAGCACCTCAACGGAATTCGAACGGAACAGAATCTCCCCCATCAAGATGAACAGCGGAATGGTGACCAGCGATTGCGTCGTCGTCGTCTCGTAGAGCGAGTTAACGAACATACCGTAGCCCGTTGGCCCCATGATGATCGCGACCGCCAGCAGGTTGACCAACAGGAAGGCCACAAAGACGGGCAAGCCCACTGCCATGAAGCTCAAAAGCAGGGTCACGCCGGTAACCACGGCGGTGATCCCCTCAACCATGGGTCACCTCCTCTGGGGTTTCAGTGCCAGACAGGTCCGCGCCGCAGGCGAGACGCAAGAAATACAAGCCGGAATTGCCGACGCCATAGGCGATAAAGGCCATGAGGATCCATTTCGGGATGCGCACCGTGGTCAGCGTCGCGGTGCCGCGTTCGGCCAGGTGCCGCACCTCGCCCAAGCATAGCCAGGTCGCCCAGAGACAGGTCGCCGCCGCTACCAAAAAGCCCATGCGCAGGATCAATGGACGCCGAACGCTCGCAAGGTCCGGCAGGATCGTGACCGCGACATGCCCCCCCTCGCGCGTCAGCCACGGCCCGGCGCAGAAGACCGAGATCAGCAGGAGAAACGAGACGAAATCACTGGCCCAGAGCGTCGGCGCGCCGAAGGCGTAGCGCGAGACGACCTCGTAGGCATAGATGAGGACGATGGCTGCCAGTGCGCCGGCGCCGACGAAGAACGCCAGCCGGGTCAGCGCGTCCTGAAGCCGCAGGATCGGTCGCATGGGCGATAGCTCCAAGGAACGGAACGACGCGCGGCGCTCAGCCGCCGCGCGTCCGGAGTCGGATCAGCCGTCGAGGTCCGCCTCGGTGGCAAGGCGGCGCATCTTCTCGATCGTTTCGGCCGATTGCGTCGCGGCAAGGTCGAACACGCCGGAAAACCAGGCCTGATCGAGCATCTCGGCATGCGGGTCGCTCAGCTTGGTAACACTCATGCCCGCCTCTTCCAGCGCGGCGCTTTCCTCGGCGACCAGCGTGTCGAAGAGAGCGTTGGCCTCGATCTCGAAGGTGCGCGCGGCGGTCTCGATTTCGGCGCGGGTCTCGTCGGGCAGGCCGCTCCAGGTCTCGAGGTTCATCAGCACAAGGTGGCCGACTTGGCCGAAGCTCGGGCGCATCATGTAAT
Organism: Limimaricola sp. AA108-03; assembly: GCF_050847355.1. Taxonomy (NCBI): domain Bacteria; kingdom Pseudomonadati; phylum Pseudomonadota; class Alphaproteobacteria; order Rhodobacterales; family Paracoccaceae; genus Limimaricola; species Limimaricola sp. AA108-03. The sequence continues at coordinate 108,745 of NZ_CP193762.1, forward strand.
CGGCGACCTCGAACCAGCGGTAGGACATCGCGCCGATAGTCGGCCAGGCCGCGCCGTCGATCACGCCGCGTTCGAGGGCGGGATAGATCTCGCCGCCGGGCAGCACCACGGGCGAGCCGCCCAGTACGTCGATCGCCGGGTGATAGATCGGCGTCCCACGAACGCGGCGGCCCTGCAGGCCATCCTCGCCCAGCGGCTCCTTGAGCATGATATGATAGCCGTTTAGATCATATAGCACGGCAATCAACTTCAGCCCCAGGGCTTGGTATTCCGCATCAACCGCGTCCCAGATCCCGGCCGCGCGCAGCGCCTCGGTATCTCCCGACAGCCCATCGAGCGCCATGCCTGTCGAGGTCTCGTTGAAATGATAGGCACCATTGGTGAATAGAAGGTCGAAAAGACCGCGCGACACCGGGTCGAACTGCTCGAAGGGCGGCACCGTCTCTGGCCCCATCACCGTCATGCCGAGTTCCGTCGTAACCGCTTCATCGAGTGTTTCGAGGAAGGGGTGCAGGACGTGGTTGACCACGGGATAGCTGGAATCCCAGCTCGAGAGGAGGCGCAGGTCGCGCGCCTCGGCCGAGTCGGCGAACCCCGTGGCCAGCCCCAGCGCCGCAGCGCCTGCGACCGTCACCCATGCCGAGATCGAAATATGTCTGGAAATCATGGAAATGCTCCTCCCCTAGCCTTCCGGCCGAGCGACCCGTGCCGCACAGTCATGCTTTGAGCCGTGACCCCAACCCAGAATAGTAAGTTATCTAAGCTTATGGATGGGAGATCCACTTGTCATCGTTGCCGCCAGCGTCGGCAGGACATTTCACATACATGAAATCCTTCCGTTCGCGCGGGTCAGGATGCTGCTAGCCAGCGACCGAAGCGGCGGTTCAGGAAGGGCAGAATGAGCCCGGTGTTGAGCCCGGTCAGAAGCAGCGCGACGATGAACAGCGAGGCCGCGATCGGCATGTCGCGGGTGAAAGGCCTCGTCAGTGCCACGAGGAGGATCAGCGCAGGATAGACGGCCAGCATGCTGATGACCCAGCGTTTCCAAAATTTCGGTTGCGGCGCATGCGGCGCGGCGGTTTCTGTCGATTGGGTCACGTCTGTCTCTCTTTAAAGGGAAAGAGCGGCCGGATGAAACCGGGCCGCTCTCTTGCCGGAGGCTTGCATCGGTATTAGCCGGTGGCGTTCCGATGCAGGCCGCCGCGACGGCCGGCCACGACATGTCGGCCCAAGAGCATCAGGCCGCTCAAGATCCCGACTAGCGCGACAGGGGCAAATGGCGTGATGGCCGCGATACCGGCCGCTGCCAGCAGAACCCGTTCGACCGGGGAAACCGGCTTGCTGGCGAAGGCCTCAACGGCAACCGCGATGGCCAAGGTTGCGACGATCCCGCCGACGACCGCCAGCACGTTGGAAACAGGGTCGGCCAGAAGCATCAAGGCCGGGTTCCAGACGAAGGCGAAAGGCACAAGGAAGCCGATCGAAGCCAGCTTCACCGACGTGAAAGCGATCTTGAACGGGTCCTCTCGCGCGATCGCTGCCGCCGAGAGCGCAGCCACCGCGATCGGGGGGGTCAGAGCCGACAGGATTGCGAAGTAGAGCAGGAACATGTGGCTTTGCAGAACGGCGTAGCCCAGCTGGGCCAAGGCGGGGCCGACCAGCACGGCCGCAAGGATATAAGCGCTCGGCGTCGGCATCCCGAGGCCTAGGATGATCGTCACCAGAGCGGCGATGAACAGCGTGAGTACAGGTTGCGCGTTGCTAATCACCAGGATCACGTTCGCGGCCTTCATCCCGAGGCCGGTCATGGACAGGCCGCCGATCACCAGCCCCGCGGCGGCGCAGGCGCCTGCCACTGGCAGGATGCGCAGCGTGGTCTCGCCCAGCCCCTCGATGATCTGCCAGAGAGACAGACGGGTCGCCTTGAGCAACATCGAAGCGGCGATGACGCCGGCCACGCCGATGCCGGCGGTGAAGGTCGGAGAATAACCCGCGAGCAGCGCGACCACGATGCCGATGATCGGCAGCAGGAATACCCAGCCGGTCCGGAATGTCTGCGCGACCGACGGCATCTCGTCCTCGGAGGGGCGCAGGTCGTCGCGCACCGCGCGCAGATGGACTTGGCTGAAGACGCCGAGGTAGTAGAGCAGCGCCGGTACCACGGCCGCGACGACGACCGCGTTGTAATCGACGCCGGTGTATTCGGCGAGGATGAAGGCGGCCGAGCCCATGATCGGCGGCATCGCGCTGCCACCGGTGGAGGCCGCGACCTCGACGGCGCCGGCGAAGCGAGCCGAATAGCCGAGCCGCTTCATGACCGGAATGGTGATCGAGCCCGTCGCCACCACGTCCGATGTCGGGCTGCCCGACATCGTGCCGTAAAGACCTGAGGAAATCACCGCGATCTTCGCGGGGCCACCACGGGTGCGCCCGGTCAGCAGCGCCGCGAGGTTGAAGAAGAACTCTCCCCCGCCTGCCTTCGACAGGAAGGTACCGAACATGACGAAAAGGAAGACATAGCTGGCGACAACCTGGATCGGCACTCCGAAGACGCCGTCCGTGGTGAAGACTAGGATGTCGAGCAGGTAGGCGAATTCATCCACCCCATGCCCGAAGGGCGGCGGCAGAAGATACCCGAACCAGTTGTATGCCAGAAAGGTCACGACCACGGTGGTGAGTCCAAGGCCAGTCGTCCGGCGCGTCGCCTCAAGCGTGAGAAGCAAGAGCGTGATGCCGAAAAAAAGTTGTGCGGGCGTGAACGGGTCCAGCAGGCTGATGCGGTCCGCGATGGTAGTCGCATTCACGAAAAAGAAGATACCCGAAGCTAGACTGAGCAGCGAGAGGATGATGTCGTAGAAGGGAATGTGGTCGGGCGCGTCGGGCGTGGCGCCGATCGCGGCGAACATGATCGCATAGATGCCGGAGACGAAGAGGATGCCCAGAACCAGCGGATCCGAGATAGTGAATAGATTCGCGTATATCACCCAGGCGGAGAAGACAGCGGCCACTACCACGATGGCGCGTTGTTGGCCGGCCGCAAGATCCCTTTTGCGACCGGTGGCGACTAGTGGCCCGATCATTGTGATAGCCCTGCCTCGCTGTAGGCGCGGGCGGCTCCGGTGTGAAACTCGAGCACGCTGGGCTTGGCAAGCAGCTCGGCCGTCAGAGATTGCATGGCGCTATGCACCGAACGTACCTCGTCCATGTTGTCGATTAGGGCGTTGGTCAGCGCATAGGCCTCTTCGTCGGACAAGGCGTCCGTAGCAACGAGCAGGGCGCCCAGCGTCACCGTGTTCACATCTACTTCCTGCTGCGAGTAGCTGCCGGCGGGGATGGTCATCTCTCCAGTGCCAAAACGCTCGTTCGTCGCCTCGATGATTTCCTGCGGAACCGAAAGCAGAACCACGTCGGCATTCTGGTCCACCGCGCGGAATGAGGAATGATTAATAAAGATTCCGTTGGTGATCATGTCGAGGCGGCCGTCCTGGATCAGCTCGCCCTGTTCGTTGGCGCCCGCGCGCACGAACTGGCCACCGGCTTCGGAAAGCGTCTCATCGGTGACGCCTGCAAGCTCCAGCATCATCAGGGCGATGTTCGAGGTGATGTTGCCCGAGCGGTTGATGCCGATGCGGATCGGTGCCCCGCTTCCCGCAATGTCGTCCAAGCTGTCGATGTCGTATTGTTCGGCCATGTCGCGATCGAGAAAGAAGTGCATGGGCGCCCAGTTGTACATGTAGCCGATGGCCCGCATGTTGGTAATGGGCTCGCGAAACGGTTCTTCGCCCTCCAGCGCAAGTTGCACCTCCGCGTCATGAACCAAACCGAGGTCGGTGCGCTGCGACCCCAACAAACCGATATTGGCGAACCCTCCTCCGGTCGCCTGATACGTCACCACTGCAGAGGGATCCGCAGCTTGCGCTGCACGGTCGACACCAGCGCCCAAAAGCGACCAGAGGCCGCCTGGATTACCACCAGACAAGGTTAGGTTCAGAGATTCTGCCTGAGCGGCCGTCGCCGAAGCGGCAAGGCTCACCGTCAGTGCAAGTGCCTTAAAGTGCATAATATTTCCTCCCGTGTGGCCCTGTGTCGCGCCTCTTCCTCACCCCTCTTCGCTTGGCATGCATGCCAGCAAAATGGTACGCGCAACATAGCTTAGACATCTATGTCTTAGCAGGCGCGAAGCAATCACGTCAATAGTTAGATTTCTTACGAAGTAGGGTTAGGGCTTCGGTAATGGGGGCCTCCCAGTCAAGGAGCATTGCGCAATAGCCCGGCTTCGCCGAGCAGGTCCTCAGGACCCTCTACGCCCTTCAGAAGTTCGTCCAACAGTTCCTTGGAGATCGTCATGCATGCTTCCTTTCGAAGAAGCATGGACCGGATCACTCATACACAGAAGATCTGACACTCTCTGTGGCGCCCATGGCCTCCTTTCCATAGGTGCTACGGCATCTAGTTCGCCGAGCAGCCTCGCAACCGCAACACCGCCGCTGGTCTTGCCCCCGTTTCGGCGGACACTCAGGCAGTTGCGGTTTGAGCTGCGATGAACTCGCGGGGCGAGCGCATCTTCAACCCTGAGTGCGGGTGATGGCTGTTGTAGTCCTCGAACCAGCCGTCGAGCAACTCGAGGACGGTGACGGCATCCGCCAGCGGCGTGATGTGGACGTAGTCGCGCTTCAGCGTCTTCACGAAGGCCTCCGCGATGCCATTGCTCTGTGGGCTCTTCACCGGCGTGTAGCAGGACTTCAGGCCCAGCTGTCGAGCGAAGATGCGGGTGTCCTTGGCGACGTAGGGCGAGCCATTGTCGCTGAGCATCTCGACAGGATGCGGCGCCCGATAGCCTCCGAAGCGGGCCTCGACGGCCTCCAGCATCATGTCGCGGATGTCCGAGCCGCTGATGCCGGCGTTCACCACGGCCCGCCAGGCGATGATCTCACGGTCATGCGCATCGATGATGAAGGCTCCTCGGACGACATCGCCGTTCCAACAGGTGAACTCGAAGCCATCCGAGCACCAGCGAATGTTCGAGCGCATGGTGATGACCTTGCCCTCATGCGTCTGCTCCGACCGCTCGGTGTATCTGCGCGCCAGCAGTAGGTCGTGCGCCTGCATGATGCGGTAGACCCGTTTGTGGTTCACCGGTGCCGCGCCATCGGCCCGAAGCCGTCGGTTCAGAACCGCCGCGATGCGCCTGTAGCCGTAGGTCGGTCGTGCCGCCACGATCGCCGAGATCAGCGGGAGGACCACCGCGTCTTGCGCTTTGTGATAGCGCCGACGCGGCTTCGCGCTCCCGTTCAGCCGTGCATTCAGGTTCGAGCGGGAGACGCCCAGCGTCTCAGCTACGGCCTTCACCGGGAACCGCCCTTGGGCTGCGACTGCGCGAGCCAGATCGGTTTTTTTGAGCGCGACTTGTCCAGGGCTTCCTTGAGGATCTCGACCTCGAGCGTCTTACGCCCGAGTTGCCGCTCCAACTCGCGGATGCGCTCTTCCATCTGTCGGACAGCGCGGTTGCTGGTGACGTCGTCATCTCCGGACACGGCCACGGCTCCCCCATCCAACATCAGGCGCCGCCAACGATACAGCAGGTTTGCCGCTACGCCATTGCGGCGGGCGACCACCGAGATGCTGGCGCCATCTTCCAGCGTCTCCTCGACGATCCGAAGCTTCTCGGCCGAAGACCAGCGGCGTCTGCGGCCGCCATCGGTAATGATCTCGTAGTCAGACATAAGCATGTGCTTAGGCATATGCCTAAGCCTCCATCGTTATGCCTAAGTGTCCGGTCGAAACGGGGGCCAGTTCAGCCGCCTCACGGCTCATACGGTTCGACATGATCTGCGAGGCCAGTGGGATCAAGCACCGGCTGACCCAACCGCACTACCCCTAGACCAACGGACAAGTCGAGCGGATGAACCGGACGATCAAAGACGCCACGGTGAAGCGCTACCACTACGACGATCACGCGCAACTCGAACGCCACCTCGCCCTGTTTATCGACGCCTATATTACAGTCCGACGTCTGAAAACGCTCTAGGGGCTAACCCCGGCGCAATTCATCGGGCAAGAATGGCAGACTAACCCCGACCTATTCTACCAAGAGCCGTGCCACTTGATCTCGGGACCATACACTAGGCATTTCAGCAGCCCATCATCATGCAAGCCGAAGTTAGTGTCGACCGGTTCCTCTGACCCAGTTGGGAGCAGCCTGCCCTACCTCGTTTCGATAGCAGGACGCTTCAAACCGATCATCACCAGGTGTGTCGACCTGAAAATAAGTGAGTTTCTTTAAAAATCCACTCAGGTTCACGCCAAACGCGCACCAGGCCACTCGTGAGACGTGTCAGAACAGCAACAGCTTCGAATTTTCTTCAAGAAAAATTCGCCACTGAAATAAAGCCGAGGGACCAAGGATGCCGACAGCGCAAGGATCTCTGGCCCTCGAGGAGTAATGTGGGGTTTCAGAAACCGGTTTTTATGATTGCTTATGCTTCTGCACTCATGCAGTGATGTTGCCAACGCGGCAGAACTAGCGAGGCAATATGCAGTAATCGATGCCCTAGACGAGACGAGAGCCCAGACGGCGGCAACCATCTGAGCTCTCTCGTGTCCCAGGCTCTATGAAGAGAACCCTACATTCACCCTTTTCATAGCAGCGCCCCCAAACCCTCGGCAAGTCATTTTGACTGACCGAGCCTAAAAAAGTGCGCTCAAATGCAACTCGAACTCGACGCCTCACGCGGATATGCCGCGATCCCTGACGCTATTCACCACATCAAGATGAGTGATGGAGCATATCGGCTCCTGATCATCCTGTGTGCCCACGCTTCCCACGCTACAGGCCTCTGCGACCCTTCACACGCCTACCTTGCGCACCTCATGGGCAAAAGCAAAGCGAGCATCACCAACCACATGAAGGAATTGCGCGGGCTGGGTCTGATCGAGACGACCAGCAAGCCAGGGCGTGGTGGTGGAAATGGGAAGCTCGATATCCTCGTGACCTTCTGGGCGGCGTGGCGGAAGGCGGTTCGGGTCGCCGGCGAGGCCCGGCAGAAGGCAAAAGCGGGAAGCGCCCGCATTCAACAGAGTAAACGCGTAGGCGTTCAGCAGAATGAACGCGTATGTAAGAACCAAACAAATTATAACCATATACCCCCTGCCCCCATGACACATCACATCAAGGCGACACCTGCCGCGCAAGCTTCGCCGCAGGCGGAGTGTGTAATTAAAAAACTTGTTGAGGAGTGGATGGCGGCAAAGGGCAAGGAGCAATTTCCTCGCTTCGAGCGCGCTCCATCGCCTGATCTCGTCGCTGCTACGGAAGATCTGCTGAGACGCTATGAGGCACCGAGCACTGATACTGCAATGATACCGGCCGGTATCAAGGCTGAGATCAGCAGTCTCTGGACATCCCTCGGTGTCGCGGTCGATGCAAAGATGCTGGCTGTGCAGGAGAAGGCGATACAGTCGGCCCCTGCCCCAGCGAACTACCTTCGCCAATTCATCATCGTGGTGAAGTCTACGTGGAAAGATTACTGGCGGCAGCCCCCTACTGCACGGCACCTGTCTCAGATGCTGAATGACGCCGGACGCGCGATCCAGGCCACCCCCGATACCCTCGTGCGGCTCCTGCGGTCAGATATGAGTCGATACCGGAAATGCGCGGTCAAAGGGTTACTCCCGGCTTGAGCGATTACTGATACCGGCTGGTATCAAGTCGAGGCGCTGAACCGTGACCCACACACAACAACA
>NZ_CP193763.1:0-109005 GCF_050847355.1 Limimaricola sp. AA108-03
GATCGGTATAATCCCGCTTAGGAGCCGGAGAGCAGAGAACGAGGAGACTGCAAAGTGCAGGCAGACAAGCAAACGACCGATTATACCGACCGGTATAATGACGCATCGAAGCCGCAGATGATCGACTTTATCAAGCGCCTCGCCCACGGCATGAGGGATATCGCCGGGCAGGTTCGTCAGGACGACACGATGAAGAAGCGTGTTGAGAAGACATTCAGCACACGCGAAGTCGGAGAGCTTCTCGGGCTGGGGAATGCCTACACCATCCGTGTGCTCAACCAAGCTACAAGCGACGATGACAGCTTCCCTGTGGGGCGGAAGACCGTCGGGCAAAGTGGACATACAGCCCACTACTCGATCTCCGAGATCATGATGATGCGGGCCTACCTTCAATCTCGCACGCACCGGAAGCACGAGTACTTGCACTGGCGCAAGCCGGGTGATCCGCTCCCCGTTGTGAGTTTCTCCGCCCAGAAAGGCGGCACCGGGAAGAGCCTGTCTGCTGCTCATTTCGCGCAGTATGTGGCCATGAACTACGGTCTGCGCGTAGGCATTCTCGACTGCGATCCGCAGGCTACTGTGTCGCTCTATTTCGCTGACAAGCAGACCAAGCTCTTCGAGCGAAACCGCAATACCGTGGCATCGTTCATGGGGCTCGACCTCGACCAGTTCAATGCACACCAGATCGTGGAGAAGTCGGCCGAGGATCTGAATGGGATGTGGCAGACCACCCAGTGGCCGGGCACCCGGCTCATTCCTGGCGGCGCAAACATTCAGGACGCTGATCTCGCGCTCCTCATGCTGTCGCAGAAGTCCGGCGGCACCGCTCCCGTGCATGCGGCCCTCAAGGATGCCATTGCTCGCTGGGACGCCGCGTATGGCCCGAATACCCTGGGGTCCGAGCTTCGCAAGTCCGATGGAAGCTTCGATGTCGAGAAGTATCAGGAAGCCCTTCACGAGACGGTCGACGTGATCGTAATCGACCAGCAGCCATCCTTCACGCTTGTGCAGCTCAACGGCTTGGTTGCCGCGACCAACCTGATCGTGCCGCAGACCATGAAAGGTTTCGACCTCAAAACGCTCAGCACCTACGCCGACAACGTGCAGGTCTACCTCTCCGAGATGGCGATCGAGGATCGAGTGATCGGTGGCGGAAACCACATCGTGCTCCCGACCATCATCCAAGAGGCCAACGAGAAGGACGTCGATCAGATCGTCGACATTCATAGACGCCACCCGGGCCTCGTGTCTCAGGTCTGGTATTCGAGATCAGATGCCGTCGCCAACGCGGCTGAGGAATACAAGTCCATCTACGAGTACGATCCTCCGCGAAGCAGACGACCTTCTGCGAAGGCATTTATTCAGAATGCGAATGCCGTGAACGATGCACTGGCCAAACTGGTGTGGGGTGGGGCGCTTCCATCGCGCGGCCACGCCGAGAAATTCATCGCTGAGAGGTGGGTGTGATGGCGAAGAGGAAGCTGAACTCGGCACCGATGACGGACGAGGAGAGGGGAGTGCCGCAAGCGACGGCGCAAACCTTCGAGAGCTACGAGGAGCCGCGCGGCGGGCTGGTTGGCCACCAAATGGGCCATGCCACCAACGACATCCTCAAGAAGGTGATGGACGGAAGGGTCTCGGTGGTCATGAAGACCTCGCAGATCGAGGACGCCCTCGGCAGCGACCGCAAAGGCAACTGGGTAGAGGACTCGGAGTTCAGGCTGCTAAAGGAGAACATCGCTGCGCGCGGGCAGACCCAGCCGATCCGTGTTCGCCCAATGAATCCGGACTGGCGCCCTAACCACAAGAACCCGACCGTCATCAATGGAGCTGCGCAGTTCCTTCTTCTGTCCGGTCGGCGTCGCCTCCGGGCGCTGCAGGAATTGGGTGTGGATGAGGTGCAAGCCATCATCGCGCCTGACATGAAAAGCGCACTGGACGGGCACGAAGACCTCACCATCTCGGACCTCGAGGAGCGCTACTCCGAGAATGCCATTAGGCAAGACCTGACGCCGTTTGAACGCATCCTGTCGATCGGGCAGATCGCGATCAGGCTGAAGCACGAAGAGGATGCGACCCAGGCGCACATCGCAGAGCGCTTGGGTGTTGCGCAGCCGCTCGTATCTGTCGGTGTGAAGTGTGCCCAGAACGCCGATAAGGCGCTCGACTGGTTCGGCCCGAAGGCGAGCATGGACATGATCCGGGATCTCGCGCCATTCCTCGACAAGAGGGAAACGCTTGCTGAGGCGAAAATGGCGCTGGCCGAGAAGAGAGAGAAGGGTAGGGGGACCGCCGCGAAACGCGCCCAGAAGACGATCCCAGGTGGGGGGACATATAAGCTGGAGCGGAACGGTAAAAAGGTCAGCCTCACCGCTAAGGGCATCTCCATCCCACCCGTGAAGCAAGAGGACTTCGAACGAGAGCTGTTGGATCTCATTCAGCGATACCGAGATGGCTAACCGATTATACCGATCGGTATAATCCGATATCCCCAGCGCAAGGTTGGCTGGCACCGCTATCCTTTAATTGTATTTCTTATAAATATCAGGGGGTTGATTGTAGATTTATTGTGGCGGCGCGCTTTAACCTTGCGACTCCGAGGGCGCTATAGTGTCACCGCTGTGGGAGGACCCTGTCCGGACCTATGTCGAGGAATGCCTCGCCGGCGTCGATGGGATGCGCCAGCGCAGCTTCAACATGCGGTGGCTTGCCTCGATGGTGGCCGAGGTACATCGCATCCTGCTTCTAGGCGGTGTGTTCCTCTATCCCATCGACCGAACGCTTCGGGAGAGTGGGGGCAAGTTGCGCCTGCTTTACGAGGCCAATCCGATGAGTTTACTGATCGAACAGGCAAGGGGCATGGCCAGCACTGGGCGGGCGCGACTTCTCGAGATTGCGCCCGAAGGACCACATCAGTGGGTTCCGGTTATCTTGGGATCGGCGTGCGAGGTGGATAGGATTATCGAACTGCACCGCATTTTCGATGGAGCATCACAGTCACGTAGTGCGCGGGCCCCTGCCTAAGGACAACCTTAGTCACGCCGGTTCGGGCAAGGGGAGGGACCTTAAACAATACGAGAGGGCGAAGACCCTACGCGTGTTCTCGGAGACCGCGTGGTCGGCGTAGCCGCGGGCGGTGCCGACGAGGCGGTCAAGCCGGCCGGAGCCCGCGACGTGGGTAGGCAGCGAGATCGGGGCAGGGATTTCAGGCGTGTCTGGAATGCCGAAGAGCCTATCACGCTCATGTTCGATAAGGGGGCTTATCGGACACTAAAACGAACTGGGGCCGGGCTGTGTGTCGTTTTTCACAAATAAGTTCAGCAGCCTGTCACAGACGGTTCAGTGAACGGCCGCAGCGTCGAAGCAGCCGTTCGCGCAGATCGCAGCGAACGGCTTGAGGGAGCCCTTTTTGACGAATGCTGCCGAGCGACTGGACGGCCGCTTCGGCGGACCCGCAGCTTAGCGAGGTGTTCTCCGTTCGGGTCTAGACATACTCCGTAATGCGTTTCAACAAGGCGACACCGGCACCTGATAGAACGCCGCAAGAAGACGTAAGCTCTTGACGACGCCCGGTGTCGAGCGGGTGGGGTCCTGTTATGTGACCGTAAACTGCCCCATCATGCCCGCATCCTCGTGTTCGAGGATGTGGCAGTGATACATGAATGGTGTCTCTTCCGAAGCCAGCTTGTCGAACCTCAGCAGGATTCCGGTCGGACCCTGCACACGGACAACATCTTTCCAACCGATCTGCGCCGAGTCGACCGGCCGTCCGTTCTGACTCACGCCTCACGATAATTGTCACACGCCTCAACGCCCTCTGCGACCACGTCGAGAAGTGCGTCCACATCGCTCAGAAGAACCGTGATGCGCGGGCTGCTGATACGGTAGCGGATGAAACGCCCATCGCGATCGCTGGCGACAAGCCCGCACTCCAGCAGGCACCTCAGATGGTTGGAGACGTTGGGTTGCGATAGTTCCGTCCGCTCGACGAGCTCGTGAACGGCCAATGGCTCGTTGCAAAGTGCACCGAGGATGGCCAGGCGGCTCGGGTCCGCGAAGCCGCGGAACAGCTTCGCCCGTCGCTCGATGGTTGCGCTCTTGCGGTCATCGACCAATTGCGCCATATCACTCCTCGCTGATATGTTGTTCTTCGATTCATCCTAGCAGGAATAGCGCGACCATGGCCAACACCGAAAATGCCGGATCGACGGCAGATGTCCCGCCCGTCCGTTACCGGGTTTCCGGTATGGATTGCGCCAAGGATGCCGCGCAGATCGAGCGGGCGGCACAGGCAGCCGGGGTCGCGCCCGGCGATGTGAAAGTGTCGGCCGCGACGCACATCATGACACTGACTGCACCCGAAGTGCGCCTGCCGGACATCGAAAAGGCAGTCGCGGTGACAGGCTATGGCTTCGACCGGATCGAGGGCGATGAAGACATTCCGCCGAATCCTGCCCATCAGGACCCGGCCTACCGCCGTGCCCTCTGGATCGTCGTGATCCTGAACGTGGGATACGGGGTCCTCGAAATGATCGGCGGTTTCATTTCCGGATCGCAGGCCGTGAAGGCCGATGCGCTCGATTTCATCGGCGATGGCGCGATCACCTTCCTCGGCCTGCTGGCCATCGGCTGGAGCCTCGCTTGGCGGGCACGGTCGGCTCTGATCCAGGGCATCTTCCTCGGGCTCCTCGGTCTTGGCGTCCTCGGCACGACCATCGTCCGGGTCTTCGAACAGACGACGCCGGATGCAGGTCTCATGGGCCTGCTCGGTATGATCGCCCTTGTCGTGAACGTCGTCTCCGTTCTGCCGCTGCTGCGATTCCGCAAGGGCGACGCGAACATGCGGGCTGTCTGGCTGTTCTCGCGCAACGACGCTATCGGCAATGCGGCGGTCGTCATCGCCGCCGGTCTCGTGGCGTGGCTGGGCAGCGCGTGGCCCGACCTTATCGTCGCCTTCGGTATCGCCGGACTGTTCCTGCACTCCGCTTGGGCCATCATCCGCGACGCGCGGGGCGATCTGAAGGCGACGGCATGAACGGTCGCGTTCTCGGTGGGCTCTGCGCAATCGCAGCGCTCGGTCTCGATCAGGGCACCAAGGCGCTCGCCCTGACCACACCGGCGCTCGAGAGCGGGGTCGAGGTTTTACCCTTTCTTAACCTCGTGCGGGTTCTGAACGATGGGGTCAGCTTCGGTATGCTCGGCGGGTTCGTACCGTGGTGGGGTCTCATCGCGCTTGCTGGCGTGATCGTGGCATGGCTATTGATCTGGTTATGGCGCGCGCCGGACAGGCTGACAGCTGCCGCTCTCGGTCTGATCATCGGCGGCGCACTCGGCAATATTCTTGACCGCGTACGCTATCAGGCCGTTCCTGACTTTCTCGACTTCCATTACGGATCATACCACTGGCCGTCCTTCAATCTCGCGGACGTAACGATTTTCTGCGGCGCAGCCCTGCTGTTCTGGGACAGCTTCCGCTCTGCGAAGGACAAGCCTGGTCAGAGTGAACGCAAGGAAAACACAACGGGGGTGTAACCCATGTTCGGCATACCATCTGCGAAAGGCTTTGACAGCACACTCGCCCTGCTGCGCAACCCATATGGGTTCATCTCGGAGACCTGCCGCGCACTCGACACAGACCTGTTCGAAACCCGCATCCTCCTTCAAGAGACGATCTGCATGACCGGCGCGGCGGCAGCGGAAGTTTTCTATTCCGAGGATAAACTGATCCGCGCGGGCTCGATGCCGGGCCGCATACAGAAGACCCTGCTGGGCGAAGGCGGCGTTCAGGGATTGGACGGCGCTGCCCACCAGCACCGCAAGAAGATGTTCATGTCACTCATGGGGACCGAGCGGATCGCCGCGCTTCAGGGCACGTCGCTTCACATGTTGGACAAATATGCGCCGGACTGGGAGGCGAGGAACGAGGTCGTCCTCTATGACGAAGTGCGCGAAATGCTCACAAGAGCTGTCTGCGCCTGGGCCAGGGTGCCGCTTGATGAAGCTGAGGTGGCGACCCGAAGGGCGCAGCTTACAGCGCTTTTTCAGGACGCCGGGGCCCTTGGCCCCAAACACTGGCGCGCGCGTCTGGCGCGCCACCGCCTGGAAAAATGGGCAGCACGGCTAATCCAACAGGTCCGCGATGGTGAGCTTCAGCCGACGCAGGAAAGTGCCCTTCATATCATCGCGACATGGCGCGATCTCGATGGGGAGTTGTTGACCCCCAGGGTGGCCGCCGTAGAGCTGTTGAATGTCCTGCGCCCGACCGTCGCGGTATCCGTGTTCATAGTTCAGGCGGCGCATGCTTTACATCGGCATCCCGAGTGGCGGCAAAAGCTGAAGGACGACGAGGGACAGCTCGAACCTTTCGTGCAAGAGGTCCGCCGTCTGTATCCGTTCTTTCCCGCGGTTGCGGCACGGGTGAAGAGCGATTTCGAGTGGCGCGGATATCGCTTTCCCAAAGGGTACAGGGTTCTGCTCGACCTCTACGGCACGAATACCGACGCTCGTTCGTGGGACGCGCCGCAAGAGTTCCGGCCCGAGCGGTTTCACGATCGGGAGGTCACTCCCTACGAGTTCATTCCGCAGGGCGGTGGCGATCACCACAGGAACCACCGTTGTCCGGGCGAGTGGATCGCGATCAGCCAGATGAAGGCGTTTTGCAGTTTCTTCGTGAACGCCATCGACTACGAAGTGCCGGATCAGGATCTGGATCTGGATCTGGAAACCGGAGAACTGCCGCCCATGCCCAAATCTCGGTTCATCATGCGTAACGTCAGGCCTCGGCAGTAGCTTCGCCCTCGTCCGGATCGACCGACCGCGCATCCTTCGTGGCCTCGAACGCCTCCCATGCAACGTAGGGCACGATCAGAAGCGCCGCCACCGGGTCGGCCCACCACCAGCCCATCCATTGCGTCAGACCGATCCCGGCCAACACCACGATCGTCTGATACTGGCAGATCATGGTGTCCTTGGCATCGTACTTCAGGGCGGGCGCATCGAGCCGCTTGCCGTAGCGATACTTGCCCCAGGCGAGGAACGGGTTGGCCACGAGCGAAGCACCCAGAATCGCGATACCCCACCAGTTGAAGCCCGGCGCCTTCTGCGAAATGAAGGCGGAGACCGCCTCGTAGAGGATCGCCGCGACGACGATCCAGAAGGCACAGGCAACCACGTAGAGCGCGACCTTCTTGCGGTGCAGGACCGTGCGCTTGTCGGCACCGTCCACCTCACTCTTCAAGCGCCAGATCAGAGTCGCAGCCGAGGTGGCCTCGACCGTACTGTCGAGGCCCCAACTCACCAGCGCTGCGCTGCCGGTCAGAAGTCCCACGGTGACGGATACGACGACCTCGATGATGTTGTAGACGAGGCTGGCGATCTCGACCCGGATGCCGCGCGTCAGATTGGCCTGCCGGTTATCTTGATGACTGCTCATAACACCTCATCACCGCAAAATTTTCGGCGAAAGTTCGAGGCGAGAATTGGCTACCTTGCCATCAGTTGCGCCACGGATCGAAAGCCGAGATTGTCCTGTTTCCAAGCTTCCTCAGTAGAGGCGAGCTTGTCCCTCATACATGAAAACCAAGGGCTTCGGACCTGTCGCGTAACCGGTGTTGAGCCGCTCCATGCGGAAGCCGCTTGTCTCGATCAAGTCGGCCGTCGGGCGGTCAAGATGGCAGTTCCCGGCGCAGTGTTTCCAGACAGGCGTCAGCCAGCGTTGCCAGCGCCGGATACGGGGTCCGGGCGCCAGGCCATGCTCGACGAAGCGGAAGACGCCATCCGGCTTGAGAACGCGCCGGATCTCGGCGAGAGCCTTCTCCGGTTCCGAAACGCTGCAGAGTGTCCAGGTGGCGACGACGCAATCGACGCTGCGATCTTCGAGCGGCAATGCTTCGGCCACGCCCTCGATCATCTCGGCCGCGGGCATCAGTCCATGGGAGGTTTGCGCGGCCCGAGAGAGGAGTTCGGGCGACGGATCAATACCGATGATCTGGCGCACGGCCTCGGGGTAGAGCGCAATGTTCAGGCCCGAGCCGATTCCGATCTCCAGCACACGCCCATGCAGCCCGGAGATGGCGCGGCGCCGGTAGGGAAGAAGTTGATCCTGGCCCATCGCCAGATGCGTCAGCCGAGGGAGGATATGTTTCTCGTACAGTCGCATCTGTTCACCCGATCCGCGCAAGGACAGGGAAGGTGTCCAGCAGCCAGTAGGCCAGTGCGCTCAACCGCCCGGTCATCATCGCCAGGCCCATCAGGATCATGACGCCGCCCGCAGCCTGATGCAGGCGGCGACCCCAACGACCGATGCCGCGCAGCCTGCCGGCAATACTGTCGGTGAACCCCGCGACGACCAGAAACGGGATCCCAAGGCCGGCCGAGTAGACGGCAAGCAATGCGACGCCCTCGCCAATCGTCGCGCTTGTCGCGCTGGCGGTTAGGATGGCACCGAGGATCGGCCCGATGCACGGTGTCCAGCCGAAACCGAAGGCGAGTCCGAGCACGTAGGAGGCGACCGGTTGCCCGCCCGGCAGGTCGAGATGGAAACGCAGGTCGCGCTCCATGGCCGACAGGCGCGCTGCCCCGATCATGAACAGACCGAACAGGATCACGATCGCGCCGCCGACGAGGTTGAGTTCGTAGCGCCACTGCAGCAGCGTCTGACCGAGCGCGGTGGCAGAGGCCCCAAGCGCGATGAATATCGTGGAGAAGCCAAGGACGAAACAGAAGCTGAGCCAGACGGCCCGCCCCTTCGAAGGCGCTGCACTGCCGGTGACCGTACGTCCGGCAACGTAGGATACGTAGCCGGGCACGAGCGGCAGCACGCAGGGCGACAGAAAGGAAACGGCACCGGCCAGCAATGCCGCCATTAGTCCAAGAACGGAAAGTTCAATCAAATCCACATCTCCAAACTGATCGGTAGACCGCCACCACGTGTGCGCACGGAGCGGAACGGCTGGCGCGGTCGTCGTGCTTTTCCATGTCCTATTGCTTACGTTCGTCAATAAGAGCGCTTATCTGCGCAACGGCTTCGGGGCTGTTCCATTCGGCCGGGCCTGCGAGGCGCCCCCGCTCGCGCCCAATGCGGTCGATCAGAATCGTTGTCGGCAGACCCACCACGGCCAAGGCCAGCATCGCGCGCGTATCCTCCGCGATATAGAGATCGAGGTTGCGAATGCCGGTCTCTCGGTAGAAGCGGCGCACAGGTTCGAGACCGGCCCGATCGATCGACAGCGGCAGAACATGAAAATCCGATCCGCCGAGGCGCGCTTGCAGCGCGTCGAGCGTCGGCATCTCCTCGCGACAAGGCGGGCACCAAGTCGCCCAAATGTTCAGAAGCACGACACGTCCCTCGAAGTCCGCCAGCGTCAGATCCCGTCCATCTCCATCCACGAAAGGCGGCGACAGGAGATCACGCGGAGTCCCGTGATTAGGGATCGGTGGTCGGGCGGAGGCAGGGCTTGCCGCAAGCGCCAAGACTCCGGCAAGGACGTCACGTCGCCTCACGGGTCGCTCTCAGCCTGCAACCGGCGCACGACCGGCAGAATGTCCTCCTCAAGCGAGGCCTGATCAAAGGGGCCGACATGCTTGTATGCAATGCGCCCCTCGGCGTCGATTATGTATGTTTCCGGCACTCCATAGACGCCCCAGTCTATCGCAACGCGGCCTGATCGGTCCGCGCCGATGCGGGTGAAGGGATCGCCGAGCTCTTCGAGGAAACCCAGCGCCTCCTCGGCATTGTCCTTGTAGTTGATACCGTAGATCGGAACGGTGCCCGCTTCGGCAAGATCGACGAGAAGCGGGTTCTCCGTGCGGCAGGGGACGCACCACGACGCCCAGACGTTGACGAGAGAAACCTGGTCTAGCAGGTTCGCCGAGGCTAGGCCGTCCTGCCGCCCTTCGATGGGCGGGAGCGCGAATTCCGGGATTGGTCTTCCGATCAGCGTCGAGGGCAACCGGTCGTCGTTGTTCCAGAGGCCCCAGTAGAAGACTACGCCCAGCAACCCAAACAGAAGAATAGGCAAAATCATGAGCGGCCGTCCGCTCCGGCGCCGCTGTTCTTGGTTATCCTTCGAACTCATAGCCTGCCATCAATGCTTGGAAGGAATAAGGTATCAGCAACCGCTGATATGAAGCAAGCCGTCGCCGATCACAATGCCGAACGATGGGGGAGGCTTGGCCGCGGCTTCGCAGACCCGAGCCATACTTACTGTCTAGATTCTTAAGAAATCAGCGAAAGGTCGGTATCTGAAGAGGCCGTTGAATTCAGACCTCTGAACGGCCCCTTCGTCCCGCATAGCAGCCAGCGGACCTAATCCGGGTCTGCGTCCGCTTTGGCACTTCCTGTATCCAGCGCTCTATATGAGAACGGCGGTGAGAAAGTCGGCCATGGTAGCGGCAGGGTGAGCCTGCTGCGGACGGCGTAAAAGTCGTCCACCTTTACCCTTTCTGAAGGCAGGGAGGGCGGGAGGATTTTCACCGTGGACTTGTATCGCAAGGTGCGACTGGCCTGTGCCGAGGGAATGAGCCAGCGAGAGGCGGCGCGTCATTTCAACATCTCGCGCGACAGCGTAGCCAAGATGATGGCGTTCTCTGTGCCGCCCGGATACCGCCGCACGGCGCCCGTGAAGCGGCCGAAGCTGGATGCCTATACGGGGATCATCGATGGCTGGCTGGAGGGGGATCGCGCGGTTCACCGCAAGCAGCGGCACACGGCCAAGCGGGTGTTCGAGCGGCTTCGCGACGAGCATGGGTTCACCGGCGGCTACACGATCGTGAAGGATTACATGCGGGAGCGCGAACGGCGCGGCCGCGAGATGTTCGTGCCGCTGGCGCATCCGCCCGGTCATGCCCAGGCCGACTTCGGCGAGGCGGTGGTCGTCATCGGCGGGATCGAACAGAAGGCGCATTTCTTCGTCATGGACTTGCCGCACAGCGATGCCTGTTTCGTGCGGGCTTACCCGGCGGCGACAGCGGAAGCCTGGG
Source organism: Limimaricola sp. AA108-03 (assembly GCF_050847355.1). NCBI lineage: Bacteria > Pseudomonadati > Pseudomonadota > Alphaproteobacteria > Rhodobacterales > Paracoccaceae > Limimaricola > Limimaricola sp. AA108-03. The sequence goes on from NZ_CP193763.1 coordinate 10,981, forward strand.
TCGACGGCCACGTCCATGCCTTTGCATTCTTCGGCAAGGTGCCCGCCTCGGTCCTCTACGACAACGACCGCTGCCTGGTTGCGAAGATCCTGCCGGACGGAACGCGCAAGCGTGCCACGCTCTTCAGCGGGTTTCTGTCGCACTACCTGCTTCGCGACCGCTACGGCCGTCCAGGCAAGGGAAACGATAAGGGCAACGCAGAGGGCCTGGTCGGCTACTCCCGCCGCAACTTCATGGTGCCGCTCCCGCGGTTCGCGAGCTGGGACGCGTTCAATGCCTACATGGCGGGGCAATGCCGCAAGCGCCAGGCTGATGTCCTACGCGGCCAATCAGAGACCATTGGAGAGCGGCTGGCGCGGGATCTGGCAGCGATGGCCGGCCTGCCGACCGCGCCGTTCGATGCCTGCGATCAGGCCACCGGGCGGGTCAGCTCCCAAGCCCTGGTGCGCTACAGGACCAACGATTACTCGGTGCCGGTCGCTTATGGCCACCGCGACGTCTGGATCAGGGGGTATGTCGACGCGGTCGTGATCGGCTGCGGCGGCCAAGTCATCGCGCGCCACCCCCGCTGCTACGACCGCGAGGACATGGTCTTCGACCCGGTCCATTACCTCCCGCTGATCGAGCGCAAGATCAACGCCTTGGACCAAGCAGCCCCCTTGGCCGAATGGGACCTGCCGTCGGAGTTCGCGACCCTGCGCCGCCTGATGGAAGCGCGAATGACCAAGGCAGGACGGCGGGAGTATGTGCAGGTCCTGCGCCTGCTGGAGACCTTCGACATCGACGATCTCCACGCCGCCGTGAGGAAGGCGCTGCACTTGGGCGCGGTCGGCTTCGATGCCGTAAAGCATCTCGTTCTCTGCCAGGTCGAAAAACGGCCGCCGAAGCTGGACCTCGACGTCTACCCCTATCTGCCGCGCGCGACTGTCGGGACCACGAAGGCCGCCAGCTACATGGCGCTCCTGTCGGGGGATGCGGCATGATCGACACCCCGAAGATCCTGCTCGCGGATCATCTGAAGACGCTGAAGCTGCCCACCTTCCTGCGGGAATACGAGAAGCTCGGCCGCCAATGCGCCATCGAGGGGCTGGACCATGTTCAGTTCCTGGCCCGCCTGGTCGAGCTGGAGCTGATCGACCGCGAGCGCAGGATGGTCGAGCGCCGCATCAAGGCCGCGAAGTTCCCGGCGGCCAAGAGCCTCGACAGCTTCGATTTCAAGGCGATCCCCAAGCTGAACAAGATGCAGGTGCTGGAGCTCGCCCGGGGCGAATGGATCGACCGGCGCGAGAATGTCATTGCCTTGGGGCCCAGTGGAACCGGCAAGACGCATGTCGCCCTCGGGCTGGGGCTGGCCGCCTGCCAGAAAGGGCTGTCGGTGAGCTTCATCACGGCCGCCGCGTTGGTCAGCGAGTTGATGGAGGCCCGCGACGAGCGCCGGCTGCTTCGCCTGCAAAAGCAGCTGGCCGCCGTCAAGCTGCTCATCATCGACGAGCTGGGCTTCGTGCCCTTGTCGAAGACCGGCGCCGAACTCCTGTTCGAGGTGATCTCGCAGCGCTATGAGCGTGGCTCGACGATGATCACCAGCAACCTGCCATTCGATGAGTGGACCGAAACCTTCGGCACCGAACGCCTGACCGGCGCGCTGCTCGACAGGCTGACCCACCACGTCAATATCCTCGAGATGAATGGCGACAGCTATCGGCTCGGCCAAAGCCGGGCACGAAAGGCCGCAGCCCCCACCTGATCCTCGCCGGATGAATTGGCCTCGCGGGCCAATGCGCCATGCCACGCCCCAGCTACGGGGCAAGCGGGCGCGGCATGGCGCTTGCCGCCGCGCCGCTGGCCTGGTTTTGCGCCGCCGCGTGGCCGATTTTTGGTCCGCCGTTGACACCCAGAGGCGCATGGCACCGATCTATGAACGGGCGCGCCGCCTGTCTACTGCCCGAAGGGGAAATTCGCTCACGAAACCGTCACCTTGCGGATCGTCGCCGAGGCGCGCGCGAAGCGGGAACGCGGCTATGGGTCTGTTCGTTGTCATCCCGCACTCAACAGAGGAGCGAAATATGCAAGTCCAGGACATCATGACCAGCGATCCCGTCTGTTGCGGCGGGAACACCACCATTCAGGAGGCCGCAAAGCTGATGGCCGAACACTCCATCGGGGCGCTTCCGGTGCTCAACGACGCGGGCGAGCCGATGGGCATCGTGACGGATCGCGACATCTGCTGCGGCGGCGTAGCCGAAGGCAAGTCCGGGGATACGGCCGTCTCCGAGGTCATGTCGACGGATGTGCTGACCACCTCGCCGGAGGAGGACGTCTCCTCCTGCTGCAACAAGATGGAAGAGCGCCAGGTGCGCCGCGCCGTCGTGACCGATGGCGAAGGCAAGTGCTGCGGGATGGTGGCGCAGGCCGACGTGGCGCGTGAGGCGCAGGGCGCGGAAACCGCGGATCTCGTCCAGAAGGTCTCGCAGCCGGAAGGCCGTTCGGGCTGCTGCTGACAAGACGGGCGGAGCGCCGCGAGGTGCTCCGCCTCTTTTTTCCGTCTCGGCGGCGATGTCTGGACCCGTCGTCCATGCCGGAGGTTGAGGGGGTCGAAGGCCTTACGAGTATCGGTGCGGCTACAGCACAGGAGACATAGATGATGGACGGCGGAATGATGTTCGGCATGGGGATCTGGTGGCTGGTGATCCTTGTGCTGGTGATCCTCGCGATCTTGGCGCTGGTGAAGTATCTGCGCAAATAGGTGAGGAATGACGGAGACACCGGACAAACCCGTCGTTCTCGTCACCGGCTCCAGCGGCTATCTTGGCGGAGCGGTCGTGCGACGCCTGCATCAGAGTTACCGCGTTGTCGGGCTTGATCGCCATTCGCCACCACACCCGCCTCACCAAGCGGAATGTGTCTGTTTCGATATCACCGATCAGCAAAGCGTAGACAAAGCTCTGGCGAGGGTGCGGCTTGCCTATGGCGATCGCATTGCCGTGTGTATTCATCTCGCGGCCTATTTCGATCTGACGGGTGAGGACAGCCCCGCATATGACGCCGTGACGGTGGAGGGGACGAAGCGGCTGCTGAAGGGATTGCAGGAGTTCCAGCTCGAGCAGTTCGTCTTTGCCTCCACCATGCTCGCGCATGCGCCGACTTCGCCGGGGCAGCCAATCGATGAAGACGTGCCGTTCGATACGAAGCTTCCCTACCGTGCCTCGAAGGTGCGCACCGAGGCGATGTTGAGACAGGAGAAGGGCGAAGAAAAGCTTGTCCTGATGCGCCCTGCCGGCATCTACGACGACCAGGGGCATTCCACGTTCCTGGCTCACCAGATCGCGCGCATTTACGAGAAGCGCTTCAGCGGCAAAGTCTACCCGGGCGATCTGTCACGCGGACAGGCCTTTCTGCATCTCGAAGACCTGCTGGATGCGATCGAACGCATCGTGGATCGTCGGATGGATCTCCCGGATGTGCTTCCGGTTCTGTTGGGCGAAGCCGAACCCATTCCCTTCGGAGAGTTGCAGCGCCTGATCGGGCACGAGTTGCATGGAGAGGATTGGATCACCTGGAACATCCCGCCGAAACTCGCCAAGACCGGCGCTTGGGGTGAGAACCGGATCTTCGGCGAGGACGCCTTTATCCGAGCCTGGATGGTGGACATATCCTCCGATCACTACGAGCTGGACCTTTCGACCGCCCGGGAGCAGTTGGGCTGGCAGCCGCAGCACGGCCTGCGGGAAGACATGCCGCGCATCCTGCGAAATCTGAAGGATGATCCCTATCACTGGTATTCGGAAAACGGGCTGAATGCCGCGCGGGTTTCCGCGACCAAGGTCGTGCAGGCGAATGCCGAGCAGCACGGCGAGGACGACAGCCCCGCCGAAGCGGACTCGGCCGCGCGCGAGCACGACAACCACATGCGAATGATGCATTTCCAGATGCTCTGGGTGCATTGGCTGGTGGCCGGGCTGGGTCTTTGGCTGGCCACTGCGCCTTCCGTTTTCGGCACCTTCGACCAGACCGAGTTCAGCGCCGCCGTGCAGCGTGTCACCGAAGATCGTGGACTTTGGGCCGCGGCAACGCGCAGCTGGTTGACGGCCTGGAATGACGTTTTCACAGGACTGGCGATCACTGCCCTGGCGCTGATCTCGATGCGGCCTGGCAACGGTTGGGCGCAATGGGCCAACGCCGCGCTGGGGGTCTGGCTGTTGACGGCGCCTTTGGTCTTCTGGACGCCGGACCCGGCGGTTTATGCGAACGACACGTTGATCGGCGCGCTCGTCATCGCGCTGACCATCCTGATCCCGATGATGCCCGGCATGTCGCGCGAAGGCATGATGGATGAAGGCGACATACCGCCAGGCTGGACCTACTGTCCGTCCACCTACGTGCAACGACTGCCGATCATCGCGCTCGGAGTGGTGGGCTTTCTTCTGTCGCGCATCCTGTCTGCCTACCAGCTGGGTCATGTCGACGGCATCTGGGAGCCATTCTTCTCTTCTCCTTCGGCTCTGAACGGCAGCGAATATATCGTCACCTCCGACGTCTCCAAGGCTTGGCCGGTGGCCGACGGGGGGCTGGGCGCCATGAGCTACATGTTCGAAATCCTGATGGGGGTGATGGGAAGTCGAAAGCGGTGGCGCACGATGCCATGGATGGTCGCGCTCTTCGGCATCGTCGTCGGTCCATTGGGGATCGTGAGCATCTACTTCATCATCATTCAGCCGATCACGATTGGCACCTATTGCACGATCTGCCTGTTGGCGGCGGCGGCGATGCTGATCATGATCCCGTTCTCGCTCGACGAGATCGTGGCAATGATCCAGTTCATGATCTGGAATACGCGGCGCGGCCGCCCATTCTGGCGTGCCTTCTTCCAAGGCGATGCGTTGCCGGGGTCGACAAGCGGAGGTTCGATGAGCTTCGATGCCGTGCCTACGAAGCTGCTTCGGCAAAGCGCGCGCGGTGTCACCGTCCCATGGACCCTTGGCCTCAGCGCCGCCCTCGGCGCCTTCTTGATGCTGTCACGCGCCATCTTCGGCAACGAGATGCCCTTGGCGGGCAGTGATCATCTGGTAGGCGCGCTGGTCCTGACGACCGCCGTGATCGCGTGGGCCGAGGTCGCGCGACCGCTGCGCTTCCTCAATCTGGGCTTCGGACTATGGCTCGTGATCGCGCCCTGGCTGCTGGGTGGCGGCACGGTCCCGGGAAGCCTCGTTGGCATCCTGGCCGGCTTGGCGCTGATCATTCTCAGCCTGCCTCGGGGTCGGCGTAGCGCGGAGCATTACGGCAGCTGGGACCGATACGTGGTCTGAAACTCGCGGCGATCCCTGCGCGCCGGACCGAGATGCGGTCGAGTTGACGAGGCGGATATCTCAGCGCTTGGGTCGGCGTTGAGTCTGTTGGCAGCCGTGTTTGTGAGGCGACCGCGCAGGAGTAACCGGCGCTCAGTCCAGCAGGGCGTCCAGCACGGGGCACTCCGGGACCTCGGTTCCGCTGCATTGCGCCACCGTGTCGCTCAATGCTCTTTCAATCCGTTGCAGATCGACGATCTTGTCCTGCACATCCTTGAGATGGGCCGAGGCGATCTCCTTCACCTCGGCACAAGTCTGGTTGTGGCTGTCGACGAGGCTGAGCAACCCTCTGATCTCCTCGAGAGAAAATCCGAGATCACGCGCGCGCATGACGAAGCGCAATCGGCGCACATGATCCTCACCGTAGCTGCGGTAGCCGTTCGGGTCCCGCGGCGGATCGGGCATGACGCCGACCGTCTCGTAGTAGCGAATGGTCTCAAGGTTGCATCCGGTGGCCCGGGCAAGGGCGGCTCGCTGCATCGGCTTCACGGAAGGGTGATCTTTTCCCATTCGGAAAGTCCTTGAGCCTGTATCTGCTACAGACCTTAGGCCTCCTTGCAGATGATCGCAAGGAGACCATGCATGGACACCACGGATTCTGCATTGCCGAGGGACGCGTCAGACGTCCCGGAAGGCCGCGGCTGGACGGCCACCGCGTTGGCGGCGCTCGGTGCACTGGCCATGACCTCCTGCTGCATCCTGCCGCTGGTGCTTGTCAGCTTCGGGGTCAGCGGGGTTTTCATCGCCCAGATGGGCGCCCTCTATGCCTACAAGTGGTATACCTTCGGCATCGCCGCCGCGTTCCTGGGTTACGGCTTCTACAAGGCTTATCGGCCTGTCCGCTGCGCCGATGGCACCTGTGCCCGCCCGATGAACCGCACCGCGATGCGCTCCGTTCTCTGGATAGCGGCGGCAGTGATCCTCATTGCCATGCTGTTTCCCTACGCCTCCCCCTACATCCTCTCGTTCTGAAAGCACACTGACATGAGAAACATCCTTTCCGGCGCCCTGGCGCTGTCCGCGCTTTTCGCCGCCCCCGCCTTTGCCGCCGAACAGGTCGTCCGCCTCGAGGTCGGGGGACTGACGTGTCCCTCGTGCTCGTTCATCGTCGGCAACTCGCTGAAATCCGTAGAGAGCGTGGTGATCGAGGACTTCGCCGAGGGCGAAGACCCGAGCGAGGGGCTTTATACGGTCCGTTTCGACGACGAAGTCACCTCCACTGACGCCCTCATCGCGGCGGTCGAAGAGAACGGCTACCCGGCGGCGCTTCTGGAAGACCCGGTGAGTGGCGAGGGTTCGTGAAGCGGGGTCTCGATCATCTCGATCAACCGAGAGAGCAGCCGGACCAGGCCGAGGCGAACCGCCTGCTGAAGGGTGGCCTCGGCGGCGCAATATTCGCGGCGATATGCTGCTTCACGCCACTCCTTGTCCTGGCGCTGGCTGGCGCAGGCCTGTCGGCGGTGACGGGGTGGCTCGACTACGCGCTGTTCCCGCTGCTGTTCGTCAGCCTCGCGGTGGTCGCGCAGGCTTTGTGGCTGCGTGCCGGACGGCCCGGGCCGTCCCCCAAGATCTGGGCCGCGCTCATTGCGGTGCTGCTCTCGGTCTTGATCATCGTTCTGGAGTTTCGCGGGGCGCTGACCCTCACGCTCCTCGCCGCGGCGCTGACCGGTGCCTACGCTCTCTTTCTCAACCGCAAGTCCAGGGAGGTCCGACCATGATGGCGGCTGCCTGCTGTTCTCCCATCGGCCTTTTCACGGGCCTGTTCTCGATGGCCGAGCCTTTGCTGGCGATCGGCGCCATTCTCTACCTGGTCCTCGCCAAACCGAAGACCGATCCGACGACGAAAGTGACCTGAACCATGAATGACTGCTGCTCGAACGAAAACAAAGCATACGACCTCATTGTCGTGGGCGCCGGTTCCGCCGGGTTCTCCGCCTCGATCACCGCCGCCGAGGCTGGCAAGCGCGTCGCGCTCGTGGGCCATGGGACGATCGGAGGGACTTGCGTCAACTTTGGCTGTGTGCCGTCGAAGGTCATGATCCGTGCGGCCGAGGCGCTGCATGGTGCGAGCGCGGCTGCGCGATTTCCCGGCCTGCGCCGTGCGCTCGGCGCTCAAGGCGGTGGAACGGCTCCTGATCGAAGACCACGCCAACCACTGCATGGAGGCGGCGATCCTGTCGGGCGACGCCGATGAGCAGCGCTCCAAGTTCCGCGAGATGGTCGCCCTGCTCGAGAAGGCGCGGGATTGATCGGGAACGGATCTGCCCCGATCCTCATTGAGCCCGCATGATCCAGGCTATCTTGCTCTCGATCCTCGTCGTCGCGATCTGCACCGCGATCCATTACGGGACGCTGAAGACCGTGTCCGATGCGATCGCCCGCGGTGGCAACACAAAGCGTGGTCGCCACCTCGCGCTAACCGTCGGCGCGGTTACCACTGCGCATGTGATCGAAGCGCTGGTCTACACGGCGATCTTCCTATGGGCGGCGCGGGGGCTGGGGATTGGCGAACTGAACGTGCCGGGCCCTGAGACCAAGGACGTAGGCATCATGGATTATTTCTACTTCTCGTTGGTCAATTTCACCACGCTGGGGCGGGGCGACCTGAACCCGGACGGCCATCTGCGGTTCATCACCGGGATCGAGGCTTTCCATGGCTTCCTGATGATCACTGCGTCGGGTTCGTTCATGCTTCAGGTGATGGGCGGCAAGGTGCCCCTGACCGAGAGTGGCTGACTGGTTCGTGTGTGGCGCCGGAGCAGGTTCTTCCGGCATATCGATTTGAGTGATGAACCCACAGAGCCGGGCAGACTTTCAGTCATGGTAACCGGTCGAGCATTGAGGCGAATGGCATGCAAAGACGACAGTTTCTGACACGGGCCGCAGGTTTTGGAGCGGCAAGCGCTTGGCTTCCCGGATCGGCATGGGCGCATTCCAGCCAGGAATTGCCTGAGAAGTTCCTGCCGCGCGAAGTCGAGATCGCGGCGGGTATCGCCCCCGGGGAGATCCACGTGATGCCGGACGAGTTCGCGCTCTACTGGACGCTGCCGGAGGGCAGGGCCATCCGCTACAGCGTCGGCGTCGGGCGTAACGACCTTTATCATGCCGGACGCTATGTCGTGCAGGTGAAGAAAGAGTGGCCGAGCTGGAAGCCTACGCCGGCCATGGTGAAGCGGGAGCCCGAAAAATATGAGAAGTATGCGGAAGACGGGATGCCCGGTGGGCTCGACAATCCGCTCGGCGCGCGGGCGCTCTATCTCTTCGTCGACGGCCGCGACACCTATCTGCGCATCCATGGCACCAACCAGCCTTCGACCATTGGTCGAGCGGTCTCGAACGGCTGCGCGCGGCTCGTGAACGACCACATCATCGAGCTCTACGAGAAGGTCCCTCTGGGCACGAAGGTCTATCTCTACCCGAAGGCGGGCAACCCCTACAACCCGGACCAGCACGGCATGGACCACCACAGTTGAATAGGACGGCTTTCGTAGCCCTTGCCGACCATTGCAGCGATGTCGCACAGGATGATCTCGCGCAGCACGCGGTCGGTGTGGTGCCAAATGTGGCCGGGGGCGTCATGCCGCAGGACAGGCAGGGGCGGAACCCGCTGGCTTTCGTACGGTGGAGGGCGGTGCCGTTGTCGAGATAGCGCTGCGGCCCTTCCATGTCTGCGTTCCCGGCCATTAGCGGGGCCAGGCTTTGCCTCGCCCACCGGTTTCAACGATACCATTGCACCATGGACATCACCTTTCAGACGCTGCTGCCTGCCTTCGGTCTCGGGCTGCTCGGCTTCGTCGAGCCCTGCACACTCGGGGCGCATGTGCTGTTTCTCGAGGGGCAGCGACACCGCCCCGCTGCGCAGAGGATGAGTGCGGCACTGGTTTTCTTGATGGCGAGGATTGTCGTGATGGGCGGCTTCGGCGGTCTGGTCGTTCTGCTTGGACAGAGGCTTGTCGGAGTGCAGACGGGCATGTGGCTGGTCTTCGGGGCGGTGTACCTGAGCCTGGGCACCGCGATCTGTCAACGGCGGGCCAAAAACCGGCCACGCGGCGGCGCAAAACCAGGCCAGTTGCGAGGCGGCAAGCGCCATGACGCGCTCGCTTGCCCCATAGCTGGGGCGTGGCATGGCGCATTGGCCCGCGGGGCCAATTCATCCGGCGAGGATCAGGTGGCGGCTACGGCCTTTCGAGCCCGGCTTTGGCCGAGCCGATAGCTGTCGCCATTCATCTCGAGGATATTGACGTGGTGGGTCAACCTGTCGAGCAGCGCGCCGGTCAGGCGTTCGGTGCCGAAGGTTTCGGTCCACTCATCGAATGGCAGGTTGCTGGTGATCATCGTCGAGCCGCGCTCATAGCGCTGCGAGATCACCTCGAACAGGAGCTCGGCGCCGGTCTTCGACAAGGGCACGAAGCCCAGCTCGTCGATGATGAGCAGCTTGACGGTGGCCAGCTGCTTTTGCAGGCGAAGCATGCGGCGCTCGTCGCGGGCCTCCATCAGCTCGTTGACCAGCGCAGCCGCCGTGATGAAGCTCACCGACAGCCCTTTCTGGCAGGCGGCCAGCCCCAGCCCGAGGGCCACATGGGTCTTGCCGGTTCCACTGGGCCCCAAGGCAATGACATTCTCGCGCCGGTCGATCCATTCGCCTCGGGCGAGGTCCAACACCTGCATCTTGTTCAGCTTGGGGATCGCCTTGAAATCGAAGCTGTCGAGGCTCTTGGTCGCCGGGAACTTCGCGGCCTTGATGCGGCGCTCGACCATCCTGCGCTCGCGGTCGATCAGCTCCAGCTCGACCAGGCGGGCCAAGAACTGGACATGGTCCAGCCCCTCGATGGCGCACTGGCGGCCGAGCTTCTCATGTTCCCGCAGGAAGGTGGGCAGCTTCAGCGTCTTCAGATGATCCGCGAGCAGGATCTTCGGCGAGTCGATCATGCCGCATCTCCCGACAGGAGCGACATGTAGCTGGCCACCTTCGTGGACGCGACATGAGCGCGCGGCAGATAGGGATAGACATCGAGGTCCAGCTTCGGCGGCCGTTTCTCGACCTGGCAGAGAACGAGATGCTTCACGGCATCGAAGCCGACCGCGCCCAAGTGCAGGGCTTTCTTCACGGCGGCGTGGAGATCGTCGATGTCGAAGGTCTCCAGCAGGCGCAGGACTTGCACATACTCCCGCCGTCCCGCCTTGGTCATTCGCGCCTCCATCAGGCGTCGCAGGGTCGCGAACGCCGGCGGCAGGTCCCATTCGGCCAAGGGGGCCGCCTGGTCCAGGGCGTTGATCTTGCGCTCGATCAGCGGAAGGTAGTGGACCGGGTCGAAGACCATGTCCTCGCGGCCGTAGCAGCGGGGATGGCGTGCGATGACCTGACCGCCGCAACCGATCATGACCGCATCGACATACCCCCTGATCCAGACATCGCGGTGGCCATAGGCGACCGGCACCGAGTAATCGTTGGTCCTGTAGCGCACCAGGGCTTGGGAGCTGACCCGTCCGGTGGCCTGATCGCAGGCATCGAACGGCGCGGCCGGCAGGTCGGCCATCGCTGCCAGATCCCGCGCGAGCCGCTCTCCGATGGTCTCGGACTGGCCGCGCAGGACATCAGCCTGGCGCTTGCGGCACTGTCCCTCCAGATAGGCGTTGAACGCGTCCCAGCTTGCGAACCGCGGGATCGGCACCATGAAGTTGCGGCGCGAGTAGCCGACCAGACCCTCCGCGTTGCCGTTCGCCATTGGGCTCGAACCAATGGCGCCTTCAATGGCTCACTCGTTGCCCTTGCCGGGCCGGCCGTAGCGGTCGCGGAACAGGTAGTGCGACAGAAACCCGCTGAAGAGCGTGGCGCGCTTGCGCGTTCCGTCCGGCAGGATCTTCGCCACCAGGCAGCGGTCGTTGTCGTAGAGGACCGAGGCGGGCACCTTGCCGAAGAATGCAAAGGCATGAACGTGGCCATCGACCCAGGCTTCCGCTGTCGCCGCCTCGAGAGGAAGCTTGGTTCTATGACAGGAACGACAAAACGGTTTGGTTCGTTAAGTGACCCATCCGTGGCGTCTCTTCCCTATCAGTGTGGTGAGGCGCAGCGTAGTGCGTTGATTTAACAGCGGTATACTCCGGTATTTTTGGAGGTATACCGGTATAGATGGGCGCATACCGATAAATACTGACCGGCTGCCTGGCTGACTGCGGACGGACTGCCGCGCCAGCGCGGATCGCTCGTTTCCGGGTTGCTGCGATTGAACGCATCTTCTTCGCAGACACCTACTCCCCTGGCTGGTGACTGGCCCTACCTCTGGCTCGACGCCACCTACCTGAAGGTGCGTCAGGGCGGACGGATCGTCTCGGCTGCGGCCATAATCGCCGTGGCCGTGAACACGGATGGGCGCCGTGAAATCATCGGTCTCAGCATTGGTCCCTCGGAAGCCGAGACCTTCTGGACCGACTTCCTGCACACCCTAAGAGCGCTTCTCTTACCTTAGGCACGAGTATCCCGATCCCCCATTACGGGACTACTGGATGCCTCCCGACAAATCTTCCTTGGCATGTTTAGGCGGGCGAGCGGTGTGCCGCAGCTTTCTTGTCGATCAGGCTTCGATCTAGGCGATCGGGCACAATCTTCTAAGTGCGAACAGACACAGGCTGCGAGGAGATTTCGATGTTGGGAAACGCGATCGGATACGAGCGAGAGGGCGACACGCTCATCGTCAGGCTCCCCTATGCCAAGAAGGGCTGGTTTCGCCGCAAGTTCAAAACAGCGAAGTGGAATCCGGAACGCAGGGCCTGGGTTCTCCACAAGAACCTGAGGAAGAAGCTCGACGCTGCGATCATCGAAGACAAGAACGCACCGACTGGCTCCTTTGGCGTCAGCAACGGATCTGCTCCCTCTGCCGTGCTCAGGAGCTGGGATGCCGAGGCAGAGAACGATTGGATTGACGACAACGGCGATCATCACCTCGCCAACTATGACCGCGATGGCCTGGCCTACTATGCGAACCGCGCCGACGCGCCCGAGTTCGGCGCTAAGCCAGCGCCCTCCAAGCCTGCCGCACCCGAGATCAAACCGAACGCACCCAAGAGAGGCCCGAACGCGGTCAGGAAGTATATGCTCCTCATCGCCAAAGACATTGGAGTGAATGTCGAACGCCAGCTGCCCGAGGCAAAGCTCAAGCCAGGCCGCTACGAGAGCTTCTATGGTGCCGGAGCCTCCTATGTGCGGGGCTTTGTCGAGGCGCTCGACAAGGTGCAGAAGCATGGCAGTCATTTCCCAGACAAGCGCGCGCAGGCGTATCTCGACTACCGCGCTGACCTGGACGCTCTGCGTGAAGCCTATCCGGGCTGGATGGGATCCTGATCGGGTTCCTGACTGACTGTCTGATTGGATGCGGACCGTTTGTGGGTCAGCAGGGAAACGTTTTCGTCAGCGCTCGATGGACGATGGCAGGGGAATGCTCATGCCAAAATTCGGGGTGGGCTCTTAGAAATTTGAGAGCGATAGCCTGCAACTGACCACCCGTTGCGTCTCGTGGAGTGCATGCCTTTAGAATTTCGTGGCCGATTATGTGAAGGTTTTCGACGTCAGCGCCCATCGCCATGGCACCAGCGTCGACCCCATACCGCATGCCTGAGGTCGTCCCGATAATCAGCGCCGTGCACACCAAGTTATCCGTCTGAGATTCACTGTTGCAAAGTTCGACCAACGACCCGCCGGGAGCGCCCTGTGCGTGGGTGCCTGATGCGTAGGCGGAGGCGAGGGAGACTGCGAGCAAAGCGGTTCTGACAGGCAAAGTTCACTCAATCTCAGCTTATGGGAGCGGCACCATGCACCAGCGGCATGGACCGCGATCGCCAAACCAGCTGCGACCGACCATGACCATAGGGAACGTCTCTTGGGGTGAGAACTCGACTCCTCATTCTCTCATAGCGGGAATCTGTGCCCAACTTGACATGACAATGCAAATGCATTATCTACCTGGTGTCGAAACGGCCAACCTGCTCAGGAGTCTGCTGTGACCGCGCTCGCTCATGATGTCTCGAAGCTCACCGATCGCTATCAGACGACCGTGCCAAGCGGCGTGCGCAAGCAGCTGCACTTGGACAAGGGTGATACAATTCGCTACTGCACCGAGCCGAACGGCCGTGTCTATATCGAGCCTGTGCATGCCGAAGAAGAAGATCCCGCGCTTGGTGCATTCCTCGACTTCATCGCAGCTGACATCACAGCGCATCCGGAACGTCTTCAGGCGTTCGAGGGTGCCTTGCATGACCGCTTGAAGGCACTGGTCAGAGAGGTCGAAATCGATCTCGGTGAGCCACTGTCGCCTGAGGACGAATGACTGGCGGTGCTGCGCCCGCCGAAGCGCCGCTCGTCATCAACGGATGGTCGATCTATGCGCACCCAGTCTTCCTTGAACAGCTGGAAGCGCTGATCGCTGAGGTCGAAGGCCGTAAGGCGCGCGACCCTCAGAACTGGCACAGGAAGAACTGCACGAAGCGATTGGCTGCAATTCTCAAGCTGGTGACCGAGGCGATACCAGCTGATCCGGGCGCCCGAGACTTCCGGCAGGGCAACACACTTGGCGATCACCGCCGGCACTGGTTCCGAGCAAAGTTCTTCCAGCAGTATCGGTTGTTCTACCGGTTCAGCAGTGAGGCAAAGATCATCGTGCTTGCGTGGGTAAACGACGAGAAGACCTTGCGCGCCTATGGCAGCAAAACCGATGCCTATGCGACCTTCACCGGGATGTTGAACGACGGCAACCCGCCAGAAGATTTCGACGCGTTGATGAAAGCGGCCATGGGTGCGGCGGAGCGGTTCGAGAGAGGCCTCGGGGCCGAGCCTGGCCGCTGAGGAGGGCGTCGGGGAGAGCTCCTATGTTCTGCCCCCAATGGAGTGCTCCGCCCACTGAGATAGATTTATCTCGTCAGGAGGAGGACTACAGGATGGTTGGAAAGCGCGAAAAGCCCGAGGACATCGTGCTGAAGCTGCGGCAGATCGAGGTGCTGCACGGGCAAGGCATGCCGGTCGCCGATGCGGTGCGCCAGGTCGGGATCACGCAGCAGAGCTACTACAGATGGCGCCGGCAATATGGCGGCATGAGCCGGAGCCAGCTGAAGCGGTTGAAGGAGCTCGAGAAAGAGAACCAACGGCTCAGGCGGGCGGTCTCCGATTTGACGCTCGACAAGCTCATCCTGGCCGAGGCGGCGCAGGGAAACTTCTAAGCCCCTCGCGCCGACGCCAATGCATCGACCATGTGCGGCAGGAGCTGGGGGTGTCCGAGCGCCGCGCCTGCCGCACGCTGGGCCAGCACCGCTCCACGCAGAGAAAGGTGCCACGCGGCCGACCGGACGAAGCGCGCCTGACGGCGGACATCATCGAGTTGGCGCGCCAGTATGGCCGCTACGGATACCGTCCCATCACGGCGCTGCTGAAGCAGTCTGGCTGGCAGGTGAACCTCAAGCGGGTCGAGCGCATCTGGAAACGCGAGGGGCTGAAGGTCCCCCAGAAGCAGAAGAAACGAAGCCGGCTGTGGCTGAACGATGGCTCGTGCGTTCGTCTGCGACCGGAGCGGCCCCACCATGTGTGGTCCTACGACTTCGTCCAGGACCGGACGCATGACGGCCAGGCTTACCGCATCCTCAATATCATCGATGAGTTTACGAAGGAGGCGCTGATGATCCGTGTCGATCGAAAGCTCAACTCCACCGACGTGGTGGATGCGTTGACGGACCTGTTCATCCTGCGCGGGCCGCCTGAGTTCATTCGCTCCGACAATGGACCTGAATTCGTAGCCACGAAGGTGCGAGACTGGATCGAAGCCGTGGGTGCCAAGACCGCCTTCATCGAACCCGGATCACCTTGGGAGAACGGTTACTGCGAGAGCTTCAATGCCCGCTTTCGCAACGAGCTGCTCGACGGGGAGATCTTCTACACGCTGCGCGAGGCCCAGATCCTGATCGAGCGATGGCGGAGGCACTACAACACCGTCCGGCCCCACAGCGCCCTTGGCTATCGCCCGCCGGCGCCGGAAAGCATCGTGTCCATCGACCGGAGGCCCACCATGCATTAACAATTAACCTGGAGCACTCAGTTGGGGCAGCTCAAGCTGACGACGGTTGGAACCGCCTCGAGGCGGTGAAGGCGGCGGTCAAGAAGGAGCTGAAGCAGGAGTTTGCCATCAACCATTCCACCCTCGAGTTCGAACATGTCCGTAATGCGCACACAAATGCAGAGCTGTTCGGTCACCAAGAGGCGGACAGAAATGGAAAAGATCATGTTCACGAAAGCTCTGAATGACGATGATATGCCATCGCAAGCGCCTGCGAAGAGAAGCTCGGAGCGGCTGCGCTTCAGGAAGACATGAAGATGAACCCGGCTCACCGCAACGACTTCTCCCCGCTTCGCACTGACCGGCACTCTAAGACAATTGCAACGTGGGAGCCGGACATTGGATAACCTCACCCGCCCTGAGACGAGACGGTTCGACAGTTAGAAGCCATTGGCGGCAACGGTGGGGGCGGTCTCGGAAAGCCTAGCACGCCTCGGCGTGTTGCGGTCATGAGCGGGTCAGGAACTAGCACAGGTGCAGGAAGTAGGGGTCAAAAGAATCGTGCTACATACAACAGCGTCGAGCGGACGCTCGGAGCTCCTTACACTTGATAGCGGATGGAAGACGTGCCTGCCTCTATTCTTCATCGCCGCCGCGCCTCCACTTCAAGCCCATACCGATGGGACGCCTCTGGCGCCGCATGCTCTCTGGACGGCTTGGTCTCTGCAACCTTCCGTCATTCTGCCGGTCGCGATCGCCGTGGCCGTGTATACGAGAGGCGTTCATCTGGCTTGGAAAAAGGCCGGGCGGAATCGTGGAGTCCCTGTCTGGCGCGTGTGCTCGTTCTTCCTGGGCATCATGGGCCTAATCGCGGCCCTAGTGTGGCCTTTGGATGCTTTGGGCGAGAACCTCTTCGCTGCTCATATGGGCCAACATATCGTGCTGATGGGTCTGGCGGCTCCATTTCTTGTCCTCGGTCTACCCATTCCCACCACAATGCGCGCGCTGCCGAGGAGCTGGCAGAGGAAACTCGCGCTCCTCGCTGCATCCAATTCGTGGCGAAGGAGCTGGAGTTGGGCGACTGCAATCAGCGTTGCAACCGTTCTGCAGCTGGTCGTGTTCCTGATCTGGCATATCCCGTCGGCGATTGCGCTCTCGCTGAATGACGGCGTCGTACATTCAACCATGCATGCATCGCTCTTCGTTTCCGCCTTACTCTTCTGGACCGCGATCTGCCAGATGCGCGGCCAAGAATTCGGAGCTGGTATGATTGCGCTCGTGATCACCTTCAAATTTTCACTGATCGTCGGCGCCCTGCTGGCCTTCGCTCCGACGGCATTTTACGCAAGCTACGGTGCCCGTCCTGCCGCATGGGGCTTTTCGCTGCTCGAAGACCAGCAGCTTGCTGGGCTTCTTATGATGACGGCCGGAGCGATGATGTATCTCATGGCCATGGTCGCCCTCGTCGCTGTATGGTTCGGCAAAATGGAGAAGACGCATCCGGCGAACGGGCGAGCGACCGTGCGGGGCACAGAAGGGCGTTAGCGAATGAACAGGCATAGCGTCGCGAGTATGTTGCTCATCGTTCTCCTTCTTTCCGCCTGCGAAGGCCCGCAATCAACCTTCGACACAGCCGGCGTCGAGGCGGAGCGGGTGCTGTCACTCTTCTGGATCATGCTGGCCGGCGCTGTCGCAATCTGGATCGTCGTGATCGGGATCAGCTACTATGCGACCAAGGCCACGCCCGGGCAGCATAGCGAAAAGAGCGGCCTGCGCCTCATCATCTGGGGTGGGTGCATCTTTCCTACCGTCGTTCTGGCGGGGTTGCTGTTCTGGGGCCTCAAGATGATGCCCGAATTGCGCCGCCCCGCCGACGGCCCGACCATCGCGGTCTCGGGCGAGCGGTTCTGGTGGCGCATTGCCTACGGTGTCGAGGGCGATCCCGGTGTGGTGCGCAACCTTCCGCAGGGCGGGATCCCCAGCGCCAACGAGATCTGGATACCGGTGGATCAGCGCACCGAGATTCTCCTCAGCAGCCCGGATGTGATCCACTCCTTTTGGGTACCGCCGCTTGCCGGAAAGATGGATGCGATACCCGGCCGGGTAAACCGGCTGATACTCGAACCGACCGAGCTCGGCGTCTTCAATGGCGCCTGCGCAGAGTTCTGCGGCACGGCTCACGCGCAGATGGAATTTCGCGTGGTCGTCGTGACCAACGCCGACTTCGAAGCGTATGTCAGGGCGCAGGCCGAGCCTGCAGCGGTCGCTGACAGCCCGGGTCTCGATCTCTTCATGCAGAACGGCTGTGCGGCGTGCCATTCGGTTCGGGGAACGCCGGCCGACGGGGACGTGGGCCCCGACTTAACGCACCTGGCCAGCCGGCGCACCATCGCGGCAGGCCTTCTCCCGGCCACGGAGGAGAACATTGCCGCATTCATCGCTTCCCCTGACCACCTCAAGCCGGGGGTCGAGATGCCGGCATTCGGCGTATTGCCGGACGGGGAAATTGCCCGCATCGCGAAATGGTTGGGGTCCCTCGAATGACTGACGGCACCATCGAAACTCCGGCCGAGCCGGACCAGGAGGACGAGGAGGTCCGCCGGGGCCAGGAAGAGCGGCTTCGGAAAGTCTGG
Source organism: Limimaricola sp. AA108-03 (assembly GCF_050847355.1). NCBI lineage: Bacteria > Pseudomonadati > Pseudomonadota > Alphaproteobacteria > Rhodobacterales > Paracoccaceae > Limimaricola > Limimaricola sp. AA108-03. Next base: position 28,990 of record NZ_CP193763.1, read on the forward strand.
GCGGCGCCGAAGGGGTGGCGCTATTGGTCGGCGGTCAACAACACCGAAATCGGTGTCTGGTACACGGCAGCGGCTTTCGGCTTCATGCTGTTCGCCGGTGTTCTCGCGCTGATGGTGCGGGTGCAGCTTGCCGTTCCAGAAAACGATTTCCTGTCGGCCACTCTCTACAACCAGGTCTTCACCCTGCACGGCACGGCGATGATGTTCCTCTTCGCCGTGCCGATCTTCGAAGCTGTCGCGATCATTCTCCTGCCGCAGATGTTGGGAGCGCGAGACCTTCCGTTCCCGCGTCTGTCCGCCTTTGGGTTCTGGTGCTTCCTAATCGGCGGCGTCTTCGTCTGCGGCTCGATCTTCTTCGGCGCGGCGCCGAACGCCGGCTGGTTCATGTATCCGCCGCTGACCACGAACGAGCAGTACACCCCGGGCTATGGGCCGGACATCTGGCTGCTGGGCCTGTCCTTCATCGAGGTCGCCTCGATCGCCGCGGCGGTCGAGCTGATCGTCGGAACGCTGAAATGCCGTCCTCCGGGAATGCGGCTGAACCTCATGCCGCTGTATGCCTGGTACGTTCTGGTAGTCGCGGGAATGATCCTGTTCGCGTTCCCGCCTCTGATTGCCGGCGACATCCTGTTCGAACTCGAGCGGATGTTCGATTGGCCGTTCTTCGACCCGAGCCGCGGCGGCGATCCGGTCCTCTGGCAGCACCTGTTCTGGATTTTCGGCCATCCGGAGGTCTACATCGTGTTCCTGCCGGCCATCGCGCTGGTCGCGATGATCGTGCCCACTTTCGCACAGCGTCCGATCCTCGGCTATTCGTGGATCGTGCTCGCGGCGGTGGGGACCGGGTTCATCTCCTTCGGGCTCTGGGTGCACCACATGTACACCACGGGCCTGCCTTCGATCTCGCTCGGTTTCTTCTCGGCTGCTTCGGAGGCGGTGGCGATACCGACAGGCGTGCAGATCTTCGTGTTTCTGGCCACCCTTCTCACCGGCCGCGTGATCTACTCGGTACCGATGCTCTTCGTCTCGGGGGCCCTTGCTACGTTCGTGATCGGCGGGCTCACCGGTGTCATGGTCGCGCTGGTCCCCTTCGACTGGCAGGCGCACGATACCTACTTCATCGTCGCCCACCTTCACTATGTGCTGATCGGCGGGATGCTGTTTCCGTTGGCGGCGGGGATCTATTACTATTGGCCGATAGTCGGCAGTCGGCGTCTCTCCGACAAGCTCGGAAGAGTGGCGTTCTGGCTCATGTTCGTGGGCTTCAACGTCGCATTCCTGCCGATGCATTACTCCGGATTGGCCGGCATGGCGCGCCGCGTCTGGACCTACTCCGAGGAGCTGGGCGTCGGGACCGCCAACCTCGTCTCCAGCATCGGCGCCTTCGTCTTCGCCAGCGGTTTCCTCGTGATCGTCTGGGACGTGCTGCGTCCGCGCGGCAACGCGCCTTACGCGAAGCGGAATCCTTGGAACGCTGGAACCCTCGAATGGCTGACCGAGATGCCTGGCGAGGACTGGGGTGTGCGGTCGGTCCCCATTATCACCTCGCGCTATCCTCTCTGGGAGCAGCCGAACTTCATAGACGATGTCGACAAGGGACGGTTCTACCTGCCTGACGCCCAGGAGATGAAGCGCGAAACTCTGATTACCTCGGTGCTCGACGGCGAGCCGCTGCAATGCCTGCGGGTGCCGGGTCCCAGCTTTATGCCGATGATTGCCGCGGTCTTCACCGGCGCCGTGTTCATCTTCGCAACATTCCACTGGTGGGCCGCCACGATTATCTCAATGGGGCTCGCGGCCGTCTCGATCATCGTCTGGCTCTGGCGCGGCACCGCGCAGATTCCAGAGAAGACGGAGAAAGACGTCGGGCTCGGCCTCACGCTTCCGCTCTACAAGTCGGGGCCGCAATCGATCGGCTGGTGGGCGATGTTCATCACGATGACCGGCGATGCGACCGCTTTCATCGGCCTGATCTTCGGATACTATTATTTTTTCACGATCCACATCGATTTTCCTCCGTCGGCAGAGGTCGGCCCGGGCATCTTGTGGCCGAGCGTCTCGCTGTTTCTGTTTGCGACGACATGGGGCGCGAGCCTGCTCGCGCGCAGGCTCAATCGTGCCGGACGAGTCGGTGTGGCCCGCGCGCTGATGGCGAGCGGCGCCATTCTGTCTTTCGGAGCCAGCGCGGCGTTGCTCTGGGGTCCCTTCGTGACCGGTTTGAATCCGACAGTCCATGTCTATCCGGCGACGGTCTGGGTTCTGGCGATCTGGACGGCTGTTCACGGCGTCGTGGGAAGCCTGATGCTCGCATATTGCCTGGCCCGGTCCCTGACCGGGCGGCTGACGCCCGAGCACGACATGGATCTGTGGAATGTCGTGCTATACTGGCACTTCATGGCCGCTACTGTGGTGTTGACCGTTGCAACGATCGCTTTCTTCCCGATGCTGGCGTGAGGCGGAAATGCAGGTTTTCGGAAAGACGCAGGACAATCTCTGGACCTTGATCGCCGCACCGATTGTCTGGGGATTCCACTTTCTGTTCAGCTACTTTCTCGCCGCCTATCGTTGCGCCCCTAACGCCGATCCCTTCAAGGAGATCGTCAGCACGCGGGTGGCGGTCATCGTCGTTACGGTGGTCTCACTCGGGCTGATCGCGCTCATTCTACGCCGAGCGTTCCGCGAGTGGCGCGCCGACGGCGGCGGCTTCCGGAATGACCAGTATACGGTGAGGGCGCGGGAGAGGTTCCTCGAGTTCTCGACCCTGCTCTTGGCCGCTCTTTCGTTCGTGGCCGTGATCTTCGAAACGATGCCGGTCCTGTTGATCTGGGACTGCCGATGAAGCTTGTCCGGCGAAGCTCGCGGAATCTCTCCCAATTGCCAGCGAGTCTGAGTGTTGGATTGTCACTGGCACCGTCATGAAGCGGGGAGCGTTTACAATGCGACTGAAGGTCGTCCTGACTTGGAAGAGGGTGGCGGGGCTGGCGGTTATCGGTATCGCTGGCGCGCTTCTTGTCGGTTGGTCGGGGCTGGTCTCGATTGCTGCTTCGTCGGGGCACTTTGCTGTGACGAGATGGTACCTTGGCTGGACCATGGAGAACGCCGTCGAGACGCAGTCGATGCTGATTGTGAAGCCCAAGGATCTCAATCTCGACGATCCGGCGCTCGTGCGTCGCTCTGCCGGCCACTATGCGACGGGCTGCGCCGCGTGTCATGGCGCGCCGGGCGTGCCGCAATCCCCGGTCGTGAAAGAGATGACCCCCGCTCCTCCGCGCCTAGAGGAAAAGGTGAACGAGTGGAGCGACGAGGAACTGTTCTGGATGGTCAAGAACGGGATCAAGTATTCCGGCATGCCGGCCTGGCCGGCGCAAGAGCGGGATGACGAGGTATGGGCCCAGGTGGCGTTCCTGCGTGCCCTCCCCGAAATGACACGCACCGAATACGCCGAACTCGCCTTGGGCGGAGGGCTCGCGGATAACGACCTCGAACCAGGTGGCGAGACCACCGCGGCTCTCGACGGGATCTTCGAAAACGCCCTCGCGGATTGTGTGCGTTGCCACGGACGCGACGGCTTGGGCCGCGGGGAAGGCGACGCCGAGGACGCCTTTCCGATCATTGCCGGTCAGCCCGCACCATATCTCTACGCGACGTTGCGTGCCTTTGCGCTCGGGCGGCGGGACAGCGGATTCATGGAGCCGCCCGCGAGCCGCTATCCATCGGAGGTCCTAGAGGAACTCGCGCGCTATTTCGCAGATCAGCCTGTGCCTCTGGAGAGAGCGGGCGATGCTGCGGTTCTCGGCCCGGAAGCGGAGGTTCCGAATCTGGCCGTAGATCCGGTCGACGACGCTCCAGTCGTGGATGCAGGGCTCGCCAGCGATGCGATGGAAACCTTTCTCATGCCACTGGATACGCCTCAGGATGAGGCCGGGGTCCTGGAGGGCGCAGGCGATCTTGCCTATGCCGAGATCCCGCTGACGGCGAGTGCAGGACCGCCCTCGACCCGCGAGGACGTCCTCGAACTGGGGCAGCGCATCGCCGTTGAAGGGTTTGGACAGCGCAAGGTTCCCGCCTGCCAGAGTTGTCATAGTCCGGCGGGCCGGGAAAGGAATCCGCTTTATCCGTATCTGGCTGGTCAGCCTGAATGGTATCTCAGCAAGCATCTGCGGCTTTGGAAGGAAAGCCGCCGCGGCGGAACGCGCTTCGCCCATGTTATGGACGAGATTGCCCGGAATCTGACGGAGGAGCAGATCGAGGCGGTCTCGGCGTGGTATTCCAGCCTCGCGAAAGCGAAGCCCTAGCAGATACCCTTGCGCCTGCCCGCCACGCGGGGTGCGCGACAGGCGCGGTTGGCTGACCCCAAGCAAAGGGTCAGCGACAAGAAGTTCGCAATCGATCACAAGCCAATACTGTCAAAAGCTTCTTGCACTACGGGCGGCAACCACAGAAGAGACTACCATCACCAAGCTGCCTGATCCATCCGGATTTTCCCCGGACCTGTTGGCTGTCACCGAGAACTGACCCAGTGAGAACGGCGGTGAGAAAGTCGGCCGCGGTAGCGGCGGGGTGAGCCTGCTGCGGGCGGCGTAAAAGTCGTCCACCTTTACCCTTTCTGGAGGCAGGGAGGGCGGGAGGATTTTCACCGTGGACTTGTATCGCAAGGTTCGACTGGCCTGTGCCGAGGGGATGAGCCAGCGGAAGGCGGCGCGTCATTTCAACATCTCGCGCGACAGCGTAGCCAAGATGATGGCGTTCTCTGCTCCGCCCGGCTACCGCCGCACGGCGCCCGTGAAGCGGCCGAAGCTGGATGCCTATACGGGGATCATCGACGGCTGGCTGGAGGGGGATCGCGCGGTTCATCGCAAGCAGCGGCACACGGCCAAGCGGGTATTCGAGCGGCTTCGTGACGAGCATGGTTTCCGCGGCGGCTACACGATCGTGAAGGATTACATGCGGGCGCGCGAACGGCGCGGCCGCGAGATGTTCGTGCCGCTGGCGCATCCGCCCGGTCACGCCCAGGCCGACTTCGGCGAGGCGGTGGTCGTCATCGGCGGGATCGAACAGAAGGCGCATTTCTTCGTCATGGACTTGCCGCACAGCGATGCCTGTTTCGTGCGGGCTTATCCCGCGGCGACAGCGGAAGCCTGGGTCGATGGCCACGTTCATGCCTTTGCATTCTTCGGCAAGGTGCCCGCCTCGGTCCTCTACGACAACGACCGCTGCCTGGTGGCGAAGATCCTGCCGGACGGAACGCGCAAGCGCGCCACGCTCTTCAGCGGGTTTCTGTCGCACTACCTGTTCCGCGACCGCTACGGCCGGCCCGGCAAGGGCAACGAGTGAGCCATTGAAGGCGCCATTGGTTCGAGCCCAATGGCGAACGGCAACGCGGAGGGTCTGGTCGGCTACTCGCGCCGCAACTTCATGGTGCCGATCCCGCGGTTCGCAAGCTGGGACGCGTTCAACGCCTATCTGGAGGGACAGTGCCGCAAGCGCCAGGCTGATGTCCTGCGCGGCCAGTCCGAGACCATCGGAGAGCGGCTCGCGCGGGATCTGGCAGCGATGGCCGACCTGCCGGCCGCGCCGTTCGATGCCTGCGATCAGGCCACCGGACGGGTCAGCTCCCAAGCCCTGGTGCGCTACAGGACCAACGATTACTCGGTGCCGGTCGCCTATGGCCACCGCGATGTCTGGATCAGGGGGTATGTCGATGCGGTCATGATCGGTTGCGGCGGTCAGGTCATCGCACGCCATCCCCGCTGCTACGGCCGCGAGGACATGGTCTTCGACCCGGTCCACTACCTTCCGCTGATCGAGCGCAAGATCAACGCCTGGACCAGGCGGCCCCCTTGGCCGAATGGGACCTGCCGCCGGCGTTCGCGACTCTGCGACGCCTGATGGAGGCGCGAATGACCAAGGCGGGACGGCGGGAGTATGTGCAAGTCCTGCGCCTGCTGGAGACCTTCGACATCGACGATCTCCACGCCGCCGTGAAGAAAGCCCTGCACTTGGGCGCGGTCGGCTTCGATGCCGTGAAGCATCTCGTTCTCTGCCAGGTCGAGAAACGGCCGCCGAAGCTGGACCTCGATGTCTATCCCTATCTGCCGCGCGCTCATGTCGCGTCCACGAAGGTGGCCAGCTACATGTCGCTCCTGTCGGGAGATGCGGCATGATCGACTCGCCGAAGATCCTGCTCGCGGATCATCTGAAGACGCTGAAGCTGCCCACCTTCCTGCGGGAACATGAGAAGCTCGGCCGCCAGTGCGCCATCGAGGGGCTGGACCATGTCCAGTTCTTGGCCCGCCTGGTCGAGCTGGAGCTGATCGACCGCGAGCGCAGGATGGTCGAGCGCCGCATCAAGGCCGCGAAGTTCCCGGCGACCAAGAGCCTCGACAGCTTCGATTTCAAGGCGATCCCCAAGCTGAACAAGATGCAGGTGTTGGACCTCGCCCGAGGCGAATGGATCGACCGGCGCGAGAATGTCATTGCCTTGGGGCCCAGTGGAACCGGCAAGACCCATGTGGCCCTCGGGCTGGGGCTGGCCGCCTGCCAGAAAGGGCTGTCGGTGAGCTTCATCACGGCGGCTGCGCTGGTCAACGAGCTGATGGAGGCCCGCGACGAGCGCCGCATGCTTCGCCTGCAAAAGCAGCTGGCCACCGTCAAGCTGCTCATCATCGACGAGCTGGGCTTCGTGCCCTTGTCGAAGACCGGCGCCGAGCTCCTGTTCGAGGTGATCTCGCAGCGCTATGAGCGCGGCTCGACGATGATCACCAGCAACCTGCCATTCGATGAGTGGACCGAAACCTTCGGCACCGAACGCCTGACCGGCGCGCTGCTCGACAGGTTGACCCACCACGTCAATATCCTCGAGATGAATGGCGACAGCTATCGGCTCGGCCAAAGCCGGGCTCGAAAGGCCGTAGCCGCCACCTGATCCTCGCCGGATGAATTGGCCCCGCGGGCCAATGCGCCATGCCACGCCCCAGCTATGGGGCAAGCGAGCGCGTCATGGCGCTTGCCGCCTCGCAACTGGCCTGGTTTTGCGCCGCCGCGTGGCCGGTTTTTGGCCCGCCGTTGACACCATGCATGGACACCACGGATTCTGCATTGCCGAGGGACGCGTCAGACGTCCCGGAAGGCCGCGGGTGGACGGCCACCGCGTTGGCGGCGCTCGGTGCACTGGCCATGACCTCCTGCTGCATCCTGCCGCTGGTGCTTGTCAGCTTCGGGGTCAGCGGGGTTTTCATCGCCCAGATGGGCGCCCTCTATGCCTACAAGTGGTATACCTTCGGCATCGCCGCCGCGTTCCTGGGTTACGGCTTCTACAAGGCTTATCGGCCTGTCCGCTGCGCCGATGGCACCTGTGCCCGCCCGATGAACCGCACCGCGATGCGCTCCGTTCTCTGGATAGCGGCGGCAGTGATCCTCATTGCCATGCTGTTTCCCTACGCCTCCCCCTACATCCTCTCGTTCTGAAAGCACACTGACATGAGAAACATCCTTTCCGGCGCCCTGGCGCTGTCCGCGCTTTTCGCCGCCCCCGCCTTTGCCGCCGAACAGGTCGTCCGCCTCGAGGTCGGGGGACTGACGTGTCCCTCGTGCTCGTTCATCGTCGGCAACTCGCTGAAATCCGTAGAGAGCGTGGTGATCGAGGACTTCGCCGAGGGCGAAGACCCGAGCGAGGGGCTTTATACGGTCCGTTTCGACGACGAAGTCACCTCCACTGACGCCCTCATCGCGGCGGTCGAAGAGAACGGCTACCCGGCGGCGCTTCTGGAAGACCCGGTGAGTGGCGAGGGTTCGTGAAGCGGGGTCTCGATCATCTCGATCAACCGAGAGAGCAGCCGGACCAGGCCGAGGCGAACCGCCTGCTGAAGGGTGGCCTCGGCGGCGCAATATTCGCGGCGATATGCTGCTTCACGCCACTCCTTGTCCTGGCGCTGGCTGGCGCAGGCCTGTCGGCGGTGACGGGGTGGCTCGACTACGCGCTGTTCCCGCTGCTGTTCGTCAGCCTCGCGGTGGTCGCGCAGGCTTTGTGGCTGCGTGCCGGACGGCCCGGGCCGTCCCCCAAGATCTGGGCCGCGCTCATTGCGGTGCTGCTCTCGGTCTTGATCATCGTTCTGGAGTTTCGCGGGGCGCTGACCCTCACGCTCCTCGCCGCGGCGCTGACCGGTGCCTACGCTCTCTTTCTCAACCGCAAGTCCAGGGAGGTCCGACCATGATGGCGGCTGCCTGCTGTTCTCCCATCGGCCTTTTCACGGGCCTGTTCTCGATGGCCGAGCCTTTGCTGGCGATCGGCGCCATTCTCTACCTGGTCCTCGCCAAACCGAAGACCGATCCGACGACGAAAGTGACCTGAACCATGAATGACTGCTGCTCGAACGAAAACAAAGCATACGACCTCATTGTCGTGGGCGCCGGTTCCGCCGGGTTCTCCGCCTCGATCACCGCCGCCGAGGCTGGCAAGCGCGTCGCGCTCGTGGGCCATGGGACGATCGGAGGGACTTGCGTCAACTTTGGCTGTGTGCCGTCGAAGGTCATGATCCGTGCGGCCGAGGCGCTGCATGGTGCGAGCGCGGCTGCGCGATTTCCCGGCCTGTCAGGTGCTGCGCAGGTCGATGACTGGTCCCGGCTCGTCGCCGGCAAGGACGACCTTGTCGCGACTTTGCGCCAGAAGAAATACGCTGACCTGCTGCCCAACTATGAGGGGGTCGATTACATCGAGGAAGGCCCCGCGACGTTGGTCGAGGGCGGTGTTCAGGTCGGAGATCGCACGATTACCGCGCCCAGAACGCTGATCGCTACGGGCAGCCGGTCGCTTGTCCCGGCGATCCGCGGGATTGAGGATGTCGAACCGCTCGACAGCCAATCACTTCTGGAGCTGGAGACCCTGCCCGAGAGCCTGATCTTCGTCGGGGCTGGCTATATCGGCGCGGAGCTGGCGCAGATGATGGCGCGGATGGGGGTCAAGGTAACCCTCGTGGCACGCTCCCGCCTGCTGCCCGGCGCAGAGCCCGAGGTGTCCGACGCCCTGACCGAGGCTTTCGAAGCCGAGGGCATCACGCTGCTGACCGGTCTGCAATATGACAGCGTTGCTGCGTCGGAAGATGGCGTCACCTTGAGGATCACGCAGGAGGGCACTGCGAAGGACGTCACCGCCGAGCGGATCGTCGTGACAGCCGGTCGGCGTGCCAATTCCGAAGATCTCGGCCTCCAGGAGGCGGATGTGCAGACCGACAGTCGCGGCGGGATCGTCGTGGGACAGGATATGCAGACCTCGCGCCCTGGCATCTATGCCGCCGGTGATGTGACCGACCGCGACCAGTTCGTCTACATGGCAGCCTACGGCGCCAAGATCGCGGCACGCAACGCCGTGGCGGATGCCGAAGAGCGATATGACAACAGCACGATGCCCTGGGTGGTCTTTACCGATCCGCAGGTGGCGGGAGTCGGTCTGAGCGAGCAACAGGCGCGCGATGCGGGACACGATGTGAAGACCTCGGTGCTGTCGCTCGACCAGGTGCCCCGGGCCCAGGCAGCGCGCGACACGCGAGGGCTCATCAAGCTCGTGGCCGACCGGGAGACAGACCGGCTGCTCGGTGGACAGATCGTGGCGCCCGAAGGGTCCGACACCATCCAGACGCTGGTGATGGCGCTGAAGGCGGGCATGACGACCAAGGAACTGGGCGAAACGATCTTTCCCTATCTGACGACCGTCGAGGGCCTGAAGCTCGCAGCGCAGACCTTCGACAAGGACGTGGCCATGCTGAGCTGCTGTGCCGGGTAAGATCGGCCTTTCGTCCGGCCCGCCCTGCGTCAGTGGGCCGGATCACCCCTCCATATGCAGGTGCCGATTGTCGGTGTCCGCTCCTGTGGAACCTGCATCGCGTGTCTGTAGTTTGATGCAGAGTTGGAGGAGGTCCTGACGTTCCTTGAGCGTTGCCGAGGAGGCTCGAGGGAAGACATCGCGTCTCGCACTGGGCGTCCGTGTGAGGCTGTTCACCGAACCCGGCGGCCTGACCGCCTGGCCTGATCGAGGATACCATGCAGCAGTTGCCACTCGAAAACACCCGCGCGATCGTGACTGGCGCAAGCTCCGGGATCGGCGAGGGGATTGCGCAGGCCTTCGCTGCGGCGGGCGCCTCGGTCATCGTCAACTTCCGCTCCGACGAGGAGGCGGCCGATCGCATCGTCGGTGAAATCCGCAGGAACGGCGGTCGCGCCGAGGCGGTGCAGGCCGACATCTCAACGCCGGAGGGCTGCGGGACACTGTTCGAAGCGGCCGATGAGCAGTTCGGCGGGGTGGACATCCTCGTGTCGAACGCCGGCATCCAGCGCGATGCCACCTTCACCGAACTGAGCCTCGAAGACTGGCGCCAGGTCCTCGACGTCAACCTGACCGGCCAGTTCCTCTGCGCTCAGGAGGCGGTGCGACGCTTCCGCTGTCAGGGTCTCGATCCGGAACGGTCTCCGGCGCTCGGAAAGATCATCTTCACCAGCTCCGTGCACCAGGCCATACCTTGGGCGGGCCATGCGAACTACGCCACCGCCAAGGGCGGGGTGAAGCTCCTGATGGAGACGATGGCGCAGGAACTGGCCTGCGAGAAGATCCGCGTCAACGCCATCGCGCCTGGGGCGATCAAGACGGCCATCAATCGGGACGCGTGGGAGGACGAGGAGGCCCGGAAGGAGCTTCTGAAACTCATCCCTTATGGCCGGGTTGGCGAAACCGAGGATGTGGCCGAGGCCGCGGTCTGGCTCGCGTCGGACGCGTCGGACTACGTGGTCGGGACGACGCTCTTCGTGGATGGCGGCATGATGCTCTACCCCGCCTTCCGCGAGGGCGGCTGATGGCTCCCCGCAATGCCGGATACCTGCCGTTGCGAGACTACGCTCTCCTCGGCGATTGCCACGGCGCGGCCCTGGTCGGCCGGGACGGTGCGATGGACTGGTTCTGCCCGGTCCGCTTTGGTGCGCAGTCGGCCTGCTGGACGCTATGCCTTCCTCGGAAACTTCCCGCAGGCCTTCACACATCTGCCGCTGACCAACAGCGCCATCAACCTCGATCTCTACGAGACTGGCGGCGGCGACGCGCTTCTGGGGACCCACGCCGACAGGACAGCGCGCGCCGCACCGGAGCGGGATCGAAGCGCTCAGCCTGACTCAGGCAACGAGGCCGCAGGGCTGTCTCGCGCCACCCGGTCTCTTGGATCTCGACCTGAAACAGGAGAGCGGAAAGTGTCATCGAATGGACAGCAGGGCGTTCCGCTGGATGCAATGATATCCGGCGAGATCCGCTCTCATGAAATTGAGGAATGTGCCCGTTGCGGCAGCCGGTTCCCCACTCCCGGGGTGGAGCACCAAGGCCGCCACTACTGCTGCGACAGATGCGCCATGGGGCCGAGCTCCCGAATGAAAGCCCGCATGATGGTCCGTATGGCCCCGATGCTTGTTGGACTTGTCGGCGCCGGGGCTTTCGCGGGCTGGCTGGCCGCGCGTGGCAGTCGGAAAACCCGATCAAAGGAGATTTGAAATGAGCAAGACATACGACGTCATCGTCATCGGAAGCGGCACCGCCGCGACCACCGTGGCCAAGCGTGTCAGCGCCGCTGGCCGAAGCGTGGCCGTGACTGATTTCCGTCCCTATGGCGGCACTTGTGCCCTGCGCGGCTGCGATCCCAAGAAGATGCTGATCGGTGGCACCTCTGCCTCCGATCATGCCCGGCGAATGCAGGGCAAGGGGGTCGAGGGCGACGTGCGGATCGACTGGCGCGAATTGCTGGAATTCAAGCGCGGCTTCACTGACCCGGTGCCGGAGAAGAAGGAGAAGAGCTTCTCCGAAAGCGGCATCGCGACCTTCCACGGGCGGGCCCGCTTTGTCGGTCCGAATGCGGTGGAGGTCGATGGCGAGACCCTGGAGGCCAAGCACATCGTTCTGGCGACCGGCTCTGAGGCGATGAAGCTGGGGATTCCCGGTGAAGAGCATTTGATCGACAATGAGCGCTTCCTCGAAATGGAGAGCCTGCCGCGCCGCATCGTGCTGGTCGGTGGAGGCTATATCGCGGCGGAATTTTCCCACATCGCGGCGCGGGCCGGGGCGGAGGTGACGATCCTCCAGCATGGGGATCGGATGCTGACGGGGTTCGATCCGGATCTGGTCGGATGGTTGATGGAGAAATACGAAGAGATCGGCGTCACCCTGCATACCGGCACCGAGGTCGAGCGCGTCGAAAAGACCGGGGATGCCTTTCGCGTAACCGCCACCGGCGAAGGGGGATCGAGAACCTTCGATGCGGATCTCGTCGTGCACGCGGCTGGCCGCAAGCCCGATTTCGCGCCGCTTGCTCTTGAGGCGGCTGGCGTCGAACTGCATGACGGCAAGCTGGCGCTCAACGAATACCTGCAAAGCACCTCGAACCCAGCCGTTTACGCCGCCGGCGACACGGCCCAGATGGGCCCGCCGCTGACTCCCGTGTCCAACCATGATGGAAAGGTGGTTGCGGCAAACCTGCTTGAGGGCAATCACAGCACGCCGAACTACAAGGGCGTGCCCTCGGTCGCCTTCACCCTGCCGCTGATTGCTCGTGTGGGGCTCGACGAGGCCGAGGCCCGGGAGCAGGGGTTGAAGTTCCGCATGCAGTGCGACCGGACACCCGGCTGGTTCTCGACGCGCCAGCAGGCGGAATCCGTCTCCGGCTACAAGGTTCTGGTCGAGGACGGCAGCGAGCGCATTCTGGGCGCGCACCTGCTGGGACCGCATGCCGATGAGGTCATCAATGTCTTTACCCTTGCCGTGCGGCACGGGCTGACGGCCGACCAGCTCAAGGACACGATGTTCGCCTATCCCACTGGAGCGTCCGACATCTCGTCGATGTTGTGAAGGTAGGTAACGTGGGGGAACGCAGTCCCTGTCTGGCTTCTGCGGGTCACAGAGTGTGGGACTAATTTTTCAGCGCCACAGGGCGGTGATCGCAAGGTCTGCTCCTGCTGCGACAAGAGGAAGACGTGCCAAGAGGGGAGATTGCGGATCTCGTCAAGAACACCGTTTGGGCTTCTACTGACGAGACAGGTGGAGCGCCGCGAGGTGCTCCGCTCGTTTTTTGCGACGATGAATGCCTCATCCGCCCGTGCCGAAGGGCTGCACCCAGACCACCAGAAGGACAAGGTAAAGCCCGTAGATGACCGGCAGAGCAAGGACCTGCCACAGCCGGAAGCCCTTGCGCCCCCACCAGATGAAGGCGGTGTAAAGCGCGGGCATCAGGGCCACGAAGCTCAGCGTGACCCAGAACAGCTGGAAATCATCGATCGTCATCCCGACGATCGTCAGCGGAATGAAGGCCAAGGTCATGGTCACGGCATGATCGCCGATGACGCTGGTCACGCCCGACGTGACCTGGCCGCTGCGGGCGACATACCAGGTCGCGAAAATTTCCGGCAGTGCCGCCACGGGAGCAGTGATGAAGAGGCCGCCGATGATCTTGGACAGCCCGAACGCGGCCACGATCTTCTCGGTGGAGAAGACGGTGAAGTAGGCGCCAATGGCCAGGGACGCCACACCGGCCGCTGCCAGCCGCTTCTCCTTTGAACTCCACTCGACCTCTTCGCTGTCGCCGCGTCCGCGCAACAAGGCCTGCGTGACATAGGCAAGATAGCCCAGCAGCAGGAGCCAGCCGTCGAGGGGCTGGAGGCCACGCCAGGGCGCGGGCAGCGTCAGCAGGGCAAAGAGCGCGATGATCCCCAAATAGGGCAGGGCCTGCATCGTGACGGCCCGGCGATCCACCTCCAGGAGATGCGCCCGCCGGTGTTCGGCGTGATTGTCATGCCCCTCAATGCGCTTCCTGCGCGTCGCGGCGTAGGCCGTCACCACCATCAGGGGAATGGCGAGCACGTTCGACCCCAGCAGCGCGCCCAGACCGATATCACCGACACCGCGCAGGGCGCTCGTGGTGTTGATGCCGATCTCAGGAGAGGCCGCGGCCAGGCCGACGAAGGCGCCGCCGGCGGCCACAGAGAAGCCCCACTGCTTGCGCAGCTTCTTCAGAGGCTCCGCCAGATGCTCCGCGCCCCAATGCGCGGCCCAGACGGCAGCCAACAGCACCGGTATCCAGATCAGAAGATTGCTACTCATACCATGTCCTGCGCTTCCCGGGAGGCAACGCCCTCGGGGCCGCGAACGGTTCCGCCGGTTCTGGATGTCTCTCGATCAGGACGGCCTACAGTGACGCTCCCCTTGTCCGGCCGAAAGAACAGCAACCGAAGCGCATTCAGAGTCACGAGGACGGTCGCGCCCGTATCGGCGAGAATGGCAATCCACAGACCGGTGACCCCGAGGATCGTGGTCACGAGAAAGACCAGCTTCAGGCCGAGAGCGATGACGATGTTCTGACGGATGTCTGCCATGGTGCCAATGCAGTCAGGCTGGACTTTGGCGAGGCGGTAAACAATTCAAGTGTCATCGGTCGCATGGGACATCCACACATGACGGACGTGACCCCGTGATCATTCTCTCATCCGCGATCAATCGTTCGGGTGAGCCTCTGCCGCGCCCGCCTTCGAACACTAGCCCAAGCCGCGCGTTGACACCGGCGGAATATACTTCGAGTGCATCGGATGGCGGAGATTAAATCTCGCCCATCTGCTCAAGTGGCAACAGGGCTTGTGCTGCGCGCCTTGTCTTCAACAACTGACCAAGCCTATCTTGCGTGTAAATGAAGCCGAGCGCGAAATAGGCTTCCGCAGCGGAGCCTGCGGAAATGTGCGGTATGGCTGAAGTATCCCGCAGGATATCGACCGGGCCTTCTATACCCTCAACGCTAAAGTCCTCCTCATACTTAGGAACGGAGGCGCGCAGCAGAAAGTAGGCGACACCGGAAACGACCAAGCCTGCTGCGCAAACCGCCAGGAACGAGCGAAATAATATGTTGAACAGTCGTCTCAATTCGTTGCCGGTGCCAAAGTAATCTCAGGACGTGATGCGCAAGAGAATCACCGAGGTGAAAAAAGCGATGAGACCAAAAGCAATACCGAAGCTTGTCGCGTATTGAAGTATATCCAGGCGGTTCCCTTCCCGCCGTCGCGCCAGATAGCCATCCCAGAGCGCCCCTCCGACAAAGCCTGCGAGCACCAGCATCACGATTCCTCCGATCTTGAGTATTTTGTATTCGAACGTCGTTTGGTCAATCTGACGGCAAAGATCAGGGCCCAGGCCGCACAGATGAGCGCCAGCGACGTCCAATCGCCGAAACGTGCGTAAGGCGTGGGCGCTAGCGCTGTCGGCAGGTTGGCATCTATGACCCCTGTTTGCCCGGTGTCGAGGCGCGCGACGATCTCTCCGTTGGCGTCGATGATCGCGGATATCCCGGTGTTGGCCGCGCGGACCACGGGAAGACCTTCCTCAACCGCGCGCATGCGTGCGGATGCAAGGTGTTGCTCGGGCCCGATGCTGGTTCCGAACCAGGCATCATTTGTGGCGTTGAATATCCAATCGGGACGGAAAAGATCATCGACCACATGGCCCGGAAAAATGATCTCGTAACAGATTGCCACCGCGACCGGAGGAGCACCCGGGATCGCCAGCGTGCGTGGCTCTGGTCCTGGCGTGAAATCGCCCAAACCTTCGGTCAGCCGCTCGATCGGCAGCCAGCCTCTCAGGGGCACATATTCCCCGAACGGAACAAGATGATGTTTTGCATATCCCGTCAGAATTTCGCCGCTGCTGTCATAGGCCTGAACCGTGTTGAAATATCGGGTTCCCCCATCGCCCTCTAGGCGGTCAGGCACACCTGTCAAAAGGATCCTGTCGTCTGGCAAAACCGTGGATAACCGCGTGCGCGCCGCAGCGTCCTCGTCCAAAAAACCGGGAAAGGCCGTTTCCGGCCACAGCAGCAGATCAAAACGTCCGGGTGGCGCGGACAAGCGCAGGTATTTTTCCAACGTGCTTTCTCGGCTGCCCGGCGCCCACTTCTCGACTTGAGGCACATTGCCTTGCACAACGCGCAAAGCAATGTCCGTCGGCGGCACGTCCTGCCTCAATCGAAGCACACCGCCACCCCCGAGACCCGTCACCGCAACGCCGAAGAGTGCGAGAACGAACGCGCGTTTTTTTGGCGCGTCCACAAGCAAAACACCCGGCAATATGCCGATGAAGACTGTGAGAAAGCTCAGACCGTAGCTTCCGACCCAAGCAGCGGGTTGGCGCAAGGCGGCATGATCGAGAAGGGCATAAGCGGCAAGGTTCCAGGGAAACCCCGTCAGGACATGACCACGCAGCCATTCTGCGGCAACCCAGCAGGTTGCAAGCAGAAGGCCTGCCGAAATGCCGCTGACAGTACGGCGCTGCATGATGGTGGCAAATAACATCGCCGCAATAGCCGGGAAAATGGCCAGTCCGGCGGACAGTCCCGCGACTGCCGGGATCGCGAGGGCACCGAAACGCTCGGTATCGACGTAAAAGCTCTCGGCGATCCAGGAAATTCCAAACCCGAACTGGCCCATTCCGAAGACCCAGCCGATGAAGAAGGCAGGCGTTGTCGAAACCTGCCGGAGCACGAGAAAGAGTGCTGAGAAGGCGACCGGAACAACGATGAGCCATGAGAACGGTGGAAGGGCCAGAACCGTCAGACCGCCCGCCGCAAAGCTAATCCCGGACCGCAGGGGAATGTAACGGCCCCGACCAGTCAGTGATGGCAAGCCCGTAATCATGGGCCATTCTGAAACTTGGCGCTCAACCAAAGCGCTATCAGCAGCAGGCCCACGCCGCCGACCACGAAAACATCCGCCATGTTGAAGGCGGGCCAATGCGTGGATCTGACGTAGAAATCGAGGAAGTCCGTCACACCCCGAAACTGGATGCGGTCCATAACGTTGCCGAGCGCGCCACCGATAATCGCACCATAGGCGATAGCCTCAACCGGGTTGGCAGTGCGCACCCACATGACCGTCAACCAGCCGCAGATAACGAGGGCCAACGCCGTAAGGCTCCACCATGGCGCTCCACCAAATAGTCCGAATGTTACGCCATCGTTGCGCAGGTAGATGAGATTGAATCCGGGAAAGACCGGAATTCCGGCGCTCAAATCTGCCGCATTGGCGACGACAATTGCTTTTGTCACCTGATCGACAATAAAAGCAGTTCCAGCCGCAATGAAACCTTGGAAAAGGGACTGTTTCATCTCATCATCCCAGCCATACATCGAGGAACAACATGATCACGAGGCCGACCGCGAGACCGAAAGTCGCCCTGTTTTGATGGCCGGAACGGTGGGTCTCCGGAATGATTTCGTGACTGATGACGTAGAGCATCGCCCCGGCAGCGAAGGCGAGGCCCCAAGGCAACAGCGGCTGCGAGATGCTGATGATGCCAGCGCCAAGAAGCCCGCCTACCGGCTCGACAAGACCTGTCAGGGCGGCAATCCCCCACGCGCGGCGCCTAGAATATCCTTCACCAAGCAATGAGACCGCTACGGCGAGACCCTCGGGAGCGTTTTGTAGCCCTATGCCGATCGCAAGCGGCAAGCCGCCAGAGAAACCGTCAGCGCCGAACCCGACACCAACGGCAAGACCTTCGGGAAAATTGTGGATCGTGATCGCGAAAATGAAGAGCCAGACACGGCGCAGCGAAGCAGCGTCGGGGCCTTCCCGCCCCGTCTTGAAATGTTCATGCGGCAGCCTTTCGTTCATCAGAGCGACCGCGCCCATGCCAAGCAGGATCGCAACACAAACGATGGCCGCGGGGAGTGCACCGTTGTCGAACTGTCCTTCGGCTGCGTCGAGAGCCGGGATGATCAGCGAGAAGAACGAGGCTGCGAGCATGACACCTGCGGCGAAGCCAAGCAGAAGATCGCGCGTGGCTCGGGAGGGGATGCGCCCAAAGAGAACGGGGACCGCCCCGACGGCTGTCAGCGATCCGGCGGCCAGGCTTCCAAGAAAGCCGAGGGCTATTGGGAAGGAAGTTTCCATGCGCTGAGGTCTCGTCGATACGTCAGTCAGAGGCCGAGTAACTGCTAAAGACCTCGGTCGACCCGTCGCCGCGGATCAGGAACACGTCATAGGCCTCGCGATCGTCTTCCGGTCCCATGCCGGGCGAGCCATAGGGCATCCCTGGCACCGCCAGCCCAACTGCATCCGGGCGCTCGTCCAACAGACGCTGGATGTCGGACGCCGGTACGTGGCCTTCGATCACGTAACCGTCGACCAAAGCCGTATGGCAGGACACCATGCGCTGCGGCACGCCATTGTCGACTTTGAAACGTACGAGAAGTCCCCCGAACATGTCCTCGCCCTTCGGCGCAAAGCCGTTTTCCTCAAGGTGCTTCATCCAGGACAGGCAACACCCGCAGCCGCTGGTTTTGCGGACATCGATCGGGATCGCCTCGGCGAAAGCTTGTGCCGCAGGCAGCAAAGCGAACGCGACCGCAAGGGCGGGAGCTAGTCGTTTCATAGAATAAAGCCTTTCGAGTTGTTGTTTGCATAAGTTCGCTGGTGAGACGTTCAGCCAAGAGCGGGCGCGCCTCACTCGGTCGCTCAAGTGCGGTCGTGTCGTCTGTCTCACGCTCGGCCGCCTCTGTAACCCGGTCGCCTGAAAGCGGGTCGGTGGGACGACCGTCCATGAACACTTCATAAGGCAGGTTGGGCCGGTTGCAGTTGCGGTCGCATCAACGCGACCGATCACATGGCCGGCCATCACGCGCTGCCCTTGTTCGTGATCGTCCGGCACCTCGCAGGGATGGGCAGGGCTTGTAAGCGCGTCGAAGCCATGCGCCATCCCAACCACCCGACCATACCCACCGCGACGGCCGATGAAGCGTTCCTGTCTTGCGCCTCGTGCCAAAGGAACCGCAGCAACTCGCCGCCGGAGAGTTCGCTTCGAAAATCCTCGTACCGCCCAGCATTCGCGCCAAGTCGCCCGAGAAGCGTGCAGGGGGGCTTGCCTTGTCAAGCGTATCGAGAGCAGAACTTTCGATCACTGCCTCGCTTGCGAAAATTACCATCTCGGGGTCTGGCCCCAATACGCCGATGACAAGATCCCTACCCAGGATCGTTTCGATCTGCACCCCGTCGTCGACGGCCAGTTCCACGCGCCTTGGGTTCCCCTCCGCTTTTGAGATCACGGCGACCGCATGCCATGGGCGCAATCGGCGGGGATCATATTCCACACCAAGTGCCAGGGCGATCTCTGCGCGGGCAGGTGCAGGAATGCCAGCGTCCGCTAGGACCACATCCAGTATCTCGCCCGACGCGATCTCATGCGTCCAAACGATTAAAGGCAGCTCTATCCCGGGCAACGAGGTTTCGGCGAAGGCAGGCTGCAATAGAGTGATAGGTCGAATTGGGCACCCCCCATCGGCTTGTGGTGCTTTAGGCAGCGTCACAACGTGGTCGACAAGTTGCGGTACCGAGAGCGGATCGGGGGTCCAAAGCGTTGTTTCGGCAATTGCTGGGGCATCGGTTCTTTCGACAGAACTCCAGAGATGGCGATGGTAGTCACCGAACATGCGCCTGCGACCGCCACGGTCCTCAAAACAGCTCGCTTCTTCATGTTGCCCCCGCTACGTCCTCTGGCAGTGCGCGCCGGATCTTCGGCACTGCGAATTCTCGTGGCTCGTGATAGTCGATCATGGTGACGTGCTCACCCTCGGCATCGAACAGGAACACGCTTGCCGTATGGTTCATTGTGTAACCCCCGCCCTTGGTTGGAACGCGCTCGTATAAGGCACGAAATCCTTCTGCAGCGCGGGCAATTTGGTCTTCCGGCCCCGTCCAGCCGCGGATGGCCGGATGAAAATAGCCGACGTATTCGGCCATGGCCTCGACCGTGTCCCGCTCCGGATCGACCGTGATGAAGGCCACGTTCATCTGCGCGGCCGCGTCTCCGAGATCGTCAAGCCAGCCGGAGATATCCGACAGAGTCGTTGGGCAGACGTCTGGACAGTAGGTGAACCCGAAGAACACCATGGTCGGGCGGCCGATCAGGGTGTCTGGGCCCACTTCATTGCCTTCATGATCGGTCAGACGGAAGTCCATTGCCGACAGGGCTAGGGGCCGTTGGCCAGCTGGTTTCGAGGCACCGGGTCCGTCCACGCGCCACCATCCGACACCAAGCATCAGTCCGAGAGCGCCTGCACCCGCTGCACCGTATCGAAGCAAATGCCGACGCTGCATCAGCCCTCCGGCCCGCGCGCGGCAATGTCCAGGATCGGGACGTCGACAGTCACTTCGTCGCCGTCCGAGAAGGTCAGTGTCAGCGGGAAAGTCTCGCCTTCGGTCATCGGGTTTTGCAAGTTCATCAGCATGACGTGTAGCCCGCCTGGCTCCAATGCTAGGCTTTCGCCCGCTTCAATCGTGATCTCTCCAGCAGGCGTCATTGAACTTACGCCATCGGCATTGGTTTTCGTCTCATGGATTTCGGGCATCATGGCCAAAGGTGTTGTAAGCCCGGTCAACGTGACCGCGTCTTCACCCGTGTTGCGCACGATCATATAGGCGGCACCCGGACGGCTCGCGCCGATGGAGGCGCGGGACCACGCGTTCTCGACATTCACATCTTCCGAGCCGGAAAATGCCGGGGCCGACAAGCCCGCGAGCATAAAAATAACGGCCAATCCCTTGACGTATGGTCGCTTTTTCATGACAATTCTTCCTGTATCTGTCCGCGCATCAACTTTGGCTGGCCGTAACTTCCGCAGCCACCAGTCGCCGCAGTTCGGCCTCACCGAACGGGTCTAGCGGCTTGGCGTTCACGAAGAACGTGGGCGTTTGCCGCACGCCAACCGTTTCGACATCAGCGCGGTCATGGTTGAGCACTGCCACGACACCGGGGGCCAGCATTTGTGTCCGGGCTGCTTCGACATCCAGACCTCCGCTTGCAGCAATCTCAAGGATCAAGCCAGGTGCAGGGGTCCCATGGGATGCCCACCGGGGCTGCTCTCGCAAGACCGCTTCGAGCACCGGTTCGAACACGTCCTGCATCCGCGCAGCTTCAAGCACACGGATCGCTTCCACCGAAGCTTCACCGTGAAAAGGCGTGTATCGGATCACGACACGCACCGCATCTCCGTGTTCAGCCATGATATCCTTGACTACGGGATGGAACGCGCGGCAGGCCTCGCAAGCTGGATCGAAGAATTCGACGATCGTGACCGGCGCGGTCTCAGGTCCGAGGATCGGGGAATAGGGCCGGATCAGCACGTCGTTCACCTCAGGTGCGAGGGGTCCTGCCTCGGCCACGGGTTGGGGACGGGTGGCATACCAGGCCGCGCCGCCGAAGCCTGCGGCACCAATGCCGAGAACGGACAAAAGGAGGCCGCGTCGATTCATGTTTGCTTTTCCTTGAGTGAAAGAGCTGATAGCAGCCCGATTAGCGCAAAGGCGACAAGCGCCATCAGTGGAATCGGTATGCCGAAGAGCAGCTGGTTATCGTCAGTGCAAGAGGGGCCGGTCGCCATGCAAGGCTGGATACGCTCGGGGATTAGGCCGACATAGAGGCCCATATGCCAAAACGCGACGGCGGCACCACCCAAGGCCAACGCGACTCCGTATCGGCCCACGCGCGGGTCCTGCCACCACAATCCGAGCCCCAGAACGATGGCCAAGGGGAACATGAAGGCTCGTTGGAACCAGCAGAGCACGCAAGGCGCTTGTCCGAGCACTTCGCCGACAAAGAGCACGGCGAGAGATGAGGTGAACGCAATGATCCACGCCAGGCCAAGAGCCGTTTCTCCGGAAAGTCGGGTCATGGCGATCAGATCCTCTTTCTCAGATCGGCAAGGATCTCTTCGGCCGGGGTGCCGTAGGACCAGGAGTCCACAAAGCCCGCCTGTGGATCAAAAAGGAACAGGTGAGATGTATGCCCCATTGTATAACCATCCGGCGCGCTGGCTTCCTCGATCCGCTCGAAATAAATTGGAAAGGTCTCGGCTGTCTCTGCGATCTGCTTTGATGTGCCTGTGAGCCCGATAATGCCCGAGTCAAAGCGCGGAACGAAGTCGGCGAGAGCCATTGGAGTATCCCGCTCGGGATCAATCGATATGAAGATCGGTTGCACTTTTTCGGCATCCTCGCCCAGACCATCCACGACGGCAGCTACTTCCGCGAGCGTCGTCGGACAGACATCGGGACAGTTGGCAAACCCGAAGAACACCAACATCCAGCGCCCCGCGAAATCCTCCTCGGTACGGATCATGCCTTGGTGATCAGTCAGCTCGAACTCCGCGACAAACGCTGGATCGTCAGTGTTCTGGGCGCGGTCGGCGCGGTAGTCCCACCACAGCAACAGCCAGATGAAAGCGAACACAGCCGCGCCCGCCAAGACCCATAATACCCGCCGAAGACCTGAAAGCTTCACGTCGCTCCGCCCATTGTCGATTCTAACTTTGCTGCGTGTTTAGCTCCTCTAGCCACTGTAGATTCAAGGGATATTTCACCGGAACTTGTGCGGCATAGCGCTTAACTCTACACACACTGTAGGTAAGGCGGAGAGGTGGATATGCTGGCGATCGGTTATCTGGCGAAGAAGACGGGCACGAAGGTGCAAACCATCCGCTATTACGAGCAGGTCGGCCTGATGCCCGAACCGGGGCGGACCGATGGTGGACAGCGCCGCTATGGAAATGCCGAGCTCGACCGCCTGTCTTTCATCCGTCATACCCGGCAGCTTGGCTTCTCGCTCGATGCGATCCGTGAACTGCTCGACCTCAGCGATCATCCCGCCCGGTCCTGCGAGGAGGCGGACGCCATTGCCCGGCGCCAGCTCAAGCAGGTCGAACAACGCATGGCCCGGCTCGAGGTGCTGCGGCTGGAGCTGGAACGCATGATCGAGGAATGCAGTGGCGGGCGAGCGGCGGATTGCCGCGTGCTCGAAGTGCTGCGCGATCACTCGGAATGCCTGACGGACCACGAGGGCATCGGCACTTGAACGCCGTCATCGCCTATCCGCTGGCCGCGATCGCCGAGATCGCCGGATGCTTTGCCGTCTGGGCCTGGTGGCGGCTTGGCGCCTCGCCGCTTTGGCTCTTACCCGGCATAGTCTCATTGGCACTGTTCGGATGGCTGCTCGCACAGGTCGAGACGTCCTCGGCGGGGCGTGCCTTCGCGGCCTATGGCGGTGTCTACATCGCCGCCTCGGTGCTCTGGATGTGGCTGGCCGAAGGACATCGTCCGGATCGGTGGGATCTTATCGGGACGATGGTGAGTCTGACGGGCGCAATGATCATTCTCGCGGCGCCACGCGGCACGTAAGCGGAAACGCTTGAAGCTACAGTCACTGTAGGGACTATCTCTTTTCCCGACGATTCGTGGAGAGAGTTCGTGCAAACTTCCCCCTGCCTGACGGCAACCACCCCGATGTTGGATTTCAAGGTCCCAGCCATCGCCGCTCTGATCGAGGCGCGGGGCTGGTCACGTTTGCCGCAAGCCGATCGGATTGGCGCCATCTACGATTTCGTGCGCAACGACATTCCCTTTGGCTACAACCGGGCGGATGACATCTCGGCCAGCGACGTGCTGCGGGACGGCCATGGTCAGTGCAACACCAAGGCCACCCTGTTGATGGCGCTCCTGCGCGGCGTGGGGTGCCATGCAGGCTGCATGGGTTCACGATACACAAGGCGCTTCAGCGCGGCGTGGTGCCGGAGGCGGCCTATCCGTGGGCTCCGGCGGAAATACTGCATTCCTGGGTCGAGGTCGAACTGGATGGTGATTGGCTGAACCTCGAAGGGTTCATTCTCGACAGCCCATATCTTCAGGCGATCCAAGCCGCTTTCCCGGACCGGGATAGTCTGTGCGGCTATGGTGTCGGCACGGATCGCCTTGACGCGCCGCAGGTCGGGTGGACCGGTGAGGATACCTACATCCAGAAGACCGGGATTGCCCGTGATCTCGGAACCTTCGCTTCACCCGACGATTTTTTCGAGAACCGAAAACAGGCGATCGGCCCCTTCAAGGAGCAGCTGTATCGCCATGCGATCCGCCATTGGATGAACGCGCGGGTGCGCAAGATCCGGAATGGTGGTGTCCCTCCGGTGCCTGGACTGGGTGCCCGGAGGAAAGGTCTACCGAAGGAGCATGGACATGCCGCATGACCACAGCCACGCGCATCTCGATCCCGAATCCGGGGATCGGCGTGTTTCCATAGCGATATGGGCCAATGCTCTGCTGACCGTGGCGCAGATCGTCGGCGGCATATTCGCCGGCAGTCTCGCGCTGATCGCGGATGCGCTGCACAACTTCTCGGACATGGCCTCGCTCGTCATCGCCTTCGTCGCCCGCAAGATCGCGCGTCGGCCCGCGGATTCGACGATGACCTTCGGCTATGGGCGGATCGAGATCGTGGCCGCCCTCATCAACTACACGACGCTCATTCTCGTCGGCTTCTACCTGATCTATGAAGGCGGCATGCGGATGATCGATCCGCCCGAGGTGCGCGGTTGGACGGTCGTCATCCTTGGCGGGATCGCTCTGGTCATCGATGCACTGACCGCGGGCCTTACCTATTCGATGCAGAAGGGCAGCGTGAACATCCGGGCACTGTTTCTGCACAATCTTTCGGATGCGCTCGCCTCGGTGGCTGTCATCATCGGTGGCACGCTGATCCTCCTATACGACCTGCGCTGGGTCGACCCCGCCATCACCATCGGCATCGCGTTCTATATCCTTTACTTGGCACTGACCGAAATTAGCGGGCCAATCCGGACCCTGATGCTCGGCAGTCCGCCTGATATCGACAGTGACGCCGTTGTTCAGGCAATGCGGGACGCCGATGGCGTTCGGGATGTCCACCACGTGCATCTTTGGCAAATGCAGGAGCATGAGGTCGCTCTCGATTGCCACGTGGTGCTGGATGATCAGGGCTGGGCGCGCATCGAAAGCGTGAAAGCCGACATCAAGTCCCGATTGAAGGACGGCTTCGGTATCGCCCATTCAAGTCTGGAGTTCGAGCACGAGGGAAATGCCCATCAGAACGCCGAGTTGTATGGGCACGGGTAGGCAAAGCCGACCTGTCCTCGAAACGGGTCGCCCAGCTGCTGGTCGACCCGATGCTTCGGCTTCCAGAGACGCGCCTTTCAAGCGGCCTTGCCGCCGACCTGCTTGGCAAAGCAGTCCTCGTGGCCGCAACATTATCGCGGCATGAACCACGTCAGACTTCCGGGGGGCTGGTTTGCTTCAGCCACGTGGCCATGCTCGATGTTTCGACAGCAGCGTAGTGCTCGCCTCCGCTGAAGGGACAATGCCGACAGGCTCGACCGGGCGGCGGTTGATGAGCCGGTCGACCCATTCAAGGATCGCGCATGTCATCTCTCCGGAGCTCCGCCACGATCCTTCGTAAGCGACGACTTTGGACTTGGAGAGCGCATGGATTTCTCAGTTCTCCGCAGACGTCCATTGGTCGCCGGCAAAAGTCGGAACCGCGAGGTCAAGGCTTTTCATGAGCGCGCGTCACCACCGCCTCGAAGGCTTCCAGAGTGGTTTCGCTGACGTGGTGTTCGATCCCTTCGGCGTCCCGTTCCGCCGTTTCCTCATCGATCCCAAGGCTCAGGAGAAACGCCACCACGATACGGTGACGCCTACGGCAGGCCCCTGCCAGTTTCTGTCCCTCAGGGGTGAGAAAAATGGCTCTATACCTCTCGCGGGAAACGAGGCCTGCCTCCTTTAGTCTTGAGATGTTCTTGGTGACCGTGGGGGGTTTCACACCCAGGCGCTCGGCGATGTCCACCGGTCTCGCTTCGCCCTGAATCTCGATCAGCTCGGCGATCAATTCGACATAGTCTTCGGCCATTTCGCTCTCATGCGCCTGGCGCACGGTCGCGAAGCCTTCCGCCTGCGCCTTGGCATCCCTGTCGCTCGCGTCGGACGCCTCACGTCCATGTATCTGCAATTTCGTCATGCCCGGACATTGCCGCGATCTGGCGGGAATGACAACTTGTTAGCACTATCTATATATGTTAGCGTCGGCTAACTTTTGAGACCGGAGAACGCTGTGACCTCGAGATTTCCTGCATTGTTGCTTGCCGCTTTTGCAGGGGCGCTTGCCCTCTCTGGCTCTGCTTTGGCGACTCCTGCCAAAGAGGCGCCCTGGCTTCCCGAAGCGGCCGCCTATCGGCTGACACTCTTCCTCGGAAATCTCGAGCCGTTGCCCTGGGACGACGTAGAGGCCGCTTGGTCTGAACCCCACCGCAACTCGGATTTCTCGTTCGGCGCGCTGGCGCGTCTGGATGAAGATAGCGACGTGAAGCCTGACACGCTCATGGATGCTATCTCGAGCGAGGACCGGCATGCGGTCTTCGCCGAGGCGACGCGATTGATCGCGCTTAGGCTCGAAGAAGAGCTGGATCGGGCCATTGCGGCCGAAAGCCCGGCGACCGCGCAGCGGGCCGTGCGCGAAGCCCGTGAACTTTACCGCGCCTTCGCGGACGGCATCGCCGCCGCCGATCCCGAAGCTTCGAGGCGTATCGGCCGCGCATGGCTGGAACTCGCCAGCAGCGCGGGTTCTCCCGGTCTCCTTGGCGCAGGCACGACACCTACCTCCACCGAAGCAATGGCAACCGCGCGCGCAGTCATCTCGGACTATCTCGCCGACAACTATCTCCTCGACACTTTCACGACGCGGCGGACGCTGAGCGCTCTACCGGAAACAGCGGTGCTGAGTGGCCGCTCCGTCGAAGTGCCGCCAAGCCTGCCGCCCGGCTCGGATATTTTCGATCAGGACCCGCTGCCGCTGCTTGTGCTCAACTTCGAGGAGCAGGGCATAGATGAAACGGACCTCCCACTCGTCGCCTATGGCGACATGCTGTTCGACAGCGCGCAGATCTTCGGCAGTCCCGCGCGTGATATCGGAATCGCCTGTTCGACCTGTCACAACCGCTCGGACGTGAACCAGCGCCTCTTCATCCCCGGCGCCAGCCACCAGCCCGGTGCGATCGACGTGGATGGCGCATTCTTCAATCCCATCTTCAACGACCGGCGCGACGACCCGATTGATATTCCGAGCCTGCGCGGACTGCGCTTCACCGGACCCTATGGCCGCGATGGCCGCTTCGCTTCCCTGCGCGATTTCAGCCGCAACGTGATCGTCAACGAGTTCGGCGGCGAGGAGCCGACGCCCTTCATGCTGGACGCGCTGGTCGCCTACATGCTCGAATTCGACTTTCTGCCCAACGCCATGCTGACAGCCGATGGTAGGCTTACCAGTGCCGCGCCAGAGGCCGCTCGACGCGGCGAGGCGATCTTCAGCCGTCCCTTCGCAGGCCTCGGCGACCGTTCCTGCGCCAGTTGTCATGTCCCGGACGCGAACTTCCTGGATCGTCAGGCACACGACATCGGCTCAGTCGCGCAGGTCTATGAAGGCGCTCGTGCCGGTGCACTGGATACCCCAACGCTGCTCGGCACCGTCTATACAGCACCCTATTTCCACGACGGATCGCTGCCGACACTGGCGGCTGTCGTGAACTGGTTCGACGAGACGAAATCGCTTGGGCTGACCGAGGCGGATCGTGACGACCTCACGGCCTATCTGGAAGCTGTGGGCGCGGCGGATGAGCCTTATGAGGCCTTCGGCAGCGAAAACACAGCCTTCCGGCTGGCATTTTCCGAGCTCACGACGTTTGCCTCGACACTCGACACGCTGATCCCACAACGGGATGCGGAGCATATCCTGCTGCTGGTCGACACTGTCGCGGCGGATCTCGCGACCGACGCCGGCACCATGTCCAACCTTGCCGCCCGCCCCGATGTCTACGCGCTGGCCGAAGGGCTGGAGGAAGTCGGCGCTGCGGTGCGCGACGAGGACTGGGCGGCCGCGGAAGCAAGCTGGAGCGCGTTCAAGTCCGACGCCAACGCGATTGACGAAAGGGCCTTCTGATGGCGACGAAACTGAACCGCAGAGCCGTTCTGGCCATGGCTGGAGCAAGCACAGTGCTTCTGGCGGCGCCCCTTGCCGCGCAAGATGATACGTTACGCCTTGCCTTCATTCCGCAGGAAAATCCCGACAAGCTGCTGGGGGATATCGAGGCCATCACAGGCTGGCTGTCCGAGCAGATCGGCGTGCCTGTCGAGGGCTTCGTCACCATCGACCATGCCGCCGCGGTCGAGGCGTTGAGGAACGGTGACGCGGATATCTCCTTCATGGGGGCGCTGCCCTTTGTTCTGGCCGAGGCCGAGATCGACGCGATCCCGCTCCTGTCCGAGGTCTACCGCGGTGATCCGAGTTACACCGGCCGCGTTTTCGTTCGCCGCGACGCCGGCATCCAGTCGCTCGCCGACCTGCGTGGTAGGGACATCGCCTTCGCCGATCCGATATCGGAGTCGGGCTATCTTTACCCGCTTGCCGAGTTCGAGCGCGCGGGGCTGATCGACCGCCCGGAGGCCGCCGACGCGTTCTTCGGACGGGTCTTCTTCGCGGGTGGCTATCAACAGGCAATGCAGGCGATGGCCGAAGGGCTGGTCGCGGCGGCAGGCGCCAGTCAGTATGCCGATCTCCTGCTCACGCCGGAGCAGCAGTCGCAGGTGACCTGGATCGCGGAGAGCGATGCCATTCCCAGCCACGTGGTGATCGCTCGGCCAGGGCTGGACGTTGGCCTGCGCACGCGGTTCGTCGATGCCATGATGATGCTGAACAAGCCAAAGCACCGCGACAAACTGCGCTTTCTTTATGGGCCAGATGGATACGTCAGAGCCGATCCCGCCGCCTACGAAGGTGTGCGCGACTTGGCAAGGCGATACGGACTATTGAAATGAGCCCGGCCGTGCAGATCGACGACCTGAGCTTTGCCCATCCGGGTTCGGATCTTCCGGCTCTGGAAAGGATTTCTCTGCTCGTTCCCCCGGGGGAAAGCATCGCTCTGCTCGGTCCCTCTGGTGCGGGCAAGACGACGCTCCTGGCACTGCTCGACGGTAGGCTCCGGGGCTGGCAAGGGCGAACTTCGGTCTTGGGAGCGTCGCTCGATCCCGATCGACCGCCTCTGCGCGCGCGACGCCCTGACACAGGCTTCGTGTTCCAGGAATTCGCCCTGGTCGAACGGTCCACGGTCCTACGCAACGTTCTCAATGGCCGCTTGGGGCGCATGTCGCCTTTGCGCGCCTTGATGGGATCGCCGACTTCGCATGATCTGGAAACTGCGCTTGCCGCGCTCGCCGACTGCGGCATCGCCGATCTCGCCGAGCGCAGAGTCGACAGTCTCAGCGGCGGACAGCGGCAGCGCGTTGCCATCGCACGCTGTCTGGCGCAGGAGCCGCGACTGATCCTTGCAGACGAGCCGGTAAGCAGTCTCGACCCCGCCCGGGCAGCCGAGATTCTGACGCTGCTGACAGGCGCGGCACGAGCGCGCGGCGCAACGGCGATGTTCTCGTCGCATCAGCCCGATCTGGCGCGGCGTTTCGCGCAACGCATCGTAGGTATAAGCGGTGGGCGGATCGTCTTCGATGTCCCGACCTCCGACCTGAGCGAGGAGGCGACTGCGAACCTATACCGGGACACAGAGCGGATGCCCGGTGTCGGTCTGCGAGCGGTGTCCTGATGCGGTTTCGCGGGTTCGGCGGTTTCGCGGCCAGCACATTGGTCGCCGGTGCAATTCTGTGGTCTTTCATGACGACCGACGTCGAGTTCTCGCGTCTCCTGTCGGCCGGGCCCCGGATCGCAGAATTTCTCGGCCGGATGTTTCCCCCTGATCCGACCGTGATGAGGGAGATCATGAAGGGCGGCGCCGAAACGCTCAGGATCGCGATCCTTGGCTCTCTGGGAGCGGTGGTCCTGTCGGCCCCGCTCGGTATTCTTGCGTCCGAAACGATGGTGTCTCCGCCGCTCTATCGAACGGTTCGAACACTTCTCGCCTTCATCAGGGCGATACCTCTGATTCTTGTGGCGATGCTCATGGTTGGTGCCGTCGGCCTCGGCCCGCTGCCCGGCATCATCGCCGTTGCCTTTCATGCGACCGGAATGCTCGCCAAGTTCTATGCCGAAGCGATTGACGGTGTTTCCCGTGCGCCCATCGCGGCGCTCGAAAGCGCGGGCGCTGGACCGCTGGCGCGTCTTCGGCACGCGATCTGGCCCCAAATGGCGCCGGTTATTGCTCGTGACACGATTTTCCGGTTCGAGCTCAACCTGCGCGAGTCGCTGATCCTCGGCATCGTCGGTGCAGGCGGGATCGGCTTCTACATCCAGACCTACGTGCGGTCTTTTCAATACGACAAGGCTGCCAGTGTGACGCTCGCAGTCATCGTCATGGTCGTTGCCATCGAGGCCATCAACGTCGCGCTGCGCCGTCGCTTTGCCTGATCGTCAGGCGTAGATATCGATGGGCGTCCCATTCCGCACCATGGCGTAGATCTCTTCGATCTGACGGTCCGACACCGAGATGCAGCCTGCCGTCCAATCGCGGACATCCATGGGGTCGACCCCGGGTCTCGGGCCGCCATGGATGAAAATGTCCTTTCCGGGAGGTCGGCCAAGCGCTTCCGCAAACGCGATGTCGGCCTCATTGGGATAGGAAATGCCGATGGGCCAATCAGGATTGGCGCGCGACACAGATGGGGTTGCCGCTTGTCGATCGCAACGGCTCCAAGGTCGTTCTCTCCGGCCCACTATGCTCATACCAATAGCAAGTATCTTCAGGAAGAAGGCGCGCCGTGATGCGGTTCTGGTCAGGCGCGGCGAGGACAGCGACAGCTTCTGGAACACTGCCGATCTTGGACTAAGCATTGTCTTCCATCGTAGGCGCAGCACAACCTGCAAGGGCCAGTGTTGTTACCATGATCACCGCGGGCCGTTGAAGCATATCCATTTCACCCTTTTGGCAGGTGAACCCCATTATCTGACGATAGCGGCGCGTTTGAAGTTGCCGCCGGTCGGTTTCCCTGCTGAGCGAAAATACTGTTTTACCCCTTGAAGCTCTAGTTGCTGTAGGGGCTATTCTGATGTGGAATGAACGAATCCCGAGGTCAATCCATGTCTTCTGATGACCACCGCCATGATCGCGCCCACGACGACTCAAGCGAACATGAACATTCTCATCGAGAGGGTAGTGCGTGTTGCGGTGTTCGCACCAACACGGGATCGGCACATCCCATTCCCTCGAACGGACGAAGTTTCCAGGTCTCTGGTCTGGACTGTGCAGAAGAGGTGGCGATCCTGAACAGGGTTGTTGGTCCGAAGGTCGGCGGGACTGAGCATCTGGCGTTCGATGTCATAAACGGACGAATGACGATCCTCGACACCGCTGACAGAATTTCGGACGACGAAGTTGCGCAGCTCGTCACAAGCACGGGGATGAGCGCCAAGCCGTGGGATGCAGACAACGCAGCGAAGGACCAGGCGGCGCATCTGGTACGTCAGAAGCGCTTCACCGCACTGAGTGGCAGCTGTTGGGCGGCGGGTTTTCTCTATCACATCGTTGAGACCGGAATGGGTGGCGCGCTTGGGCTGTTCGCAGGGCATGGTGAAATGACGATGCCATTGGTGGAAGCGGGGCTGTTTGCTGTTGCGATCCTCTTTGGGGTCTGGCTGGTTGCGCCCAAGGCTTGGTCTTCTGCGCGACGGTTTTCTCCTGACATGAACTTGCTGATGGTAGTTGCCGTGGTCGGCGCCATCGGGCTCGGTGAGTTCTTTGAGGCTGCTACGGTCGCGTTTTTCTTCTCTCTCTCTCTTTATCTCGAAAGCTGGAGCGTCGGACGCGCGCGCAACGCGGTGTCGGCCCTGCTGGATCTAGCACCGCCCTCGGCGCGGGTGATCCGACCGGACGGCATCGAGACGGATGTTCCAGCGGCAGAGGTCGCCGTGAACGACCGCTTCATCGTGCGCGGCGGCGACCGTATTCCCCTCGATGGTGAAGTCGTGGACGGGGCAGGGGCCGTCGATCAGGCGCCGATCACCGGGGAAAGCGCATTGGTGCCCAAGGAGCGCGGCGACGAGGTTTATGCCGGCACGATCAACGGTGAGGGTACGCTAACCATTCGCGCGACGAAGGCCGCCTCGGACACTGTGCTGGCGAAAATCATCCGCATGGTCGGCGATGCCCACGCGCGCCGCGCGCCGGTCGAACAGTGGGTTGCAAAGTTTGCACGCATCTACACCCCCATTATCATGATGCTGGCGATCGCCATTGCGCTGTTGCCACCGATCCTCCTGGGGGGGGGCTGGGACTACTGGTTCTACAATGCGCTGGTGCTTCTGGTCATCGCCTGTCCCTGCGCGCTGGTCATTTCTACGCCGGTTTCCATCGTGGCGGCGCTTACCGCTGCGGCACGAGCGGGGGTGCTCATCAAGGGCGGCGCCTATGTCGAAGCGCCGGGCCGCACCACGGCGCTCGCGATGGACAAGACCGGAACGATCACCATGGGCGAGCCCGAAGTGGCAGCAGTCTACCCCTTGGGCGATGCCTCGGCGCATGACCTGATGAAGCGAGCGGCGGCACTGGAGGCGCGTTCGTCGCACCCGTTGGCCCGTGCCATCCTTGCGCGCGCCGAATCCGAGGGTATCGACGTGTCGGCAGCGGACCAGACACGAACGGTGCCGGGGCGAGGATTGGAAGGGCGCGCCGACGGGCACTCCATCTGGCTTGGCTCGGACCGGTTCGCCGGCGAGAAAGGATTCAGCAATTGCATTCCGGCAGATCTCCGTGATCGGATCGAAGGGGCTGGTAGCACGCTCGTTGCTATAGGGGACGAAACAGGCGTGACCGGCATTCTGGAATTGCGCGACCGCATCAGACCTGATGCCAAGCGCATCGTGGCGGAACTGCACGCGAGGGGCGTGAAGACAATCGTCATGCTGACCGGGGACAATGAACGCACCGCCCGCGCGGTAGCTGCCGAGGTCGGCATCGACAAGGTGCGTGCCGAACTGCTGCCAGAGGACAAGGTGAGGATTATCGAGGAACTGGTCGCAGACCATGACATGGTGGCGATGATCGGCGATGGCGTGAACGATGCGCCGGCCATGGCAAGGGCACATTATGCCATCGCGATGGGTGCCGTCGGATCGGATGCGGCCATCGAGACGGCTGACATCGCGCTGATGACCGACGATATCGATCGCGTGCCATGGCTTATAGGTCATTCGCGTCGGACCATGACGATCATTCATCAGAACATTGGCATCTCACTGGCAGCCAAGGCCCTGTTTGTCGGATTGACAGCATTTGGCATGGCCTCGATGTGGGGTGCGATCGCCGCCGATGTGGGCGTATCCCTGCTAGTGGTGGCCAATGCGCTGCGGCTTCTGAATGGCCACCGGATCAAGGAAAGCCCATCGGGCGGTGAACGAGTGGGCGACCAGATGGCGAAAGGTGCACTGGCGCATGGTCATTGATCCGGCGTTTTTGGTAGAGTAGCGTTCCAACCGAACCAGACCTCGCAAATGAGGCGTCGAGTAGTGATGAATACCAGAATTCTGCGGCGAGCCTTTCTATCGGGCGGATTGACCGCCGTTCTGTCGGGCTGTGCCAGCAAATTCAGATCTGACAATGGAGCCGAAGTCATCCGGCTGCGGATGTACAAGGCGCAACGCTTTCTGATCCTGGACGGTGCTGATGGTATAGTGCGAAGTTACCCCATCGGTCTCGGCTTCGCGCCCGAAGGCCACAAGCAATTCGAGGGAGACGGTCGCACTCCTGAAGGTTCCTACACAATTGACCGGCGCAACCCCAACAGCCTCTTTCATCTCTCCATCGGCATTTCCTATCCGAATGAGGCAGACATTGCTTTCGCGGAGGCGCAGGGTCGATCTCCCGGAGGGGATATCTTTGTTCACGGCGGCCCAAGGCGCGGGATCGATCCCATGAACAAGCGCGACTGGACGGCAGGCTGCATCGCGGTGTCGGACCGTCAAATCGAAGAAATCTACGCCATGGTGCGGATCGGGACGCCCATCGACATATACGCCTAAGAATCGGGCAAAGCGACGCCGCTAAAAGGCTTTAGACCCCATGATCGGGCAGTGAGCTGACTGGGTCAGTGGCCTCTCCCACGGCATTCTCCGTTCGAGGGTTGCGCCAGATTGGCTGGTGCCGAGCCTCAAGAATGGGGGAGAGACCATATGCAAGATGAGCTGCTCCCCGCCGGTCCCTCGGTCATTACGAGAGTTTGCGGGTTTGTGCTCTGGGACCCAACCTTGAACCGCCGGGTTCTGAAGTTTTCGGCCTTCATTCCGGTGACAGGCTGGTGGCGCCACCGGGATTATGGATGTAGATCGGGACGTTATATCCGATCGCGCTGTGGGGCCGAACCTCGTTGTAGTCTCTGCGCCAATTCTCCAACTTTTCGCGGGCATCATGCTGGGCGAGCTTGAGGGTGAAGCCTCCCCCTTTGGCCCACCCCGAACCAGAGGCGGCGCCCTTTAAGTGGATCGAGATCGAGACCCATGGGGCGTGGTGATCCGGGTATGCCTTCCACGCCGACGGCGCGAATCGCCGAGATTGCCGCGGCGCTGCGCGAGGCTCGGTCGAAATCCTGCCGGATCAGCGCCTGCCGATCGTGATCCCCATGCGGCTCGTGGACTTCCGCCGTGGGAATGATGGGCTGGCGGCAACAACACTCCAGAAAGAGATGGTGCTCGATCCCCATTTTGGGCAAACGCAGTGGTGTTCAGATCAAAGCGGGGCGGCCGGATCAGGCCGCCAAGCGCCCGAGATCCTCGTCTGTAGTCTCGACCCGGGTCCCGCCGAGTCCGATCAGTCTGACTCGCATGGCATATTGTAGGGCGCGAGATCGGATGAGCCCTTTTCCGCAAAGAGATCATACGGACGGTTTCTGGCAAGATAACGCCGATGGGGGCTAAACCAGCAGTGGTCTGCCAAAGGCAGCTGTCAAATTCGTTGCGATTTCTTGGCGGCGCCGATACTCAGTCTCGCGGAGATACGGCCATCCATGGTCGCAGCAAGCTGGGGCGAGCCATTGACGTCGCAACCGATGAAGCGTGTATATGCGGCTTTTGAACGTCGCGTGCCGGAGCGGCGGCTCTTTATCAAGTCAGAGAACCATACCCGCTTTGTTCGTCTGGGGGTCAGGGCTCAACTGCTGGCTTGGACTGCAGGAGGGATGTTCGTTTCTTGGGCAATTCTCGTGACGGCGATCTTACTCATCGACTCGATCGGAGCCGGGAGCTACCGAGACCAAGCTGCACGTGACTTGAATATCTATGAGGGCCGTCTCAATGCATTGTCCGATGAGCGTGACCTACGTCGAAAAGAAGCCGTAGCGGCCCAAGAACGCTTCGTCGCCGCCCTTGAGCAGATCTCGGCACTACAGAGCGAACTTCTGACTTCTACGGAACGCCACCGCGAACTCGACACAGGGCTTAGAGCTCTGCAAGCAACCTTGCGGAAAACCATGTCCGACCGAAAGGAAGCTGAGGAGCGGCTGGCCACTTTGCAGGCTAGCGAAGCCGGCGATGTGGTGCAGGCTTCCGATGCGTCGATCGGTGCCATTGACCTCTTGGCGAATGCACTCGCCGAAACGGCTGCCGAACGCGACCAGATAGCAACGGAGGCCATAGACGCTAGCGTGGTTACCGAAAAGTTCGATCTAGAACTGCGTCTCATGAAAGAGCGGAACAACGAAATCCTCGGACAGCTTGAGGATGCGTTGACGGTGCCTGTCGAGCCGCTCGATGACATGTTTCGCGCGGCAGACCTCGAACCCGAACAGCTGATGCGCGACGTGCATCAGGACCATTCCCAGAAAAGCGCGTCCTTGACGCAGATCCAGATGTCAACAATGGGAGCGGCAGATCTTGCAGACGAAACACTGCGAGCGAACCGAATTCTAGACCAGCTCGACCGCATCAACCACTACCGGCTCGCTGTCGAGCGCATTCCCTTCGCTATGCCTGTGCAAGCTTCATTCCGCTACACTTCAGGTTTTGGCCCGCGCTGGGGTCGAATGCACAAGGGCCTTGATATGGCTGGGCCTGTCGGCACACCGATCTACTCAACTGCAGACGGCGTGGTTACATATGCCGGTTGGCAGAGTGGCTATGGCCGCATCATTAAGGTTCAGCACGAGTTCGGAATCGAAACACGTTATCCCCATCTGAATAAGATCCGCGTCAAGGTCGGACAAAAAGTCTCACGTGGAGAGCAAATTGGCGATATGGGAAGCTCTGGACGCTCAACCGGCCCCCATCTCCACTATGAGATCCGGGTGAAAGGCGAGGCTGTAGATCCAATGATTTATATCCGGGCAGCTCAGAACACTCTCTGAGTTGTAGCTCCGGTTAAGGGTAAGGAAAGCGCTCCTTATAGTTGGCTCATCGGCAAAATTATCGCACGCTGCGGTGGTGCAGAGGCCGCCCACAGCATCAGGTCAGCTGGAGCCTCCGACAAACCCGGGACGGCTCGCCCCTCCATACCGTGAGCAGCCACATGCTCGTCGAATTCATCAAGAATTTTCCCAGCAATACCTTGAAGCTAAAGTTGGTAGAGGTCCTATGTGAGGGTAGTAACCTGCCGGCTTTTCTTCGGCATTAGGCTCCTTCCTGGATCAGGAGAAAGTATGCTTACGAGACGCCACTTCATTTCGACGACGGCCATGTTGTTCTCTGCTCCTATAGCGAGCCCCCTTCTCGCAAACACATGGCCAACAGAGGCCGAGAAGGCCGCTTGGGATGCACAGGTGACACCACCAAACTTCGATCCGGCGACTTCCAATCCGTGGGGCTTGCATTCGCGTTTTCTGCCGCAGCGGGTCGTTGCCAATGCCGACCTTACGCCAGGTGACATTCATGTCGATGCCGTGGCGCGGTATCTTTATCATATCGAACAGGGTGGAACAGCCATGAGGTACGGCGTAGCCATTGGACGGGGTGGCCTATACGAGCCTGGTACTTATACAATCAAGCGCAAGGTCAAGTGGCCTCACTGGACGCCGACACAGTCCATGATTGAGCGTGATCCCGAAACCTATGCGCAGTACTCGGAAGGGATGGAACCAGGACCGAACAATGCTTTGGGGTCACGCGCCCTCTACCTTTATGTGGGGGATCGGGACACTTACCTACGGATCCACGGTACACCCTCACCGCGGTCCATTGGTTCACGGGCTAGTTCGGGCTGTGTGCGCATGGTGATGGCGCACATCAACCAGCTTTATCCAGAAGTCGAGATCAATTCGACGGCCTTCCTCTATTCCGCCAAAGAAAGCGTTACTGCCCAAAGTTGAGGGACGTGCGGAATATGGCATTGGTATTTCCGGCCCCGACCCTGCAGTAGTCTTCAGAAGATGGCCGTCAGCTTCCTTGTCAGCATCTAAGTGGTAGTTTGCACACAAATGTGCTGGCCATCGACTGTCCGAAGCGGCAATTCTGTCGTTTCGACGGGGCCGGAATGGCGATACCAGTAGCAGCCGTCACTCGACCGCAGCCGCGCCGATGCGAGGTTTTGGTCGGGTGCCGCCAAGGCCGCTACGGCTTCAGATAGCTCTTGGTCCTGTCGACTATCAGAACTGTCATTCACTACTGCCGAACATGCACCGAGTACGAAACCGGCCATTAGGACCGATACGGATCGAATTCTCATCTACCGTCCTTCTTCTGCCGTTTGGCGATCATGCCTGTCGCCCGCACCCTTGCACCTGACTATCAGCGTCGCAACATAGAAAAACTGTAACCGCCGATTGAGACCGCCTGCCTGACTGGGGCTCTCTGATCTAAGACACGTGTGACCTGCTTCCGGGAAACTGGACCGCCGGATCTGGGAAAAGTCTCGTAAACTGCCGGGCAGGCAACGCGAGGAAGACTGATGCGGACATCTCGGTTCAGCGAACAGCAGATCGCCTTCATCTTGAAGCAGGCGGATGACGGGCTCAGCGTCGAGGAGGTCTGCCGGAAGGCCGGCATCTCCCAGCAGACCTACTATCTCTATGGACGGCTCTCCCGTTGCAAGTCGATGATGGCCCTGGCTGCGTAGATCCGTTGCAAACATCTATCCGGCGTCAGTCGGCTCGAGAGCCGAAGCGCCCAAATGGGCTATCTGTGAACCGGCATGGAAAAGTGACCCCGTAGCGGGGTGATCGGCGTCCAAAAATGACCCCCCCTGTCTGTTGCGAATGGAGTAGAATGGCGGTGCGGAAGGGAGCCCGTCCCCCCCCAGGGTCGAGAGCCCGTGTGGGAGCAAGGGTCCCTTCCGCGTCGCGATCAACCTGAACAGTTGCTTGGGACGGCTGACTCCGATCCCGCATGACATGGACAGGAGCTTTTACCATGCCACAGACCGTCATCGGCTGCGACCTTGCCCGCGGCTGGATCGATACGCACGCCCTGCCGACCAAGGTGGTGGTGAGGATCGATAACAATCCGAACAGCATTACCCGCTGGACCGCGTCCTTGCCTGCAAACTCTCTAGTCGTCTTCGAGGCCACCAGCGGCTGCGACACTCTTTTGATCAAGGCACTCTGCGACCGGGGCCTTCGCTTCGCACGGGTCAATCCGCGCCAAGCCCGAGAGTTCGCCCGCGCGACGGGCGTGTTGGCCAAAACGGATCGGGTCGA
Source organism: Limimaricola sp. AA108-03 (assembly GCF_050847355.1). Lineage (NCBI taxonomy): Bacteria > Pseudomonadati > Pseudomonadota > Alphaproteobacteria > Rhodobacterales > Paracoccaceae > Limimaricola > Limimaricola sp. AA108-03. Next base: position 67,450 of record NZ_CP193763.1, read on the forward strand.
TGCGCGCATACTGGCTGATATGGGGCGCCTCTTGCCTCTCGAGGTTACCGCGCCGCCTCATCCGGATCGGGCCCGACTTTCTGATTTCCTTCGTCGCCGCAGGCAGTTGGTCGAAATGCGGAAAGCCGAAAAGGTGCGTCGCCACAGCGCCGGCCAGCCAGCAATCCTGCGCGAGATCGAGACGATGATCGCGCTGCTCGACCGCCGCATTGTCATCATGGATCGCAAGATTGCGGCTCTGATCGGAGACAGCCCCGAACTTACCGAGCATGCGGAGTTGCTTCGCGCCGTGCCTGGGATTGGACCGACGGTGCTGGCAACGCTTCTCGGCGAACTGCCCGAACTCGGCACGCTCTGTCGGCGTCGGATCGCCTCTCTCGCCGGGCTCGCTCCACATGCCCGCGAGAGCGGCACATGGCGCGGCACACGACGTATATGGGGAGGACGACGCAAAGTCCGCGAGGCTCTCTACATCGCGGCCTTGAGCGCGTCCCGCCGCGTGCCGCTCTTGATTGCCATGCGAGATCGAATGAAGGCTGCCGGCAAAGCCCCCAAAACAGTTCTCATTGCCGTTGCCCGTCAGCTCCTCGTCATCCTCAACGCCATGATCCGAAACAAACAGCCCATTCGCCTCTAAGAAACGACACAGTTGCCCTTACATCGGTGGCGATGATGCTCCCGGGGCAACCGGGGGCAGGTGCAGGATGTTGGTCGTGGAAACTATCGCGAAGATCCGTCGGGCATATTTCCAAGACAAAAAGCCTATCAAGCAGATCTGCCGGGAACTGCGCCTGTCGCGGAACACGGTGCGCAGGGTGATCCGGTCCGGGGTGACGGAGTTCAGCTATGAGCGCGGCGTCCAGCCGCAGCCCAAGATCGGGCCTTGGAAGGTCGATCTCGACCGGATGCTGGCGGAGAACGCCCGTAAGCAGAAGCGCGACCGGCTCACCCGCATCCGGATCTTCGAGGAGCTTCAGGCGCTTGGATACGAGGGCGGCTACGATGCCGTCCGGCGCTATGCCTCGTCATGGACAAGGACCGAGCGCGCAGCCTCGGCTGCCGCCTATGTGCCACTGAGCTTCGATCCTGGTGAAGCTTACCAGTTCGACTGGAGCCATGAGGTTGTCCTGATCGACGGGGTGACCACGACGGTGAAGGTGGCGCATGTCCGGCTCTGCTACAGCCGGATGCTGTTCGTGCGCGCCTATCCCCGCGAGACGCAGGAGATGGTCTTTGACGCGCACGACAAGGCCTTTGCCTTCTTCGGCGGAGCCTGCGCGCGGGGCATTTACGACAACATGAAGACCGCTGTGGATGCGATCTTCGTGGGCCGGGACCGCGCTTACAATCGCCGCTTCCAGCAGATGTGCGGGCACTACCTCGTTGATCCGGTCGCCTGCACGCCCGCTTCCGGCTGGGAGAAGGGCCAGGTCGAGAACCAGGTCGGCGTGGTTCGCCGGCGGTTCTTCGTGCCGCGGCCGCGGTTCAAGAGCTACGCCGAGCTTAACGCTTGGCTCGAGGACCGCTGTGTCGCCTGGGCCAAGAGGCACCCGCATCCCGAGTTGCGTGAGCGGACAACGTGGGAAGTCTTCGAGGAGGAGCGGCGGAGCCTTGTGCCCTATGCTGGCCGGTTCGACGGCTTCCACGCCGTCCCGGCCTCGGTGTCAAAGACTTGCCTCGTGCGGTTCGACAGCAACCGCTACTCGGTGGATGCCCGCGCGGTCGGTCGGGCCGTCGAGATCCGCGCCTATGCCGAACGGATCGAGATCTGGCAGGACGGCAAGATCGTCGGCGAGCATGCCCGCGCCTTCGGTCGCGGCCAGGACATCTACAACCCGCTGCATTACGTCCCGGTGCTCACTCGCAAGCCCGGCGCGCTCCGGAACGGGGCGCCGTTCAAGGACTGGGAACTGCCGGCGGTGTTAGTGCCGGACGTATTCTCCCCAAAAGTGCCGTTTGAAAATTCCCCAGCTTTCCGGGTTTGAGCGCCAAGCTGTGGAGGGCATGCCCCCACAGCTTGGCAGCGGCCACATCGCATCACCTGATCATGCCGACCGGAATGGAGGCGACGGGTGATCAGACTTGGGGAAGTTGTCATGATCCATGACTTGAAACGGCAGGGGCTTTCGATCTCTGCCATCGCCCGCAAGGTCGGGCTCGACCGCAAGACAGTGCGCAAGCACCTGGAGAACGGCGTGACCGCACCGGTCTACGGTCCGCGCGCACCACGGCTGCGGCTCCTTGAGGGGTTCGAGCCTTATCTGCACGAACGGATCCTTGCCTATCCCGACCTGTCGGGCCGACGGCTTCTAAGGGAGATCCGTGGAATGGGGTATGGCGGGGGCTACACGGCCGTCACCGACTACCTTCGCGAAGTGCGTCCGGGTCGGGTAAAGCTCTTCGAACGCCGCTTCGAAACCCCGGCCGGTCGTCAGGGTCAGGTCGACTTCGCCCAGTTCCGGGTCGAGTTCGCCGATGAGCCCGGCGTGGTGCGGATCGTCTGGCTGTTCACCATGGTGCTTGGCCACAGCCGCTGGCTCTGGGGACGCTTCTGCGCCACGCAGGACCTGCAAACGGTGATGCGCTGTCATATCGATGCCTTCACCTCCATGGGCGGGGCGCCGCAGGAGCTGCTCTACGACCGGATGAAGACGGCGGTGATCGACGAGGACGCCGAAGGCGTGATTACCTACAATAGCTCGCTGGTCGCGCTACTCACGCATTACGGCGCGCTGCCAAGAGCGTGCCGCCCTTACCGGGCCAAGACCAAGGGCAAGGTCGAGCGTCCCTATCGCTATGTGCGGCAGGACTTCTTCCTCGCCCGGACCTTCCGCAACATGGACGACCTGAATGCCCAGTTCGAGGACTGGCGCACGACCATCGCCAACTCCCGCCTCCACGCAACGACCCGGCGGATCATCGATGAGCATTTCGCCGAAGAGCACCCACATCTGACCGCGTTGCCGGTCATCCCCTACAGCGCCGTCTTGACCGTGGAGCGGCGCGTGAGCCACGAGGGCATGGTTTCGGTGGGCGGCAATCTCTACAGCGTGCCGGACGCCACCCGCAAACGCGTGGTCGAAGTCCAGAACCATCCGCGCGAGATCCGCATTTTCGAGGATCGCGTGCTGATCGCCGTGCATCCGGTGCTGGAGGGCAAGAACCAGCGGCGGACCGATCCCAGTCACCGCAGACCCGTGCCGCCGAGACCGCCTGAGCTTTTGATGCCTGCCATGCCAGGACGGGTGACAGAGGTGGGGCGTCGACCGCTCGCCTTCTACGATGCCGTCGCCAAGCGGATGGCCTCAGGCGAGGGGCTGCGGAAATGACCGAAATCCTCGACCGCATTCGTGCCAGCCTTGTCGGCTTGCGCATGGCCCGGGCGCTCGAGGCGCTCGACCATACCCTCCGCCGGCTCGAGCGCGGCGAGATCACCGCCATCGAAGCCATCGACGGCCTGCTGGCGGAGGAGCATGTCACGCGTGAAGGGCGCAGAGTGACCGTCGCGGTGAAGACCGCGCGACTGATGCCGATCAAGACGCTCGAGAGCTTCGACTTCTCCTTCCAGCCTTCGCTCGATCGCGGTCGAATTCTGGCGCTGGCGCAACTCCACTTCATCGAGCGGGCGGAAGTCGTGCATCTGCTCGGCCCTCCGGGCACCGGAAAATCCCATCTCGCAACTGCCTTGGGCGTCGAGGCCGTCAGGGCCGGCAAGCGGGTCTACCGCGCCAGCCTGGCTGAGATCATCGACGCGCTCAGTCGGGCCGAGCGCGACGGCCGCTTGCCGGAAAAGCTCCGCTTCTTCAGCCGCAACAGCCTGCTCATCGTCGACGAGATCGGCTACCTGCCCATCACCCCTGGTGGCGCGAACCTGTTCTTCCAACTGGTAAACCACCGCTACGAGAAGGGCGCTATGATCCTGACTTCGAACCGCGGCTTTGCCGAATGGGGCGAAGTGTTCGGCGACCCGGTCGTTGCGACCGCGCTGCTCGATCGCCTCCTGCACCATGCGATCGTCGTCCAGATCGAAGGCGCCAGCTACCGCTTGCGGGCCCATGCCGACCTCATGCCCGAACATACCCGCGCTCACGCTACCATCGCGCCGCCTCCGCAGCCAAAACGCCGAGGGCGCCCCCCGAAAGATGGGAGGATCGATCAACTGCACGGCTGATCACCGCACCCGGAAACTGGGGAATTTTACTTCGGCACTTCTGGGGAAACTTCAGTCGGCGTTGACAGGCGGCGATGCGGCGGGTGCAGCGCAAGCTCGGCCGCGTCCCGAACGGAGACCGCCAGATGGTCGAGATCCTCAGCGCGGTCCTGACCGACGGCTTGGACGCAGTGGAGGCGGCCTGCGCCGAGGCGCTGAGAGAAGGGGTCCATTCCTCCGCCGTCGTTCTCAATATCCTCGCCCGCCGCCGCGAGCCCGCGCCGCCCCTGACCATCGCGACGCCGGACGCACTGCGTCTGACCTGCGAGCCGGTCGCCGATTGCAGACGCTATGACAGCCTCAGGAGACCGGACCATGGAAAGATCGCAGGTGCTGGACATGATGGGCCAGCTCAAGCTCTACGGAATGAAGGCGGCCTATGATGAGATCATCGCCACCGCCGTGAAGCGGCAACACGAGCCCCAGAAGATCGTCGGCGACCTTCTGAGCGCCGAGATCAGCGAGAAGCAGGCGCGTTCGATCAAATACCAGATGACCATCGCCAAGCTGCCGCTGGCCAAGGAGGTCGACGAATTCGACTTCGAGGAGACACCGGTCAACGAGACGCTGGTCCGCGACCTGGTGGGTGGAGGTTTCCTCGAGCAGCAGCGCAACGTCGTGCTGATCGGCGGGACTGGAACCGGCAAATCGCACCTTGCCGTCGGCATCGCCCGGGCCTGTATTCGAGGCGGCAAGCGCGGGCGGTTCTTCAACGTTGTAGACCTCATGAACAAACTCGATGCCGAGGCCCGCGCCGACCGCCAAGGCCGCACCACCGATCTGCTCTGTCGCCTGGACTTCGTGATCCTCGATGAACTCGGTTATTTGCCCTTCGCCCAGACCGGCGGGCAGCTGCTCTTCCACCTGATCAGCCGTCTTTACGAGCGGACCTCGATCCTCGTGACCACGAACCTTGATTTCGGCGAATGGCCGAGCGTCTTCGGAGACGCCAAGATGACTACGGCGCTGCTCGATCGGCTCACCCATCACTGCGACATCGTAGAGACCGGCAATGAGAGCTGGCGCTTCAAAACTCGAGCATGAGCCCCGGATGATTGCTGGCACGACCGGCTGCGCCGTTTGGAAGCTACGCCGTCTCGGACCAGCTTCCTAAGCGCTCCGGGGGCAACTGTGTCGTTTCTTAGAGGCGAATGGGCTGTTTGTTTCGGATCATGGCGTTGAGGATGACGAGGAGCTGACGGGCAACGGCAATGAGAACTGTTTTGGGGGCTTTGCCGGCAGCCTTCATTCGATCTCGCATGGCAATCAAGAGCGGCACGCGGCGGGACGCGCTCAAGGCCGCGATGTAGAGAGCCTCGCGGACTTTGCGTCGTCCTCCCCATATACGTCGTGTGCCGCGCCATGTGCCGCTCTCGCGGGCATGTGGAGCGAGCCCGGCGAGAGAGGCGATCCGACGCCGACAGAGCGTGCCGAGTTCGGGCAGTTCGCCGAGAAGCGTTGCCAGCACCGTCGGTCCAATCCCAGGCACGGCGCGAAGCAACTCCGCATGCTCGGTAAGTTCGGGGCTGTCTCCGATCAGAGCCGCAATCTTGCGATCCATGATGACAATGCGGCGGTCGAGCAGCGCGATCATCGTCTCGATCTCGCGCAGGATTGCTGGCTGGCCGGCGCTGTGGCGACGCACCTTTTCGGCTTTCCGCATTTCGACCAACTGCCTGCGGCGACGAAGGAAATCAGAAAGTCGGGCCCGATCCGGATGAGGCGGCGCGGTAACCTCGAGAGGCAAGAGGCGCCCCATATCAGCCAGTATGCGCGCATCGACCCGATCCGTTTTGGCCAACACGCCCGTCGCGCGGGCGAACTCTCGGGCTTGGCGCGGATTGACCCGTGCGAAGCGAAGGCCCCGGTCGCAGAGTGCCTTGATCAAAAGAGTGTCGCAGCCGCTGGTGGCCTCGAAGACGACTAGAGAGTTTGCAGGCAAGGACGCGGTCCAGCGGGTAATGCTGTTCGGATTGTTATCGATCCTCACCACCACCTTGGTCGGCAGGGCGTGCGTATCGATCCAGCCGCGGGCAAGGTCGCAGCCGATGACGGTCTGTGGCATGGTAAAAGCTCCTGTCCATGTCATGCGGGATCGGAGTCAGCCGTCCCAAGCAACTGTTCAGGTTGATCGCGACGCGGAAGGGACCCTTGCTCCCACACGGGCTCTCGACCCTGGGGGGGGACGGGCTCCCTTCCGCACCGCCATTCTACTCCATTCGCAACAGACAGGGGGGTGAGTTTTCGATGCCGATAGGGGGTCAAAATTGGGCGCCGATTGACACAAGCCCCTAATTCTGTTTAAGACGTTCGGTCGATAGACAATTTCTTCTCATTAACCAATCATAGGGAGAGGCAATATTCGCACGGCGCTTCGCAATTTGCGGAGCGCCCACGGGAGGGATTTATGTATCTCAAGCCTCACGCATCCCGCCGCCGCAAAAAGGAAGCGCAAAACGCTCGCAACAATCGTGCCGAAATCGTCAAGGCTCTTACGCAGGGCCATGTAAGCCGACGCGAGTTGTTCAAGTGGGGTATATTCACCGGCCTCGGCACGTTGGCGACCATCAACGGCCTCAGTCCCTTCGCAACAAGCGCTTATGCCTCGGTGCCGACCGGCGTGCCGCGCAGCCCGACTTTCGGTGCCATGCCCTTCACCTATCGGATGCCGCGCCTGCGGCTGGAGGAGCCGCACAAGCTCACGGAGAAGCCGAACGGCTACGAGCTCGATCTGGCCTTTCCCGGCTATCTGGACGAGCCGGAGGCAAGACGGCTTTCCTACCACACCCAGTTCACCGAATCCGGGGGCGACGACTACCGCAATCCGCGGTTCTCGGGTGGCCCGATGGAGGGCCGGCCGCCGGGCGAGTATTTCGCCCATCAGAGATGGCGGGAATACCTCCCGCAAAAGGCGTTCATCATGACGCTGGGCCGGCTGCAGAACGGCTATTCCTTCCACCCCAATTTTCCAGAGCAGGACCGCGACAGCGTCTGGACCTTCAATACCGGTCGCGAAGAGGAATCCGTGCTTCCACCGCCGCTGCTGAAAGTGCGTTACGGTGAGCCGGTCATATTCCGTCATTACAATGCATTGCCCGAGGATCGCCGCAAGAACAATGGCTTCGGCTCGATCAGCATGGCCACGCATAACCATAACGCTCATAACGCATCGGCCAGCGACGGGGCCTCCAATGCCCATTTCTACCCCGGGCAGTTCTACGATTATCACTGGTCGACGACCTTGGCGCGGGCCGACATGATCAACACCGATGCCAGCGATCCGCGTGCCTCCGGGCCCGACGGATACGGCGGTCTGACCTATGTGAAGGGGGATCACCGCGAGCTGCAAAGCTCGCTATGGTTCCACGACCATCGCTTCTTCTTCACCGCCGAGAACGTCTACAAGGGCCATCTCGGCGCGCTGAATTACTATAGCGGCCCCGATCGCGGCAACGAGGCCCTCGATGACGGGGTCAATCACAGGCTGCCGAGTGGGACCGAACTCGACTGGGGCAATATCGACTTCGACGTCAATCTGATGATTTCGGACGCGGCGCTGGACGAGGACGGACAGTATTTCTTCGACATCTTCGAAACCATAGGTTTCCTCGGCGACCTGCTGCTGGTCAATTTCGCCTACAAGCCTTTCTTCGAAGTGTTGCCGCGCAAATACCGCTTCCGATTGCTCAATGCCTGCATGTCGCGCTTCATTCGGCCCGGGCTGATCAACGACAGGAACCGCTGGGTGCCGATGAAGGTGATCGCCACCGACGGCAACCTGATGGTCAACCCGGTCTCGGTGAACCTGCTCGATCCGATGGGCACGGCCGAGCGCTTTGACGTGGTGGTCGATTTCAGCGAGTTCCCGGTCGGGAGCAGGATCCGGATGCTCAACGTCGCGGAGCACGAGGAAGGCGGCAAGCCGAAGGAGTACCTGTCGCGGCGGGACGCGATCGATCAGGACACCGACGACCCCGGCGTGGGCACTTTCCTCGAATTCCGCGTGGTGGGCGAAGTCGATTCGGTCGATAATCCCGGCAAGAAGCATTACGCTTCCGATCCTGATTACAGCCGGGTTCCGTCGCAGCTTACCGAACAGATCCCGATCGTCGATCCGGTCCGCGTCCGTCATCTCGAATTTAAGGGTACGGATAGAGAGGAAGGTTTGGAAACGGGTGAGTGCTTCCCCGACTGCGACGATCGGAACATCGAGGGCTTCGGTTGGACGATCCGGGTCAACGGCGAGTCGAACCATTTTCTCAATGCCAACCGAGTCAGCATGCTTGTCCCGGAGCCGGGCGTGACCGAGCACTGGATCATCGAGAACAGCAGCGGTGGTTGGGATCATCCGGTTCACCTTCATTTCGAGGAAGGCGTTACCATCGACCGCGACGGACGCCGGCTCTCACGTCTCGAGCGCGGCGCACGCAAGGATGTCTGGCGCACCGGAGCAGGTGGCCAGGTCCGGGTCCAGGTCACCTTCGGGGAATATGGCGGGGCCTACGTAACGCATTGTCACAACACGGTTCACGAGGACTGGGCCATGCTGGCACGCTATGACGTCTTGACCGATCCCAATGATCCGAACCAGTCGTCACAGCATGTTAGCGTGATCCCGACGCCCGATCCCTCGAAATACGGCGTGACCTACCGGGACCCCGAAATCCTGCCCGAGGGCAACCCGTTCTCGAAGGAGTATACCGGAAACCCGATGGTCGGTGATGATGATGATGACGACAAGCCGCGGAGACGGGGATGATACGTCGGCGTTCACTCTTCGGCGCGATCGCTCTCGCGACCACGCTCGCCGCCACCTCGGCCCTACCCGGACGCTGGGGTCTGGATTACTTTCCGAATACATCGCTACTGGATCAGGAGGGCCAGGAGCTCCGCTTCGTAGATGACTTGCTCGATGGAAGGATCGCGGTGGTCAATTTCTTCTACCTCGACTGCCCCGATATCTGCGGCCTCGCCACCGCGCGGATGGCCAAGGTGTATGAATGGCTCGGCGAGCGCGTGGGCGAGGATATCGTCATCATCTCGATCTCCCTCACCCCCGAGCGCGACACGCCCGAGGAACTGGCCGCCTATGCCGAGGCCTTTGGTGCCGGCGAGGGCTGGTATTTCCTCACCGGCGAGCCGGAGGAGGTCGAGGAGTTGCGCTACAAGCTCGGCGAACGCAGCACGCGGCTGAGCGACCACCGCAGCGACATGCTGATCGGCAATGTCGCGACCGGCGAATGGCGCCGCACCTCGCTGATGGGAAATCTAGCGGCCGCGACCGCCGACATCCTCGCGCTCGACCCGGACTGGGAACCGCCAAGGACTCCCGCAAAGGTTCTCGACGGCGCCACGCTCGATAGCTTTGCCGAAAAGAGCCGGGTCGGAGAAGGCCTGTTCAGCAAGGGCTGCGCCGCCTGCCATTCGATCGGTGCCGGGGTGCGCGTCGGCCCTGATCTCGAAGGCGTAACGCTCAGGCGAGATCACGATTGGCTCATGCGCTACATCAGGACGCCGGACCGGATGCTGGCTGAGGGCGATCCCATCGCGGTTAAGCTCGACCAAGAGTATCCCACGGTTCGCATGCCACGTTTCGGTCTCGGTGAAAAGGATGCGGCGGACCTTATCTCTTACCTGCACGCAGAAACCCTGCGCCTCGAAGAGCTCCCAAGGGAGGGGAGCGCTTCCGACCAAGCGCACAACATGGATGGGAAAGACACTCACGGCAATGATGCAGCCGGTCACGCACATTGAGCCCACAGAGATCGAGCGCCTGACCTTGGTCCCGAGCAGACCGTGGTCCACGTAGGACGCTCCCGATCAACCGCTGTGGATTCAATGCTGGTTGCGACACGGGTTCAGGACCGGTCGAGCTGACGGAGTTCTTCGGCGAAGGCCTCGGCCGGTGTCCGGTAGCCGAGGCAGCGCCTTGGTGTGGCGTTCAGCTGGGCGCTGATCTCAGCCATCGCGTGGTCTGACAGTGCGGCGATAGCCGTATCACGGGGCAGGTAGCGGCGGGCGCGCTTCTTGAGGTTCTCGACCGAGCCCTTCTGCCAAGGTGCTTGCGGGTCGCAGAACCACGCCTTGGGGCCCATTCCTGTTCTCAGATCACGCCAGCGGTTGAACTCGAACCCCCGGTCGAAGGTGATCGAGCGCCGTGCGGACAGGGACAGGAGCGACAGCAGGGTGTTCAGGCGGTTCATCAACTGCTTCGAGCTACGGTCGTTGTTTCGGAACAGGACGTGTGAGCGATACTTGAACCGCGACTCCGCAGTGATCTCAGGGTAGGGCGCTCACGGTCTCTTCTCCAGCATCTTGGCGCGGAACACCTCTGCGGGGGTCTTCCACCCGAGACATTTGCGGGGCGTGGCGTTCAGCCGATCGCAGATCTCGCGGATGTCGTGGTCCGAGAGTTGGCCGATGTCGCGGTCTCTGGGCAGCCAGCGGCGGGCGCGACGGTTGGTGTTCTCGACCGGGCCCTTCTGCCAAGGTGCGGAGTGGTCGCAGACCCAGCTGCTCGTGCCGATCTTGGCCTGCGGGTGGGGCCAGGAGACGATCGCGGCGCCCCGGCCGAAGGTCATCGGTCGGCGCGCCGGTAGGGGCAGGGCGCGGATGACCGCGATGACCTTGTCCATGATGGGCCGGGTCCGCTTGTCGGCGTTCTTCAGAAGCACGGTGAAGCGAATGCCGGATCAGCTTGCGCTGGCGGGCACGCCGATCGCGGGTTCTCAGCTGCGCGGCCATGGCGAAGTAGCCCATGACCTTCGGCAGGCAGGGGTCCTAGAAGTGATTGCGCCTGAGCTCGCGGAAAATGGTCGAGCGATGTCGGCGCAGCTACCCGTGTCATCTCGTTCACGGACACCCTGGCATGGCGTCAGCGTTCGATCTTGCGGCACTCCTCGAGCGTCAGCTGCGCGTAGACACGTCCCATACTGGAAAACTCCTGCTTGATAGGACATTGTTTCAAACAAGAGTCACGGCTGGAGGTAGCGCACGCGCCGCTTGTGAGCTCACGCTGAAGCGCAATTCCGGCAGGCTCATTCTACTCGCCTGACTGCATCGCCTCCATCAGCTTTTCCCGGAAGACTTCGGCCGGGGTCCGGTAGCCTAAGCACTTCCGAGGCGTGGCGTTGAGGCGATCGCAGATCGAAGTCAGATATCGATCCGTGATCGCCGTGGGGTCGGTCTTGCGGGGGAGATATTTTCGGAGTCGGTTGTTGGTGTTTTCGACCGTGCCTTTCTGCCACGGCGATTGCGGGTCGTAGAACCAGGGAGCCACGCCGAGACCGGCCTTGAGATGCGCCCAGGCGGTGAACTCGGTGCCGCGGTCGAAGGTGATGGAGCGGCGGGCGGGTTGGGGCAGGGCCTTCAGGCCGGAGATCAGGGTCTCCATGACGGGCTTGGAGGTCCGGTCGGCGTTCTTAGCCAAGACGGTGAAGCGGCTGACGCGCTCGACCAGGGAGGTCACGTTGGCCTTGCCGAACCCCTTGCGAAACATCACCAGGTCGCACTCCCAATGGCCGAACTGCTGGCGCTCGGAGACCTCCACGGGCCGCAGCGAAATGCTGTGTTCATTGCTGAATCTGCGACCATGGTGGCGGCGCGTGCCGCGCGGCCGGCGACGGCGGCGGTGCTCCGGCAGATGACGATAGAGCGCCTCGGATCGGCCATCTCCGGAATAGGCGTAGCGGTAGATGGTCTCGTGGCTGACGGACGTGGCGTGGCGCTCGAGCTTCATCCGACCCGCAATCTGCTCGGGCGACCAGCCGGCCTTGAGACGGTCGACCACGGCAGCCTTCACGGCCGGGTGCCGGACCAGCTTGCGATGGATGGCACGTCGCCTCTCGTAAGCTCGTTGCGCGGTCATGCCGTAGTAGCCGCTCAGATGGGGTATCTCATCATCCACGAAGCGATTGCGCCGCATCTCCCGGTAAAGCGTGGAAGGCGAGCGGCCGAGCCGCAGTGCGATCTCTTTCATCGGCAATTTTGCCTCGCGCCACCGCGCGAGTTTCTGGCGCTCTTCGAGATCCAGATGTGCGTAGCAGGTGCCCATCGATTGCTCTCCATGTAACCATCTGTTTCCATACAGAAGTTGCACTTCGAACGTGAATCCACCCACACGCACGATTTTTGCGTGTAATGAACGTTATGTAAAGAAGCAGCTGCGATCTGCAGCCGCAGCCGCAGCCGCAGCCGAGATTTGAACCAAATTCGTATCTTGGTTCGATGCTCTGCAAGTCATATTGCCCGCAAGGCATCAAATTTCTGATTAGCCCTTGATGTCCAATGACGGCCAAAGCGCTCGTTGCTGCAACGGGAGAACGCTCCGAACGATTTCGAGATACTGCTCGGCCTTCGGAATCACAGGCGTATCATCGTCCAGCTCGTAGAGCTCGATGATGCAGGACCATGGCATAGGGCAATCCTCCGCATCCTCCCCAATACTGTCCGGATCATCGATCATCGCCATGTCGAACAGAACGCGCGCTTTCCCGAAGATCACGACGCACATACGATAGTCATCATAATCAGTGTTCGCGATCATTTTGTAGCGAACCACGTCCTCGTGCACGTGCTCAGCCATATAAAGGTGTTCCAAAGCGATTTGCGCCGCACGTTCCTTCAAGCCTCCGTTCGAAAGATCCGCATAGCAGCGAAATTCGACTTCATCTTTCTCTGAGACCAAGAAGCCTTCGAGATGCCTTTCGAGCCCGGCATAATCGAAGAACCTGGCGGTGTGACATGACATCATTCCGACGATATCTCCAGGCTGCGCGCCATCAATCTGTGGCAAATTCCATTGCAGGGCGCTCATAGGACGAAAAATGCGTGCCTGAAATGACTTCTCTTCACCATGAGCAACTTCTTGATTGAAAGAAATGATATGGCCGCAGGGTCTTGTTTCTGGCTCACGCATTATTGCAGGCCCTCCGAATATTGGGCTTTCACATTTGCATTAAGAAGCTCTTTCGGCTGGGGGAATTCGATCCGGGACGCCTTCAGAGGCGAGCTGAATTCTCGCATGAACAAGAAATACGCCTTCATTTCCGAAATTGTCTGTCGCGCCGTTTCCAGCGACTTCTCGGCGTGAATGATCGCCCGGATATCGCTCACCGTTTCCGTATCGTTTTTCTGGTCGAAAACAGAGCCGATCACGACGGTAAACTTCTCGAAGTGCAATGTTTCGCATTTGCCCTCGGCCCTGCCGAGAAGGGCGAGGTAGGAGCGCGCGGGGGTATGCACCGAAAGCCAGCTGTCCGTGAGGGCCTTGACGGTGTCATGAGCCTCGGGCGTCATGTTGAAAACGGTCGCATCGCAGGTCCGACCATCTCCATTCGCCACAACGGCATACGAATATTCGGACGCCGAGCCGGTGCGATATTGCTTCCCGACGCCGTGCGCGAGGCTGATCGCAAGAAGCTCATCCTTTGCGGCAGTCTTCAAAGAACGCAGGCGCGAAAGAACACGCGTGGGAAACGTGGGTCGCGGGGGCAGGACGAAGGCGAAGGCGGGGGTGACGGTCAGCATCGTGGATCCTTTGGGTTGGTCGATTTTGGTGTTCTCAGTATCTGGGTCCGTCTGCCAAAGGCGAAAAATGGAGTTGGTCAGACGTTGGATGATCGTGCCTTGCACAGCTGGAGCCTCCGCCAACGTCCCTTCGGAGAGCCAGGCGCGCTTGGCCCCGCGAAGGCTGGGGGTGTCAGTGAGGTGTTTCGTGCAGACAGTCGCGAGAGATGTGCATGCGCCAAGCCGCAACCTCTGCGACGGCGCGGAAAGAGCTTACCTTCCAGGGAACGTTTTAAGTTATCGGGGAGCCGGGGACTGCTGTGCGCAGTCCCCGGCCGAGAGAGCAATTCAGCTGGTTTAGTAGTAGCCAGCTTCCTGATCTTCCTCGCAATCGAAGAAGGCGACGATGTCGAGATCGGGAAACTTCTCCCGCAGCGCCTCGATGATTCCGTGGGGCGGGCTCCAGGCCGTGGTGAAGCTATAGGTCGCCGTCTCCTCGTCGGTGTCCTCGAAGACGTCGATCGCCCCCCATTTCGTGCCCCAATGCGCGTCACGCCAGCAATCGGGATCAAGCCGAGCCAGTCCCTTGAATTGGGCCAGTTCCGCTTCCGACAGCGGACGGGCCACCTTCTCTCCGTCCAGACCTTCTCCTTCGATCCAGTGGCCATGGGTCTGGACTTCGCCATCGACGACAAAGTCCATTTTTCCCGATTTCATCAGGTCGAAGAAGGCTGGCTCCGGAACGACCTTCTCAAAGGCGAACATGGAGGCGTCGGACTGCACGAGTTCGTAGAACTCGGCCATGTCTTCTTCTTCGCCGGTGACAGTGATGCGGTTGTCGCAATAGTTGGGCATGGTGGTCTCCTTGGCATGCCGATAGGGACCGCTCCGCCGGTCACGGCAGAGCGAGATTTGGTTTGATTGAGAATTCCGATCTGACCCGCTTGTCCTGCGCCACCCCGGCGCAAGGCATGCCTTGCATTGCGCGGCATCACGCTGCTTGCGTCATGCCGACGATCGGGTCTTGAACAGGGTCGAGCCCCGCGGGCTTCAGTAGAGGGTGGAAGGGGTGAGCCCGATCCCCCAAGGGGGGACATCCAAATATGAGGGAACGTCCGGGCTGAAAGGCCGGGCAGGCATGCCCTGCCGATCTGCCGGGGCGCCCGGTAGGTAAGTTCGATGCATCATTCGTATTTCAGAAGGCAAAGGACGACCTGCACCGTGAAACGGCAGAGCCGCAAAACGGTGTTGAAACGAGGATTCAAACCGGGTAGCAAGCCTGTGCTAGAGAACTTGAAAGCCCTTTGGAGCCTCGGTTTCGAAGGGTTTTCTTTTGCCCGTATCTGCTCCTTGTTTTGTTCTTGTCTTGACATGGCGCGAAGGCGGCCAAGGCCCTTATGCCATTCGTGCTTGCTAAGCGTCCGAGCCGTTAGTGGTCGTCGGTGTGCTTCGCGACACGGCACGTTACTAGCTAAGAAAAAACCCTTTTGTCACGGGGGGATTCAAACCAGAGGGCTCCTCATCGCAGCTTCCCGTAAGCGCTTATGGTTGCCCAATGAAACAAGGGGAATTCCGCTCGAAACGACCACCATTGTCGGGATTTTTTCGGCACCTCGCAAACTCATCACGAACTATAACATTTCCGTGATTTTTCCGGGTCTCTTGACTTAAAATCGTGTCCGTCGATCAAAAGAGAAAACGGAGATGTTGGCAGCGACCTGGCTGCCCGAGCTTTCCCCATATGCAGCCACGGGCCGAGGCTTTGTGCTCGGCCCCTGCCCTTTCACCCTCGAAGCTCTGCCGCGATCTGCTCTGCGCGCAGCCGGTTGCGCACCGCGTCGATCCGTTCGACGAGAAGCTTCAGCGCTGACTGCAGGGCGATCAGCGCCATCGCGGCCTCGTTCGAAACTTGCTGCTCGTAGCCCCCCGAGACCGCATGCTCATCGGCGATGTAATGCCGCTTCGTGCCTTGGCGGATGGCTGCATCGAGGTCGCCCGCGAAAGTGCGGGACGCTTCGACGTCGAGCGCCGAGAAGATCGTGGTCTGCGCCAGCTCCCGGCGCAGCATCGCGGCTTGGCGCTGCTGCGAGAGCGACAGGCTCTGCGCCTTCTCGGCCTTTGCAAAAGCGGCCTCGGTGGCTTCTGCGGCATCCAGGGCATGGTTGATCCGCACTACGAGGCTGTCGCTCCCATGACACCGCTCACACATGGTAAGCCTCCGTCTCCTGCTGCGACTGCGCCGCGCAGAGCGCGTCCTTCAGGGCTTCGGAAAGCAGGCAGATATCCTCGACATGCGGCGAAGTCGGATCGATCGCCGCGAAGCATTCTGCTTCGATGCGGCCGTCGTCATGCACATGCTCGAGGCGAAGCAAGCCGAGCAGGGCCTTTGCATCGCGCGCGGTCCTGCGCGTCAGCGGCACCGGTTGACGGAGATCGTCGAGCAGGCGCTGCGCACGCAGAAGCCACGGTTGACCGCCGAGGCACCAGGCCGCGTTCTGGAGCGCGACGTCGTATTGCCAGGCGAACCGGTGCAGAGCGGAAGGGGGGATGAACGTGTCGAACATGAAATCTTTCCTTGAGATGTGGGGCCCGGCGGCACGCCGCGGGCGACAAGGCGGCCCCGTCCAGATGGGAGGGCAGCAACGGATTGGCGGTGGAGGTCTCGAGGCTCTTTTCCGGATGACTTGGGACGCATCGGATGCTGCGGGGGCTCTCACTCCGGTGAGCTCCCGCAGAAGCCGATGGCCGAAGTTGCCCCTTGTTCAGGGATCCGAGTGTTGGATGACCGCGGTCGCGCGACGGACGCGGCGCTACCCTTCCGACTGGAGGTTGATGTCTCGCCGGTCGGGCGGCTTGCAGGACAGCAGGGGCCGGTTGCGGCAATGGTTGATGGGGACCGGCGCGCAGGTGGGGCGCGCCCGACCCCAAGGCGGCCGCCGATCAGATCCGCGCGTGACGTGCCTCTGGACAAGCGCGAGCCGTGCCGCGGCGGCCCCGGTAAGCTGTCCGATGACGGCAGTATTCAAAACGGGGTGGGGCTCGAACGCAGGGTCGTCGAGCGCCACGCTCAGCCGTCGCGCCGCATCGAAGACGGTCGGCTTGCGCAGCGAAGCGCAGGCCAGCTCGTCCGGGTCAGTTACCGGCACCAGCAGGCGAGGCGCACGGGGCCGGCCGCTCGAGGTGCCATAGGCGAGCGTCGCAATGCGCTGACCGTTCTCGACATGGGTGGCGAGCACGAGCGTAGGGCGCACCTTCGGTGGCTCATCGCCGTCGCGTTCATGCGGAAAACGGTAGGCGACGATATCGCCGGCGCGCAGCGTCGATCTCCAGTCCGGTTGCGATGACTGGCAGGCAGGAAGCGTCGAATGCATGGGGCAGGATCCTTCGGAGAATTTATCTCCGCCCGTCCCGCTGGCTCGCGAGAGCGCTGATGTCCGGTCGGGCGGCACCCGTCGCGCCCGACCGGACATCAGTGACCTTGCGCGCCTCCCCGCCACTCCCAACACTCTGCTGTTCGGCTACAAAGACCTTTCAGAAAAATGCACTGGTCGTCCTAAATGTATGTTTTATTAAGATTCAAACCTTCACCTGCGGATTTTGCGATTTCGGAAGGAGACCAATTTCCCGGTCATCGCAACCGGAGACACAGCATGACCACGACCCCCATCACCCGCCCCTTCTTCGACACCGCCGCCAGCATTGCGGAAAGCTGCCTGCGGCGTCTCGAGGCGATCTGTCCGCTCGAGGCGTTCGACACGATCATCGATCCCGCCGCAGGACCCGGCGCGCTGTCGACCAGCCTGCGCAATCGGATCGCCATGGATATGGTCTCGCGCCCCGCCGGCCTCTGCGTCGCGAATTTCGCGGCCTCGATGTCCGACGGCGACTTCGGCCGTGCCTTGGTGGTCGGTAGCGCGGAGCCCGGCAGGAACGGCACGTCTGCCGTGGCGTTTTTCAACGCTGCCGCCTCTAATGCCGACACGATCGCCCTCCTCCTGCCGCGCAGTATCCGTAAGCCGAGCCAGCAGAACCGGCTCGACCCCATGTTCCACCTGATCCACGACGAGGACATCGTCGGCCTGATTACCGGCGCAGATGGCAAGGAGAGCAACGCACCCTGCACCTTCCAGATCTGGCAGCGCCGCGCCACGCCTCGGCCCAGGATCGTTCCGCCGAAGTCGCACCCTGACTTCGTCTTCAGCGGCCGCTCTGACGCCGATCTCGCAGTGCAACGGGTTGGCGCGAATGCCGGTCGGATCAAGCCGGTCGCGGAGGCCGGCAGCGTCGCCTCGCATTACTTCCTGAAGGCCGCGGACGGCCGCGCGGACGAGCTGCGTGCCCGCCTTGCCGCGATCGACTTCGATCCCCTGCGCCACCAGGTGGCCGGCATTCCGTCGATCTCCAAGGGGGATCTCGTGGCGCTCTATGAAGCCGCTCGCATTGCTGCAGGCGAGGCACCTGCCATCACCGAGGGCGTCCCTGCAAGCGCGCCTCCGGCAGCGCCACGCCCTCCCATGTCCGATCTGCCCTTCGCCGGGATGCGTCTCTTCATGCAGTTCGTCGATGGTGGCGGCGATGGGGATTTCGAGACCAGGGCGGCGGGTCCGCTTCGTCGTGATGAGTTCCTGGTCCGGATTCCGGAAATGGGCGCCATCTAACAGGCCTCCGCGGAAGCGCCGCCGCGCCTTCGATGCGCCTGGTCTCTCCGAAAACGTCGGAGCAGCAGTTCGAGACGATGCTGCTCCGGAACCAAGTGCTTTCCGTTCGGCAGTGAACCTGCCGATAACCCTCTTCGCGCTCTTTTTGCCGAGCTCGGTGGGGTGCCTTGGCATGAGCGTACCACCCCGGCCGGCGATGCCGAAGCGCCACCAGTTCGCCCTGGGAACGCGGACTTACGCGTCCCGGGCGATTGTCTTTATCGTGGCGTGGTATTTCTCGAGGGCCGCAGTGTCCCGGAAATCCGTTCGGTAGGCCTGCTGCATCCAGCGCGACGAGTGGCCGAGGAGCGCCTGAACCGCCCAAGCGGCGTCGGGGGCCTGGGTCCTGACCAGATCGGTGACGAGACTGCGCACGAGGTGGCCGGAGATCCCGAACTCTTCCTGCAAAAGCACGGCCGGGTGGTATGTCGACAGGGCCCCCTCCTCGAGGCCGAGCAGGTTGGCACCGTCGAGCTCGCGCAGCCGGTCGACCATCTGCCACCCGGGGCGGTCTGCCATGACATGGGCATCGATAATTCGGGAGGTGACCGGCCAATAGGAACCGAGTGCCTTCTTGCCGCGGGTCTTGGCCTGACGAAACTCAGCCGTCCAGTCGCCTTCCGGGGTCCGGGCGATCTCCCGGCCGATCCGGAAGGTGGAAAGGTCTCCCTGACGGTCGACGCCGTTGAGCAGCAGAGCGAAGACCACGGCCTTTCGCCGGAGCCGGCACGCGGCCGCGCCATGTGCCGGCAGATCGGCGGCCTCTTCGAGGCAGCGATGTGCGGCATGGAGGAGATCGGCCAGACCATGCTGGTCCAGGAACCTGCGGATCTTTGCATGTTTGCCCGGCGTCTCGTCCGTGGCTTCCGAGACAAGCGCGGTGTGGATCTCGGTAAAACGCCCTTCGACCTTTGCAGTGAAGAGCGCCCCGCGACGGGCAAACAGGATGACACGCTGAAAGTAGTCGGCCGCGCTGCGCATGGTGATCGGCCCTCTGCCCTCCTCGGCACGGAACAGAAAGCGCAGGAAGGCTTCGGCCAGATCGGCGCTGAACGCCTCCGGCAAGGCGACCCCCTGCTCCGCCGCCCAGACGCGTGCCGCCGCGCAAAGCCCGACGGCCTGGACGACATTTGCTCGGCCCTTGGCCGCGAGCGGCCTGTAGCGTCGGCCGTTGCGGCGCACCCGTTGATCGAGAAGCGGTTCGACCGCGGCCCAATCGATCGGCCAATTCGCCGGCTCGAGCGCGATCCGCTGTGAAACCCGAGGACGGGCTTCCTTCGCGTTATAGCGCGCGTTCAACCAGCGGTCCCAGTCCTGGCGAAGCGGCCGCGCCGGTGCCAGGGGCACCCCGGGATCGAAAGCCGCGAGCGCGTTCATCAGGGTGATGAGGCCGGTGCGGCTCGTGGTCACCGCCGCGAAATCCTCGAGCCGCACCTGCTGCGGTGCGCGGCGGGTCTTCAGCATGTGTCCATAGAAGCGCTCGAGCGCAGCCGGGCCACCCCGGGACGTGAAGCGCCCGTCGACGGCGGCGGCCGCGGCCAGTGCAGCGACATCCCGCGGCACGTTCGGCATGCGCGCGATGAGTGTCGCAACCCTGGCATCGCGCGAGTGACGGCGTGTCGGCATCAGGCCACTCCTTTCAGGTTGAGTGTGGGGTCGAGTTCGGTAAGCACCTCGGCGAAGAGATCCATGGCGGCGCGGCCCTCGCCACGGGCATAGAAGGTCTCGACGGTGCGCAGGCTGTCGGCGAGCAGCGCGGCCACGACGGCGTAATCCCCGGGGTTCTTTGCGAGGTAGAGGGTGGCTGCGACGTGGCGCATCATATGCGGTGTGAGACCAGTGAGCCCGAGCCGCGCCATGCCGCGGTTCCAGGCTTTGTTGATGAGCTGCCGGCTGACCGCCCCCGGTCCCGAGAGTGCGGGAAAGAGGTGATGGTTCGCGCAATGGCGCGGCGCTCCATTGGCATCGTCGCATGTCCTGGCCTGTCCCGCCCCGATGTCTGACATGTCTGCCGCAGCGGCGTCTTTGACGGTGGCCCGGTCACGCCAGGCCGGGCGCCCCTCGTCGATCCAGGCGGAGATCACCGCCCACAGCCAGTCGGGAATCCGCCCTTCGAGCGGCTTGCGGTTTTTTACCCGGCCCCGGCCGATATCGAGCCATGCCGAGGCCCGTTCCCGCCGGGGCGGCACGAGTTCGGGCATGTCACCCTCGGAGAGCATTTCGTGGACGTTGCGGGTCCGGAGCGGGCGCGCGAGCTGGATCGCGAGCATGGTCGCGGCCATGAAAAGATGCAGCGCCTCGGTGCGCTGGTGCGTGGTGAGGTTCTTTCGGCCCAGCAGCCGTCTTGCTTCGGCGAGCAACACGCGCGGACCCGTAACGATAGCGCGCACAACGGCGGGGTCCCGATCCACGAGCTTGACGAATGCCTCCCGGGACGCCGACATCTCGCGTGTGGCATCGGACTCCTCGCCGAGGTCGAGCCGCATGTCCTCGATCGCCCACACCAACGCCTCCCCGGCCCCGTTCCGCTCGGCGATCGTGCCGAGATCCGAAAGCCAGGTGGTGAGCGACGTGGTCTTCTTCGCGTCCTTGAGGCTTATCGCCGTTGCGCTTCGATCGAGGAACCGTTCGACCGCCGCTTCGACGTTGTCCTCGGTGAGCAGATCCATAATCGACGCGAGGCCGAGAACCGGCTCCCGCTCTGGGAAGGCGTGCCGCGCCAGCCAGGAGAGGGCCCTGCGGAACGCCTTGGCACGAGCATCCTTGTTGCGGATCGGGCGCTTCCGACCGCCCGTTTCCCGGCGCCGATTGGCCACTGGATCCGATCCGAGCCGGCCCCCGAACTGATCAGGGCGCCGCGGCGCCCGGAGAGCCCGCGAAATCACGCGTTCCAGATCGGCCTGAAACTCTGCGGTGCAGCGTGTCCAATCCATCGCGGGATCGCGCTGCGTGGGCAACGGTCCGATCGGCCGCGCCGGGAGGAGCGAGGCGATGGCAGAATGGGTGCCGCGCTCCGCGATTAACCGGTTGAAGAACCGGATCGATCGTCGGTAGCTGTCGACCTTATTCGGAGGGATATGGGCCAGCGCCGCAACGGCACCGGCGGTGTCGATACTCATCGGAGGGACCCTGCCCAGTCGCGCGCGCAGGTTCTCGATGGAGAGCGAGGCCTTGTTGGGCAGGAGGGCTTTCCCTTGGGCATCGTAGGTGTTCTCCGCGGCCGCGACATACCGGGCGACCCGCTCCCATGTGGCCGCGGCATCGGCACAGGCCGCGGCCGTCCGGGGCGTGGCCCGTTCGCGGGCCCGGCGGATGGCGGCAGAGACGCGACCTACGAAACCATCGAACGCCCGCTGTCGGGCCTCCGGGGTCCGAGCCCGGGTAAATTCTCCCGCCCAGACGATCTCTGCCGCCAGCTGTTCCCATTCCACCACGTCTGCCGAGATTTGTGACAGGCGTCGGCCTGTCAGGCGTTCGATCCGGCCGAACGACGACTCGTAGGCCTTGGCCGAGCTTTCGCTGTAGAGTTCGGGAAGGAGCAAATAGACGTCGAGCAGCGTCTCGATACGAAGGGTGCGTTCAGTCACGGGTTTGTCCTTTCATCGGGGCGAAAGCCCGTTCATGCATAGGCAGATGAACGGGACGCCCACGCAGATTTGGGCCATAAACCTTGTGGGGCGTTCTGTTCGAACGTCCGTAAAATACGGTTTTTCAAGGGGACTCCGTTCAAGACGGTGCAGACGGGCGCGTGCACGCGGCATCATGTCCATGTCGCCATCCACCGATCGACCTCGGCGGGCACGAAGCGAAAGCTGAGACCCACGCGTCGGGCGGAGAGGGAGCCGCATTTCGCCTTTCTCAAGATTGTGTCGCGGCTCATTTCGGCGCGGCGGGCCACCTCCTCCGGGGTCATGAGATCGGCCATGTAGGCTGTCTCGAACCCCTTCGGGGGCAGACCTCCCTCGAAACGGAACACCGCTGGCCAGAGATACCGGACATGGCGACCATCGCGGATCGGGACGAGCAGGCCGTCAGCTTCGGCCCGCCAGAAGAAGCTGTCCGATCCGTGCCGCCAACGCGCGATCAGCCGCGCGCGGCTGAGAAGCTGCTCCATGCCGCACCCGGCTGTTTTGTCGGGGATGGTCTTTTTATTTTTGGTCACCGGTAGGTCTCCGTCGTGGTGTCGCACGGGACCTCGGATCAGCCGCGCAAGCGCGGAAAAGATTCTGCGAATTTTCTACTCAAGCGTGACGGCGCTGGTTCTTGCGACCGTGGGCATTGTCCCCGGTCATGATGTCAGGGAGGCCCGGTCTCCTGGCCTTGAGGCGTTACACGGGGCCCCTTCGGCGAAGCTGCATAAGGTGTGTTCGTGTCGTGAAATACGTAGGCAACGTCGTCATCGACCTGCTCTCGTTCGTGGGTCTCAACCCGGACCAGCATGAGCGACACCCCTCCGATAGCTGGCTAAACCCGCGCATCGTGCGCCGAACAGGCCTTCATGCTTCGACGGCCTTACGCTCACCAGAGGTGGTATGGTGGCAGCGTTATCTGGACATGAGGTGCTCTCAACCACCCCGACCGTTCAGTCTTTCAGGGCCGTCGATCACGCTGGCTGGCGGAACCGCATGGCTGCGCAGACCGCCGGTTCCTGATGTCCGCAGGCCTGCCCAAAGACGCGTCTGAACGGAATTCGTCCTCCACCGACGATGCCTCCTCTTCAATGTTGAAAAGAGATCGGGATGCGCCGCGAATTTCTGTCCGGCACCGGCGCGTTGTGGCTGCCTCGTTGGTGCATTCGTCGTGCTTGTGCACCATAGCCACGGTGATTTCAGGTGCAGCTGACATTTGTGGATGGTGGCCAGAAGACGCTGCCAGCACCAGCGGCGCCACGTGATGACCATGCGATGTGGGGTTTCGCGAACACCAAGCGCCGCCCAGACATCGCTCTGCGGCGCGGCAGGGCATACACGATGTTTTCGGCTTGCCGAGATCGCGGCTCTCACGATCGCCCATGGCGCATGGAACGCCGGCAGCCCTTGCGACGTTCCGGAGCTTTTCGAAGACCCCCACCGGTTTGCGAAGTCCCGCGCGCCGACGGTGTTGGTCGGCGTGTCATTTCGCACCCGCCTGCCCGGGCTGGCAGCCCTTGTTCCGGATCATGCGGTCCAGCAAAGCGCGCAGCCCCGTGTTCTCCCCTGCACCACTGGGCCATTTCCCATGCCCGGCAGAGCAGAACCTGGCCGCGGCCGAAGCTCCGGGCCGTGCACGTTGGTGAGCACATCTGCCGTGGTCATCGTCCTCTCCATTAGGACGAGGCCGCCGCGGCCCCTGACACGGAGGGCGCCGCGACGGCGATCGCCAAGACAATTCACCTGCGTTGCTGGGCTCGAAAACCCCGGAGGAGATCAATTGGTGGAGGTCGTGCTTCAAGCGGACCAGTAGCACACCACGGGGTCCGAAGCCGTGACAGCCTCGTGCAGCCTTTCAAGAATCCGTCGGTAGGCCGCCCGGAGTTCCGAGGTGTCATGATCGTATTCATGGCTCCAACAAATCCGTTCGAACTCCGCCTCCGAAAGCGCAGCTTCCGCGCGCGCGACCTCTGTGTCATCGGTGTCCCACTGGCAGGCCACCGCTTCGACCATCCAGTCTTCGATCTGGAAATCGGTACTGTCGTCCTCGGACGGGGGGAGGTCCAATTCAAAGAAGCTGTTGGCGAACTGGCTATGATTGCGCAAGTAGGCGATCTCGGTTTGTGCGCGACGTTTGACGAAGCCCATATCAAGACCCATGGGTCTGTCCTTTCAGTTTTCAATGTCGTGAACGGAAGGGATCCGCCGCGACAGCGGATCCGTTGACGTGCCCCGATGGCATGCTCCCGGCCGGGGGGAACTGACCCGGCAAACGGGATCTGGGTCCATGGCGGAAAGCCGGAAACAAACCGCCTGAAATCACGCGGGCATTCAGTGTCGCGCCAGGGCCTGCAGCAAGAGGAAAGCCCGCAAAGGCAGACAGCCTCGCCCTCCAGGACAACCGCTCCCACTGACTAGTAGATGTCTGCAATTCATTTTGGGCGGCTGGACGAGCAGGCTGCCCTTCGGAGGGTCCAGGTCCGTAGCTCCTTCGCCCTATTCCCTGTGTTCACCGGGCTCGGGCGGCAGGAGGCCTTTTCGGACCTGCAGGGCATATGTTGAACCGCCCTATCTGAAGAGGAAGCAGGGGCAGAGTCTCCCCAAACACCGATCGTGTCTCACCGACCGGTATAAGCGCCGGCTTTTGGGGAGGTCCGGTTTGGTCATTGAGCCAGCGAAAGCCTTTTCACCCCACGCCCGTCCAACGTCGTTGAGAGCGTCCTCTAAAATATCCGCGGGCCAGCCGGGGGCTCATGGACCTGCTGGTGCAAGCCGATGTCACCAGATTGGCCCGGCACACCGGTGGCGCCTCCTGCATGCCCGTCCGGTCCATCTCACGCGTAGCCCTCCTGAGCAATCCGGGTGACGTAGGAGGCTACTGCCTCGACGCGATCCTCCCGCAGCAGGTCCGCCGCGGTTCGGCCACCGAAGGACGCGAGGGGCCATGTCGAAACCCCAGCATAGGCTTCAGAAAATGAGCCAGCCCATGGGACGACCTGCACGAGGACTTCAATCAGATCCCTGAGTCTGCGCTGCGTTTCCGGCGTTTCCAGCCGTGCACGCTCACTCAGCGCTTCCTCCGGCTGGTCGAGAACGAGCGCGAGTTCGGCCCTGCTCAGGCCGAGCACTTCGAGACGGTCATCGATGTCAACCTTGCCATTGGGCCGTATCAGATCTTGCGCGCTCGGGAACGGGGGGAACGGGTCAGCCATGCCGAGAAGCATAGGCTCGTTTTGCGGCATGCGCAGCCAGCTGCAGAAATCAGCTGATACCACCTTGTCTCGGCCGAGCATGGCTCCGTCAGGCAGACAGGCCATGCCGCACAGGCTGCGACCGCATAAAAATCTTCTCCCCAATTCAAGTCATTGAAATCTAATAGCTAATTAGGAACAAACCCGCTTCTGGGTTTGGGCTCTCGGATCAATTTCCCCCTCGCAGACAACGAGGGACACGATCCATGACCACCAAGAGCAAACCCGCCGGCACCTCCTACGTTTCCACCGCCGCGGAGATGAGCCAGTATTACACCAACACGCAGCTTGCGGCTGCCTACGTGGAGCGGGTTCTGGCGCGCTACGTCGCCAACCCTTTCGACACCATCATCGAACCCTCCGCCGGCACCGGCGCCTTTTCACGCCATCTCGGGCCCAACTGCATCGCGCTCGACCTCGATCCGAAGGCGCCGGGCATCATCGATGCCGACTTCCTGAGCTGGTCGCCCACGGGCCCCCTGGGCCGCACCCTGATCATCGGCAATCCACCCTTCCGCAACAATACGGCACTCGCTTTTCTGAACCATGCAGCCAGCCTCGCCGACGTCGTCGCACTCATCCTGCCAGCGTCGTTTTGCAAGATGACCATGCAGAACCGCGTCGACACGCGCCTGCACCTCGTGCACGAGGAGGAGGTGCCGCAGGATGCCTTCATCTACGAAGGCAAGACCGTTCATGTCCCTTGTGTGCTGCAGATCTGGGAGCGCCGCTCGGAACCACGCCAGTTGCATGCGCTCGAGACTGAGCATCCGCATTTCGAACGCTGCAGCCAAGCCGAAGCGGATCTCGTGATCCGGCGCGTGGGCGCGCATGCCGGTCAGCTGAAGCCGGTCGACCAGAACTGGAGCCCGCAGTCCAACATCTTTCTGCGGGCCACCGGCTGCAACCCGAAGGCGCTGGAGGAGCGTTTCGCGCGTCTCGATATGTCGAAGCATGCCCGCAACGGCGCCGGCGGCGGTTCGATCAACATGAGCGAGATCATCGAACTTTACGTAGCGGCTTTGGCCGAGGAAGCTCGGACCGTAACTGCTGACCCCGCAGTGTCGATGCCGCGGCAGATCGCACAGGAGGTGCCCGCCGCCCCTGAAACACAGTCGGTCGATGAGGCTGACAGGGCCGCGCAGCAGGCAACGCCCGGCGCGCCGGCACATTGTGAGCCCAACGACGGCGTGACTGCGACTGCGGCTGGGGGGAAGCGCAACATGCCCGAAGCCGACGCCGCTGTGCTGTTCGACCGGGTGGTCATTGATGACATTGCCGGAGGTGCACCGACCCGGGAGGCCATCGCGCGTTTCAATTCAGCCGCGGCGGAAGCACAGTCCATCACGATCACGGTGCCGCTCAGCTTCCGGAAGACGAGCGTGCAGAACCAGCTCGACTCGGCCTTCCACCTTGTCGATGACATCGAGGCCACGGTGCAGATGGTGGGATCCAACGGTCGGCCGCGCGAGCGGCGCTGCGCGATCCAGATCTGGGAGCGTCGCGCCAAGCCGCGACCACGGCCTGCACTGGAAACGCGGCATCCTGACTACGAGTTCTGCAGCCGGGCCGAGGCCGACTTTGCGATCCAGCGCGTGGGTGGACGTGCCGGTCGGCTGAAGATGCTCGATGACGCCGGGAGCGCGCAGTCCCATCTGTTCCTGCGTGCCATGGCCTGCAGCCCAGCTGAGCTGTGGGCCCGCTTCGACGTCATCGATTTCGATATGGTGCGGCACAACACCGCCGCCGTGCCGTCGATCGCGAAGTCGGAACTCGTGGCCCTGTATGACGCCAGCCGCAGGCTTTGCCATACCGCAGATGACCAGGTCAGGACGCGCGAGACCTGCTCCTGCGGCGCCGAGGAGGTGGCGAGTGGTTGAAAACAAGGTCAGGGAGATTGAGACGAATGTGGAGGCTGTTCTCAGCCTCCGCACTACCGCTTCTCAGTGTCAATTACTTCACCAAGAATGATGCCGACCGTTCTTCAGTAATACCCCGATATGAACCTCTGTGGGTTATCGTAGAAGGCTTCGATCTCGACCTCACAAAAGACCCTTCTCAGAGCCCGGACAATTCCGCGAGGGGGGCCGCCCCGGGTGACGAACCTGATGGTTCCCGTGTCTTTTTTGTGATGAACCTTTGCATGAATAGCATTGCTTTCAGATCCCCAGAAGGTCGCCGCCCATTCTGCATGAGTTTGATATGGCTGACTGTCGAATTCAGCCGCCTCCTCTGCCGTGAAAGGGCGCTCTTCGATGACGCCTGACAGTTCGTCGCGACGTTTATACGAGTTAGCATGGACGACATGCTGCCCGTCGACAACGAATGTCACGTATTTCCGTTCGTTGAGGTGACTCAGGATATCGGGAGACCGAATGATGTAATCAAAATCGACGGGTCCGTTCGGGCCGGAAAGATACTGGTAGAAGGCGTGGATATCCATGGTATTCTTGAATGAGACGTCCAGCCGGTTATTGTATGTGAGCATGATGAATTTGTTTCCTTGCAGCATTCAGCCGATCTGGCGGCTTGGTTTCAGGCGTCATTGCCTGGCAAGGAGAAGATTGGTCGTTCGCTCGAAGCGAAAAACTTTTTTGGGGGTTTGCGGCTCTACAAAGGAAATGCTTCCCGATCTTCCGAACCGAGCTGTCTGTCCCACCAAGTATGTTTTCCGAGATAGGTGCCTTGGCCCGGGCGTTCCGAGGAAAATTCCCGTTTCCAACGCAGGCTGACGTCAAGCGAAACCGGACGTGTCATAGCCAAGCTCTTACCCCCTCCTCATGTTTCAGGGGCGTTCGCAAGGCATGTCGATGTCAGCCGCCGCCTTGGTTTGCTGCCTTACGCGTAACCGCTGAGGGCAATGCGGGAAACATAGAACCTGATGGCTTCGGCGCGTCCTTCTCGGACCAGATCCGCCGCGGTCCGGCCACCGAAAGATGGCAGGGGCTGCGTCGAGAACCAAGCGAACGCCCGGGAGAGGGATCCGGCCCACGGCGTGACCCGCACGAGGATCTCAACCAAATCCCGAAGTCTTTGTTGCGAGACCTCCGACGACAGACGCTGGGCCGTGGACAAGGACCCCGGCGACATGCCGAGCACGCATGCAAGTTCGGTCCTGGTCAGGTGCAGCGCTTCGAGGAGCGCGTCGAGCGCCACCGTGCCATCTGACAGGGTCAGGTCCTGCGAGGTCGGGCTTGGATGAGATGCGATAGCCATTCTGCCAGTATAGCGTCTGTCCCCCGACAGACGAAGTCGGCCTGCATGAAACGCGGACGGGAACTGGAGGCTGTCTTGGAACGGACAGAAAGCCTGCACACCCTTACATCACGTTTGGCATATTTGCATTTATCTACAAGTTTGCTGTATAGCATTAAAACTACAAGAATGGCATATAAGTAGATGCTACAAGCATGACATGTGGGGCAGGCATGGACGCGAGTATATTCCGGAACGTGAAAACCTTGGGCCATCAGCTCCGTCAGGCGCGCAAGGCGAAGGGATGGTCGCAGGGCGATCTGGCCCGGCAGGCCGGCACGGACCCGCGCCAGATCTCGCGGATCGAGACGGCCGCCCATGAACCCAAGCTGAGCCTTCTTCTCGCCGTGGTGGCGGCGCTCGAGCTGGACCTCGGCCTCGTGCCCCGGCGAGGGGCCTCCCCCCAAGCGGCGCGGCCCAGGCCCGAGGATATCTTTTGATGGGGCGCAGATCGCTCACCCACACGCTCGACGTCTATCTCAACGGGCGGCTCGCAGGATATTATGGTTATCGCTCCTCCGCCGGCGCGAGCTTTCGCTACGACGAGGCCTGGCTGGGATGGGAGTTCCGCTTTCCGATCTCGCGGTCCCTGCCCTTGGTGTCTTCGACCCAGAACGGGGACCACGTGGATGCGGTCTTCGAGAACCTGCTTCCCGATGTTCCTGAACTGCGACGGGTGATCGCGGAGCGCACGGAAGCGCGCAGCGATCGCACCCACGACCTCCTCGCCGCGATCGGCCAGGATTGCGTGGGGGCAATGCAGTTCCTGCCCCATGGGGTGACGCCGGCCGACCCGTTCCGGATCGAGGGCACGCCGCAATCCGAGGCCCAGATCGCGGAAACCCTCAGATCGCTCAGCACGACGCCGCTCGGTATAAATCCGGAAGAGCCCTTCCGGATCTCGCTCGCAGGCGCGCAGGAAAAGACCGCATACCTCAAGCATGATGGTGCCTGGCTAAGGCCGACCGGGCTGACCCCCACGACGCATATCTTCAAAAGACCCATGGGCGTGGTCGGCGGCGGTCTCGACCTTACCAAGAGTGTCGAGAACGAGTTCTTCTGCCTGCGTCTCGCGCGGGAAATGGGGCTCGAGGCGACCCAGGCTGAGATCCACCACTTCGAGGAGCAGATCACGCTCGTGGTCGAGCGGTTCGATCGGCGACCGCGGCGGGCGGGCGGGCTGGTGCGCGTCCCTCAGGAGGATTTCCTTCAGGCCATGGGCCGCTTTTCCGGGCAGAAGTATCAGCAGCATGGCGGCCCTTCGATGAGGGAGTGCTTCGCGCTGCTGCGGCAGTCCGACGATCCGATCGCGGACCAGGCCGCATTCCTGAAGGCGCAGCTCTTCAACTGGATGATCGCCGGGATCGACGGGCATGCAAAGAACTTCTCCATCTTCCTCGAGGGCGATGGATTCCGGCTGACCCCGCTTTACGACATCATGAGCGCGGCGCCGCAGCAGCTTCGCTCGACGTTCCGGCATAAGGATCTGCAACTGGCCATGTCGGTGGGCCGGCGCGGTCATTACCGACTGGATCGGATCGTGCCGCGTCATTTCGACGAGACGGCCCGCAAGGCCGGCGTGCCCCTGGAGGCCCGGCTGCGCGCCTTCAAGGCGCTTGCGGCGGCGGCGCCCGGTGCGCTCTCCCGCGCGTCGGAAGGGTTGCCAGAAGGCTATCCCGTCGAGATCGCGGAGCAGATCGTGGCCTATGCCACGGATCGCCTGCGCCTGCTGAGGGACTATGCCGATGGGCTGCAGTAGATCCGCGGCAAGGGCGGCAAAATGAGGGGCGGAAGCGCCCGTCACTGATTTGCGCACCAGCGCCAGGGAGGCCTCCTGTCCCGATGCGGCCGATTGTATCGCGCAGACTGGCCACTTCCTTCATCGCAGCAACCGACCTTCTCAACACGACGCTCAGAAGAGCTTGTCAGCGCAATCCGTCGCCTTGGATATCGTGCGTCCGACGCCGTTGCGTTGCATGGGAAACCGGGCCTCTCCGCGGAACGAGAAGACCTCTCTCGAGATCAGGAGCTTCGATCTCAACGCCGTCCGGGGCGCAATGGGTCTTCATGCAGGTCTGCGCATTCAGGCCGAGTTGAACACGGCCAGACGAAATAGGTGCACAGGCTGGCCGGCTCCAGGGGCAGGCCAGCCCGCCTCGATCTCAAGGCCCACCGGAAGCGGCGGGGTCATCCGAGGTGATCCTCGCGTGGTCACCGAGACGACCTGACCGCCGCAAGTCTTTCCGGTGAGAGGCCCGGCCGAGTCAGGGTCAGAACGCGCGTGCGGCCTCGCGTTCGGCCGTCAGGCGGTCGGCATAGCGTTCCTGACAGTCACGAAAGTGCTTGTAGGCTTCTGACACGCGACGCAGTTCGTTGAGGCGCGGCTCCCAGGCCAGATCGTCATACCGCGTATCCTCCTGCATCGCGCGGTCACCATAACCCGGGCGTTCGATGTTGAGCGCGCGACGCAGCGCGTCGCCCATGGCCGCCACGCCGTCGAGGTCGACCCCCTTGATCAACTGACCCTCATCGAGCTGGTTGAACGTGGCGGTCCAGGAGGGGCGTGTGGTCCTGTGGGCTTCGATCCCGGCGTCGCGCCAGAGGCGCGCGAAGACGCGACCGCTGCGGATGGCATGAAAGGCGAGGTCTTCGAGGGAGTTGGATGTCGTCATCGGTCACGTCCTTGTCTTGGAAAAGATCGAAGGTCCCGAGATCGACAGCCATGCAACCGCGTGCCGCTCTCCAGCGGATCAAACCGATAGAAGCAGAACGTAGTCCGCTGTTCGTCTCGGGCCTTCGTCAAGACAGGCCCGAGACGACCGGCGGACTATGAGTGGGCATCATGAAATTGGGGGCATTTCTCGAGCGTCGTGGCAATCGCACATGCGCTCAATCAGGAGATCGCCGCGAGCGCGTTTCGTGCGCTCCCGCCGGACAGCCGCGGGATCGTCGGGCCCATCAGCACAACCCAGTCGAACTTTGCGAAGCAATTCAGCGGTGAAGGTTCTCCCGTCTTCCCCTCCCTCCAGAGAGAGGGCGGAGGAACAGGAGGACGTTTAGGCCTTCAGCAGCAAGGTCACCCTGTTACTATCCTGATCGACTTTCTCACTGCCGTCCTGGGGCTCACGCCCATCCTGTCTTTCCCAGCCCATTTCAAAGTCCGAGGTCGATCTCGGGATCCACCGTGCCGCGAGCTTTCTTGAAGGCGACTGGAAACCGATCGTGCGCCTCATGGCGGCGGAAATTGCCGTTCTCAGATGGCCGCCCCCTGAACCGTCGAAGCCCGGTCAGGATACCTCCCAGACGTCTCCGGCGGATAAAGGTGACGACAGGACCGCCCTTGGCGTGGAGATCGATGCGAGCGCCGGCTCTGAGCCCGAGCTTACGGACGAAGGCGGCGGGGATCCTGACGGCGAGCACATTGCCCCATTTGCAGATCCTTGGCATGTTGTCCGCCCTTCCTCGGCGTGATCCGGTCTCTCATGCTATCATGCAACATCGAATGCAGGAGAGCCCATGACCACCTTCGAGATCATCCTCTCTGTCGCCTCCGTCGTCGTCGCCATCGGGGTGAGCCTTTGGATGCGGCACCTCGGAAACACCGCCGGACGGGATCGGCCAAGGGATCCAGAGCGCCTCCAGCGCTTTCTCGACTCCGCGCCATACGAGAACCTCGACAAGGTCATGCGGCCGGGCTGGCGCGACCGCGATTGAATGGGGGCGACAATTCAGCTCGGACTTCCTCTTGGCGCCTCGCGGCTTCGCGGTGGCATCCCTGTGCAAAGCGTGACCGATCGATGGGGTGAGGCCAGTGCCGCCAATGGAGGCAAACGCCATCCGGCGAAGCTCCACCCCGTCTGCCTGGAAGCCGGTCACGACCTGTCCTTCCGGCGTCTCTGCCCGGTGTCGGACGACGACCAGTTCTGTCCGGGCCGACACCGACGGCGCCTCCCGTGCTCCATTGTCGGCGCCCGATCGCTCCCCCTGGATTCTGGCGAGGTTCTCGGCGCCTGTCGTGCGCGTGGGCGTGTTTGGAGACGACTGACCAGTTGTCCGGGTAACTCCCTCTCCCTCCCCGAGCCTTCGGCAGAGCAAAGCTCCTTGTAGTGGGCACGAACCTGTCTCACCAAGATGCTCTCGGGCTTCCCGCATGTTTGACGTCTCTGCCTCGGCCTTCTGCCGGCGATACCAGGTGGCCCGCGAAATCCCCTGCGCCTCCCACGGCTTCGTGCGGGATGTTGCGTTCGAAGCGAGATAGCGCGCGCGTGTCACGGCTCCGGAGTTCGATCGGCGCATCCGCTGCTTGTCGGCTTTCCGACGCTTGCGTTCGGTGAGCGAGAAGATCTGCCGCAGGCCGAGCGCACGCGCGATCTCGTCCGAGACGCAGAGCAGGTCGGCAAGCGTCTCGCCGGCATAATGATAGCGGCCGTCCGACATCGGTGATCCGCTTCGGGGAAGCGCTGCCCTTTCCGCGGCATGCTTGGCGATGGCGCCCACCTCGTTGGTGGAGAGCCCCGGGGTCGCGATGCTCGCCATCGCATGGGTTCGCGCGTCGACATCCCCGGGGTTCTCTTGATGCGTCAGGCAGGTGGCCCACAGGTGCAGCCATGTGTTCCGGTGGCCGACCGGCACACGACCGCCCCAGGCATCCAGCAGGCGCTCCAAGTCTTCCTGAATTGCGACGAAGCGCTGGCCGGGGCTCAGCCTGGACCGGCGCGACCCGCCCTGCCCCGAAGACGCCTTCTGTCTCTTTCGGGCCTGCAGTTCCCGGCGGGTCGGTCGACCGGAGGCGATGTAGATCCGGTCCGCAAAATCTTCGAAGGAATGGCGTTGCAGGCTTCCGCCAAGGATTTCGACCGTGCGGCCACTCTTGAGGTTGATCGAGCCCGGAATTCGGAACACCCGGGCGGTGTCGCAGCAGCGAGGGTCCGCGCCATAACGCCTATACAGGCCGATGAGCGCCTTCTGCGCCGCGCTCCAGCGCCGCCTGGCCCTCGGGGGCAGGTCATTGATCAACCAGATGGCCGCAAGCCCGCGCCCCGTGAAGTTCACGAAGGACGGGACCGGCAGACCGCGGCGCTCGACGTCGCGGGTGAACGCCTGCGCCCATGCCGCCGGATCCGAGGCGAGGGTCCGAGGCGCGAGGTCGACGTCGAGGTCAAGGTAAAGGGCATTCAGGGCGGCCAGCCGCCGGTCCCGACGCGGGCCATGAAACCGGTTCAGGGTGATGTAGGCGGCTGTGTCAACGCAGCACTCGGCGATCCAGGGCGCCTCATAGGTCCGGTAAATTCTGCTGTGCATCCGCATTCCGGTTACGGCCGTCATGATCGTCGGCTTTCCGATCGCAGTGATCGGATGGAGCAGCTTCACGTAGTCTGCCGTGGTCAGCTGCTGCGCCACCGGCTGGGCGTCGAGGAGATGAGCGGGATCCAGATGTTCCATGCCCGGGAACTGGGTTCATGGCACGGGCTTGAGAAATGTCCGTCAAGAAACGCTGCGCCGTGGATGGCCGCAGTATTTCGACGGTTCGGTTTCCCGGGCCAGGGTGCGCGAATAGGGTCGGTTCCGCCGGACTGGTAGGTTGGGCGGACAGCGTCGTTCGCTGCGGGTGCGAAAAGCGGTCTGTCGAGAGACGCAAAGCTGACCCCTCAACTGAAACCGTCTCATACCTTCATTTTTGTCCCTCCCCGACTGCGCCCGTCATTCTTCCCCTGCGCGCGTTGCGATGGAGGATCTCGACAACGACGTTGTCCTTAGCCGCCCTGCTTCAGGAGGAACGCCTTCCGCGCGTCCGAAAACTTCGATGCCTTCATGGCTTCGCTCCTCGTCTCAGCCGGGTATAGCCCAAAACTCCAGTTTCAGATGGTCGCGTTTTCAGGGGGCAGAGCACTCTGTCTCGACGAGGCCGACGCGGCCGCACTTGATGAGAGTCGGCGAGGCGGTCGACGGTTCTCGAAGAATTTTCCGCATGATGAAGTTGGTGAGGTCGCAAAGAATGCGCTCGCCATCATTCTGACCGAGAACGCGCCGAACCTGGCGGTCGGATTGATTAGCTCGAAGAGCGCCACGTCGACCTTCGAAACCCGCGTGGTGTTCGATCATGTGAAGCCGGTTGTCGGACCACGCTATGATAGCCTTCTCAACGCTATTGACGCTCCTTCCCTGCGTCAAAGGCGCGATGGCATGCGGGCTCTCGAGCCTGGGCTCCATAGTTTCTCGCCCAAGTTGGGCTTGGCGTTCCTCACGCAGCTCGCCGCGTCCGAGGAGGCCATTGGCGCTCTCAGGAGCATCGCGACGCTCGTACAAAGGCCGAGGCGGATCACCGATGCCCGCGCGCTACAGGACGACGCGGTCCGCTTGGCCATCAAGGCCTTTGGTGGCTCGGACGAAGCATCGCATCTTGCGCTGAACGAGGGGGGCGCGACGGCCCTCGGCACTGTGCGACTGCTCGAAGATGCCGTAATAGAGCACGATGCGCGTTTTATCTCAGGCCTTCGGCTCGCCGACAGCGACCTGACTGGGCGTGCGAGGTTTGAGGGGCGGGATCGCACCCTTGAGGTTCTGACCGCAAACAAGAGGCCGCTCGAAGAGCTGTTCGGGGTCGATCTGATCTATCTGAACCGTCGGCGCGGCTCGATC
Source organism: Limimaricola sp. AA108-03 (assembly GCF_050847355.1). Lineage (NCBI taxonomy): Bacteria > Pseudomonadati > Pseudomonadota > Alphaproteobacteria > Rhodobacterales > Paracoccaceae > Limimaricola > Limimaricola sp. AA108-03. The sequence continues at coordinate 102,638 of NZ_CP193763.1, forward strand.
GTCATGGTGCAGTACAAGATGCTCGAGCGAGGGAAATCGCGGAAGCGATCCGTGAAGTCCGGGTCGTCCACCGTCGAGGTCGATGACGGCCATGATTGGCTGCTGCGGGTCGATGAGCAGCTCGAGGATGAGATTGCGCGGATGAAGCGCTTTGATCGTGATATGTCGCCAAGTGGGTCCTACCGTTTGAACGCCGGCGCCTTCTTTTTGAAGTTCATGCGCCGGAACGCCGAGGCCAAGTCTGCTGGTTTTTTGATCAGTCTCGACCATTTCGAGGGGCTACGTGCCGAAAACAAGCTCGTGGGTCCGAGGGGCGGCATGCGCCTCAGCTACCGCGAACTCGACGGCCACTATTTGCGGTCAGGAGGGTTCGCCGAACTTGTGCAGTCCGGCTATGTCGGAACGCGCGATGCGACGACCGCGCATCTGCAAGCCCTCGTCGAGCGCACTCTATCCGGCGGACATGCCGCTGTCGTGGCGATCGAGTCCGCGCTGACGTCACCTGCTTAGCATAACATTCGCGGGTATTCCGGGTCGCTGCCACCTTCGCGTCGCTCGCATACTGTGAACCAGCATCGAAAACTGGCGCCGTAGCGGCGTGATCGGCGTTCGAGAATGACCGTTTCCCTCCGTCATTGAGAGCTGCCCATTCACCGGGCATCCGCTCTATCCCGCATAGCTGACGGCCGCGAGATGACCAATGCTGTGCGCAGCCGCCGATAACCGCTCTCAGGACGCCGCGGCGCAGCCCTGGCGGGGCCTGCAAAGGTCCGGAATGGGCCGGGAGAAGTCTTGGGAGGGAAGGGCGGACATTCGCCGCGCATCTTTCAGGCGTCCGATCATGAGAACGCAGTCAGTTCATAGTTCGGCCATGCCCGAACTCGGCGACTTAGGAATGTCCCCCAGCTGCTCCCACGTGATCCGTTAACGCTCTGGTTGCGGTTGCAGGCAACTGAGACGATCCTTCTGCATCTCCGGACTTGGTCTGGGACGGATTTACTGGGGTAACACAAACGAAACAGGTACTTCTGTAGGTCGGCTCTCGGCAAGCGCGAGTTTGACAAACCGGAAGTTGTAATCTTACCAAGATCCATAGGTTGTCTGGAACGCCGGTTTATGAAGCTCAAAGATGTTATTCGGCTCGAGAAAACGGTTGTCAGCTATGGTCAATGGTCAAATGGCGAGATTGATCGCGCTTCATGGCCTCTGCGACGCAAGAAGCTGAAACTTTCGCCGGACTGGCAATGGCGTGTTATATCCCTTCGTTCCGGTGAGCGTGAGTTCCGTGTTCTGTTGCAGTTGAATCCGCTGCTTGAAAGCTTCTACGCGATGCTTGGGGAGGTCCGCGGCGATCAGTTGGCAGTGTTGTGTAGTCATGATCTTCACACATCGCACTCAAACTGGCACTGCCACGTTGCGACGGGAGACATCGATAGAGTGCTTCCAGGGGTGACCCGAGATCGGGATACGTTTCGCTTCTGGCCGAGCTATACTGGAGAGTGCACAGAGAAGTTTGACGTTACGCTCCATAGTGCCGTGACGATTGCTTCGGAACTATACCGCTTTGCTGCTCCGGCTCAGGGAGAGATGATTGTATGAACGCGCAGAAGAAGATCTGTGCTGCCTTTTGTGAGGGTCTCTCCGTCCGAGAGATCCCCCTGGGCTATGCGATCAAGACTCCCTTCAGCTGGCTTCATGGTGAGCCGTTGGTCGTGTTCGGCGAGAGATCAGATGGCCTTGTTCGCATGCGTGATGGGGGTGATACGCTGGCCCTTCTTGAAGACGTTGCCGGTGACCTAACAACCGATACGAAAATGGATGCGATGAGGCAGCTCGCAACCGAGCACGGTATCGCATTCGATGAAGAGAATTCCCTCTTTCTAAGCGATTGGACTGATGAAGCAGACTTGGGTAGTGCAGCCGTCAGGTTCATGTCGTTCTTGAATCGCATTCAGGACCTTGCATTTCTGTCACGTGATAGGATCAGCAACGCTTTCCGCGAAGAGCTTACTGAGGCGATCAAGGAACGCTTTGGTTCACAGTTCCATGTTGGCGAGCGAGAAGCTTTGTCCAAGGATCACAAGGAATATACCGCTGATATCATTATCCGCGACGCCAAGATTCAAGCGGCTGTTTACGCTGCGACAAGTGAGGTGAACGTTCTTGAAGCACTGCTGACAGAGCAAGTGTTCAGAGACGACTACGAGGTGAAGACAGTACCAGTGGTGGTCTTCGAAGACTTTATGCAAAGCAAGGTAAAGCCTAAGACGCGTCGTCGAGCCATGAACAGCTCTGGCATCGAGATCGCAGACTGGGCCGGCGGGGCGGATGAAGTTCTTGCAAAGATCAGTCAGATTTTGAAGACGTGACGTTGTAGCTGTCTACGATCCCGTCAGCCCCGCATCGTGCAGCGCTTCGGCATCGGGCAGGTCGCGCAGATCCTGGAGCCCGAAGGCGGCGAGGAAGCCCGGCGTGGTGACGTAGGTGTAGGGGGCGCCCCGCCGCGGCGCGCGTGGCCCCGGTGCGATCAGATCCCGCGCCGCCAGCCGGCCGATCAGCTCGCGGGAGATCTCGGACCCGAAGATGTCCCTGAGCCCGTTGCGGGTGACCGGTTGATGGTAGGCGATGGCAGCAAGCACCGCGAGGTCACGCTCGGACAGGCTGATCTCCCGATCGCCGACATTGGCGGCGACACGGATCACCGCGCCGTAGGCGGCCCGGGTCCGCAGCATCCAGACGTCGCCGACCCGCACAATCTCGTAGGGTCGGTCGGCCAGCTCCGCGGCGAGATCATCGATCAGCAGATCCAGCGCCACCCCCTGCCCCACGACCCGTGCCAGATCGGCGCGCGGCACCGGCCGGGCGCTGGCGAACAGCACCGCCTCGATCCGCCGCATCCATTCGCGCCAGCGCAGCTCGCGCGGCAGCTCGGTGAGCTCGCGGTCGATCATCTCCATGCTCAAAGCCCGTAGAGCCGGAAGCTGTCGCGGCCGGTCAGCTCGCGCAGCGCGCCCAGCAAAACCAGCCGGTCGCAGAGCCGCCGCGCGGCGCGGTCCGACATCAGATGGGTCAAAGCTGTAGGCGTCAGTGCGTCCTGCGCGAGAAACAGCTCGATCGCCGCATCGGCGCCCTTGGCCCGCAGCTTCGGTGCCACGGCGTACAGCCGCGCGGCGCGGCGGGTCAGGTCGTGCGCCAGACCGGCGGCCCGGGCCGCAGCGCGGGCCACGGCCTGGTGGCAGGCCAGCCGCAGCTGATCCCCATCGCGCCGCAGATCGCGCGGTGCCAGGCCAAGCACCAGCAGCGGCACGATCCGATCCCAGCCAAGTACCTTGGCCAGTGCGGCATCGGCGAGGATCAGCGCCGCCGTCTCGGCCCGGGGGGCCTCCCTGAGCACCGTCTCAAGCGTGGCCGCGGCCCCGCGCGATGGGGGCCCCGCTCCGCGCCAGCTCGCGCCTGACCGGCTCCGGTGCGACGCCGGGGAGAGGCGCCAGGCCGCGCGCGGTCAGCGGCCGCGTCACCGCGCGACGCCAGGCCTGGCCGATCTCGCCCGCCGGCCCGAGCGGATCGCCGGGGCGCGCCAGATGAAGCGCGTCGCGCAGCTCTGCCAGACCCTCCGGGCGCCCCGAACACCTCACAGTTGCCGCCGCGGCCTCAAGCGCCAGCCGGTCGCGCCACAGCGTCAGAGGCAAGCCCGGCTGGGCCATCGCGCCTTGCAGATGCGCCAGCGCGGCGCCGGCGCGGAACGCGGCCTCCTCGGGATCGGCGGCACGGCCCGTGACGGCCCAGCCCGGAGCAGCAGGCCAGGAGGGTACGGGAAGATGAGGATGCGGATGAACGGACATGCCTCTCGCGCTACCGGGTCGCGGCGCTTTTGTCCATTCCATGGCATTTTAACCGCCGCGCTGTACGGTTGTCTCGCATGTCCGGTAATCTTGGTTTATCGGACATGAAGATGATCGGTCGCTTGGCATATCGAATTCGTCTGAAAACCCCGAACATCCCGCGCCGCTCGTCCTGCCCGATTACGTCGCGGGCTCCGGCAGCCTCGACCGTTTGGTCGACACCGCCCGCCAATACCTCGACCACGCCATTGCCGAGAACACCCGAACCGCCTACACGCGCAACTTGGAGGCCTTCGCGCGTTGGTGTCGAATGAAGGGCGCCAACCCCCTGCCCCCGTCGCCCGAACTGGTCGGGCTCTACATCACCGATCTCGCCGCGCCTTCGGGTAAGGCACGCCCGCTGTCGGTAGCCTGGATCGATCGCCGTCTTGCCGGACTGTCTGGGGGCTACGCGCAGCGCGACTTTCGGCTCGACCGGCGCGATCAGCACATCTCGAGCGTTCTCGTCGGCATCTGCTGCCGCCATGCCCGACCGTTGGAACAGATGGAGGCGATCAGGCCGGACGAGCTTCTGGCCATGCTCGCGACGCTCAGCCACGACCTGCGCGGGCTGCGCGACCGGGCCATGCTGCTGGTGAGCTTTGCCGGGGTGCTGCGACGCTCCGAAATCGTCGGACTGGATCACGGCCAGGACGACACCATCTAGGGCAGCGGCTGGATCAAGGTTCTCGAGGCCGGCGTTCTTGTCACGCTGCGCGGCAAGACCGGCTGGCACGAGATCGAGATCGCCCGCCGCTCCAGCGATCAGACCTGCCCGGTCCAAGCCCTGAAGAGATGGCTGGAGTTTGCAAAGATCGAGTTCGGCGCCCAAGCTTGGTAAAACCAGCCGGCCTGACGTGTCCAAGCCAAAGGGCGCACTTCATCCTCGTGCAGATCTTCGTGTCGATTGATCGGCTGCTCTGAGCCTCGGTAGGCTGCCCTGATCAAGTCGGAGGCCGCCTGATTCTCGTGGAACGCGAACCAAAAATGGCTACCAGAGGGTGAGGCCCTTGAAAGTACTTCTATAAATCCACTCAGTTTCACGCAATGCGTGTATATTAGTGCTGCCTACTGCCCGTTCAGCGTGGGCTCTCAGAAGGCTCTCGAAAAAAGTTCAGGGCCGAAATCACGCCGAAACCCTTGAAAAATAGCTCCTTTGCAAAGTGCAATTTACACCTTGATCGGGAGTTCTCTCGATTAGTTGTTGCGTCTCGGTAGGTGCTTGTGCATTGATGGCCCAAAATGCACACACGAAGAGGCCGCAGATGAGTAGCTAACCCCCAGACAAGACGAGAGCCCAGAAAGGTTGCCGCCTCTCTGAGCCCTTTAGTCGCCCGGTCTGCTAGGAAAACAGACCCTATATTCACCCTCTTCCTAGCAGGCATTTCCCACCTCCCGCAAGCCCCTTCGGCGTGCGGGATCATGAAAAGTGTGCCTGAGAATGACTTTCCCAATGAATCCGGGGAGAGGCTTCGTTGCCCTGCCCAACGAGATCATGGATCTCAAGATGAGCAGTGGTGCGTTCCGCCTACTCACCCTCCTATGCTCGTATGCGAACCACAAGACCGGTGACTGCCACACTCCCCACGAGGAGCTGGCCTCCCGTATGGGGAGATCGAAGCCGAGCATCACTGCCTACCTCAAGGAGCTTCGCGCCCTGGGGCTGGTTGCCTCGTTCTCGAAGAGAGGCTTGTTCGGTGGCAATGGATACCAGCGTCACAACGTGACCTTCTGGAAAGAATGGCGCACTGCTCTGCGTAAGGCAGGAACCGATCGGCGCCAGAAGAAGGTCGATGAACAGGTTGCGGACGTTCAGGAAGCTGAATGCGGCGTTCAGTCCTCCGAACGCGAATATAATAACCATATCCATTCTAACCACACTACTGCACCGCAGCCTCTGCCACAGCTGGTCGAGATGAACGAGGCCCCTGCCCTGCAACCGGATCCTTGCGTCAGTGCAGTGGTGGAAGAATTGCGGGAGAGATGGGTCGAGCTGACCCGTGGTGCGTCATGGAGCACGCACTTCAACTCCATGCCCTCGCGGGATCTGGTTGCTAAGACCGAGAAGCTCCTCGCCGACTACGCGCTGGTTCAGGCAGACACAGCAATCAGCGATGTGGACATAGAACGAAGGCTCCGGGGCATCTGGCGGTCGTTGGGTGTGAGGGAGAACCGAGAGGCTCTGCACGAGCAGGTCGAGTTAGTGTCCCAGAACCCGGCGCCAGCAGCGGTTCTCCCTGCCCTATCGGCGGCCATCAAGAGGAAATGGCGGGTCGGCTTCTGGAGGAAGATGCCAGAGCCACACTTCTTCCGAAACTACCTTGCTGAAGCGTGTGCGGCAGCTCCTGCGACTATGGCGTCGACGCTCAAGGTGCTAAGACACCACCTGAGGAAATACACCGAACTGACCGCGATGAAGACTGCCACACGGTGACCGTCAGCCTACCGAATAAAACAAACCAAGACGGCCAGGGAGCCGATTATACC